>JAWKYE010000041.1:0-47189 GCA_041396665.1 Burkholderiaceae bacterium
GAGGTCGGCGAGGCCGAGAAATACGCAGGCGGGCGGATCTGCCGGATCCGGCCCTCGGTCGGATGCTCGATCGTTTCGAGCATGCCCGACTGCAACAGGTGCGCATCGTGCTGCAAATCTTCGATGCGGCTCATCGGCACCGCCGGCAGGTCGTTCGCCGTCAGTAGTTCCAGCCATTCGGCGGTGCCGCGCTCGAGCAGGAAGTCGGCCACCATGCCGTAGGCCTCGTCGTAGTGCCGGGTGCGGGTTACCTGGTCGGCAAAGCGCGGATCATCGCGCCAGATCTCGGGTCTGCCGATCGCCTTGAAGAAGCTCTGCCAGTGGCGGTCGGTGTAGATCAGCACACAGATGTAGCCATCGCGGGTCTTGTACGGCCGCCGATTCGGGGTGGTCAGCCGGTTGTAGCCGGGCGGTCCCGCCGGCGGATCGAAGCTCAGCCCGCCCAGGTTGTCGCCCAGCATCACCTGGACCACCGATTCGAACATCGGCACCTCGACCATCTGCCCCTGCCCGGTGCGCTCGCGATGCAGCAGCGCCGCGATCAGCGCATGGGCCGCGTTCAGGCCCGACAACCGGTCGGCGATCACCGCGGGCACGAATCGCGGCTCCTGGCCCTCGATCATCGTGAAGGCCCCGGCGATGCCGCCGACCCCTTGAATCAGGTCGTCGTAGGCCGGTTTGCCGGCATACGGGCCCTTGTGCCCGTAGCCCACGAGATTGAGATAGACGATGCCGGGATTGACGGCCTTCAGGTCGTCGTAGGAGAGGCCGAGCCTGGCCATTGCTGCCGGGCGGATGTTGTGCACGAAGGCATCGGCGCCCTGCGCCAGCCGCAACACCGCCTCCCGGGCGGCGGGCTGCTTCACATCGAGCACGACGCTGCGCTTGTTGCGGTTTGCATGCAGGTACAGCGGGCCCATCTGCTCGTGGCGCTTGGCGCCACCGAGGCGCATCACGTCACCCTCCGGAGGTTCGATCTTGACCACGTCGGCGCCGTAGTCGCCGGCGATCTGGGTGGCAAACGGTCCGGCCAGCACCGTGGTCATGTCGATGATGCGGTAGCCGGACAGCGGTCCGGTAGGGGTCGGGTCGGTCACGAGGGCTCCGGTAGGAAGTCAGGGTAAGGCGTCAACGGAAAGATCGGTCATCACGAGGCCAGCGATGCCGCCATCTCGTGCAAGGCCTGTCCCAGGCGGTTCACCCGCGCCTGGACCCGGCCCTGCGGCGCGGCAATGACCAGCGCGTGCACGCTGCCGTGCCAGCGAAAGCCGGCGGCGATCGAGACGACATCGGCCCGGAACTCGCCCAGGTTGACCGACCAGCCGCGCGCCTGCTCGAGCTCGATCACCTGCTCGAGGTCGCGCCGGCTGACCCGGTGGCGACGGGTGGGCGTGGTCAGCGGCAAGCCGCGGATCAGGGCCTGGCGCTCGTCGGGCGCCAGCATTGCCAGTTGCGCCCTACCCGATGCAGACGCGCAAGCGGCCGTGCATCACCGACCTGGGCGGTGTAACGGACCATCTCGCGGGACTCGAGCACATCGAGGTAGATCGACCGCTGGCCGGCCAGCACCGCATCGATCGTGGTTTCGCCGCTGGCCTCGCGCAACTGCTCAAGCGCGGCGCGGATGCCGCTGGCCACCGGGTCGTGTTCGGCGACCTGCAGCGCGTGCCCCAGCCAGCGGCGTGTCGGGTAATACTGCGCCTCGCTGCCGACCCGGTACAGGTAACCGCGCTCGCAAAGCGTGCTCAGCAGCGCCAGACAGCTCGACTTGGGCGAAGGCAGCAGCCGCGCGACCTCGGTCAGCGCGAGCGGGCGCCGCGCCTGGGCAAAGAGCCCAGGACCCGCAGCGTGCGCACGGCACTCTTGACGGCGGACATGTCGGACGGAATCGAAAGATGGCAGACGGGTTCGGGCGACGGATCAGACCGCCGTTCACACTTGTGAACTGATGTTCACTATTATGAACGATCTTACCAGTCCGCGGCCAGCAGGCTCCCCGCGCGGCAGCGTGCCACGGCCCGGGCCGGATGAAATATGGGAAAATCCCCGGATGCTCGAAATCCACGTCAATGGCAAGACCCGGCACGGCGGCCCCCGGGGATACCGTCGCCACGCTGATCGATCAGCTCGGCCTGGCCGGCAAGCGGGTTGTCGGTCGAGCGCAACGGGGCGATCGTGCCCCGTTCCCAGCATGCCGGCACGCCGCTGGCGGCGGGCGACGCGCTCGAGATCGTCGCGGCGGTCGTGGGCGGCTTGAGCCCCGGCTGGCGTCAGCGCCCCGACCCCTGCCCTATCCACCCTCCTATCCGAGTTGATGATGCAAACGGATTCCTGGCGTGTCGGCAGGCACGAGTTCCAATCCCGGCTGCTGATCGGCACCGGCAAGTACGAATCCTTCGAGCAGACCCGCCAGGCCATCGATGCCAGCGGCGCCCAGATCGTCACCGTGGCGATCCGGCGCACCAACATCGGCCAGGATGCGTCGCAACCGAACCTGCTCGATCACGTGCCGCCCGACCGCTTCACGCTGCTGCCCAACACCGCCGGCTGCTACAGCGCCGACGAAGCGGTGCGTACGCTGCGCCTGGCGCGCGAGCTGCTCGACGACCACACGCTGGTCAAGCTCGAGGTGCTGGGCGACCAGGCCACGCTGTTTCCGAACATGCCCGAGACCCTCAAGGCCACCGAGACGCTGGTCGCCGAAGGCTTCGAGGTCATGGTCTACGGTAGCGACGATCCGATCCAGGCGCGGATGCTCGAGGATCTGGGCGCGGTGGCCGTCATGCCGCTGGCCTCGCTGATCGGCTCGGGGATGGGCATCCTCAATCCGTGGAACCTGCGCCTGATCCTGGACCAGGCCAAGGTGCCGGTGATCGTCGATGCCGGGTGGGCACCGCGTCCGATGCCGCGATCGCAATGGAGATGGGTTGTGCGGGCGTGCTGATGAACACCGCGGTGGCCGCTGCCCGTCAGCCGGTGCTGGCGGCCGGCGCGATGCGCAAGGGCGTCGAGGCCGGCCGTGAGGCCTTCCTCGCCGGACGGATGCCGCGCAAGCTCTACTCGGCGGTACCGTCTTCGCCAACCGGTGGCCTGGATCGGATCGTGATCGAACAGACGCCTGCTCCCCATATCCGCTCGTTCGGGACCCGTCAGGGCCACCCGAGCAGCAGCCAGCGCGCCGCGCTGGAACAGTTGCGGCCGGTGCACGGACTGCCGTTCCAGCGATCGATCATCGACCTGGCGGCCCTGTTCGGCAACGATCACCCGGTGATCATCGAAATCGGTTGTGGGATGGGCGAAAACCACCGCGACGATCGCCCAGGCCAATCCGCAGTTGAACTACCTGGGCATCAAAGGTTCCATCTACCGGCGTGGATCGCTGCTACGGCGCATCGAGACGATGGGGCCTGTATGAAACCTGCGGGTGGTGTCCCATGACGCGGTCGAGGTGTTGCAATCGATGATCGCGCCCGATGCTGGCCGGGGCACACATCTTTTTCCCCGACCCTGGCCCAAGAAGCGCCATCACAAGCGCCGCTCGATCCAGCCGCCATTCGTCGAACTGCTCAGCAGCCGGCTGGCCCCTGGCGGCTACCTGCACTGCGCCACCGACTGGATGCCGTACGCCGAACAGATGCTGCAGGTGCTGACCGGCTGCGCCGCGCTACGCAACCGGGCCGACGGTATACCACCCGCGACCCGACACCCGTCCGCTGACCAAGTTCGAGGCGCGGGGCCTGCGACTGGGACACGAGGTACGCGACCTGATTTTCGAGCGCTGCTGACGCCAAGCCGATCAACGGCTCAGGGCGGAAACTCCACCAGGCGCCAGTACACGTCGAGCAACTGGGCCAGCAACGCGAAGTCGCGCGCGGCATTGGCCTTGGCGATATAGCCCGAAACATGCAGGCGGTAGGCCTGAAGCATGTCTTCTTCCGCTTCCGAGGTCGACAGCACGAACACGATGGTGTTCTCCAAACCCTGGGTGCTGCGCAGTGCCTGCAGGAACTCGACTCCGTTCATTCGCGGCATGTTCAGGTCGAGCAACACCATCAACGGTTTCTCGATCGCCGGCCTGCCCGGCGCGCCGCGCAGGCACTCCAGCGCCTCGATGCCATCGCGGGCCGTGACGACCGGGTTGGCGATCTGCGACTCGGTCAGCGCCCGGATGATTGCCTCGCGATCGACCTCGTCATCATCGACGACCAGAATCGTCACCGACTGCTCCATGTCTACGTCGCCTCCTTTTCCGTGATTGCGGGCCGCCCGTCGGCATCGTCGCAATCCGCCATCAACCGGGCCTGCTGCACCGGCCAGGTGAATACACAGCGCGTACCCCGCTCGCCGACCGATTCGAGCCACACGCTGCCCCCTTGCTGGATCACCAGCTTGCGCACCAGCGCCAGACCGATGCCGCTCGAATCGTGATCGTCGCGGGCCCTCAGCGTCGTGTACATCTCGAACACCTTCTCGCGATACTCGGGCGCGATGCCGGGCCCGTCGTCGGCGACTTCGAAGCGCACCAGCTTCTCTTCGAGCAGACGCCACGACACGCGGATCTGTCCGCCGGGCCGGTCATGGTGCTTGACTGCGTTGCCCACCAGATTGAGCAGGATCTGGTTCAACGGCACCCGGTGGGTCTCCAGGTGCAGCGGCGCCCCATCGTTCTGAATCCGGTAGGACGGCGCGATGCAGCGCAACTGCACCACTTCGTCGACCAGCACCCGCAGATCGACCCGCTCGGGGGCCATCTCACGGCCGGTGGCCTTGCTGTAGCTGAGCAGGTCGTCCAGCAGCCTCTCGAGCCGTTCGGCCCGGCTCTTGAGCAGATCCAGGTGCCGTTTGGACGCGTCGGGAAGCACATCGCGGGCATCCTTGATGATCCAGCTCACGAGGTTGTCCATCGCGCGCAATGGCGCCTTCAGGTCATGCGAGGCTGCGTGGGCGAAGCGGCGCAGATCATCGTTGGAGCGCTTCAGATCGCTGGTGTAGCGTTCGATCTCCTCGCGTCTCGCCTTGGCGGGGCGCAGGTCGCGCACGGTCGCCATCACCAGCAGGTGGCCCCTGGTCTCGACCGAGGTCAGCGCCACCGACACGGGGATCTCCTCGCCCTGGCTGCTGCGCGCCATGACCTCGCGGTCGCCGTTCATCGCGTAGTCCGCGGCGTCGCCCGCCGACGACGCCTGGTAGGCCGAGCGCAGCGCGCCGTGCCGGGCACGGTGCGCCAGCGGAACCAGGCGCTCGACCTGTTCGCCGATCAGCTCATCACCGTCATAGCCGAATAGACGGCACAACGCGGCATTGGCATAGATCACCCGGCCCGCTTCGTCGACGATCAGCATCGCGTCGTCCATCGACTCCAGGAACTTCGAGAAGAAGATCTCGCGTGCCACGATTTCGGCCGACAGTGAATGTGCCTTGCGCTGGAACTGGCGCCGATGCCGCGACAGGATGGACACGATGACGCCCAGCAGACCGATGACCAGCGTACCGGCGACGCCGATGGCCGTGCTCAGCCAGCGTCGGCTCTCCCACCAGGCGAGCCGGGGCGTCGACACCCGCAGCCGCCAAAGCCGGCCATACAGCGGCAACGCCCCTTCGGTGAACCGTCGTTCGGACAGCTCACCCGCGGCGCGGCTCAGGGTGAACAGCGGTCGCTGGTCAGACGCATCGCTCCTGGGCTCGAAGATCTCCAGGCCCGTGTCCTCCCAGTTCGGCCCCAGCACCCCCGACATCAGGTCTTCGACCCGCAGCACCGCGTAGACCATGCCGGTGAAGGCCGACCTGCGTGCCTGCGCCGACGCGTCGGCGTTCATCGGTCCCGAGTACATCGGCATGTAGAACAACAGCCCGGACTGGATATCGGTGTCGGTCTCCTGCACCAGCCTGACGCTGAGCGACAGCACCGGCCGACCGGTGTCGATCGCCTCCTGCATCGCGCTGCGCCGGATGACCTCGGACGACATGTCGTAGCCGAACGCACGCCGGTTGCGCCAATCGAAGGGCTCGAGGTAGATGATCGAATGGTAGGTATCGCGCTCACCGGCCGGGTGGATCGCGTAACCGGGAAACCCTTCCGATCGCACCGACCTTTCGTGCTCGGCAAGCTCGCCGGGCGCGATCGGCACGCTGACCCCGATTCCCTGCGTGCCCGGGTAGGTGGCGCGCAGGTCCATGGCATCGATGAACGCCCGCCACTCGGCGCGCGATACATGATGCGAGGCCCGAAACAGCGCCGCCCCCGGAGCGCAGGATCTGCTCGTAGTGCGACATCCGCTGGCGGATGGCGTTGTCCGCCTGTTCGAGTTTCACGCTCAGGCCGTGCTCGGCCTGGGCGTCCAGGTAACGGTTCGAGGCCAGCCAGGCCAGGAAGGTCAGGGCCAGCGAGCCGATCAGCACGAGCCAGGCGAGCTTCTCGGTGACGGCTGCGCCCCGCTTCTGGCCTGGCGGCTCTTCGAGCGCGGCATCGACAGGCAGCTGCCGGAAAAAGCCACCGCTCAATGGCATCGGCTTGCCCGCCGGCCTGACGACACGATTGGCTCGCAGAGCCCCGGAACGCTCATCGCGACTGCGCCATCACTGGCCGGGCAACGGCACCGGGCCCAGGTTGCGGCGAAGCGTCCAAGGCGGGCAGGTCGAAGAAGAAGCACGAGCCCTTGCCTTCGATCGAATGAAAATCCAGGGTCCCGCCCATCTGCTCGACCAGCCCCTTGGCAATGCACAGGCCCAGCCCGAAGCCATCAGTCCCCGAGGCCTCGACATGGACATCGCGCGAAAACTTCTGAAAGATCATCGGCTGGAAGGCATCCGGAATGCCCCGTCCCTGGTCGCTGACCGACACCCTGACCCGCTCATCACGCGCCACGACCCCGATCTCGACCAGCGAACCGGCCTGCGAGAACTTGATGGCGTTGGACAGCAGGTTCAGCAGCACCTGGTTCAGCCTGGCCGGGTCGGCAAAGACGACGCCGGCCGCTTCTTCGTCGGTGCGCCGGATGTAGACCCCGGCCTCGTTGGCCAGTGCTTCGACGGTCTCGAGCGACTCGTTGACCACCTCGGCCAGGTTGACCTTACGGCACCGCAGGCGCATCGCCCCACCCTCGATCTTGTTGATGTCCAGCAGATCGTCGATCAGTTTGGCCAGCTTGACGCAGTTGCGCGACCCCATGTCCACGAGCGTTCTGGCCATCTTCTCGGGCAGGCGGTTGGCTGGTGCATCCTCGGCGAAATCGGCGATCAGCGCCTCGAGCGTGCCCGATATCACGGTCAGCGGCGTGCGCAACTCGTGGCTGACCATCGAGATGAAATCAACCTGCATCTGCGCGGAGAAGCGCCGATCGGTGATATCAGACCCCAGGCCGACGAAGCGGGGGGATTCGCTGTCGGCATCGGCCAATGGCTGCGCATCGATATCGACCCAGAACGGCCGGCCACTCGCGTGGTAGAGCAGGATCTCCGTGCGAAACGACTGCATCGTCTGCTCGGCCTGGACCAGGTGTTGGAGGGCCTGCGCGTCGGTGTCCTTGCCGGGCAGGAATTCGCTCAGGCGCTTGCCGGCGACCTGTTCGAACGCGTAGCCGGTCAGTTCCTCGAAACGTGGGTTGCACCATTCCAGGCGGCCCTCGCGATCGGTGACGTAAAAGAACGACTGCGATTCCTTGATGATGTGCGCCTGTTGCTGCAGCAGGCTGCGCGCCCGTTTGATCATCGAGATGTCGCGCACCGTCGCAATCCTGATCCGCTCCCCCGAGAAAACGGCCTCGCGAAGACTCAATTCGATCTCGATCGGCGTGCCATCGAAGCGGCGGGCCTTGGTTTCGATCGGCGCGCCCGTGGTCGGCAGGCCGCTGAACGCGTAGCCAAGAAAGCGCGACACGCTCATCCGGGTGGCATCGTTCGCTCCACACCCGAAGATCTTGCAGGCAGCCGGATTGAGCGAGGCGATTGTCTGGTCGGCATGGATCACGATGAGCCCATCCGAGATCGTCTCGATCACCAGTTCCAACCGCTGCTTGATGTGCTCCAGATCGTTGGTGCGCTGCTGTACGAGGTTTTCCAGCGCTTCACGCTGGCTGCGCGATACCCGGTAGGCTGAATCCAGCTGCGACGTCACGCGCGACAAGTCAGCGTAGGACAGGCGCAAAGTGACCACGCCATCCGAACGGCTTGCCGTCTTCATGGAAACCGCCCGGGCAAGCACCCACGCCAGTCCGTGCAACATCAGGTGCCAGTGCGTGCGCGCGATCCAGATGGCAGCCAGCAGGGTCGAAAGAAGCGCGCAGCCTGCGATAAGGATTGTCGTCGTCATGATCTTGTCTCGTCCTCTGCTCAGCCGCCTCCATGCTTCTACGGCGACCCTGGACGAGACTTGAAACCGCGAATCGGGTGGCATCGGCCACCGATCGCGCAGATCATCTACGGTGGTTCAGGCGGAAGCCCAGTCGACGATGCCCGTATAGGCGGTGACAAGCACCACGCAGCCAAAGACGATCCGGTACCAGGCGAAGGGCATGAAGTCGCGGCTTGCCACGTAGCGGATCAGCCAGGCCACGCAGGCCCAGGCGCTGAAGAACGCGACGATCGTGCCCACCGCGAACACCGGCACGTCTTCCCAGGACAGCAGGTCGCGATACTTCCAGGTGTCGTAGACCCGGCGCCGATCAGGTCGGGATTGCCAGGTAGGAACGAGAATTCGGTCGCTGCCCGCCGGGACAGGCCGAACAACATGCCGCCGATGATCGTCGTGCCCGATCGGCTCATGCCGGAATCAGCGCGAAGGCCTGCGCGATGCCCAGCTTGAGCGCATCGGCGCCGGTCAGCTTGTCGACATCGTCGATCTGCGCCGGTGTCGCCCGGCGTCGCTGCCGCGTCTCGACCGCCATGATGATGAAGCCGCCGACGATCAGCGCGATCGCCACCGGGACCGGGTAGAACAGGTAGGCCTTGATCTTGCTTGCGAACAACACGCCCAGCCACCGCCGCCGGCATGAACGCGATCAGGATGTTCAGCGCGAACTGCTGGGCGCTGCGCTCACTGAACAGCCCGCGCACGGTGCCGATTCGTTTGCGAAAGTAGACGATCACCGACAGCATCGCGCCGGTCTGGATGGCGACGTCGAACACCTTGGCCGACGGCCCGTGAAAGCCCAACAGGCTGCCGGCGAGAATCAGGTGGCCGGTGCTGGAGATGGGCAGGAATTCGGTCAGGCCCTCGACAATGCCGAGGATCAGCGCCTTGACCAGGATGGGCAAGGCCACAAGCAGTTCGAACATGGGGAATCAGCGATCGCGGAAGAATCCCGGCAGCATGGCCGCTCGCGACGCGTCAGGCAACCGGCATCGGCAAAGGCGTTGGATATGGCTGACGAATGGGGCGCTAGCGCCGCCAGGCCGCGTGAAAGTGGTGGACCGGCCCGTGGCCGCCGCCGACCGACAACTGCCCCGCCTGCGCGATTGCCCCGGTAAGCCAGACCTTGGCGAGCCGCACCGCCTCGGGAAGATCGGCCGACTGCGGCAGCAGTGCCGCGATCGCCGCCGACAGGCTGCACCCGGTGCCATGGGTGTGACGGGTGGCAATGCGCCGCTCGCTCAGTTCGATCAGCCGGCGGCCATCGCCCAGCAGGTCGTGGGCATCGTCGCCGGCCAGGTGCCCCCCCTTGAGCAGCACCCAGCGGCCCTCGCCCGCCGGCATCGCCTCGCGCAGCCGCGCCAAAGCGGTGCGCATCTGGCCGATCGATTCGGGCGGCGCCTCGCCCAGCAACATACCGGCCTCGGGCAGATTGGGGGTGATCAGCGTGGCCAGCGGCAACAGGCGCTCACGCAGCGCCGTCACGGCCTCGGGCGCCAGCAGCGCATCGCCGCTCTTGGCCACCATCACGGGGTCGAGCACGACCGGGGGACACTCGTCCAGGCCGGCCAGTTCGTCAGCCACCGCCTCGATGATCCGGGCATCGCCCAGCATGCCGATCTTGATCGCATCGATGCGCACATCGGCGAAAAGCGTGCGCATCTGAACCCGCACGAACGCCGGGTCGGTGAGCACGACCCCGTCGACCGCCCGGGTGTTCTGGGCGGTCAGCGCCGTGATGACGGCGCAGCCGTAAGCCCGGTGGGCCGAGAAAGCCTTGATGTCGGCAAGAACCCCGGCGCCGCCCGAGGGGTCGACGCCGGCAATGCTCAGAACGTTGGGGATCACGCGGTTTCAGCGATGCCACTGGCCGTAACGGACGCCGTCACGAAAGCCCCGGTTATAGGCCCGCTGCGCCTGCCGGGCCCCGTGGCCCGCCCGGTGCCCGGGCTGGAAAGCGAAACCCGGCTCCACGAAGCGCACCGGCGGATTGCGATAGATGACCCGGGGCGGCGCCTGGTAGACCGGCGCATGGTAGACCGGCGCCGCATAACGCGGCGGGGCAATCACGACCCGCGGCGGCGGGCCGGACTGGTAATGACGGTGCCCGTGACGGTGCCCGTGCGACGGACCGCGGCGATAGGAGGGGTGCCCCGGCGACTGATACTGGACCTGGTGGCGATGCGAATCGCGGGCGATCGCCGAGCCGGCCACCGCGCCGACGATGCCGCCGATCACCGCGCCATCCTGGCCGTTGAACTGCTGACCCACGAGGGCGCCGACGCCGGCCCCGAGCAAGGTGCCGACCACCTGGTCGCCGGAGCGCGCATGGGCGGCCTGCTGGCTGGCAAAGAACGCGCCACCTGCCAACACCAGCAAGGCGAGAACGCGGACTCCCCGGGCAACCACCGGCACGGCGGGGGTCATCGTGTGGTCAAAATCTCGAGCGCTTTTCATCGAAAGCCCCTCATGTCTTGTTGATCGTGATCATTCAACGCCTGTCCGGGCGATCCGACATGCGCAAAACGCCAAGAAATGTATCAATTTGTAACTGCCCTCTTGGGCACCGGCCGCTTGAAGCGACGCCATTGCTTGAACACCCAGCCACGCGGCGGCTCGATGCCGGTGCGGGCGTACTGGACCGCCCCGGGTTCGAGCAGGAACTGCTGCTGACGCGCCATCGCGTGGTCGGTTCCCACGAACAGTAACTGATCGCCAGGCCGCAGGATGGTTTGCTCTTCCGGCAACAACGTGCGCTCGCCCTTGCGCTCGAGCATCAGCGGCACCGCTTCCAGAGCCACCTCGATATCGGCCGGATCGCGCCCCAGGTGCCGGATCGACAATTTATCGCCACCGCCCTGGTAGAAAGCGCCGAACATGCCCGGTTGCATGATGTCGCAATTGAATGACCAGGCGCGTGGGGCGCCGTTACCCAGGTGCTCCTGGATCAGCCGGATCGTGCGCGCCGCGAGCTCGCCGCCTTGCGCCCGGACAGACGAGATGAACTTGCCCAGCATCGGCGTCTTGATGATCTGCAGGCACTCGTGGACCATCAGCGCCGATTGCACGAATTGCAGGTTGGCCTGGGCGGTGGCGATCAAGACCTGGTCGGCCATGTTGTTCTGGCGGATCACCACCATCAGCCCCGGGTTCACCCGGCGGGCCAGCGTCACCACCCCCAGGTTGGTGGCATCGCTGTCGGTGCCGGCCACCAGCACCGCGGCCCGCTCGATGCCCGCCTCGCGCAGCGCCGACTCGGAATTGGCGCTAGTGAGCAATCGTTCGTCTTCCTCCTGGGTGACGTTCAGGTCGATCGCGCGCCAGCTGATGCCGGCATTGTCCAGCACCGCCGAGATCGCGTGGCCAAACGGCCGTAGCCGACCAGCACCCAGGGCCCGGCCGGGATGTTGATCCGCTCCGGACAGGCCGAGCCGGGCGCGTCGGTCAGCCATTCCTCGAGCCGCAGCACTCGGGCGAGGCCAGATCGAGCGCCACGTTGGTGGCAAAGGTCTCGAACGGGTTGATGACGTGCACGCCACCGAACGAACCCAGGTTCACCTGGGCGACCGCGGACTTGGCGCGGGCGATGACCCGAAGCGAGGGATTGAGCGTGCGCGCCCCGATCGCGATCGCCTGGTTGACATTGTCCTCGTGGCCAGTGCGACCAGCCCTTCGCAGTCGTCGCTATGAATGCCGGAGCTGTCCAACACATCGGGCAGGCGGGCATCGCCGCACAGCACCAGTGGCGGCTGGGCGAACTCCTGCAGCTCGAAATTGGCCGCCCGCTCTTTCTGGGTTTCGATAACGACCAGCCGATAGCCGATCTTGTCCAGCGCCAGCGCCAGCGCCAGGCCGCTCTGCCCGGCACCGCAGATGATGAAGAACGGCCCGCCAACCCCGCGCACCCGCCAGTTGAAGAGGCTGCGGGCCACGGTGGCGCGAAAGGTCAGGTCATTGATCAGCGCGAAGACCGAACCCACCGCGTAGCCCTGGCCGAGCACCGACAGGTAGATCGAGAAGATCACCCAAAGCCGCTGGGCGTTGGTAAAACGGGTGGGGCACCTCGCCAAAACCGATGGTCGTGGCGGTGTAGCTCATGATGTAGAACGCGTGAAAATGCTCAGCTTGTGCGGATGACCGTCCGGGTCCACCCCCGGCATCAGCGTCAGGCCGCCGACCGAGACACCGTAAACGACGATCAGGCACAGGATGGGCACCCTGAGTCGGCGCAGGATCAGCAGCAGGACGTCGTTCATCGGCTGGGGACCGGGGCTTTCAACGGCCCTGGCGCAGGGTCTCGCCGATCAGCAGGGTCACCGAGATCAGGTTGGCGACCAGCGCGCCACCGGTCAGCGACACGATGGTCGCCATCGTCTCGCCGTTCATCACGTTGCCGCCGATGTGCACATGCCAGACCCAGACCAGCGACGCCGCGAACAACTGGAACACGGCCACCAGGCTGGTCGCCAGGTGGGTGGTGCCCAGGTAGGTGCGATCGCCGAACTTGAGCACCGTGGCAATCAGGTTGACCAGGACGGTGGCGAACAACTCGCCCGGATGGTGAAACTCGGGCCGGTCGATATCGCCGATGAAGAAGCCGAAATTGAGCGTGCAGGCGAAGATGATGAAAAAACCGAAGATGACTTTTTCGAGATTCATCGATGTCCTTTGGCTGGGTTTAGCGCGCCATTATGGCTTGGCCCCGCAAAGGAGCCAACCACGGCTCGCCGGCACGGGCGGATCGGCGCGCTTTCCATGTGGCTGCAGCCACAGCGGCGGTATTGGCCGCGCCCGAACTTGTTACTATCAGGGGTACCCCTCGATTCATCGGCCAGTCACCATTTTTTCATGAACCAAACCGCATCTTTCGATTTCGAGCAAGCCCGGTTCAACATGATCGAGCAGCAGATCAGGCCCTGGGAGGTTCTGGATCAGGACATCCTGGACACCCTGATGGTGGTCCGGCGGGAAGAATTCGTGCCCGGCAAATACCAGGCGATCGCACTGTCCGACACCGAGGTGCCTTTGATCGTCGATGGCGTGCCCACCGGCGAAACGATGTTCACGCCCAAGGTCGAGGCCCGGCTGCTACAGGCGCTCGACGCGCAACGCCATGAATCGGTGATCGAGGTCGGCGCGGGCTCGGGCTACATGGCCGCCCTGCTGGCCCGCCGCGCGGACCGGGTGCTGAGCCTGGAGCGGCATCCCGGGCTGGTCGCGTTTGCCCAGGCAAACATCGCCCGCGCCGGCCTTCTGAACTGCGAAGTGATCGCGCGCGACGGCGCGTCTTTGCTCACCGACGAGTCGGTCCAGGCCGATGTCATCCTGTTGTCCGGCTCCGTCTCGTTCATTCCCGATGCGCTGATCGCCCGGCTCAAGCCCGGTGGCCGGCTGGCTGCGATCAGCGGCGACTCCCCGGTGATGAGCGCCTGCCTGGTGCGGGTCGGGCCACGCCGCGAGATCTCGCGCGAAACCTTGTTCGAAACCTACGCCAAGCCGCTGGTCGGATTCCCGCGCCGCGATGCCTTTCGGTTCTGAACACCTGTTGCCGGGCACGCGATGAAGCAGATCTCCGCCCCCGAACTGGCCGCGCTGCTGCAGTCCGGCACACCGCCCCTTGTTCTCGATGTGCGCGAGCCGTGGGAGGTGGCGCTGGCCAACCTGCCCGGATCTGTCCATATCGAGATGAACGAGATCCCCGAACGGCACGGCGAATTACCACAGGACCAGACGATCATCTGCGTTTGCCACCACGGCATGCGCAGTATGCAGGTCGGCCTCTTTCTCGAGCATGCCGGCCATACCGACATCGTCAACCTGCAGGGCGGCATCGCCGCCTGGGCCCGCGATGTCGATCCCTCGTGCCCCAGTTACTAATCCCTGATGCCCCCTTTTTCGCAGGAGTCCCCGATGCCCACCAGGCCGTTTCCGCGCTTGTCCCTCAAGCCACTCCTAGGTGCCATGCTCGTGGCCTTGGCGCCGATCGTCTCGGCCTACGACCTGCACGATGCCTATGTCGATGCGCTCGGTAACGATGCGCAGTTGAGCAGCGCGCGTGCGGCGCTGGAAATCAACCGCGAGCGGGTGCCGCAGGCGCGTTCGCTGCTGCGACCTTCGCTGCGGGCCGGCGCGGCCGTCAACCAGAACTGGGTCGATACCAATCTCGGGCCGTCGACCGACTACACGAGCCAGACCTACTCGGTCTCGGGCAGCAGCGCCCATTGCTGTCGCTGGCCAATGTGCAGGTCTTCGAGCAGAGCAAGCTGCAGTTCAGCATTGCCGAAGCCCAGTTCCTGAATGCCCAGCAAGACCTCATCCTGCGGGTCTCCGATGCCTATTTCGACGTGCTCGCCTCGGCCAACAGCCTGCGCACGATCCAGTCGGAAAAAAGGGCGATTTCCGAGCAACTGGCGGCGGCCAAGCGAAATTTCGAGGTCGGTACGGCCACGATCACCGATCAGCAGGAGGCGCAGGCCCGGTTCGATCTCACCGTGGCCCGCGAACTGGCCGCGCTCAACGACCTGGACATCAAGCGCTCGGCGCTGTCGCTGCTCACCGGCAAGCCGGTTACCGAGGTCTCCGACCCGCAAAGCGGCATCACGCTCACCCAGCCCGAGCCGGCCGACGAAGGCAACTGGATTCAATCGCGCGCGACCAGAACCTGGGCGTGCAACAGGCGATCCTGGGCACCGAGGTGGCGCGCCGCGAGATCGCCCGCCAGCGCTACGCCCGTTATCCCACCGTCGATGTCGTGGGCCAGCTGGCCCATGCGCGCAACGCGTCCGCAACGCTTCAGGGCGTCAACTCGAACTCGGGCTCGATCGGCCTGCAGCTGGGCATTCCGCTGTACACCGGCGGCGCGATCGATGCGCGGGTACGCGAAGCGGCGGCCAACCTGGACAAGACCAGCGCCGATGTCGAGGTCGCCAAGCGCCAGGCCGAGCAGGCGGCGCGCCAGTTCTACCTGGGCCTGGTGAGCGGCCTGGGCCAGGTGCGGGCGCTCGAAGCGGCCGAAAAAATCCTCCAAGCTCGCGCTCGATTCCAACCAGCTCGGCTACCAGGTCGGCGTGCGCATCAACATCGACGCGCTCAATGCCCAGCAACAGCTGCTCGACCCAGCGCGACCTGGCGCGGGCCCGCTATGACGTGCTGATCAACGGCCTGCGGCTGAAGTCGGTCACCGGCGGCCCGTCCGAGCCCGACCTGCGCGGCGTGTCGGCACTGCTCACCGAGCCACGCAACGCCTGCCTTGAGTTGCTCAAGATCGATCCGGTGTCCAGCCTGCCCAGGCGCCGCCGGCGCCCGGCGCGGGTCAAGCCGGTCGCCCCCGGGGGCTGCCCGCCGCGCCGCTGACGCGCCGTCAGGCCCGGCCAGCATGGACGGCGCAGCGACCGGGTTCAAGAAAGCGCCCTCGGGCCTGGCAGGGGTTCGAGCAAGATCATGGTCCGATGGGTGGCGCCGCGATGAGCTGCGCGAACGCCTGGCCGGCGGCCGCCATCCGCGCATGGGCCTGCCGGTCGGCCAGCAGCGAGCGGGCGGCCCGCACCGCCTCCCGGGCATCGGCCACCCGGACGTCGCCCCCGCGGCCAGCGCCTGTTCGGCCGCCTCGGCAAAGTTGTAGGTGTGCGGGCCGAGGATCAACGGCACCCCGGCCGCACAGGCCTCGATCAGGTTCTGGCCACCAAAAGGCAACAGTGAGCCCCCGAGGATCGCCACGTCGGCCATCGCGTAGGCCGCCATCTCACCCATCGAGAAGTCACCCAGCAGCCACTCGGTGGCGACCGGGCCGGTATCCAGGTCGCGGCGCCGGGCCAGGCTGCCTTGTCGGGCCAGCCATCCGGCGAGTTCATCGAAGCGCTGCGGATGACGCGGCACGATACAGAGCAGCGGCCCGCCTGATTGCCGGCCTGGTGCCGTTCCGCCCGGCCCGGCCGTGGCCTGCCAGGCGGCCAGCACCGCCGCCTCCTCGCCGTCGCGGTTGCTGGCCAGCATGATCACCGGCCGCTGTAACAGCCATGCGCCACCGGCGCCCGAGCGCCTCGAGCGCCGGCGTGGAGCCAGGTCGAACTTCAGGTTGCTTATGATGCCGTCGGCCGCCACGAGGCGCGGCGCAGCCGCCGGCATCGCCGTCGGTCTGCGCCGCGACCAGATCCAGGCCACGCAGCGCGGGCGGGATCAGCGCCGGCCAGCGCCCCTTGCGCAGCGAGCGCTCGGACAGGCGCGCGTTCACCAGCGCCAGCGGCACACCGGCGCGGCGCGCCTCGGCGACCAGGTTGGGCCAAAGTTCGGTTTCGAGAATGATGCCCAGCCGCGGCCGGTAGCGGCGAAGAAGCGCCGAACCAGCCACGGATGATCGTAGGCAGGTAGGCGCGCTGACACGTCGTCGCCGAACAAGGCCTGTCCGGTTCTCAAGGCCGGTCGGGGTCGCATGGGTCAGCAGCACCGGCCAGTCGGGCAGCGCCTCGCGCAGCGCTTGGACAAGCGGTTGCGCGCCCGGGTCTCGCCGACCGAGACCAGGTGGAACCAGAGCACACAGGGCGGCGACCGGGCGCGGCGCCACCCCAGCCGTTCGGCCCAGTGCTCCCGATAGGCGGGCTGGCGGCGCGAGCGCCACAACAGGTAGAGAAACGCCGCTGGCAGCCTGACCAGCCAGAGGCCCGGAGTAAAGGCCACGCGCGAGGCGCACGCGCCAGCGACCGGGCATGTCCGGCCCGGCATGAGCCGGGCCGTCAAGGATCGTGGGGAGACTTGTCGCCCAAGGTCAGCCCTGCCCGGCCTGCTGTGGTGCCGCAACCGCCGCCGGGGCTCAGTTGCACCCGGGCCGTCAGCGCCTGTTCCACGGCCCCGACCTCGGGCCATTGGCCATCGCTGCCCAGGCTGCAGGCCCGCGCAGTCCAGTACGGACCGAATCGCCAAGCCGCGGTGGCGGCAAAGAGCGCGACCGTGGGCCGATCCAGCGCCGCCGCTGCGGGGTCAGACCGGTGTCGACCCCGACCACGGCCTGCGCCCGACCCAGCAGGCTGGCGCAGTCGGCCAGTGACAGCCGGGGCAGCACGGTGTCTGCACCGGCGCTGGCGACCAGCGCTCGGCAGCGCCGCGTGGCATCGCTGCCCCAGGGAGCAACACGGTCGCGCCCTGGCCGGTTCGCTGGCGGATCAACTCGGCCCAGCGTTGCGCCGGCCATCGCTTTTCCACCCGTGAGGTGGCATGCAGAAAGACCTCGATGCGGTCCGTATCCGCCAGGCCGGCCAGGCAGTGCGCCAGCGCCTGGCCGGGCGGCGGTGCGCCCAGCCTCGAACACCGGCAGCCCCCTGGACCGGATATCCCAGTGCCTTGCCTGCCAGTTCATGCAGCTGCTCGATCGCGTGCGCGGACATGTCGACCCCGTGCCGCTCGTGATAGGTCAGGCTGGCCAGCGGTTCGCGCGCGCAGCGCCAGGTGAAGCCCACCCGCCTGCCGCCAGCTCCAGCGCCCGACCCAGGCGCTCTTGAGCAGGCCCTGCAGATCGATGATCCGATCGAACGACCAGGCCTGCAGCGCGCGCCGGGCGGCGCCCAACTGCCCGCGCACCGCCGGGTCGCGCCATTGCCGGCGCCAGCGGCGCAAGGCAACGATGCTCAGCCCGGCGACGCCGGGATGCAGCACCGGCAGGTCGGCGAACGACTCCTCGACGATCCAGTGGACATGGGCATCGGGACGGGCGCGCAGGATATCGGTGACCACGGGCAACGCGTGGATCACGTCGCCCATCGAACTCATCTTCACCAGGCAGATGCGCATCGGCGTCATGCGCCCCGCCCCACGGTTGACGTGCTCAGAACGGCAGCGTCGCCCCGGGGGCCACAGCCATCAGGGCCTTGCGAAAATCGTCCTTGATCCGCTCCAGCGCCTGGGTGGGTGTCGGCCTCGAAGCGCATCACGACCACCGGGTGGTGTTGGACGGCCGGGCCAGGCCGAAACCGTCCGCATACTCGGCGCGCACGCCATCGATGGTGATCACCTCGATGGCGCTGGCGAACCTGCCGTCCTTCTTCAGACGCTCGATGATCGCGAAATTCGCCCCCTCGGCGGTTTTGAGTTGCAACTCGGGCGTGGTCGGCGAGTTGGGCAGGCTGTTGAGCAGCGCCGATGGGTCGTCGCTGCGGCTGAGGTATCCGAGCATCCGCGCACCGGCGTACAGGTCAGTCGTCAAAGCCGAACCAGCGCTCCTTGAAGAAGATGTGTCCGCTCATCTCGCCGGCCAACGGCGCGCCGTAG
This sequence comes from Burkholderiaceae bacterium, assembly GCA_041396665.1. Lineage (GTDB taxonomy): Bacteria > Pseudomonadota > Gammaproteobacteria > Burkholderiales > Burkholderiaceae_E > JAUIAI01. The sequence continues at coordinate 18,605 of JAWKYE010000041.1, forward strand.
TTTCTTGAGTTTGGCCTGATCAACGAATGCCCGGTGCGCCACATCGTCGGCTTGCCACCGTGTTTTTTCACCCAGGTGCCGACATTACGGCTGCATTTCACGTCAAAGATGATCTCGGCACCCGGCTGGCGGGTGAGCAGATCCTGGGCGAACAGCATCAGCTGCCGGTCCGGGAAGATCATGTTGCCGTCCTTGGTGACGATGCCCAGCCGGTCGCCGTCGCCATCGAAGGCCAGGCCGATCTCGGCATCGGTCTCGCGCAGCGCCTTTATCAGATCCTGCAGGTTTTCGATGTGGGCCGGATCGGGATGGTGATTCGGGAAAGTGCCATCCACGTCGCAAAACAGCTCGGTCAGCTCGCAACCGAGGTCACGGTACAGCTGCGGCGCCACCGCGCCGGCCACGCCGTTGCCGCAATCGATGGCCACCTTCATCGGACGCGCCAGCTTGATGTCGCCCAGGATCCGGGCCAGGTACCGGGGCGTCAGGTCGAGCTGGGTGGTCTTGCCCGGCGCGATCCCGGCGAGCCGCTCGGCCAGCTGCGGATCGTTGGCCACCGCGTGCAGCGCGGTGATCGTGTCGCCGTAGAGCGTCTCGCCGGCGATCATCATCTTCAGGCCGTTGTACTCGGGCGGGTTATGGCTACCGGTGACCGCCACGCCGGATCCGGTGTCGAGTTCGTAAGTGGCAAAGTAGACCACCGGGGTCGGCACCATGCCGATATCGACGACATCGATGCCACCGGCATTGAGGCCCGCGGCCAGCGCCGCGATCAGGCGCGGACCGCTGAGCCGGCCATCGCGACCGATCACCACCTTGGCGACGCCGCGCTCGCGCGCCAGCAGCGCCAGCGCGGTGCCGATGCAGCGCACCGCGTGCTCGGTGAGCGTCTTGTCTACCACGCCGCGGATTTCGTAGGCCTTGAATATGCCGGCCGAAATCGACCCGGGCGCCGCGCTGGTCGGGTCAGGCTTGGCGCTGGTCGGCGGATTGCGCGAATGAGACATGGAGTGGGTCTGCCCTGCGAGGAATGAGGTCATAATGGCCCCGACAATATAGCCCAGACTGAGCACGATGCCCCTCAAATCCTCCTCGAGCGCCCCGATCCGGGCGGCAGACGTATGTCTGCCGCAACGACCATGATTCTCGTCACCGGCGGTGCCGGTTTCATCGGATCCAACTTCGTGCTGCAGTGGCTGGCCCGGCGCAACGGGCCGGTCGTGAACGTCGACAAGCTCACCTACGCGGGCAATCTCGAGAACCTGGCGAGTGTGACCGGTGCGGCCGATCACCACTTCGAACAGGCCGACATCTGCGATCGCGACGCGATGGCCGCGCTGCTCACGCGCTACAAGCCACGCGCGGTGCTGCACTTTGCCGCCGAGAGCCATGTCGATCGCTCGATCAGCGGACCGGGCGAGTTCATCCGCACGAACATCAACGGCACCTTCGAATTGCTCGAAGCGACCCGCGCGTACTTTGGCACGCTGGACGACGCCGCACGCAACGCGTTTCGCTTTCTGCACGTGTCGACCGACGAGGTCTATGGCTCGCTGGGGCCCGAAGATCCGGCATTCTCGGAAACCACGCCGTACGCGCCCAACAGCCCCTACTCGGCCTCGAAAGCGGCCAGCGACCACCTGGTGCGGGCCTACCACCACACCTACGGTCTGCCGGTGCTGACCACCAATTGCAGCAACAACTACGGGCCCTTCCAGTTTCCCGAGAAACTGATCCCGCTGATGATCCTGAACGCGCTGGCCGGCGAGAAGCTGCCGGTGTACGGCGATGGTCAGAACGTGCGCGACTGGCTGTACGTCGGCGACCATTGCAGCGGGATCGCACGGGTCCTGGAGGCCGGCCGCCTGGGCGAGACCTACAACATCGGCGGCATCAACGAGATGAAGAATCTCGACGTGGTCCACATCGTCTGTGCGATCCTGGACGAGATGCGCCCCAAGAAGGCGGGCAGATATGCTGACCAGGTCAGATTCGTCACCGACCGCCCCGGGCACGACAGGCGATACGCGATCGACCCGACCCGGATGCGCGATGAACTGGGCTGGATGCCCGACGAATCATTCGAGACCGGCATTCGCAAGACCGTTGCCTGGTATCTGGACAACCCCGAGTGGATCGCCCACGTGAAGAGCGGCGAATACCGACACTGGCTGGACAAGAACTATGGCAACCGCAACTAAGGGCCCCCCGTCCCGCAAGGGCATCATCCTGGCGGGCGGCTCCGGCACCCGGCTCTACCCGGTGACCCGGGTCGTGTCCAAGCAGTTGCTGCCGGTCTACGACAAGCCGATGATCTACTACCCGTTGAGCACGCTGATGCTGGCCGGGATACGGGATATCCTGATCATCTCGACGCCCGAAGACACACCGCGCTTCGAGAATCTGCTGCAAGACGGTTCGCAGTGGGGCCTGAACCTGAGCTACGCGGTCCAGCCTTCACCCGACGGCCTCGCGCAGGCCTTCATCATCGGACGCGACCATGTCGGCACCGATCCGTCCGCACTGGTGCTGGGCGACAACATCTTCTATGGCCACGATCTGCGCACCCTGCTGCTGCGCGCCGACGCACGCCAGGACGGCGCCTCGGTCTTTGGCTACCACGTTCACGATCCCGAACGCTATGGCGTGGTTGCCTTTGACAATGAAGGCAAGGCGGTCAGCATCGAGGAGAAGCCGACCAAGCCCGAGTCGAACTTCGCGGTCACCGGTTTGTATTTCTACGATGGCCGGGCAACCGAGTACGCGGCGCAGATCAAGCCCTCGGCCCGTGGCGAACTCGAAATCACCGACCTCAATCGGATGTACCTAGAGGCCGGCAATCTGTCGGTCGAACTGATGGGCCGCGGCTTTGCCTGGCTGGACACCGGCACGCATGCCTCGCTGCTTGAGGCATCGACGTTCATCCAGACGATAGAGAAGCGCCAGGGGCTCAAAGTGGCCTGCCCGGAAGAAATCGCCTACCGGATGGGCTTCATCGGCGCCGTCCAGGTGGCCAAACTGGCCGAACCGCTGCGCAAGAACGATTACGGCCAGTACCTGCTGAACATGCTCGAGGAAAGAAACAGCCGCTGGCTGGACCTTTCCCATGGCCGTCGCAAGGAAGACCAGACTTGAAGATCATCGAAACCGCCCTGCCCGACGTGCTGATCCTGGAGCCCAAGGTCTTTGGGGACGATCGCGGATTCTTTCTGGAAAGCTACAACCAGAAGGTGTTCCAGGAAGCAACCGGCGTCGGCGCCGATTTCGTCCAGGACAACCATTCACGCTCGGCCAGGCACGTGCTGCGCGGCATCCACTACCAACTGGTGCACCCACAGGGCAAGCTGGTGCGCGCCGTGGTCGGCGAGGTGTTGGACGTGGCGGTCGACCTACGTCGCAGCTCGCCCCACTTCGGTCAGCACGTGGCGGTCCGCCTGAGCGCCGAGAACAAGCGCCAGTTGTGGATTCCGCCGGGCTTTGGTCATGGCTTCATGGTGCTGTCAGAGTTCGCCGAATTCCTCTACAAGACCACCGAGTACTGGTACCCGGAACACGATCGCACGCTGGCCTGGAACGACCCCACGGTGGGTGTCGACTGGGGCGTGGCCGAGCCGCTCTTGTCCGCAAAGGACACCCGCGGCGCATCGCTCGCCCAGGCGGAGGCCTTCGACTGATGCGTATCCTGCTGACCGGCACCAGCGGCCAGGTGGGCGCGCAGTTGCAGCGCAGCCTGTCGGTGCTGGGCGAAGTCGTCTGCCCGCGACGCGCCGAACTGGATCTGGGCAGGCCCGATTCCGTTGCCCCCTATCTGGCGCAGGTGAAGCCGCAACTGATCGTCAACCCGGCCGCCTACACCGCGGTCGACAAGGCCGAGACCGAGCAAGACCTGGCGTTCGCCGTCAACCGCGACAGTCCGCGCGAAATGGCGCGCTGGTGCCAGGACAATGATGTCGCGCTGGTCCACTACTCGACCGACTACGTCTACCCCGGCAATGGCGACCAGGCGTTTGCCGGACAGCCCGACCGGTCCGGCTGTGTCTATGGCAAAGAGCAAGCGGCCGGCGACCTGGCGATCGCCCAGGCAGGCTGCAGCTACTGGATCTTTCGCACCAGCTGGGTCTATGACGCGCGCGGCAGAACTTCCTGAACACGATGCTGCGCCTGGCGCAAACCCACCCGACGCTGCGCGTCGTCGCCGACCAGGTGGGTGCGCCCACCCCCGCGCGGCTGATCGCCGATGCAACGTTGACGGCGTTGAGTCGCCACGGCACCGGCGCCGCCCAGATCGCCGCTCTGAGCGGCATCTACCACCTGGCACCGACCGGCCACGTGTCCTGGCACGGGTTCGCCAAGGCCATCATGGCGCATCGGCACGCGATGACCGGCAGCGAGTCGCCGCAGGTACAGGCGATCACCACCCCCGAGTTCCCGACGCCGGCGGCCAGGCCGGCCAATTCGCGTTTGTCGCTCGAGCGGATCCGCGGCACGCTGGGACTGCGGCTGCCCTCGTGGGAAGAAGCGCTCGAACAGGTGATGCACGAGCGCCTGGGCGCAGGCTGATCCGCGCGGGTTCGGTTCGGATTCCGGCGCGGCGGGGGGTCTGGCGGTAACCGTGCGGTTGCCAGAACATTTCGATTCGTAGTGCCGCTTGTTGTCTTCGAACAGCCTGGCCCGCTCACCCTGGTCGATCTTCTTGAACGACGCCGACAGGTGGTGATGGATGAACACGTCGTCGGCACAGACGATGCAGTAACCCAGCTGCTCGACGCGGCGACAGTAGTCGTCGTCCTCGAAAAACACGCCGAACTTTTCGTCCAGCAGACCGACCGCTCGAACACAATTGCGCGGCATCATCACGCAAAAGAACGCGGCGGTGCGCAGCGGATAACTCTGTCCGGCATGCCGACGGGTATAGCCGCAGCGCGGCCTGCTGCATGCCTGCCATGTCGGCATGAGTCGATCTCGATGCGCGCCTCGTTGCCGATGTTGTTGGTCACCAGCCCGACCATGCCCAGCGACGGATCGCGCCGCAGCCAGTGACTGAGCGTGCGCACCCATCCGCGGGTGACGTGGGTATCGTTGTTGAGCATCACCAGGTACTCGCCACGCGCCGCCTGCAGGCCTGGTGTTGGCCGCAGCAAACCCGCGATTCTCGTCATTGAGGATCAGCGAGCGCCTGCCCCTGGGCGGCCCACTGCGCAAGGAACGCCGGGCTGCCATCGCCTGATGCGTTGTCGACCACGATCAGTTCCAGCGCCGGATAGTCGCTGAGCGCATCCAGGCTGGCCAGGCAGGTGCGGGTCAGTTCCAGGTTGTTGTAGGTGACGACGACCACGCTGACCAGCGGTTCATGGGCCGGGTCTCGGCCTCTTCGCGCAGGCGACGCACCCGGTGCGCCCAGGTCTGGTGACGCGCGAATGCCTGGCGCGTGGCCGCGGCATCGGCCCGATCGCCGTCGGCCAGTTGTCCGGACACCTGCGCGACGAACGCCCCTCGGTGTCGTCCCCGATGCCGCACCAGGCCGTCGAACTGGGCGATCTCGGGCAGATCGACGGGCTGACCGGCTTGCCGGCCGCCAGGTACTCGTAGACCTTGACCGGGTTGGTCGCCAGTGTGAGTTCGACGACCTGAAACAGCAGCAGGCAGACATCGAACCGTGCAGGTAATGCGGCAGGCGCTGGTAGGGCACCTCGCCGGTCAAGACGACGTGGGCACATCGGCCAACCGGCCCCGGGCATCGACGGTATCGGCGCCCACCAGCAGCACCAGGCACCGGGGATGGGCGATGGCCACCTCGCGCACGAGGTCGACGTCGAACCAATCGGCGATCGCACCGTAATAGCCGATGATCGGCCTGCCCTGGGGATCGATGTACAGATCGTCGGGCGGGCGCGAGAAATGCTCGAAGTCGCCGGCATTGCGGATCGTCACCCACCGGCGGGCAAGGCCCGCCACCGCCTTCTCGAGCCAGCCCGACGTGACGATCGTCAGGTCGGCCAGCGCCAGCAGCCGTTGCTCGGTGGCCGTCAGCCCGTCCTCCTGGTGACCGAAGCCCTGGTGGTGATCCATGCAGTCGTAGACCAGCGTGCTGTTGGGCACGACCGAGGCGACGTCGGTCCAGTACGGATGTTGGACCAGCGACACGATGCGCAGCGCATCGGCCCAGGCCAGCCACTCGCCAAGCGAGCGGCGCAGCTGGTCGAGCGCGTCGCGCGACGGCCCTGCTGGTAGATCGGGCCCGGGTGACGCAGGAACAGGCGCACCTGGAACAGGCGGTGCGAATCGTCCAGCGACTCGACCTCGAAACCGGCCCGCATCGTCGATCAGCGTGGCCGACACGTAAAGACCCTGGCGCCCTGCGCCGCGGGCCGCCGGCCAGTTGTTGCGGACGCTGGTGGCGAAAATGCCAGTCGAGAATGCCCCAGACCAGGTAATCGGGCACGCCGGCTGCGGCCGGTGCCGGTCACCCAGCGCGGGCGCCTCGAAGAGCCGTCTTGCCGACAGCTTCGCGCCTGGCCTTGCCTTTCCGGCCAGCATGTCGTGCCATGCATGGCGGGCCGGGCGTCTGGCAGGCGTGGGCAATGGCAGCCGGTGGTAACGCTGGCGCAAGGCCAGGGTCAGCTGTTGACGCTCCTGGGGACCAAGGCCATGACGCAGCACGCGCATCCCGGCACGCACCGGGCGGGTCAGCCGCCAGGAAGCCGACCGCATGATCATGTCGTTCATCTGCTGCCTGGCGCGGTTTCTCGGCAACGAGCGACCGGGTACCTGCTTCGGCTTCCAACCGGTCGCGGGCCTCGGCGAGGATCCGCTCGTTCAGCCGCGCGTTGTGTTCGATCAGCGCCTCGCTCGGCACGCCAGCGACTCGCATCGATCTCGGGCTCGTGCAACACCAGCGCGTTGTCGGCAAAGGCCTGCGGATCACCGATTGGCAGACCGCTCACCTGGCTTTGCGCCGCCAGTTCCATCGCCAGGTAACGATCGTAGCGATCGACGTCCAGGGCCAGGCCGGCCCGTGCCGAAGCCTCGACGATCAGGGTGCGCCAGTTCAGCAATCGGGGCTCGGCGGGACGCGCGCATTGCGCTGCGCTCCCAGGCTGACGTACAGACCCGAAACACCAGATAGCCCAGGGTCAGGGGATCGCGCAGCGTCCATTCCTGGTCGAAGGCCTGCATCGTGCCATCGGGCAACTCGATGAGGTTCAGCGGCGTGAGATCGAACAGCGACGAAGGCAACCGGGCATCGACATCACCCGGCGCGATGACCTGCCCCTGCCCGGCGCACCGAGACGATCGCCTGCAGGTAGCGCCCGATGAAACGGGCCGCGTCATCGACGCTCCAGCCCGGCCTGCCCAGCACCTGCAGCAACTGGTCGGACAGGCGCTGGCCGACATGGTACTGCCCGTCGGCCGGCGAAGCGTGAAGCAGAGGCCCGTTCGGCGGCGCGGCGGCCGATGCGGGATCGAGCAGCCCGGTAGGCCACCCGCACCCGGCCATCATCGTGTGATGAAGCGCGCCTCGCGGCAGAACGCGGGCACGCGGGCGGTGCTGCCAATGCAGCGCCAGCTCGTTGACGAGCAGCGGCGCTGCCGGATCGTTCCGCACTGCCACCAGGAAGGAGTTCGCCAGGTCCATGCCGAGCCCGTTGGCGATGGTGATCGGCCAGCTGCGCTCGAGCATGAAGCCCGGCACCGCCGGCAGCTGCGGATCCATGCGCACGCTGTTCCACGGCCAGGGCCGCGGCATCGAAGCCCGGCAGTGCCATGCCGGCCTCGGTGACTGATGGACACGGGCAGCTTGTAATCGGGAAACGGTGCGAGGAACTGCTGGCCGCCCGAAACCGCCGCCCCGAGCAGCGCCTGCAACTGGCGGCGCCCGAAGGTTCGCGGTTCGGCCGGACCGTAGCGTCCTCGATGCCGTACATCAGCACCCCCAGGTGATCCTCGGGCGCACCGGCAAAGTACTTGAGGCCCAGCTGGTTCTCGATCGCCAGCACCAACAGGCCACCGGGTTTCGGCAGGCCGCGCACCCGGCTGAGCATGTCGCGCTCGGATGCTCGCTCCCGACGAACAGTGTCGCGTACTCGAGTACGCCGATCAGCGTGACATCGAACCGCTGCGCCGTGTCGAAGCGGTTGAAATCCTCGGCCAGCACGGTCACGTTGTTCAGGCCCGCGGTTCGCCGGCGGGCGATCGATGCGCGCCGCAAACTCCCCTCCAGGGCCAGTACCCGGGCACCACACTCGCCCAGGTAGCGGGTGATGGCACCGCAGCCCGCGCCGATCTCGAGCACCTCTGCACCGGCCTGCGACAGGCTCGGCTCGAACGGGCGCAGCAGATTCGCCCGCACCGCGCTCAGGTGGTAGCGGGACGGCCAGTCGATGCAGTGGCGCCGCAATTGGCCGGACAGCACCCGGCGATCCCCACAGGCATCTATCGCCGCGCCGATGCGCGTCTCGACCTCGTCGCCGTCGCTGTAGGAAATGCCCGTGAAGCCCGGCTTGCGCCAGACGCCGGTATCGGCGTCCTGCACATAGCCCAGACCGGCCAGCGATTCATTCATGAACTCACCTGTTTTGCACTGATCCCCAGGTCCAGGTCCGCCAGGCCGAAAAAGCGCGGGCACGGACCCACCTGCAGGTGAATCGCATCGTAGCGCCTGTCGTGCGGGATCACTTGCTCGCCTTCGCGCGCCGCGACCCCCAGCGAGATGAAGTAGTCGCCAACCGCCAGCCGGCACTCGAAGCTGACCTCGACGACCAGCACGCTGCCGGCCGCCCCGAAGTCGACGAACTCGCGACAGTTCAGGGTCTCGGAGTTGGCGCCGTACACTGTGACCCCCTCCTTGGTCTTGATCGTGACCCCCAGCACCGGACGCACGATGTTGCGGTGAAACCGGATCGCCAGTCCCAGTAACACGGTGTCTCCCGACTCGATCGCCGACGGATGCGATTTCCCCCCGGCCACCAGGTGAAAATCGAGAATCGATGCCGTGCCATCCCCCCAGCGATACTCGTGCGGGTTGTAACCGGGGCGCTCGCCGAATCGCTCGGCATCGGTGCTCAGGCCCGCATGCACCAGCGACGACGCCTCGATCCGGGGACCAGACGGCTTCGCCGGATCGGCAGCGGCCTGGCGCTCCTTGCCAAACAGCAGGTCCTGGTAGACGTTGACGACATCGCGCGGGGCGCCGCTGCTGACCTGGCGACCGTGGTCGAGCAGGATGGCCTGCGAACAATGGGTGACGATCTGCTCGCTGGAGTGGCTGACCAGCAAGATGCTGGTGCCGCGGTTCTTGAGCCGCTTGAGCTGCTCGAAGCACTTGGCCTGAAAGCGTGCATCGCCGACCGCCAGCGCCTCGTCGACGATCAGGATGTCCGGCTCCACCTGCGCCTGCACGGCGAACGCCAGGCGCACCACCATGCCACTCGAGTAGGACTTCACCGGCTGGTCGATGAACTCGCCGATGTCGGCAAAGGCGGCGATGTCGTCGTAGCGCTGGTCGACCTCGGCCGAAGTCAGGCCGAGCAACGCGGCATTCATGTAGACATTCTCGCGCCCGGTGAACTCCGGGTTGAACCCCGAGCCCAGTTCGAGCAGCGCACCAATCCGGCCATGGGTGACGACCGAGCCCGCCGTGGGACTGATCGTGCCGCAAATCAGTTGCAGCAACGTCGACTTGCCGCTGCCGTTACGGCCGACGATGCCGACGGTCTCGCCCCTGGGGATTTCGAACGAGACGTCGCGCAGCGCCCAGAACTCGCGGTAGTAGCACTTGACCGGACGCGCGAACATCTGCTGCAGCCGGGGGCGATCGACTGGGTCAGCCGGTCATGCGGCCTGTCGTAGATCTGGTAGCACTTGGACAACCCGCTGACCAGCACCGCGGCATCAGAGGACATCGGCAAATCCCCGGCGCGTCTTCTGGAACCAGAAAAACCGGCGGCCGCCATCAGCGCCCCAGCAGGGTCAGCCCCCCCCAGGCCCAGAGGATCGGGCCATTGGCCAAAGACCAGCACCTGCCGGCCCTGCGCGATCACCCCGGCCAGCGGATTCAGTTCCAGCCAGAAGCGATATCGCTCGGGCAGCGTGTCGATCGGAAAGAAGACCCCCGACACGAACAGCGCCACCGTCGTGAACATCGTGGTCATCTGGCCGATGTCGCGCAGGTAGACCCCCAGCGCTGCCAGAAACCAGGCCAGGCCGATGGTCCCGAGCAGCAGTGGCGCCATGACCACCGGGAACAACAAGGCCGTGAGCGGCACGCTGCCATTGAGGATCCACTGCACCACCAGCAGCATCACCAGCGAGACCGCCGCGTGAAAGACCGCTCCGCCCAGGGCCACCCAGGGCAGGATCTCGAGGGGGAACAACACTTTCTTGACATAGTTGACATGGGAAACGATCAGCGACGGCGCGCGATTGACGCACTCGGCGAACAGACCATGGATGATCAGGCCGACGAAAAGGATGATGGCAAAGTCGCCCTTGCCCTCCTCTGTGGCCAGGCCCCAGCGCGCCTTGAAGACCACCGAAAAAACGAAGGTGTAGACCGCCAGCATCAGCAACGGATTGAGGAACGACCAGGCAAGGCCCAGGATCGATCCCCGGTACCGGCCGATGACATCGCGCTTGCTCATCTGGCCGATCAGGCCGCGATGGCGCCAGGCGCTGCGGACCATCTCGAGCGGGTGGGCGGGAAACTCGCGCATCAGGCGGGCAGGCAAAGCGCGCCGCCAGGCGCGCCGCTGCACGCTGTCGCCGACAGCGGACAGGCATGCGCCGCAGCGGGTAGACGCCGATCCAAGGCTGGGTGGAATAAACGCCCGGCATCCGCAATCGACACCCGTTTCATGCGCGGATTCTAGCATCGCGCCCACCCCGCAGAAGGGTCACCGTCCGTTCAGGGCAGCAGGTTTGCGGCGTCGAAGCGGGCGGCCCAGCTGTTCGCCGCGATGAAGGCCTGGCGCTCGCCCGCGTCGGCGGTCTCGCGTAGCGCGCGCGCCGCCACCGCGGCCAGATCGTCATCCGCGGCGCTCAGGAAGACCCCCGGTTCGTTCTGTCGGAAGGCCATTTCGCCAAAGCGCGTGGACAACACCGGCAAGCCCAGCGCCCGGTACTCGTAGTACTTGATCGGATCGACCGATGCGGTCAGGCGGTTCGCCACGAACGGAATCAGTCCCAGGTCGAATGCCTGCAGGTGACGCATCGCCTCGTCGTGCGGACACGGGGCGAGCAACTGCACGTTGGCCGGCAGCGCACCGGGCGGCGGCTGGTGCACCGGCCCGATCACGCGCACGATGTCGGCCGGATGCGCCCGGGCCAGCCTGATCAGCCACGGCCAATCGAACCACGCCCCCACGGTGCCCAGGTAGCCCAGCACCCGTGGCCCGCACGGGTCGGGCCGGCGCGCCGCGCCCGGCACCGGCACCGGCAGGGCCGACGGTTCGAGCCCGTTGCGCACCAGGCGCAGATCCGGCCGCCGGGCCTGCCAGCGTTGCGCCAGTTCGGTGGCCGACACCATCAGCACCGTCACCCGCGCGACCACCTGCCGCTCGCGTCGGCGCATCGCGGCCTGCGACCAGCCCTGGTAGAACGCCGGGAAGTCGTCCATCGCATCATAGACCGATCGAGCCTGCGGCAGACGGGCCAGCAGGTCCAGCGCCAGCCACGACGGCTTGCCGATGACCAGCATCGTCGGGGCATCGGCGCTGAAGCGCCGCGCTGCTGACAGCGTGCCGGCCCAGCCGAGGCGGTTCAGCCAGCGCGACCCGGGCACAGGCTCGAGCGGTAGGGCCCGCAACTGGCCGCACGGTGAGCCACGTCGGTACCGGCGCGCCCGCGTTGCCCGGGCGCGGACGACGGCAGATCGGCCAGCGTGGGCAGCCGCGTCGGATAGGGATCGAGCCAGAGCACCGGTTGGCCGGTACGCTGGTGAAACCACTGGACGAAGCGGTGCGGGCGCTGGGCGAACTGGCCCAGGGCACCGGCGATGCGTAGACCAGGCGCAAGATCAGCGCCTGGTCACACCAGGAGGCGCCGGCGACGGCCCCGCGCTGCAAGACTCGACGATACGTCCGGCGCCCTTGCCATCGCCGTACGGTGACACGCCGCGGGCCATCGCCCGGTAGGCCTGCGGATCATCGAGCAACCGGCCCGCCCTCGGTCACGATCCGCTCGCGATGCGGCCTGACCAGGCGCACGACCCCCATCTCGAGCGCTTCGGGTCGCCCGTTTCGTCGCGCAGCACCAGCACCGGCTTGGCCAGCGCGGGGGCTTCTTCCGAACGCCGCCCGAATCGCTGATGATCAGGTAGGCTTCATCGCCGCAATGAACGGCGCATAGTCCAGTGGCTCGGTGAGCACGATGTTGGGCAGGTGGCCGAGCATCTCGTGGGCCACGTCGCGCACGTTCGGATTGGGGATGGACCGGGTACAGGATCTGGATGTCGTGATGGCGCTGGGAAAGGTCGGCCAGCGCCCGGCAGATCTCGGCGAAACGGTTCGCCGAATTCTCGCGCCGGTGCGAGGTCACCAGCACCAGACGACGCCGCGGATCGAGCGGCAGATCGAGCGGCAGATCGATCGCCGCGGTCATCAGCAACGCATCGATCACCGTGTTGCCGGTGACCGTGATCCGCCGGGTCTATCGCCTCGCGCAACAGGTTGGCCCGCGAGGTCTCGGTGGGCGCAGAAATGCCAACGCGCCAGGTGACCGGCGATGACGCGGTTCGCCTCTTCCGGGAACGGGTTGTGCAGGTCCCCGGTGCGCAGGCCGGCCTCGACATGGCCAAACGCGATCCGCCGGTAGCTCGCCAGGGCGACCGTCATCACCGTGGTCGTGTCGCCCTGCGCGAGGACCACGGCCGGCTGCCGTTGCGAACACCTCGTCCGGCCGGTCAGCAGGCGCGCGGTGAGCGTGGTCAGGTCCTGGTTGGGCCGCATGATGTCCAGGTCGATGTCCGGCACGATGCCGAACAAGGTCAGGACCTGGTCCAGCATGTCGCGGTGCTGCGCGGTCGCCAGGATGCGCACCTGCGCCCACGGCGCCTGGCGCAGTGCCAGGATCACCGGGGCCATCTTGGATGGCCTCGGGCCGCGTTCCAACCACACAGGATCTTCATGGGTCCTTCCACAGGGCGCTGGGCCCACCTTGTCAGCCTTGTTAGAATAACGCAACGCTTGTGTGCACCGCCGCACGGCTCACGGCGACGCTCCCGACCGGGGAACAACATGTCGCGCACCGCCACCTGGGCCACTACCGGAATCCGCACGACGCTGTCCGATCACTGCATGCCAGTGCGCGAGCGCTCGCGGCCACCGCCGACGAGCCCGCGGTGATGCGTTCGATCGAGGCAGCGATCATCGAATGCGAACTGCGCTGCGCGCCGGCGGCAAGTTGCTGCTGGCCGGCAACGGCGGCAGCGCGGCCGATTGCCAGCACGTGGCCGGCGAGCTGGTCTGCCGCTTCCAGTACGATCGCCCTGGCTGGCGGCGATCGCGCTGACCACCGATAGCTCGGTCCTGACCGCGATCGGCAACGACTACGGCTACGAACAGGTGTCGCCCGCCAGGTCAGGCGCTGGGTCGAGAGGCGGCGACGCTGGATCGGCTATTCGACCTCGGGCGGCTCGCCCAACATCCTGGCCGCGCTGCAAGCGGCCCGCGAACGGGGCATGCGCTGCATCGGCATGACCGGCAACCGGCGCGGGCCGATGCTGGCCCTTTGCGATCACGCGATCGAGGTGCCCTCGGCCGACACGCCGCGCATCCAGGAGGCCCACCTGGCAATCGGCCACCTGATCTGCGCGCAGATCGAGGACGCGTTCTTTTCGCACCTGAAGCCCGCCCGCTGAAGTGCCGGGTTCCGCCGCCCCCCCGCCGGCAACCGACCGCGCTGCGCCACGCCGACTCGGCCTGCGGGTCTCGGTGGTCAGTTTCGACTCGGACCAGGCGCACCTCGCGCAGACGATCCGCTCGCTCGCGATCGCCTGCCGCGAGGCGGGCGAATGGCTGCGCTGGCCGGCCAAACTGGTCCTGGTCGACAATTCCGTGGCCGGGGCCGACGCGCCACGCCTGCAGGCGCTGCTCACCGGATTGGCGCCGCAGCTGGGTGACGCCCTCGAAGCCTCGTTGCTGGTGGCCGGCAGCAACCTGGGTTACGGCCGCGCCAACAACCTGGCGCAGGCGCACGCCGATGGCGGCCCGTCACCGGACGTCGTGCTGGTCCTGAACCCCGACGTGGACCTCGCGCCCGACTCGCTTGGCCAGGCACTGGCCCACCTGCACCGGACACCCGGCGCCGCGTTGATCGTGCCGCGCGCCAGCAACGTCGACGGCGACGACCTCTGGCTGGCCCACCGGTATCCCAACCCGCTGCTGTTCGCCGCGCGCGGCGGCTTGCTGGCGCGCTGGCGCGAGCGGCTCGGACCGGCGCTGGATCGCTACGAGATCCGCGACCTGCCGCCCGACCAGGCGCACCGCGAGACCATCTGCGCCAGTGGCTGCTTCATGCTGATGCCGGCCGCGGCCTGGCAGGCGGCGGGCGGCTTCGACGAGCGCTTCTTCGTGTACTTCGAAGACTACGACCTGAGCACCCGCCTGCGCGCGCTCGGGACGCTGGAGTACCGGCCCGATGTGCGCATCCGCCACCTGGGCGGCGGCGCGGCGCGCAAGGGCGGCCCGCATGCCCGGCTATTCCTGATGTCGGCCTGCCGCTTCTTTGTCAAGCACGGCTGGTTCCGCCAACGGAACCGCGCGCAAGCCGGCCCCCCGGGGGTGCTGACATGAGGCGCCAGCCGCATTCCCTGCCCGTGCGCTCGCCCGGCGCCTGGCCGGCGACTGACGCCTGGTGAATCCGATCGCCCTGGTCACCGGTGCCACCGGCTTTCTAGGCCGGCCCCTTTGCGCGCGCCTGCTGGCCGACGGCTGGACGGTGCGCGCCGTGGTTCGGCGCACGGGCGCGGTGCCGGCCGGCAACGGGATCGAACCCATCGTCATCGACGACCTGGGCCGGCTGGGGGACGCCCGCCAGCGCGATCTCCTCGCCCGGTCGCTGGCCGGCACACAGGCCGTGTTCCATCTGGCCGCGGTCGTACACCAGGCCGGCCGCGAGAACGACGATGCCCATTACCAGGCGCTGAACGTCGAGGCGGTTGCCGGCCTGGCGGGTGCCGCTGCCGCTGCCGGAGTCGGCCGCTTCGTCTTGCTCAGTTCGATCAAGGCGGTCGGCGAGCGCACCGAGGGCGCCGCGTTCGATCCGGACTCCCGGCCGCGGCCGCTGGATGCGTACGGCCGCAGCAAACTGGCCGCCGAGCAACGATTGCGGGACGCGCTGGCCGGCAGCGACACCGGCTGGACCGTCGTGCGTCCCCCGTTGGTCTACGGCCCCGACGCCCGCGCCAACCTGCGCCAACTGCTGGGCCTGCTGAAACGGCAGTTACCGTTGCCGCTGGCCAGCGTGCACAACCAGCGCAGCCTGGTCGGACGGGACAACCTGGTCGGGTTGCTGACCGGGCTGTGTCTGGCGCCCGACAGCGCGGGACGCGTGCTGATGCCCGCCGACGGCGACTGGTCCACGCCCGAGCTGCTGCGCGTGCTGGCCTCGGGTCTCGGGGTACGGGCGCGGCTGTTCCCGTGCCCGGTGCCGGTACTCGCCGGCCTGGCAACGCTGGCCGGCCGGCGCGACAAGCTGCGCCGCCTGACCGATTCGCTGACCGTCCGCGATCCGTACCTGTTGCAACAGCAATGGCGCCCCCGGTGCCGGCCGCCGACGGCCTGCGGGCGATGGCCGCGAACTTCCTGGCCGCGGCCGGGCCGGCATGATCCGCGATACCTGGCCGGCGCTCGGCCTGCTGCCCCTGGTCTTCCTGGTCGGCGGGGCGGTTTGCGCGACCGGCCTGCACCTGGCGCTGAAATCTGCCTGGCGCTTGCGCTGGCTGGACCAGCCCAATCACCGCTCGATGCATGTCGCCCCGATCCCGCGTTTCGGCGGTCTGGCCCTGATGACCGGTGCCGCCACGGCCCTGGGGCTGACGCTGGTGCTGGCCAGCGGCCGCATGGGGATGGACCCGTTTGGTGACCCGTCCGCCCGGGCGGTGGGGATCGTGCTGCTGGGCAGCCTGCCGATGATCGCGATCGGTGCCATCGATGACCGGGTCTCGCTGCCGGTCCCGGCCGCCTGCTGGTCCAACTGGCCGCGGCCACGGCCGGCTGGCCCTCGCGCTGGCCCCGTTCCCGTCGGCGGGGATCGCCCCGGGCCTGGCCACCTGGCTTGCGGTGGGAGCAGTGATCCTGCTGCTGGCCTGGTTCGCCAATCTGTACAACTTCATGGATGGCGCCGACGGCCTGGCGGGCCTGATGGCCCTGGTCGGCTTTCTCACCTATGCGCTGCTGGCGCCGGCCGACAGCCTGATGGCGACAGCCTGCACCGCGCTGGCTGGCGCCAGCGCCGGTTTTCTGGCGCTGAACTGGCCGCCGGCGCGGGTCTTCATGGGCGATTCGGGCTCGGTTCCGCTGGGTTTCCTGGCCGGCGGGCTGGGCCTGGCCGGCGCCGCGGCCGGCTATTGGCCCTGGTGGACCCCGCTGGGCGTCTTTCTGCCGTTCGTGCTGGATGCCAGCGTCACGCTGGCGCGCCGCGCGCTGACCGGCCGCCGGATCTGGGAGGCCCACCGCGAACATGTCTACCAGCGGCTGATCCTGCGGGGCTGGTCCCACCAGCGGGTGAGCCTGGTCTACGGCGGCTGGATGCTGGCATGCTCGCTTGCGACTGCAACAGATGCTTACCCCGATAAGGTTGTATCAATCGCCGCTTGGGCTGTCATAATCCTGTGCTACCCCCTGTTACTGCGACTGGGTTCAGAAAAACCGAACTGATAATCCCGAAAACCACGTCCCCTTGAGTCCAATCCGCGCCAACGCCATCGATCCGCGACGCCTGACCGCCATGGCCTTCGACCTGGCCTCGCTGGTTGCCGCGTGGGCATTCTGTTTCTCGCTGGCCTGGGGTTTCCAGGTGCCCGGCTCGTTGCTGCCCACGCTGCTGGCCGGGCTGGCCGTCGTGGTGCCCAGCTACTTCGCGATCTTCATCGCGTTGGGCCTTTACCGCGGTATCTGGCGCTACGCCAGCCTGCACGACCTGCGCCAGATCGGCATCACGGTGCTGCTGGGCACCCTGCTCTCGACGATGATCCTGTTCTTCTGGAGCCGCGCCGACCTCATCCCGCGCACGACGCTGATCATGCATCCGCTGGTCGTGCTGTTCCTGATGTTCGGCGGGCGGATCACCTATCGCTGGTGGAAAGAGCAGCGGATGCATGCCAAGGGCGAGCTGGACGAAGGCAAGCCGGTACTGATCCTGGGTGCCGACGAGGCGAGCTTTCGCCTGATCCTGCAGCTGCAGCGCATTCCGAGTTGGCGGGTGGTCGGCGTGCTGGACGACGCACCGAAGAACCAGGGTCGGCGGGTGCTCGGCCACCGGATCATCGGCCGCTGGTCGGACCTGGTCGCGGTGGCCGCCTCGACCGGCGCCCACCATGCGCTGCTGGCGGTGTCGCATGCCGACCAGCGCACCCGTCGGCGCGCCTTCGAGCTTTGCGAATCGGCCGGCATCAAGCTGCTGATCATCCCCGATCTGGGCGACGTGATCGCCGAGCGGGTGTCGTACACGGCGATCCGCGACGTGCAGGTCGACGATCTGCTCGGTCGCGAATCGGTGTCGCTCGATACCGGTGGCCTGCGTCAGCTGCTGACGCTCAAGACCGTGCTCGTCACCGGGGCCGGTGGCTCGATCGGCTCGGAGCTCTGCCGCCAGATCGCCCGGTTCCGGCCCAAGGAGATCATTCTTTTCGAGTTGAGCGAGTTCGCGCTGTACGAGATCAGCGAGATCATGGCGATCGACTTCCCCGACATCCGGATCCGCACGATCGTTGGCGACATCAAGGACAGCCGCCGCCTGTTCGACGTGTTCGCCAACCATGCGCCGCAGGTCGTGTTCCATGCGGCCGCCTACAAGCACGTGCCGCTGATGGAAACCACCAACGCGTGGCAGGCGGTCCAGAACAACGCGCTCGGCACCGTGCGCCTGACCGAGGCGATCTCGCGCTTTCCGGTCGAGAAGCTGGTGTTCATCTCGACCGACAAGGCGGTCAACCCGACCAGCGTGATGGGCGCGACCAAGCGTCTCGCCGAGATCCACCTGCAACTCTGGGCGCTCAGCCACCCCGGCACCGAAACGGTCATCGTGCGCTTTGGCAATGTGCTGGGCTCGACCGGCAGCGTGGTGCCCAAGTTCCGCCGCCAGATCGCAATGGGCGGCCCGATCACGATCACCCATCCGGACATCAAGCGCTACTTCATGTCGGTGTCCGAGGCGACCCAGCTGGTGATCCAGGCGGCCCTGATGGGCAACAGCGGAGACATCATGGTGCTGGACATGGGTGATCCGGTGCGCATCGTCGACCTGGCCAAGGACATGATCCGCCTGTCGGGCCTGCCCGAGTCGGCCATCCCCATCCAGTTCACCGGCCTGCGGCCCGGCGAGAAGCTGTTCGAGGAATTGCTGGCCAACGGCGAGGCCACCCGGCCGACGCTCCATCCGAAGCTGCGGGTCGCCCGTTGCGGCGCGCTGCCCTCGCACCAGTGGGCGGTCGATGTGCATGCCTGGCTCTCGGACAACAGCAACCTGCTCGATGCCGACGTCCGCAGCGGCCTGGCCCGCTTCGTGCCCGAGTACATGCCGTTCAAGGTGCCGGGCGACAATGTCGTGCCGCTTCGCCCGGGCAACGCGGCGAGCCTGCGCGCCTCGGCGTGAAAGCGGCACCAATCGAGGCACCGGTCTTCGCGATCGGTGACCTGCAAGGCTGTACGGCCGCGCTCGATGCGCTGCTGGCCCTGCTGCCCGGCAGGCCGGCGATGCGCTCTGGTTCGCCGGCGACCTGGTCAACCGCGGTCCCGATTCACTGGGCGCGCTGCGCCGGCTGCGCGCGGCCGGCCCCGGCACGGTCACCGTGCTCGGCAACCACGACCTGCACCTGCTGGCCACCGCGGCCGGTGTGCGCCCACCGGCCCGGCGCGACACGATGTCGGCCGTACTCGCCGCGCCCGACGCCGACGAACTCATTGCCTGGCTACGCCACCGACCGCTGGCCCACCTGGCCAATGGCCACCTGATGGTGCATGCCGGCGCATCCGTCCTGGCAGGCCGAGGAAGCGGTCGAACTGGCCGACGAAGTGGCCACCGTGCTGCGCGGCCCCCACTGGCGCGACTTCATCGGCGTGATGTACGGCAACCTGCCCGATCGCTGGGACCCGGCGCTGCGTGGCGACGACCGACTGCGCGTGATCGTCAACGTGCTCACCCGGATGCGCTTCGTGCGCGCCGACGGCTCGCTGGAGCTAGAGAGCAAGGAGGACGCCCAAAACGCGCCGCCCGGTTGCCTGCCCTGGTTCGAGGCGCCGGGGCGGCGCACCGCCGGCAGGGTCACGGTGATCTTCGGGCACTGGTCGACCCAGGGCCTGATCATCCGCGACGATCTGCTGGGCCTGGATACCGGCTGCGTCTGGGCGGCCGATTGAGCGCCGTGCGGCTGGGCGATCGGCGCCTCTGGCAGGTGCCCTGCGAGGCCGCCAGCCCGATCAGCGGCTGAGCGGCAACGACAACGCCTGCGCGATTCGCTCGCGCGCCAGGTCCGACAACTCGCTGCGCCGCTTGTCCGGCGCCGCCGCGATCGGTTCGAGCCAGTGCAGTTCGGCGATCACCCCGGGCGCCCCGAGAATGTTCCAGGCCGATTCGACGAAGGTCGTCTCGCCGATGAACAACGGCGCCTCGCTGCGAAGACCCTGCAGATCGAGAAAGCGGATCGCCACCGGCTGGATCGGGCAATCGACGTGGATCGCCGCCTGCATCAGGTTGCCGTGAAAAGGCAGCAGCGCCAGACCATCCGAGGTCGTGCCCTCGGGAAACACGGCGACGATCTCGCCCGCCTCCAGGTGTCTGGCCACCTCGTGCAACATGTGCTGCACGGCCCGGCGCCGGTGCCGCTCGATGAACAGCGGTGCCCACCCGTGCCACCAGCGTGCCGGCCACCGGCCATTGCGCGATCTCCGACTTGGCGACAAAGCGTGACGCCGCCAACTGGTTGATCAAGAAGATATCGAGCCAGGACACGTGGTTGGCCACCAGCAGCAGGCCGCCGGCCGACTGCAGGTCACCGGGCATGGGTGCCACTTCGCGCACGACGGGGCGCACACCGGCACAGCGCAGCAACAGGCCCGACCAGCGACGGATCCACCACTGGTGGGCCGATCGCGCCACGAACGGAAAGACGACGAAGGTGATCGCCAGCCCCGCGAACAGCATGCCGATGAGCAGGGGCAGTCGGATGAACCGCCGCAAAGACCATTGTCTTGTCAGGCCGGGCGCGCGGTCCACCAGCCGCCCCGACAGGATGACGCCGCTGACCCTGCCCTGCAGTTCGTACTCGTTGAACGGCGTGTGGTGACACAGGCTGACCAGGGTCTTGGGACCGGGCCGCCAGCGCTGCGCCGGATCGAACAGGCACAGATCGGCGATCGCCCTGGCGCCAGCGATCCGGCGGAATCCGAGCACGCGCGCCGCGCGGTTGGTCACCGCGCCCAGCACCCAGACCAACGGCAGGCCCGCCGACTCGGCATACGAGACGACCAACGGCAGCAGCAACTCAAGGCGCGCTCGCACCCGACTCGGCCTCGGCGAACGGCAACTGCTTGCTGTCGTCATCGACCGGCGTGTGGTCCGAACAGATGACATCGATGACCCCTCGGCCACCGCGGCCCGCAGTGCGTCGCGATCGCGCAGGCCGCGAAACGGCGGATCGACCCGGTACCGGCTGTCGAAGTGACCAATGTCCATTTCGGTCAGGTGCAGGTGATGCACCGCCACGTCGGCGGTGACCGGCAGGCCCTCGGCCTTGGCCTCGCGCACCAGCGCAACCCCGGCGGCCGACGACAGCCGGCACAGGTGGACCCGCGCGCCGGTCTGGCGCACCAGTTCGAAAATGGTGTGCAACGCCACCGTCTCGGCGATCACCGGCACGCCGGACAGGCCCAGCCGGCTGGCCACGACCCCGCTGTGAGCCACCCCGCCCAGCCCCAGGTGGGCATCCTGCGGCGGCAACCAGACCGTGAAGCCGTAGGTGTTCGCGTACTGCAGCGCCCGCAGCAGCGCCTGCGTATCGACCGGCAGCCGGCCAGGCTGGCAAAACCGATGCAGCCGGCCTCGGCCAGTTGCGCCATCTCGGTGATGTGCTCGCCGCCCAGCCCGACGGTCAATGCGCCCAGCGGATAGAGTCGCGTGCCATCGAGCAGGCGGGCCCGGTGCTTGAGCATCTCGACCAGGCCCGGCTCGTCGAGCGGCGGATCGGTATCGGGCGGACAGCACAGGCTGGTGATGCCACCGGCCAGCGCCGCACCCAGCTCGGAATCGAGGCTGGCCCGGTACTCGTAGCCCGGCTCGCGCAAGCGCGCCGCGGTATCGACCAGTCCCGGCATCGCCCACTGGCCGCTCGCGTCGATCGTGCGATCCGCCGAAAAACCGCCCGGAGCGTCGCCCACCGCCAACACCCGCCCCTGCGCCAGGTGGATCGCCGTCACCCGGTCCGTCCCCGACCCCGGATCAATCAACCGCGCCCCAACGACGCTGATGTTCTCAAAATTCATCTGGTCTACCGCAAGAACCGAAAAGAACCCAACCCCGCGACACGCCTACGGATACACGGGCAAAGCGACCGTGTACGCCAACACTGCGCAAGCACGAGCCGCCCGGGGATGCAACGAGCGCCCGCCCGAGCCGTGCAACCCCGGGCTGCCTAGGGGGTGGAGGCCAGGTTTCGCCGGGCACCGCCCGGCGCTGCCGGAACGGCCGGCCCTGCAAGGCCGGCACTGGCGGCTTGCCGAGGAGCGAAACGACGACCGTGGGGGCCCACACCCCCAAGGATGCGCCCGGGGATGCAACGAGCGCCCGGCCGTCCGAAGCCGTTGCCAGCCCAGGCAGCCAGGGGTGAGGCAGGGTTTCGCCGGGCACCGCCCGGCGCTGCCGGAACGGGCCGGCCCTGCAAGGCCGGCACTGGCGGCTGCCGAGGGCGAAACGACGACCGTGGGGCCCACACCCCCAAGCACGATGCGCCCGGGGTTGCAACGGCACCCGGCCGCCCGTAGCCGTTGCATCCCCGGGCAGCCCCCAGGGGTGGAGGCAGGTTTCGCCGGGCACCGCCCGGCGCCGGAACGGGCCGGCCCCAAGGCCGGCACTGGCGGCTTGCCGAGGGAGCGAAACGACGACCGTGGGGGCCCACATCAGCTCGCCAGCATACTCATCACCGCCATCCTCACCGCGATCCCGAACGTCACCTGGTTCAGGATCACCGCCTGCGGGCTGTCCGCGACCGCGGACTCGATCTCGATGCCGCGGTTCATCGGGCCCGGGTGCATGACGATCGCATCGGGAGCGGCCAGCGCGAGCTTCTCGGCGGTCAGGCCGTAGTGCTTGAAATACTCCTGCGCAGACGGCAGCAAGGCACCGCGCATCCGTTCGCTCTGCAGACGCAGCATGATCACGACGTCGACGTCCTTGAGCCCTTCGCGCATGTTCGTGTAGGCGGTCACCCCCATCTGCTCGAGCGACGACGGCATCAGCGTGCGTGGCGCGATCACCCGCACCTCGGGCACACCCAGCGTGGTCAGCGCCAGGATGTCCGAGCGGGCGACCCGTGAATGGAGCACGTCGCCCACCACGGCCACCCGTAATTTCGTGAAGTCGCCCTTGAAATGACGGATCGTGTACATGTCCAGCAAGGCCTGCGTCGGATGCGCATGGCGGCCATCGCCGGCATTGATCACGTGCACCTCGTTGCCACGGGTGCGATTCAGGTGCTGCGCGATCAGGAACGGCGCGCCGCTTTGCGAATGGCGTACGACGAAGATGTCGGCATGCATCGCCGCCAGGTTGTCGACGGTATCGAGCAGCGATTCGCCCTTGGACGATGACGACGTGTTGATGTTCAGGTTGACCGAGTCGGCAGACAGGCGGTTCGCGGCGATCTCGAACGTCGTACGGGTGCGGGTCGAGTTCTCGAAGAACAGGTTGAATACCGACTTGCCCCGCAGCAGAGGAACTTTCTTGACATCGCGATCGGACACGCCGGCGAATTTCTGCGCGGTGTCCAGGATCTTGTGGATCAGGTCGCGCGACAGGCCGTCGATGGTCAGCAGGTGACGCAGACGCCCCTCGGGGGTCAGTTGGGGGTGGTTGGCTGGCATCAGGGGATTTGAAAATGGAAACGACCATCGGTGTCGCGACTGAGCGTCAGGCGCTGATCCGCGGCCGGCTCGTAGCGGCAGCCGACGAAATCGGCCTGGATGGGCAACTGGCGCCCGCCCCGGTCGGCCAGCACCGCCAGCTGCACCCGGCCGGGCCGCCCGTAGTCGAACAACTCGTTGAGCGCGGCGCGGATCGTGCGGCCGGTATAGAGCACATCGTCCACCAGCAGGATCTCGCGATCGTCTATCGACAGCGGCAACCGGGTGGCGTTCATGTTGTCGGGCAGGCCCGGGCGCTGCGCATAATCATCGCGGTGAAAGGCCGACGACAGAAAACCCAGCGAATCGCCGCCGGCCTCGCAGTGGCTGCCGGCAAGGTCGTCGGCCAGACGCTGGGCCAGCCAGGCGCCACCCGAGTGGATGCCCACGACCAGCAGCGGCCGTTGCTCGTGCATCAGGCGGATCCTGGCAAGCAACTCGCGGTAAACCGCCTCGGCATCAGGTATCGGCATGTTCATCCAGATATTGTCGCAGGATTATCGCCGCCGCCGTGGCATCGTCCTCATCGAGCGCGGCCCGGGCCCGCTGGCGCCGGCCCATGCCCTGCGCCCGTTCCCGATCTCGGCCTGGGCGGCCAGTGAACTGTAGCGCTCGTCGACCAGCGTCACCGGCAGCCCGAAGCGGCCCCCGAGCTGGCGGGCGAAGCGCTCGGCCAGCCCGGTCGTCGCCTGGGCCCGGCCATCGTCGGTCAGCGGCCGGCCCACGACCAGCGCGTCCGGCTGCCACTGGCCGATCAGCGACGTGATGTCGGCAAACAACTGCCGGTTGCTGGTGCGCACGAGGATGCGCAGCGCCCGGGCATCACCGGTGATCGCATTGCCCAGTGCCACGCCTACCCGGGCCAGGCCGACATCGAATCCAAGCACACCTGCGCCGTGGCGCGGGTGTCGGTCATGCGTGTCCGGCCGTGCCGGACAGCAGCGCCGGGTCTATGCCGAGCAGACCGTAGGCCTGACCAAAGCGCAGCTCGAGCGGCGTGCGAAAGATCACCGAGGCCTCGGCCGGCACAGACAACCAGGCGTTGCGCGACAACTCGTCCTCGAGCTGGCCGGGGCCCCAACCCGAGTAGCCCAGCGTGACCAGGAATTCGGCCGGCCCCTTGCCCTCGGCGACGGCCTCGAGGATGTCCTTGGACGAGGTCAGCGCCATGTCCGCGCCGATCCGGATCGACGAGCTCCAGGCGCCGGCCGGCTGGTGAAGCACGAAGCCGCGGTCGGTCTGGACCGGGCCGCCGAACAGCACCGCATCGGAGGCCATCGGCGACAGGCTCAGGTCCAGGTCGATCCGCTCGAACAGGCCCTGCAGGTCGAAATCCATCGCGCGGTTGATGACCAGCCCCATCGCCCCATGTCGCTGTGCTCGGCCAGCAGGATCACCGTGCCATCGAAATTCGGATCGGCCATATTGGGCATGGCCATCAGGAAATGATTCGTCAGGTCGGACGGGGGCGGCACACATGGTCCAATTGTAATTCGCCCCCAAAGCCGCACAATCGGGCCCGTGCCCCTCCCCGTCCGATGACCTCCCCCGAAACCCAACTGGTCTGGCTGCGGCGCGATCTGCGCCTGGCCGACAATGCCGCGATCTGCTCCGCGCTGGCGGCGGCGCAACGCCTGCAGCCGGCCTTCGTGTTCGATACCGAGATTCTCGATGCACTGCCCGACCCGGCCGATCGGGTCGAGTTCATCTGGCACGCGCTGGCCGAGCTGGACCTGAACTTCGGCGCTGGGCGGCTCGTTGATCGTCAGGCACGGTCGGGCCCGCGAACTGGTCCCGCAGATCGCCAGCGAGGTCGGCGCCCGCGGGTCCACGCCGCCGCCGACTACGAACCGGCGGCGATCGAGCGGGACGATGTCGGCCGGCAACTGGCCGGCCAGGATACCGCGCTGGTGCTGGTGCGTGACCATGCGCTGACTGAACCAGGCAGCCTGCTCACCCAGGCCGGCAAGCCGTACACGGTGTTCACCCCGTACCTGAGGCGCTGGAATGAACAGATCGGCCAAAACGGCTTCGATACGCTCGCCTGCCCGTTGCAGGAGCGGCTGCTCCCGGGCAGCCCGGCGCCGATGCCCACGTTGCAATCGCTGGGTTTCGTGCCGACCAATCTGACCGGGTTGCCCATCGCGCTGGGCGAGTCGGGCGGCGCGCAGCAACTGGCCGAGTTTGCCGGGCGGATCGGTCAGTACCAGGCGCTGCGTAATTTCCCGGCCGCCGTCGGCCCGTCCTACCTATCGGTGCACCTGCGCTTTGGCACGGTCTCCATCCGCCAGGCCGCACAGATGGCCTGGCAGACGCTGCAGGCCGATCGCGCTGCGGCAGAGGGCGCCCGCACCTGGCTGAACGAGCTGGCCTGGCGGGATTTTTACTTTCACATCCTGCAGCAGTTTCCGGAGGTCTGCACGCAGGCGTTTCGCGCCGACATGCGCGCGGTGCGCTGGGAAGACGACGATGCCGCTTTCGCCGCGTGGTGCGCGGGCCGAACCGGGTATCCGCTGGTCGATGCCGCAATGGCACAGATTAACCGCACCGGCTACATGCACAATCGGCTGCGGATGGTCGTCGCGTCGTTCCTCACCAAGGACCTGGGCATCCACTGGCAGCGTGGCGAGCGGTACTTCGCTGACAAGCTCAATGACTTCGACCTGTCGGCCAACAACGGCGGCTGGCAATGGGCCGCCTCCACCGGCTGCGATGCGCAGCCCTATTTCCGGATCTTCAATCCGGTCAGCCAGTCCGAGAAGTTCGATCCGCGCGGCCGCTTCATCCGCCGCTACCTGCCCCAACTGGCCGCACTGTCCGACAAGGAGATCCACGCGCCGTGGAAGGTCGATACCGCGCGCCTGGCCGCCTGCGGCATCACGCTGGGTCGGCACTACCCCCGACCGATCGTCGACCATGCCAGCGCCCGCAAACGAACCTTGGCCCGATTTGGCGCGGGTGCGTCCTGAGTGTGAACAGGCCCTAGATGCGCTGGCTGGCGGTAATCAGGGTGACCGGCCTGCTGCTGATGATCTACAGCATCGGCTACCTGCCCTCGCTGCTCATTTCACTGGCCGTTGCCGACCAACAATGGTCGGTTTTCCTGGCGTCGACGATCATCACCTTGCTGCTGGGCCTGCTGCTCTGGATGCCGGCGCGGCGCTGTCGCGACGAACTGTCGGTGCGCGACGGCTTCTTGCTGGTCGCGCTGTTCTGGGTCTTGCTGGGCGTACTGGGCGGGCTGCCCTTCGTGATGGGCCTGCATCTCGATCTGACCGACGCGATGTTAGCGGTCGGTGTCGGGCTTCACCACGACCGGCGCGACGGTGATCGTCGGGCTGGACAAGCTACCCGCGTCCATCCTCTACCACCGGCAGCAGATGCAGTGGCTGGGCGGTATGGGCATGATCGTGCTGGCGGTGGCGATCCTGCCGCTGCTGGGGGTCGGCGGCATGCAGCTGTACCGGGCCGAATCGTCGGGCGTGAGCAAGCACGAGAAGCTGACCCCGCGCATTGCCGAGACCGCGCGCGCCCTGTGGCTGATCTACGTGGCGCTCACCGTGGCCTGCGCGGTGTCGTTCCGCCTGGCCGGCATGACCTGGTTCGATGCCGTGGGCCACGCGTTCGCGACGGTGGCCACCGGCGGGTTCTCCACTTATGACGCCGGTCTGTCCGTCTACGACAGCCCGTTGATCGAATGGATCGCCATCGTCTTCATGATGGCCGGCGGGATCAACTTTGCTATCCACTTTCTGGCCTGGCGACGCATCAGCCCGATGCCCTACCTGCGCGACACCGAGGTCAGGGTCTTCGTGGGGATCACGATCGCGGCGATCGGCCTGATCGGGCTGTCGCTGTGGTCGCAGGGCACCCACGCCGATCCGATGACCGCGCTGCGCTTCTCGGCATTCCAGGTCGTCTCGGTGATCACCAGCACCGGTTTCACCACCGAGAACTTCGCCGGCTGGCCGCTGCACCTGCCGCTGCTGATCGTCATCTTGTCCTTCATCGGCGGCTGCGCCGGTTCGACCGCGGGCGGCATCAAGGTGGTGCGCATCATCCTGCTGGCCAAGATGTCGGTTCGCCAGTTGTTCCTGCTCGCGCATCCGCACAGCGTGTCGGTGATCAAGATCGGCAGGCGGCCGATTGCCGAGGAAACCCTGTTCTCGGTCTGGGGTTTCTACATGCTGTACATCACGACCTCGTTGCTGCTCACGGTCGCGATGATGGCCGCCGGGCTGGACCTGGAAAGCGCGTTTGGCGCCGTGGTCGCCACGGTCAACCTGCTCGGTCCGGGCCTGGGCGAGGTATCGGCCAACTTCGCCACCGTATCGCCGGCTGTCAAGTGGCTGGGGGTGTTCGGCATGCTGATCGGCAGACTCGAGGTGTTCACTTTGCTCATCCTGTTCCTGCCCGCCTACTGGCGTCACTGAATGCCCAAGCGCGCGCCCCTGCCCGTGGAGTCACCCCCATGAAGATCATCATTCTCGGCGCCGGCCAGGTTGGCAGCTCGGTCGCCCAGGCGCTGGCCAACGAGGCCAACGACATCACGATCATCGACCGCGACGCCGCCGTGCTGCGCAACCTGCAGGAGCGGATGGACGTGCGCATCGTCGCCGGCCACGCATCGCACCCCGACGTGCTGATGCGGGCCGGCATCGAGGATGCCGAACTGATCCTGGCCGTGACCAACAGCGACGAAACCAACATGGTCGCCTGCCAGATCGCTCATTCGATGTTCCATATCCCGACGCGGCTGGCGCGGGTGCGATCGGGCAGCTACCTGGCGCACCCCCGGCTGTTCGACGCCGCCGCGATCGCGATCGATCACATCATCAGCCCCGAGCAACTGGTCACCACCTATATCCGCCACCTGATCCGCCAGCCCGGCGTGCTGCAGATTCTCGAGTTTGGCGCCGGCCGGGTGCAGATGGTCGCGATCGAGGCGCATACCGACGGCGGCATGACCGGACGGCCATTGCGCGACCTGGCAGCGATGTTGCCGCGCAAGCCGATGCGGGTGGTGGCGATCTATCGCGGCGACCAGTCGATGCCGACCGACGGTGACGCCCTGATCGAGGCCGATGACGAGGTGTTTTTCCTCGCGGCCCGCGAAGACACCGCGTCCGTGACCCGGGTCTTTCGCCCGCCCGACCGCGCGGGACGACGGATCATGATCGCCGGCGGCGGCAATATCGGCTACCAGCTGGCCGCCGCCACCGAGGACAGCTACCGGGTCAAGATCATCGAGCAAA
>JAWKYE010000042.1:0-46506 GCA_041396665.1 Burkholderiaceae bacterium
GGAAAAGCCGATCACCGCGGTCCTGGTGGCATCGAGCCCCAGCTTGCCGGCGGCCTGCACGATCCGTTCGTTCACTTCGCGGGCGGCCTCGATCGCGCCATCGCGCTGGTCGTACCCGGTGCCGCGCGGATCGAACCAATCGCGACCCGCACCGGTATGGCCTGGCATCAGGCCCTGCAGCAGGATAGCCGCCGCCGAGGGGAACTTGAACTGCCAGGCCAGGGCCAGCGGCACGTAGGTTTCAGGGATCGTGCCGGCGCCGTGCAGGAATACCAGCAGCCGCCGTGCCCGGCCGCCGGCATGGGGCGCCAGTTCGAGCCAGAGTTGCCCGGCAACCGGTCCCGGGCCCGACAATGGTTCGGCGCCTTTGGTCATGCGGCGCGCCGGCGCACACAGTCGACATAGGCCTCGCCATCGGGTGGCTGGCCATCGCGCTGCGACTTCCAGAGCATCTGGCCCAGGCATTCCATGATCTCGTGCGCCGCCTGGTGCGGATCGTCGAGCCGGCGGACCAGCCGGTCGCTGGCCTGGCGGATGCCGCGCGGCTGGTCGATCGACAATTGCTCGGCAATGGCCAGGTGCATCGACAGGTGCAGGAACGGGTTGGTCCTGCCGCCATCGCCGCTGTAGTCGGCCTGTAGTGCCTGCTCCACGTCGGCCAGTTCGTCGTGGTACTCGGGGTGCTGCAACACCCAGTCGAGCGCGATCGCTTCCAGCGGGGTCAGCGGTTGGTGATCGCCGTGCTTTTTCCAAAGCGTGCAGAAAAAGCGGCGGACATCTTCCTGGGAGGGGTCGAACACGGGGTTTCCTTGGCAGCGCAGCCGACGGTTGCGCGAACGTGACCGCGCTTCAGGCGGGCGGGGCGGGCGTCTTGGGGCGATAGTCGCACAGGTCGGCCACCAGGCAGCGCCAGCACTCGGGCTTGCGCGCCTTGCACACGTAGCGTCCGTGCAGGATCATCCAGTGGTGGGCATCCTGCCGGTAGGGGGCAGGCACGTTGCGCAGCAGCTTTTGCTCGACCGCCAGCGGTGTCTTGCCCGGCGCGAGGCCGGTGCGATTGGCCACCCGGAAGATGTGCGTGTCGACCGCGATCGTCGGTTGGCCGAATGCGGTATTGAGGATCACGTTGGCCGTCTTGCGGCCCACGCCAGGCAGCCGCTCCAATGCCTCACGATCGGCGGGTACCTCGCCGCCGTACTCGTCGATCAGGATCTGGCAGGTCTGGCACAGGTGCCGGGCCTTGGCCCGGAACAAGCCTATCGTGCGGATCAGTTCGGCCACCCCGGGTTCGCCCAGTTCGACCATCTGCGCAGGGGTGGGCGCGCGCGCGAACAACCTGCGGGTGGCCAGGTTGACGCTCACGTCGGTGGCCTGTGCCGACAGCAGCACCGCTGCCAGCAGTTCGAACGGGTTGCGGTATTCCAGTTCGGTGGTCGGATGCGGGTTGGCCGCCTGCCAGCGGCGGAACATCTCGGCACGACGCTGCGGATTCATCGCTCTGGCTTGCCGGGCAACGGCAGCGCCGGTGGGCGCGATTGCTGGCGCCTGGCGGCCCGGGCCAGCGCCGCGGCGACGATCGCCCGCTTGCGCGTCAGGGCGGCGTCCGGCTCCCCGGCACTTGCCGCTTGCGCCGACGGTTGCCCAGCGGTCGGTTGATCGTCTGACTCGTGGTCCGCGATGCCGCGCCACTTCGCGGCCAATTCGCGGGCGTGACGATCCTGGTCATCGCGTGCCTCGCGCTCCAGCCGGGCCTGGCGGGCGACGAAGCGCTGCCTGGCCGCCTGCGCATCGTCCGGCTGCCATGGCAGTTGCGGCACCGGCAGCATCGGGATGCAGTCGACCGGGCAGGGCGGCACGCACAACTCGCAGCCGGTGCAGAGTTCGGGCAACACCGTGTGCATGCGCCTGGGACCTCCGATGATCGCATCGACCGGGCAGGCGCGGATGCACTTGGTGCAACCGATACAGGGTTCAGGCTCGATGAAGGCGAGTAACCGGGGGCCTTCGGTACCGGTCTCGGGATCGAGCGGCAGCGCCGGCGTCTCGAGCAAAGCCGCCAGTTGGCGGATGCCGGCTTCGCCGCCTGGCGGGCAGCGATTCAGCCGCGTCTCGCCCTGGGCCAGCGCGTGCGCGTACTCGCGGCACGACGGATAGCCGCACCGGGTGCACTGGGTCTGTGGCAGCAGCGCATCGCGGCGCGCGGCCCGGGATCCGGGCGGCCGCGGCCGCCGCGGTGTTCGGCCATCGGCCCATTATAGGAAAAGCCCGACCGTTGACGGTCGGGCCCCGGGGCTGCCTGCCGGCTTGGAAGGCCTCAGGCAGCCTTGTGGGTGCGTTTGGCCGCCGGGCGGGCCGCGCGCGCCGGCTTGGCGCCTATCCGGGTGCGGTGGGCGCGGATGAATTTGCCGACCTCGGGGCAGATCCGTTCGCGCCATCGCCGCCCGCTGAAGATGCCGTAGTGACCGGCGCCCTCGGCGACCAGGTCCTGCTGGTGCTCCTGCGGGATGTTCGCGCACAATTTGTGGGCGGCCTGGGTCTGGCCCGGCCCCGAGATGTCGTCCAGTTCGCCTTCGATCGTGAACAGCGCGACATTGGTGATCGCCGCCGGGTCGACCCGGTGGGTGTCGCCCTCGAACTGCACGTCCCACTTGCCGGTTGGCAGCAGGTGGTCCTGGAAGACCGTCTGGATCGTGCTCAGGTAGTACTCGGCCGGCATGTCCAGCACCGCGTTGTACTCGTCATAGAAGTCGCGGTGCGAATCGCTGGTCTCGAGGTCGCCGCGCACCAGGTTCATGTAGAAATCCCAGTGCGAATTCACGTGACGATCGGGGTTCATCGACACGAAGCCCGCATGTTGCAAGAAACCCGGGTAGACCTTGCGCCCGGCGCCCGGGTATTTGGCCGGCACCACGTAGATCAGGTTGCGCTCGAACCATTCGAAGGTGTTCTTGATCGCCAACGCGTTGACTTCGGTCGGACTCTTGCGGGTGTCGATCGGGCCACCCATCATCGTCATCGACAACGGGATGTGCTCATCCTCGATTGCGGCCATGATCGAGATCGCGGCCAGCACCGGCACGGTCGGCTGGCACACCGAGACGACATGCACGTCGGGGCCGAGCAGCCGCATGAACTCGATTGCGTAGCCGATATAGTCATCGAGATTGAAGCGGCCCGCGCTCAAGGGCACGAAGCGCGCATCCATCCAGTCGGTGACATAGACCTCGTGATCGGGAATCAGCGCGCGCACGGTGTCGCGCAGCAGCGTCGCATGGTGGCCGGACAGCGGCGCGAACAACAACAGCTTGGGGTCGTCGGCATGCCCACCCAGTCTTGCGGGCAACAGCCGTTCGAACTTGAGCAGACGGCAGAACGGCTTGTCGAGCTCGATCCGTTGCTGGACGGTCACCTTCTGGCCGTCGATTTCGACTTCGGTGATGCCGAACTCGGGCTTTTCGTAGTCCTTGCCCAGCCGGTGGATCAACTCGAAGCCGGCCGAGGCCCGGTTGGCGAACGGCGAGTACGCAAACGGGCTGTACGGGTTCGCGTACAGCTGGCTCATCGCATCTGCCCAGGTGGACAGCGGATTGAGGACTGCCCGCTGCGCTTCATGAAGCTGATATAGCATGCTTTTTTCCCCAGTCGCGACAGGCGACAACTCGTTACCTGAGATGTTACTTATATCGCAGTATTGATGCGCCGCAACGAAATTTGCCCCATTATCTGCCCAATAACGGGTTATTTCCGCCCGGCGGTGCTGTGGAACGTCAACAACGGTTAATCGGTAGAATTCAGAGATATTTGCAACGCCAGCCATTGCCGTGCCTGCTTTTCCTGCGCGCCGTTCTGGGCCAGGCGGTCGGCTAGGTTGGCAAAGTCGACGGCCAGCATCGGCTGGTCCTGGGTGTTGCAGGAGAACACCAGCCGCGGTCGGCCACTGACCGGATCCTGTTGCCATTGCAGGCATTGGCCGCAGATCTCTTTCATCATGCATTGCATTGGCGAATTAATAGACGCAATAAAACGACAATTCGGCTTAATAGTGGTGGCCAGTTCACCGCGGACGACGGCTGCCACCGCGGCCATCATCCGGTCCGAGCCGATGGCGATCAGCCGGTCGATGTCGGCCAGGCGGATTGGCCGCTGTCCGAGATGGCGGTCGCGGCAGGCCAGCAACGCTTGCACGACATTGCCGTGGAACACCGCGTCGCCCGGGCGGCCGGCGACGAAGTCGGGCGCCTCGTCGACACACCAGATGACCGTGTCGGCGGCGGCCTCGATGTCGGCGATCCGGAAGCGGTCGCGGTTGCGCCGGTAGGCGGCCAGGTACAACACGTTGGAGCCCGCCGCCCGCAGCGCGGCGCCGATCGAGAACAACACCGCGTTACCCAGACCGCCACCCACCAGCAGCACCGTTTCGCCGCCGACGATCTCGGTCGGCTGACCCGTGGGGCCCATCAGGACCACCGGGTCGCCCGGCCGCAGCCGTCGAACCAGGTCGCTGGACGCGCCGCTTTCGAGCACGATCATGCCCAGCACGCCACTGTCACGCTCGACCCAGGCGCCGGTCATTGCCAGTCCCTCCATGCCCGGCCGGGTGCCGACCGGGCCGTTGCCCGTCGTGCCGGCCAGTGTCTCGAAGTTCTGCAGCCGGTAGAACTGGCCCGGTTGGAAGGCCCGGGCCGCACTGGGTGCGCGCACGGCCAGCTCGATGATGCCCGGGGCCAGTTCGCGGCAGGCGGTGACCCGCGCCTGCCACCGATCGGCCAGCTCGTTGGCGAATTGCGTGAAGTCCGGCCCGGCGGGGCGGGGCGGTAGCGCACGCAGCGCCGCATCGATCACCGGTGCCGCCCGCTTGGCCGAGGCCATCGCGCGCACCACGTTGCCGGCAAACGCCGGGTGGGCGTCGCCGACGAAGCTGATCCGCCGTCCATCCGCCTCGATCCGGCAAAAAAAGTCGTGATGCGCCGACTTGGGTCCGGTTCCGGCGCCACGCGGATGGACCGACGCCAGGTAGCCGTCGCGGGTGGTGAACTGCCCTGGGAACTCGCCGGCGACGATGGCATTCGGTTGCGTGCCGGCCGCTACGAAGACCGAGCGCGCCGGCAGGTGCAGCGGTTGGGGCTCATCGGCCCGCTGCAGCCGGATCGCGCAGACCCGGCGATACTCGTCAATGTCGATCGACAGCGGCTGGTGTTCATCGAGCAGGGTCACGCCTCTCGGCCAGCGCATGGGCCATTTCTTCTGGGTTAGCCGCCAGGCGGGGCTGTTCTCGATCGGCTTGCGGTAGACGAGGGTGACACCGCCCCAGGCCTGCAACTGGCGCAGCACCCGCAGCGGCACGGCCGGATCGCCTTGTGCGCGAATCGCCCGCAGGGCCCGGGCATGGGTGAGAAACTCCAACGCCACCTCGCGCTCGGCCTCGTCGAGTCCTTCGAGCACGGCGGCTTGGCCGTGGCGCGCACTCAACACCTCGTGGCGATGCAGGTATTTCTCGACCTGCACAGGGTAGGCGAGGCTTCGGTCGCGGTGTCCATCGCGGTCAGGCCGGCGCCGATCACCACGGCCGGCAGGCGCAACTGCAGATTGGCCAGGCTGTCGGCCCGTGCCGCGCCGGTCAGTTGCAGGGCCATCAGAAAGTCGCTGGCGGCGCGCACTCCATTGGCCAGTCCGCCGGGGATCGTCAGCATCGTCGGTCGTCCGGCGCCGGTGGCCAGCGCGACATGGTCGAAGCCCAGTGCCCAGGCCTGCGACGGATCCACCGCGCTGCCAAAGCGCACGCCGCCGAACAGCCGAAAGCCCCGCCGGCGCTCGAGCAGGCGACGCACCAGGCGCAGGAAGTTCTTGTCCCAGCGCACCGTGATGCCGTACTCGGCCACCCCGCCAAAGCCAGCCGCGATCCGCTGATCCAGTGGCGCCTGCAATGTGGCCAGCTCGCGTACCGGGGCGCCGTCGTCAACGTCCGGTTCGATGCGCAGGCCATCGATCGCCACCACCTCGTGTCCGGCATTGAGCAGGTGATGGGCGAGGGTGAAGCCGGCCGGTCCGGCGCCGACCACCAGCACCCGGCGCCCGCTTGGCGGAGCGGGCAGCCAGCGGCGCAGATCGAGCGGGTTCCAGCGTGTGAGCAGCGCGTAGATCTCGACTCCCCACGGCAGCTCGAGCACGTCGCGCAGCACGCGGGTCTCGGCCTGCGGGATGTCGACCGGGGTCTGTTGCTGGTAGACGCAGGCCTTCAGGCAGTCGTTGCAGATCCGGTGGCCGGTGGCCGCCACCATCGGGTTGTCGAGCACGATCATCGCCAGCGCGCCGATCGGGTGGCCGGCCAGTTTGAGTTCGTGAAACTCGGAGATGCGCTGCTCGAGTGGACAGCCGGCCAGTGGCTCGCCGCCCGCGCTGCGCGCAAAGCGCGGTTCGTCGGTGTCGGCCTGGCCGGTCTCGGCCGCCGCCGGCAGGCCGTGCGAGCACGAGTCGTTAC
Organism: Burkholderiaceae bacterium; assembly: GCA_041396665.1. GTDB lineage: Bacteria > Pseudomonadota > Gammaproteobacteria > Burkholderiales > Burkholderiaceae_E > JAUIAI01. The sequence continues at coordinate 6,479 of JAWKYE010000042.1, forward strand.
CCTGGTGGTGGCACAGCAGGCAGTACTTGGCCTGGTCCATCGCGCCGGGCAGCGCGAAGCCAGGGTCGCTGAGCACGAAGCCGGTTCGCGGATGCAGCGCACGCGCATCGATCCGGTGTAGCGCCCCGCCACCCGGGGCGGCCACCTTGTCGACGAATTCGAGCCGGTGCGCGGCATCCTGCGGTTGTGGATGATCGAAGAGCACGCCGTGCCGGTGCCGCAGCCGGCCGGCCGGCGTGCCGGCGGCCCAGGCCGCGTAGTCGCGGGCGCAGTCCAATGCGGCGCGAATGGTGTCTTTGTCCGCCGTGTCCGGCCGGCGCAGCGCCGCCTGCCATGCCAGTACCTGGTCTGCAAAGCCCGGTTCATCGTCGGGGTCGGCCTGTTGCGCGACGAGCCGGGCGCGCAGCGCGACGGCATCGAGCGCTTCGCGTGTTTCGGGAGGCACGCCCAGCAGCCCCTGGCGCTTGACGAACTTGTACTTGACCCGCAGCAGGGGTTCGGTCGCGTGATGGCGTGCCTGCAACCTGGCCAATGCGTCAGGAATACCGAACTCGTCGGCGATGAAGGCTTCGAGCGCCGCCGCCAGGTCGATCAACAACGTCGATTCAGCCAGCCCGTCGGGCGGCGCCGCACGGGCTCGTAGCAGCCGCTGCGCCAGCGCCGGGTCGGTGTGCGACAGGCGGCGCACGAAACGGGCATCGAGTGCCGCGAGCGCGTCACGATCCACCAGTGCGGCAGCGGCGGGCCAGTCGGCCTGGTCGGCGCGTACGCAGGTCATCGGGGCAGCCGGTGGTTCGCTGCGAGCGCGCCTGCGGCGGCGGCCGTTCAGCGCTCCAGGTATTGCAGCTTGTCCTTCACGTCCTTCCAGTCGTCCGCGTCTTCCGGGTGCGGCTTGGCACGCGTGATGCTGGGCCAGAGCGGTGTGAGTTCGAGGTTGATCTGGATGAATTTTTCCTGGCCGCGAGGGACGTCTTCCTCGGCGAAGATCGCTTCGACCGGACATTCGGGAATGCAGACCGCGCAATCGATGCACTCATCGGGATCGATGATCAGCATGTTGGGCCCCTCCCGAAGCAATCGACCGGGCAGACATCGACGCAGTCGGTGTACTTACACTTGATGCAGGATTCGGTAACGACGTGGGTCATGAAGATTTCACTCGGGGACTTGCCGGGAACATTATCGTTAGTATACTAACAACCTGGAGCATGAGACACGGGGCGCCGAGGCCTTGTTTGGCGACCCTGCCAATCCCCACCAGGAGCGGTGAAGCACATGGTCAGAACCCACAGGCCGCAGAGCCTGACGCCGCGCTCGACGCGCTGGCCACCGCGGAAGCCGAGCGCCGCATCCTGACGCCCGTTGCCGGCGGCACCGACCTGTTTCCGGCGCTGGTCGCACGCCCGGCAGCCAACGATCTGCTGGACCTCTCGGACCTGCCGAGTTTAAAGGGTATTTCCGTTACCCCTCTCGACGGTGTGAGCTTTCTGCGCATCGGCGCGATGACGCCCTGGTCGACGCTGGCCGATGCGGCCCATCCGGCATTGCGGGAGCCGGCCTTCGAGGCACTGGTGATGGCGGCGGGCGAGGTCGGCGGGCGGCAGATCCAGAACCGTGGCACGCTGGGCGGCAACCTTTGCAATGCCTCGCCGGCGGCCGATGGCGTGCCGGCGCTGGCGGCGCTCGAAGCGCGGGTGCAGTTGCGCTCGGCCGGCGGGGTGCGCACGCTGGCCGTCGACGACTCATCCGCGGTGCGCGGCGCACCGCGCTGGCGCCCGGCGAACTGCTCGAGGCCGTGCTGTTGCCGGCGCAGGCGCGCCAGCACAGCACCTTCGTCAAGCTCGGGCATCGCCGCTACCTGGTGATCTCGGCCGTGATGCTCGGCGCGATGCTGCGCTGGGACCTGCAGGGCCGGGTCGTCGGCTGTGCCTTGTCGGTGGGCGCCTGCGGACCGGCGGCCGTGCGCCTGCGTGAACTGGAGGTGCAGTTGCCGGGGCTGTCGGCCGAGCAGATGCTGGCGCTGGCCGGCAAGCCGTTGCCCGCGGACGCACTGCGCGCGCTGGCACCGATCGACGATGTGCGCGGCACTGCCGTTTACCGGCGCGATGCGGCGGCCACGCTGGTTGGCAGGGCGCTGCAGGCGCTGGCCCGTCGCCCTGGGCTGTCGGCCCGGACAGCCGACCCAGGCGGGAGCGGCGTATGAACCCGACTACCGCCGGCCCGCTGCAAGTCCATCCGGACGAGCTGGTGGCCGACCCGGTGAGCCTGACCGTCAATGGCCAGGCGGTCGCGACGCCGGCCGATGCCTCGGTGCGCCTGAGCACGGTACTGCGTGAGCAGTGCGGCCTCACCGGCACCAAGATCGGCTGCCATGCCGGTGACTGTGGCGCCTGCACGGTGCTGCTCGATGGCGGGCAGGTGTGCGCCTGTCTGGTGCCGTCATCCCAACTGGCCGGCCGCGCGGTGATCACCGTCGAAGGGCTGGCGTCGTTGCGCTCGCCCGATGGTCGGGCGGTCGGTGCCAGGCTGCAGCAGGCGTTCGCGCAAGGCGGTGCGGCGCAGTGCGGCATCTGTACGCCCGGCATGCTGATGGCCGCGGCCGACCTGCTGGTCCGTGTCGCGCAGCCTGACGAGGCCCAGGTCCGCGATGCGTTGGGCGGCGTGCTGTGCCGTTGCACCGGCTATCGCAAGATCGTCGAGGCCGTGCTCGCCGCCGCGGACCGGGCGCCGCTGGCCGCCGCGATCGAGCCGGCCAGCGGTGCGGCCGTCGGCAGCCGGATGGCCCGGCTTGACGTGGCGGGCAAGCTCGACGGTTCGCTGGCTTTCGGTGCCGACCAAGTGCCGGCGGGCGCACTCGAATTGCGCGTGATCCGATCGCCCCACCCAAGGGCGCGCATCCTCCTGGGCGATCTCGACCAATGGGTACGCGGGCAGCCCGGGATCGTCGGGGTCGTGACCGCGGCCGACATCGACAACAACGCGTTCGCGATCTTTGCCGAGCTGCGCGACCAGCCGGCGCTGGCCGAGCAGGAAACCCGCTTTCGCGGCGAGGCGGTGCTGGTGGTGGCCGGCGACGCGCAGGCGATCGCCGCCCTCGATCCGGACACCGTGCCGGTGCGCTTCGAGCCGCTACCCGCGGTGGCCACGATGGACGAGGCGCTCGCGATGGGCGCGCACCCGGTTCAGGCCCGCTATCCGGACAACATCCTGTGCCGCGGCCACGGGCTGCGCGACACCCGGACCGAGGCCGACGTGCCCCTGCACTCGGCCGGTGCGACGATGCGCACCCATTACATCGAGCACGCCTACATCGAGCCCGAGGCCGGATACGCGGTCTGGCACCGGCGGGACGATGGCGATGGTGTGACGCTTTTCGTCAGCACCCAGACCCCGTATCTGGACCGCGACGAGATCGCCCATATGTTCGCGCTGCCGCCGGGGCGGGTGCGTATCGTGCCCTCGGCGGTGGGCGGCGGGTTCGGCGGCAAACTCGACCTGTCGGTACAGCCGCTGCTGGTCGCGGCCGCGCGCAAATTCGGCCGCCCGGCAAGGCTGGTGTTCGAACGCCCCGAATCGATGCGCTCGTCGACCAAGCGTCACCCGTCGCGTCTCGCGGCCACGCTGAGCGCCGATGCCGGTGGGCGCTTCGTCAGCTACGAGTTCGACGGCGACTTTCATACCGGTGCCTACGCCTCCTGGGGACCGACCGTGGCCAACCGGGTGCCCATCCACGCGAGCGGCCCGTACCGCGTCGCGCGGGTGCGCGCCGACACCCGGGCGGTGCTGACCCACGACTCGGTGTCCGGTGCGTTTCGCGGCTTCGGCGTGCCGCAGTCGACACTGATCAACGAAACCCTGATCGACGAGATCGCGCGCCGGCTGGGCCGTGATCCGCCTCGCGCTGCGCCTGCAGAATGCGCTGCGCGCCGGTGACCGCACGGCCTGCGGACAAACCTCGAAGCCAGTGTCGGCCTGGTGGCCTGCCTCGAGGCGATCGAGCCGGCGTGGCGGCCGCCGGCGCGCGGGTGGCCGCGTTCAACGCCGCGGCCAGAGCCGGCCGGGCACCCGCGGCCGGACCCGGCCGAGCGCCGCGTTCAGGCACCGATCCCCATTTCCTGGAGCCGTCGCGGCTGCGCCGCGGCCGCGGTGTGGCCTGCATGTGGTACGGCATCGGCAACACCGTGATGGCCAATCCGTCGACGATGGTGGTCGGCCTGCGCCCGAACGGGCGGTTGATGCTCTACAACGGCGCGGTCGACATCGGGCAGGGCACCTATACGGTGATGCCGCAGATGTGTGCCGATGCGCTGGGCCTGCCGGTCGGGGCATTCGACCAGGTGCTGGCCGACACCGACCTGACCCGCGACGCCGGCAAGAGCTCGGCATCGCGCCAGACCTTCGTGTCGGGCAACGCGGCGCGTTTTGCCGGCGCCGACCTGCGACGGCAGTTGCTACTGGCGCTCGGGCTCACGGAGCCGGCAGAGCTCACGCTGCAGGCCGGCCGGTTGATCGGCCAGTCGGGCGATCGCCAGGCCGCGCTGGACCTGGAAACGCTGCCGGTCGGCCCCACCGGTGACCTGTTCCAGGGCAGCGGCCACTTCGATCCGCCAACGGTGCCGCTGGATGCCGACGGCCAGGGCGTGCCCTATGCCACCTACGGCTTTGCCGCCCAGATGGCGGAAGTCGAAGTCGACCTGGACCTGGGCACCGTGCGTTTGCTGGGCATCGACGCGGCGCACGACGTGGGCCGCGCGATCAACCCGACGCAGGTCGAAGGGCAGATCCATGGCGGCATCGCCCAGGGCATCGGCCTGGCCCTGATGGAGCACTACATCAACGGTCGGACCGACAACCTGCACGACTACCTGATCCCGACGGTCGGCGACGTCCCCCGATCCGCGTTCACCTGATCGAGGACCCGAACCGCTGGGCCCGTACGGCGCCAAGGGGGTCGGCGAGCCCGCGCTGGTGGCGACCGCCCCGGCCATCCTGAATGCGATCGCCGATGCCACCGGCGTCGTGGCGACCGAGGTGCCGGTCACGCCGGATCGGCTGCGGCCGCGTTGCTGGCAAAAGGGGAGCGGACATGACGATGGCGAATGAAGGGACGACGGGCGGCGAGGCCACCGGTACCGCGGTCACGACCGACAAGATCGAGTGCAATGCCTGTCCGGTGCTGTGCCAGATCAAGCCGGGGCGCCAGGGTGCCTGCGATCGCTATGCCAATGTCGACGGCGCGCTGACCCGTCTCGATCCGCTGGTGCTGATGCAGCGGGGCAGGGTCGGGCAGGCGGTGCCGTTCGATGCCGGCGAGGGCGAGTGGCAAGGCGATCTGGTCGGTGCCGACGTCTTCGTGTCCGGCGTCGGCTCGGGGACCACCTATCCCGATTACAAGCCGGCACCGTTCATCGTCGGCAGCACCATCGACGGGGTCGACAGTGTCACGGTCGTGACCGAGGGGATCTTCAGCTACTGCAGTTTCCGGGTGAAGATCGACACCGACCGGTACCTCGGCCCCGAGTGCGCGACCGTGCGCCACCAGGGCGAGGCGGTCGGGCACGTGACGACGCACGAGTACGGTTCGCAGTTCCTGTCGCTGGGCGGCGTGCATCACCTGACCGGGGGCAGCAAGCGCGAAGGGCGCATCACCTGCGACCTGATGATGGCGATGGGCAACAAGGAGCCGGTCGAACTGAGCATCGAAGGCGGTGCCACACTGGTGGTCGAGGCGAACAAGGCGCCGATCGTCAACGGCGTGCCCGAGCAGCGGATGCGGGTGGGCTGCGGCTCGGCGACCATCGGCATCTTCGCGCAGCAGTGGCACGGGCATGTCGACGAGGTCGTCGTCGTCGATGATCACATCACCGGGGTGCTCAGCGAACACCAGGCCGGCAAGTGCCTGGGCATGCAGCCGACCGGCATCCGCCTGCGCGGTCGCAAGTCGACACCGGGGCGCTACTTCCAGGTGGCCGAACCGGGCACCGGCTGGGGCGGCACCGACATCTCCGATCCCCTGGCCATCATCGAGGGCTGGAACGCCCGCACTGCGCGGCCGGGCCTGCGCCTGCTGATGGTGTCCACGACCGGCGACGATGCCGAGTACTTCGTGCTCGATGACCAACTGGTGCCGGTCAAGGCGCCGATGCCCGCACCGGTGCGCAAGGTCGTCGATCGCATCGGCGAGAACTGCGAGCCGTCGTTGTCGACCGTGTTGTTCGTGATGGGCGCGGGCGGCAGCCTGCGCGCCGGAGTCACCGAGAACCCGGTGTTGCTGACGCGCTCGATCAAGGACCTGCTGGTGCGGGTCACCTGTGGCGGCGCACCGTGCTATATCTGGCCCGGCGGCGGCATCACCGTGATGGCCGATGTCGCCCGGATGCCCGAACGCTCATTCGGCTACGTGCCCACGCCGGCGATCGTCGCGCCTATCGAGTTCACGATGAACCGGGCCGACTACCTGGCGCTGGGCGGGCATCGCGACCGCATCCAGTCGATCGACGAGGTCCTTGCCACCACGCGCATCGAGCATCGCCCGTGGCCGACCGGTAACCCGTGGCCGGGTGGCGGGCCGTCCGCAGCCCGGTGAACATGGCCCTCGTCCAGGAAGGCGCCCGGCCCGACCGTTTCGTCCACGAGCGGGCCGCGACCGGTGCCCAGGCCCACCGGCTCGATGACGGGCGCTGGCATTTCCAGCACGGGCCGATCGACCTGGTGATCGCCATCCGCGGCGATCCGGCAATCGTCGAGCGGGCGGTGCGGGCGGCCTGGGCCGGCTTTGCCGGCCTGCTGCCGGCGCTGGCCGGCGAGCTGGCCTGGCTGCGTCGGCCGTTGTCGCCGGCGGCGCCGACGCGTCGGGTGCGCTCGAGCGGCGATCCGCTGGCCGACCGGGTGCTCGACGACATGCTGGCGGCCTGCCAACCGCACGCCGGCCGGTACATCACGCCGATGGCCGCGGTGGCCGGCAGCGTGGCCGACGGAATCTGTCGCTTCTTCGAGCGACCGGGCATCGAGCACGCGATCATCAACAACGGCGGTGACATCGCGTTGCACCTGGCCCCCGGGGCGAGCGTACGGCTGGCGCTGGTCGTACAGCACGATTCGCGCTTTGCGCGCCCCGAGACGGTGACGATCCGGGCCGCCGATCCGGTGCGTGGGGTGGCGACCAGTGGCTGGCGGGGTCGCAGCCAGTCGCTGGGCATCGCCGATGCGGTCACGGTGCTGGGCAACTGCGCCGCTGTCGCGGATGCGGCGGCCACGATGATCGCCAACGCCGTCGACGTGCGATCGGCTGCCGTGCAACGGACACCGGCTTGAGGTCCAGGCGGTCTGCGACCTGGGCGAGCTGCCGGTGACCGTGGCCGTGGGCAAGCTGTCGCCGGACGAGATCGATCGCGCGCTGGCCGCGGGCCAACGCGCAGGCAGGCGGCTTGCCCGTGCGTTGCCCATCGCGGCGGTGCGGATCGAACTGGCCGGGCAGGTTCGGCTGGCCGGCCCGCTGCACGGCCACCTGGCGGCCGGCGAGCGGACCCGGCACGCGGCACGATCGGTGCCCGCATGAGCACAATTGCTTGCTGTACCCTACGAAGATCGCGGGCATCCGGGCATCCAGAATCCGTCATCCGCGGTCAGTTCCATGGCGTCAATCCTGAGGAGGAAACATGAACAAGCACTTCCATCGCCTGCTTACCCCGTTGCTTGCTGCCAGTGTGCTGGCCGTCATGGCGCCGGCGCAGGCGGCCGATCCGATCCGGGTCGGCGAGATCAACAGCTACAAGAACTTCCCCGCGTTCCTGAACCCATACAAGCAGGGCTGGGAACTGGCGCTCGAACAAGTGAATGCGGCCGGCGGTATCGACGGACGCAAGCTCGAATTCGTGTCGCGCGACGATGGCGGCAACCCTGGCAACGCGGTCCGCGTCGCCGAGGAACTGCTGTCGCGCGAAAAGGTCGACCTGCTGGCCGGCGGCTTCTTGTCGCACATCGGGCTGGCGCTGGCCGACTTCGCCCAGCAGCGCAAGGTCTTTTTCCTGGCGGGTGAACCGCTGACCGACAAGATCGTCTGGCAGAACGGCAACGAGTACACGTTCAGGCTGCGCCCGTCCACCTACATGCAGGTGTCGATGCTGGTGCCCGAGGCGGCCCAGTCCGGCAAGAAGCGCTGGGCGATGGTGTACCCGAACTACGAGTACGGTCAATCGGCGGCGGCCACGTTCAAGACGCTGATGAAGCAGGCGATGCCGGACATCGAGTTCGTCGGCGAGCAGGCGCCACCGCTGGGCAAGGTGGACGCCGGGGCGGTCGTGCAGGCACTGGACGAACTCAAACCCGATGGCATCTTCAACGTGTTGTTCGGTGCCGACCTGGCCAAGTTCGTGCGCGAGGGCAATACCCGTGGCCTGTTCAAGGACCGCGAGGTCGTCAGCCTGCTGACCGGCGAGCCCGAGTACATCGATCCGCTCAAGGCCGAGGCGCCGGAGGGCTGGCTGGTCACCGGCTACCCCTGGGACCGGATCGACATGCCCGAGCACAAGAAGTTCCTCGACGCCTACCAGAAGCGCTTCAACGACTACCCGCGCGTCGGCTCGATCGTGGGTTACAGCACGGTGATGGCGCTGGCCGCCGGCCTGCGCTCGGCGGGCGGGCCCGACACCGGCAAGCTGATCGCCGCGTTTCGCGGGCTGAAGTTCGACACCCCGCTCGGCGAGGCGATGTTCCGCGCGCAAGACCACCAGTCGACGCTGGGCGCCTTTGTCGGGCGCACGACTGTGGTCGATGGCAAGGGCACGATGAAGGACTTCGTCTACCGCGACGGGGCCGACTTCCAGCCGACCGACGAGGAAGTCGCCAACCTTCGCCCGGCGGCCAAGTAATCGTCCGGGGGCGGGAACCACCGCCCGTTGACGTCGATGCCAGGCCCGGGTCCGTGCGCGACGGCGCCAGGGCCCGGGCCGATCGCAGCCTTTATTCGAAACCGCCATGACGCTCAATGGTTTGCTCGCCCAGTTGTTCAACGGCCTGGCGAGCGCTTCGACCCTGTTCCTGATCGCTGCGGGCCTGTCGCTGATCTTCGGCGTCACCCGGATCGTCAACTTCGCCCGTGGCTCGTTCTACATGGTGGGCGTGTATGTCGCCTATTCGATGGTCGAGTTGCTCGGGCCCAGCGGGCTCGGCTTCTGGGCCGGCGTGTTGCTGGCCGCGGTCATCGTCGCGGCGTTCGGCGCGCTGATCGAGTTCCTGTTGCTGCGGCGCATCTACAAGGCGCCCGAGTTGTTCCAGTTGCTCGCCACCTTCGCGCTGGTCCTGATCATCCGCGACGGCGTCATCGCCCTCTGGGGGCCCGAAGACCTGCTGGGCCCCAGGGCCCCCGGGCTGACAGGTTCGTTCGAATTTCTGGGGCGCTCGTTGCCCACCTACGACCTGGTGCTGATCGTCGCCGGCCCGCTGGTGCTGGGTGCGTTGTGGCTGCTGCTCACCCGCACCCGCTGGGGCACGCTGATCCGTGCCGCCACCCAGGATCGGGAGATGGTCGGTGCGCTGGGGGTGAACCAGGCGTGGTTGTTCACCAGCGTGTTCGCGCTGGGCGCCTTCCTGGCCGGCCTGGGAGGGGCACTGCAACTGCCGCGCGAACCGGCCAGCCAGGCGCTCGACCTGGTGGCCCTGGGCGAGGCCTTTGTCGTGGTCGTCGTCGGCGGCATGGGCAGCATTCCCGGGGCCTTTCTCGCCGCGCTGATCATCGCGCAGGTCAAGGCGGTCTGCATCGCGATCGGTGACGTGTCGTTCGGGGAATTCAGCTTCTCGTTCTCCAAGCTGACGCTGGTGGTCGAATTCCTGGTGATGGCCATCGTGTTGATCTGGCGGCCCTGGGGCCTTCTGGGCAAGCCGGCACCCGAGAGCCGCAATCCGGCCGAGGTCGAGATGCCGTTGCGGCGCCTGCCGGTCAGCCTGCTCGCGGTCGGCGCGCTGCTGATGCTCGCGTTGCTCGCACTGCCGCTGTTCGAGGCACGTTTTCCCTACCTGATGATCCTGATGATCGACATCCTGATCGCCGTGTTGTTCGCCGCCAGCCTGCACTTCATCATGGGTCCGGGCGGCATGCACTCGTTCGGCCACGCCGCGTATTTCGGGCTAGGCGCCTACGGCGCGGGGCTGCTGATGCTGCAGGCGCACTGGCCCATGGAACTGGCGCTGTTGTTCGGGCCGGTGGTGGCCGGCCTGGGCGCACTGTTGTTCGGCTGGTTCGCGGTGCGCCTGAGCGGCGTCTACCTGGCAATGCTCACGTTGGCGCTGGGTCAGATCGTCTGGTCGATCATCTTTCAGTGGGATGACTTCACCGGCGGCTCGAATGGCCTGATCGGCATCTGGCCGGCCGAATGGCTTAGTGAAAAGCGCCACTATTATCTGCTGACGCTGGCCGTGACCGTGCTGGGCATCGCGGTGCTCTGGCGTGCGCTGCAGGCGCCGTTCGGCTACACGATGCGCGCCGTGCGCGATTCACCGTTGCGCGCCGACGCGATCGGCATCGACACCCACCGGGCGCAGTGGCTGGGCTTCGTGCTGGCCGGCATCGTCGGCGGCGCGGCCGGCGCGCTGTTTGCGTTCTCCAAAGGCAGCATTTCTCCGGACATCATCGGGGTCGGGCGCTCGATCGATGGCCTGGTGATGGTGTTGCTGGGCGGCGTGCAGACGCTGACCGGGCCGCTGCTGGGCGCATCGCTGTTCACCTGGCTGGAGGACACGGTGGCCCGCGAAACCGACTACTGGCGGGCGATGCTGGGCGGCGTGATCCTGCTGCTGGTGATCCTCTTCCCGGGCGGTGTCGTTGGCGGCATCCGTCGGTTGTTCCTGCGCGAGGAGCGGGCATGAGGGGGCCGGCGGACACGGCGACGCCGGTGCTGGCGGTCCGTGGCCTGAGCAAGGCCTTTGGCGGCGTACAGGCGGTCAACGATGTCGGCTTCACCGTCGCTGCCGGCCAGATCGTCGCGCTGATCGGGCCCAATGGCGCCGGCAAGACGACCTGCTTCAACATGCTCAACGGTCAGTTGCGTGCCGATTCGGGCAGCATCACGGTGGCCGGCGCCCAGGTCGTGGGCAGGGCGCCGCGCCAGGTGTGCGCATGGGGGTGGGGCGCACGTTCCAGATCACCGCCACGTTCTCGTCGATGACCGTGCGCGAAAACGTGCAGATGACACTGTTGTCGCATCACCGGCGCTTGCGCGACCTCTGGCGTCCGGCCCGGGACCGCTACATCGCCGAGGCCGACGCGCTGCTCGAACTGGTCTCGATGCAGGACCAGGCCGACCGACCCGCGTCCATCCTTGCCTACGGCGACCTGAAGCGCCTGGAGCTGGCGATGGCACTGGCCAACGAGCCGCGGCTGTTGCTGATGGACGAGCCGACCGCGGGCATGGGGCCGCGCGAACGGATAGACCTGATGGCATTGACAGCGGGTATCGCCCGTGACCGGCAGATGGCGGTGTTGTTCACCGAGCACGACATGGACGTCGTTTTCGGCCATGCCGATCACGTGATGGTGCTCGACCGGGGCGAACTGATCGCATCGGGCGATCCGGCCAGCGTGCGGGCCGATGCCCGGGTGCGCGAAATCTACCTCGGCTCACGCTCGGAGGCCTGACATGCTCGAGGTGAACGGAATCGATACCTATTACGGCCGTGCGCACATCCTGGCCGGCGTGTCCCTGCGGGTGAATGCCGGCGAGGTGGTCGTGCTGCTGGGGCGCAATGGCGCGGGCAAGTCGACGACGATGAAGTCGATCATGGGCCTGACCCCGATGGCGTCGGGCACCGTGACCTTCCAGGGCCGGCGGATCGACGCGCTGCCATCGTTCCAGATCGCCCGGCTGGGGTTGGGCTATGTGCCCGAGGACAGGCGTATCTTCACCGGGCTCACGGTACTCGAGAACCTCGAGGTCGGCCGCCAGCGGGCGCGCGAAGACGGCAGTCACTGGAACTGGCAGCGGATCGCCGAGCTCTTCCCAACCTGGGCCGGATGCCCGAGCGGCTGGGCGGGCGGATGTCGGGCGGTGAACAGCAGATGTTGTCGATCGCGCGCACGCTGATGGGCAACCCGGCGTGCATCCTGCTCGATGAACCGTCCGAGGGCGTGGCCCCGGTGATCGTCGACCAGATGGCCGAGGCGGTGCGTCAGCTCAAGCAGCGTGGCGTGGCCATCCTGTTGTCCGAGCAGAATCTGCATTTCGCCCAGCAGGTGGGCGATCGCGCCTACATCATCGAGAAAGGCCGCATCCGTTTCGAGGGCACGATGCACGAGATCAACACCAATGCCCAGGTACGCGAACAATATCTGGCCGTCTGAACAGCCAATCCTAGTCATCGGGACATCACCATGATCGAAAAGCGCCGCCTCTTCACCCAGATCGAAACCGTCTACCACGAGGGCGGGCCGGCCCCGGACAAACCGCAGAAAAAGGGCGCGCTCGCCGTCGTGCTGACCAACCCGTTTGCCGGCCGCTACGAGCCCGAGTTGCTGGCCTTCATGGAGGCGCTCAAGCCGCTGGGGGTCGAGATGGCCGAGCGCCTGGTGGCCGCGATGGGTTGCACGGTCGATCAGATCGAGGGTTATGGCAAGGGGGCGATCGTCGGCGCTGCCGGCGAGATCGAGCACGGCGCGCTCTGGCACGTGCCCGGTGGCTACGGGATGCGCCAGATCCTGGGCTGGAAGGATGGCGAGCTGGGGGGCAATGCCAAGGCGATCGTGCCCTCGACCAAGAAGGTCGGCGGCCCGGGCACGCGGCTGGACGTGCCGATCACCCATATCAATGCCAGCTACGTGCGCGGCCACTTCGATGCCATCGAGGTCGGCGTGCCAGGCCATCCGCGAGCCGACGAGCTGGTCTATATTCTGGCCATGACAGACGGCCAGCGGGTTCACAATCGCGCGGGCGGGCTCAGGCCCGCCGATATCAAGGGCGAAGACGGCCTGCGCTGAAACGGAGAACACGATGAAAGCCCAGATCCGCAAACTGATGGTCACCGTCGACGAGACCCGGCTCGAGATGGGTCGGCCGATCGATCCGCCGACCCGCCGCGCGGTGGCGATCGCCGTCATCGCCAACCCGTACGCGGGCCGTTACGAGGCCGACCTGGACCAGATGATCGAGATCGGCGAGGAGCTCGGGGGCTACCTGGGCCAGCGCTGCGTCGATGCGCTGGGGATCGACGGGCACAAGGCCCAGAGCTTTGGCAAGGCGGCGATCGTCGGCGAGAACGGCGAGCTCGAACACGCGGCGGCCATCCTGCACCCCAAACTTGGCGCACCGCTGCGCAAGGTGCTGGGCAAGGGCCCGGCGCTGGTGCCTTCGGCCAAGAAGATGGGCGGACCGGGCACGGCGATCGATGTGCCGCTAGGGCACAAGGACGCGGCCTATGTGCGCTCGCATTTCGATGCGCTCGAGGCCCGCGTCACCGACGCGCCGCGTGCCAACGAGATCCTGGTCGCGGTCGCGGTCACCGACAGTGGCCGTCCGTTGCCCCGGGTCGGCGGCCTGGTGCCGGCGGACATCAAGGGTGACGACGGGTTGCGCTGACATGGACGATGCCACAGCCCTTCTGCGGCAGCGGATGCCGCTATGTGCGACGCTGGGCATGCGCGCCGCGTCGGCGCAGCCCTCCTCGGTGATCCTCGAGATGCCCTGGGACGCGAGCCGCTGCACCGGCGCCGGCCTGTTGCACGGCGGGGCGTTGATGGCGCTGGCCGATTCGGCCGGTGCGCTGCTGGCCTATCTCAACCTGCCCGAAGGGGCCAGCGGCACGACGACGATCGAATCGAAAACCAACTTCATGCGGGGTGTGCGTGACGGTGTCGTGCGGGCTGAATCCGCGCTCTTGCATGCCGGGAGCACGACGATGGTCGTCGAAACCGTGCTGACCCACGAGGGCAGGCTGGTCGCCAAGGTCACGCAGACCCAGGCGGTGCTGCGCCCGCGCCCGGCCTGAGCGTTTGCCGATCTATTCATAGGAGAAACCCCATGGCCACTGCCGCCATCATCGCCTCGTCGGGCAAGGTCGTGATCCGCAACATCGGCCTGCTGCTGTCCGGTGATATCGACAACCCGATCCTGTCGGCCGACACCATCGTCGTGCGCGACGGAGTGATAGAGGCGCTCGGGCGCGAAAAGGACTGCGACACCGACCGTGCCGACAGGGTCATCGACTGCCGCGGCACCGCGCTAGCGCCCGGGCTGATCGATTCGCACGTCCATCCGGTGATCGGCGACTGGACTCCGCGCCAGAACCAGATGGGCTGGATCGAGAGCAACCTGCACGGCGGCGTGACGACGATGGTGTCGGCGGGCGAGGTGCACCTGCCGGGCCGCCCCAAGGACATCATCGGCGTGAAGGCGCTGGCCATCACCGCCCAGCGCGCGTTCGAGGGCATGCGCGCGGCCGGTGTCGGCGGCGGCGTCAAGGTGCTGGCCGGGGCCCCCGTGATCGAGCAGGGGATGGTCGAACAGGATTTCGCCGACATGGCGGTGGCCGGCGTGAAGTTGCTGGGCGAGATCGGCCTTGGCTCCGTGAAAGCTGGCGACGAGGCCGCCCGGATGGTCGGCTGGGCGCGCAAGCACGGCATGCAGAGCACGATCCACACCGGCGGGCCGAGCATTCCCGGGTCGGGTCTGATCGACGACGACGTGGTGCTGGCAGCGGATGCCGATGTCATCGGGCATGTCAACGGTGGTCACACCTCGCTGCCGTACAAGGCGGTCTGCAGGCTTTGCGAGCAGAGCTCGCGCGCGCTCGAGATCGTGCACAACGGCAACGAGCGGATCGGCATCCTCACCGCCCGGCACGCGATGGAACTCAAGTGCCCGCACCGGGTGATCCTGGGCACCGACTCGCCGGCCGGCTCGGGCGTGCAGCCGCTGGGCATGCTGCGCATGATCGCGCTGATCTCGTCGATGGCCGATATCCCGGCCGAGATCGTGTTCGGATTTGCCACCGGCAACACATCGCGGATGCGCGAACTGGCCCAGGGCCTGATCGAGGCGGGCCGCCCGGCCGACTTCGTGTTCATGGACAAGGCCCAGCATTCGGCCGGCCGCGATCTGCTCGACAGCGTGCAACTGGGCGACATACCCGGTGTCGGCATGGTGATGATCGACGGCATCGTGCGCTGCCAGCGCAGCCGCAACACGCCGCCGGCCACCGAGGTGCCGGTGATCGTCGCCTGAGCGCGGCAACCTGATGACCATGCCGCAGATGTCACCGATGAGCCTTTCTGAATTCCTCGAGCGCCTGCGCCGCGACCCCGGCAGTATCGAGTTCGACCAGTCGCTGGCGCTGATCGACAGCCTCTATGCGTTCACGCCGACCGCGTTTCGCAACGGCAGCGCGCAGAATGCGGCCGGGCAGAACAACGGCTCTTGCAAGCTGCTGGCGTTCGGCCGCCTGCAGGGCCTGACCCCGGCGCAGATGCTGGCGTGTTTTGGCGCCTACTACCGCGACGACGTGCTGGCCCATCCGGACGGCACCGATCACCAGAACATCCGTCAGTTCATCCGGCATGGCTGGGACGGCGTGCAGTTCGAGGCCCAGCCGTTGTCGCCGTTGCCGGCAGGCCATCCGGGCTGAGTTCTGCCCGTGCGATCATTGCAGCGACACTTCGCTGCTGCAGGAGCCAGGATGAACCCTTCGGACATTGCGCTGATCGGTGTGCCCACCGACGTCGGCGCGGCCACGCGCGGCGCGAGCATGGGCCCCGAGGCGTTGCGGGTGGCCGGCCTGGTGCGCGCGCTGCAAGCGCTCGGGCGCACGGTGATCGATACCGGCAACCTGTCCGGGCCGTCCAATCCCGAGCAGCCGCCGTGCGAGGGCATCCGTCACCTGGCCGAGGGGATCGCCTGGAACCAGACGCTGCACGACGCGATGCTGGCGCAGTTGCAGGCGGCGCGACTGCCCATCGTGCTGGGCGGCGACCACAGTCTGGGAATCGGATCGGTCAGCGCGGTGGTCCGGCATTGTCGCGACCGCGGCAGAAAGCTGCGGGTGCTCTGGCTCGATGCCCATGCCGACCTGAACACCGCCGGCCTCACGCCCACCGGCAACCTGCACGGAATGCCGCTGGCCTGCCTGTTCGGACACGGCCCGATCGAGCTGACCGGCATCAGCGGCAAGATTCCCGCGTTGCGGGCGGACCAGTTACGCCAGGTCGGTCAACGCAGTGTCGACGACGGCGAAAAGCGCTTCCTGCGCGACCTGGGCGTGCGCGTCTACGACATGCGCTACATCGACGAGAACGGCATGCGGGCCGCGATGGCCGCGGCACTGGACGACATCGACGCCGACACCCACCTGCATGTCAGCCTGGATGTGGACTTCCTCGATCCGGCCGATGCGCCCGGCGTGGGCACGACGGTGCGCGGCGGGCCCACCTACCGCGAGGCGCAGCTTTGCATGGAACTGATCGCCGACACCGGCGCGATGGCCTCGCTGGACCTGGTGGAACTGAACCCCGCCCTCGATCGGCGCAATGCGACGGCCGAACTGGTGGTCGACCTGGTGCTGAGCCTGTTCGGCAAGAGCACGCTGGTGCGCTGATGGCGGCGATCCGCGCAGCCGAACCCGCGGCCCCGGTGTTGCTGCCACCCGGCCCGGTGATGCTGGCCATCGACGGCCTGGCGCTGTCCGACGTCGACCGGCAACGGCTGCTGCATCCGCTGGTCGGCGGTATCGTGCTGTTCGCGCGCAACTACCGGTCGGTTTCGCAGCTGCGCGCGCTGACCGCCAGCCTGCGGGCGCTGCGCTCTCCGGCGCTGCTGATTGCCACCGATCACGAGGGGGGGCGCTTCCAGAGTTTTCGCAAGGGCTTCACGCCGATCGGGCCGATGCGGCGACTGGGCCACCTGTGGCAGCGTGATCCGCTGGCCGCGTGCCAGCAGGCGACGAGCATCGGACGCACGATAGGCGGCCAGTTGCGCCGTGTTGGCGTCGATCTCGCGTTCGGGCCGGTGCTCGACCTGGACCACGCGCGCTCCGGCATCATCGGCGATCGCGCGTTCGACGCCGATCCGCGGGTCGTGGCGATGCTGGGCCGTTGCCTGGCCCACGGGCTGCTGCTGGCCGGCATGGCCAACTGTGGCAAGCATTTCCCCGGCCACGGGTTCGCGGCCGCCGATTCGCACGAGACGCTGCCGCTCGATCCGCGACCGCTGCGCACGCTGTTGCGCGAAGATGCCGCGCCCTATCGCTGGATGGGTGACACGCTGTTGTCGGTGATGCCGGCCCATGTCGTCTACCCGCGGGTCGATTCGCAACCGGCCACCTATTCGCGGGTCTGGCTCAGGGACATCCTGCGCGACAGGCTGGGATTCACCGGCCTGGTGATCTCGGACGACTTGTCGATGGCGGCCGCGCTGGGGGCCGGGCCCATCACCACCCGGGCACGACGGGCGCTGGCTGGCGGCTGCGACATGGTGCTGGCGCTGCAACGCGAAGAGGCCGACCAGTTGCTGGCGGGCCGCTTGCGTTGGAAGGCCGCTCGACACTTCCACGACCGCCTGGCGGCGGTCCGCTCGCCCGGGGCCGCCCCATCCGGTCCCTCCCGGCCCTGACATTCGCCCCGTTTGGAGATCTTATGAATCCGCCTGTCCCTGCTGCCCATCCCGGCCCCGCCGGCTCGCTGGCCCTGTTTTCGCTGGCCGGGCGCCGCGCACTGATTACCGGCTCGACCCAGGGCATCGGGTTCGCGCTGGCTCGCGGCCTGGCCGGCGCCGGCGCCACGATCGTGTTGAACGGGCGCGATGCCGCGCGCCTGGCCAGGGCCGCCGCCAGCCTGCGCGACGAGGGCGCAACGGTCGAGGAACTGGCGTTCGATGTCACCGACCAGCCGGCAGTGGCGGCCGCCATCGACGCCTTCGAGGCCGACCAGGGGCCGATCGACATCCTGGTCAACAATGCGGGCATCCAGCATCGCGGCCCACTCGAGGACTTCGATCCGGCCGCCTTCGACACCCTGATGCGCACCAATGTGCACTCGGTGTTCCACGTGGGCCAGGCGGTCGCCCGGCACATGATCCGGCGCGGGGCGGGCAAGATCATCAATATCTGTTCGGTACAGTCGGCGCTGGCGCGCCCCGGCATCGCGCCGTATACCGCCTCCAAAGGGGCGGTGGCCAATCTCACCAAGGGCATGGCCACCGACTGGGCGCGTCACGGCCTGAATATCAACGGGATCGCGCCAGGGTATTTCGAGACCCCGCTGAACAAGGCGCTGGTCGAAGACGAGAAATTCTCGGCCTGGCTGGCGGCCCGCACCCCGATGGGGCGCTGGGGTGATGTCCGGGAGCTGGTCGGCGCCGCGATCTTCCTCGGTTCGGACGCCGCCAGCTTCGTCAACGGGCACGTGTTGTACGTGGACGGCGGCATCACGGTCAGCCTCTGACGGCCCGCCGGGGCAGGCCGGCGGCCCGCGGGGCCCGGCCATGGGGTACCCTTGCAGCAGAAGGGTCGCGGCTGGCCCGCTGCGCCTTCAAGTCCGACCCCTTCCCGTGAACGATCCTTCACCATGATCATTTCCTCGCTGCTCGATACCGACCTCTACAAGTTCACGATGATGCAGGTCGTGCTGCATCGCTTTCCCGGGGCGCGGGTCGAGTACAAGTTCAAGTGCCGCACCGAGGGCATAGACCTGCGGCCCCACATCGCCGAGATCGAGGATGAACTGGAGCAGCTTTGTTCGCTGCGCTTTCGTGAGCGCGAGCTGAGCTACCTGCGCAGTTTCCGGTTCCTCAAGAGCGACTTCGTCGATTTTCTCGGGCTGTTCCAGATGAACAGCAAGTACATCACCGTGCGCCCCGCCGACAAGGACAACGGCGAGATCGACATCGAGGTCAAGGGTCCATGGCTGCACACGATCCTGTTCGAAATCCCGGTGCTGGCGATCGTCAACGAGATCTACTTCAGGCATCACCACCCGGCGCCCGACTATGGCGAGGGGCGCCGCCGGCTGGAGGATAAGATCGGCCTGGTGGCCGGCAACCGGGCGCTGCGCAACATCCGAATCGCCGACTACGGAAGCCGGCGCCGGTTTTCGCGGCTCTGGCACGAGGAGTTGATCCTCACCTGCCGCGAGCGCATGGGTCACAACTTTGCCGGCACCTCCAATGTCTACTACGCGATGAAGCACGGCCTGCTGCCGCTGGGCACGATGGCCCACGAATATCTGCAGGCCTGCCAGGCGCTGGGACCGCGCCTGCGCGATTCCCAGGTATTCGGCTTCGAGATGTGGGCCAAGGAGTACCGCGGCGATCTGGGGATCGCGCTGTCGGACGTCTATGGGATTGATGCGTTCCTGCGCGACTTCGACCTGTATTTCTGCAAATTGTTCGACGGCGCGCGGCATGATTCGGGCGACCCCTTCGACTGGGGAGAGCGGCTGATCGCGCACTACGAGAAGAATCGGGTCGATCCGCGCACCAAGACACTGATCTTCTCCGACTCGCTCAATTTCCCGTTGGCGATCCGGCTTTTCGAGCGTTTCCAGGAACGTTGCGGCCTGGCATTCGGCATCGGCACCAACCTGACCAACGACCTGGGCTACACGCCGCTGCAGATCGTCATGAAGATGGTGCGCTGCAATGATCAACCGGTCGCCAAGCTGTCAGATACGCCGGCAAAAAACATGTGCGAAGATCAGGCGTACGTCAGTTACCTGCGCCAGGTGTTCGACATCAAGGCCTGACCGGGGCCCCGGGCCCGTGCGCGCCGACAACGGAGAGACAATGGCGGATCTGCAGTTCGAGAGAGCCCACGGGCTGGGGCTGGCCGGCGCGCGCGAGGCAGCGCAGCGGGTTGCCGACGAAATGGCCGCCAAGTACGAGGTGAGCAGCCAGTGGGAGGGCGACGTGTTGCACTTTCGGCGCTCCGGCGTCCAGGGGACGCTGGCCGTGTCGGATGATCTGATCCGCCTGCAGGCCCGGCTGGGCGCGTTGCTCGGGGCCTTCGTGCCCCGCATCCAGGCCCGCCTGTCCGAGAACTTCGACCAGTATTTCGGTTGACGCCGGGTGAAGCAGCGATCTTTCGTATGGTCTTTCGGTGCCCGTTGCCGGTCGTGCCGGCAACATGATTAGAATTCACGCCGTGACCAGCCTGCCCATCATTCTGTTGCTGCCCATCCTTGCCGGTATTCCGCTGGCGGTATGGACCCCGCGCGTCCTTGGCCGCTCGCCAGCGATGGTCGTGGTCGGCACGGTCGTGCTGTGTGCGCTGATCATGTTGCTCAACCACGGGCCGGCGGTGCTCGATGGCCAGGTGCTCGACTGGTCGCTGGCCTGGATGCCCGGCACCGGCATCAACCTGGACCTGCGCCTGGACGGCCTGGCCTTTCTGTTCTGCTTCCTGATCCTCTTTATCGGGCTGCTGATCGTCATCTACGCACGCTATTACCTGCACGACGAAGACCCGCTGGACAAGTTCTACGTCACGCTGATGGTGTTCATGATGGCGATGCTGGGCATCGCGCTGTCGGACAACCTGATCTCGCTGGTGGTGTTCTGGGAACTCACTTCGTTGTCGAGTTTCTTTCTGATCGGCTACTGGAACCACAATCCGGACAGCCGGCGCGCCGCGCGGGTCGCGCTGGCCGTCACCGGCGGTGGCGGGCTGGCGCTGATCGCCGGCGCGGTGCTGCTTGGCCTGATCGGTGGCTCTTTCCGCATCTCCGAACTCGTGCCGCTGCACGAGACGATCATTGCCGACCCACGTTACAACTGGGCGCTGGTGCTGGTGCTGCTGGGCGCGTTCACCAAGAGCGCCCAGTACCCGTTCCATTTCTGGTTGCCGGCCGCGATGGCCGCGCCGACCCCGGTCTCGGCCTACCTGCATTCGGCCACGATGGTCAAGGCCGGTCTGTTGCTGGTCGCCAAGGTGCACCCGGTGATCGGCGGCACCGAGATGTTCACGCTGCTGGTCTCCGGCGCCGGCCTGGTCACGCTGATCGCGGCGGCCGGTACCGCGGTTTTCAAGCACGACCTCAAGGGCTTGCTCGCCTACTCGACGGTCAGCCACCTGGGGATCATCATGTTCCTGCTGGGCCTGTCGCAGCCGATGGCGGCGGTCGCGGCAGTCTTTCACATCATCAATCATGCGGCCTTCAAGGCGGCGCTGTTCCATGAGCGCCGGCATCATCGACCACGAGGCCGGCACCCGCGACATCCGGCGCCTTGGCGGGTTGGCCAGCCTGATGCCGATCACGATGGTGCTGGCCACGCTGGCTGCCGCGTCGATGGCCGGCCTGCCGCCGTTCAATGGTTTCATCTCCAAGGAGATGTTCTTCGAGCAGGCGTTGCACGTGTCCCGGGTGCCCTGGTTGGCGGCAATCGCGCCTTGGGCGGTGATGCTGGGCGGGGCGTTCAGCGTCGCCTACTCGGTGCGCTACATCCACGATACCTTCTTCAACGGCGCGCCACGCGACGTACCGGGCAAGCCGCACGACCCCGGGATGGGGCTGCGCCTGCCGGTGATCCTGCTGGTCATCCTCTGCGTCGCAATCGGCCTGGCGCCGTCGCTGATCGCCGAACCCCTGGTGCGCCAGACCGCGATCGCGATCATGGGCCCGGATGCGCCGCAGCCCGAATTCCATCTGGCGCTCTGGCACGGCTTCAACCTGCCGCTGCTGATGAGCCTGGTGGCCGTGGTGTTGGGGATGGCGATCTACCTGTCGCTGCAATACCGGTTCAGCCTGCACTCGGTCAACGACGATCTCGTGTCGGCCCGACGGGTGTTCGAGCGCTTCATCCAGCGTCTGATCACCCGTGCCGTGCGCACGTCGGCGGCAATCGACAAAGGCTCGCTGCAGCGCACGCTGGTGCTGATCTTCGCCTTCCTGGTGCTGGCCCCCTGGCTGGTGCTCACCGTGGGACCCGTGGCTCCCTATGGTTCCATCCTGCCCGGTGTCCGTCCGACGCTGCCGATCGACGGCCTGGCCATCATGGTCTGGTTGATGGCCGTGGCCGGCGCCGCGGGCTGCGTCTGGTGGCGGCGCGATCACGTCAAGATGATCCTCGCCGCGGCCACCGTCGGCCTGGCCATGGTGCTGGGCTTCGTGCGCTTCTCGGCGCCCGACCTGGCCCTGACCCAGTTGTCGGTCGAGGTCGTGTCCACGGTATTGCTGTTCATGGGGCTGGCGCTGCTGCCGCGGGCCAACGCGGCCTATTCCCGCCGCCCGATGCGCAAGGTCTTGCACGGTGTGCTGGCCAGCCTGTGCGGTCTGGGGGTCGGCTGGCTGGCATTCACCGGGATGACCCGTGAGGCCGATTCGATCTCGTGGTACTTCATGGAGCGCAGCTACACCGAGGGCGGGGGCCGCAACGTGGTCAACGTGATCCTGGTCGACTTCCGCGGGTTTGACACGCTGGGCGAGATCACCGTGCTGGCGATCGCCGGCCTGGGCGTGTTCGCGCTGCTCGATGCGATCCGCTTTGCCCGCCGCGAGGCCGAGCCGGGCATGCCGTGGGTGCGCGAAAGCTACCCGCTGATGCTGCGCGTCGTCGCCGGCTGGATGCTGCCGCTGGCGCTGCTGGTGGGCATCTACATCTTCCTGCGGGGCCACAACGTGCCGGGCGGCGGGTTCATCGCCGGGCTGATCGTCTCGGTCGCGCTGCTGGTGCAGTACATGGCGTTCGGGCGCCAGGATGTCGAGGCCCGACTGCCGATCCGCTACGACCGGGTGGCCGGGGTCGGCCTGCTGATCGCCGCGTTCACCGGCGTCGGCAGCTTCGCGCTGGGCTTCCCGTTCCTGACCAGCCATACCGGCCATCCGGTGCTGCCGGTGCTGGGCGAGATCGGCCTGGCCAGCGCGGCATTGTTCGACCTGGGAGTCTTTCTCGTGGTCGTCGGTTCGACATTGCTGACCGTCCTGACCCTGAGCCGCGTCACCGGGCCCGATGAGCCCGACCCGGCGGCTTCCCGACTCCTGGGAGATGCCTGATGGAATGGCTCGTTGCCTCTGCCCTGGGCGTGGTCAGCGGCGCCGGCGTGTTCCTGATCCTGCGGGGGCGCACGTTCCCGGTGATCATCGGCCTGTCGCTGCTGGGCTACGCGGTCAACTTCTTCATCTTCGCGATGGGACGCCTGCACACCGGCGCCGCCCCCATTCTCACCGACACCGCGGGGCCGTCGGCCGATCCGCTGCCCCAGGCGCTGGTGCTCACGGCGATCGTGATCGGCTTTGCGATGACCGGCTTCGTCGTCGAACTGGCGCTGCGCGCGTTCCGCGAAACCGGCAGCGATCATGTCGATGCCGGCCGCGGGGTGGCCGGCACCGGCGTGATCGATCTGAACCCTGACACCCGCGACGACGAATTCGGCGGACCGGACCCCGGCGGGGAACTTGCCGCGGCACGCCTTGCCGGTGCGCGGCCGCTTGGCGGGAAAGACTGATGGCCGGTTCCGTCGCTGCGGCGCCGATGGCGATCGGCCTGGCCCCGCACCTGGTCGCGGCGCCCATCCTGCTGCCTTTGCTGGCCGGTTCGTTGGCGGCGGCCGTCGGCGGCTGGAACCGCACGTTGAGCCGCATCATCGGGCTGGCGGCGGTGTTCGGTCACCTGGCGGTCGCCTCATGGCTCTACGGACTCGCCCAGACCGACCTGGTGCATGTCTACGCGATGAGCAACTGGCCGGCGCCGTTCGGCATCGTGCTCGTGCTCGATCGGCTCAGTGCGACGATGCTGCTGCTGACCAGCATCATGGCCACGCTCGGCCTCGTCTATGCCAACTCCGCCTGGAGTGCCGAGGGCCGCCGCTTCCAGGCGCTCTGGCAGTTCCAGCTGATGGGCCTGTCCGGCGCGTTTCTCACCGGCGACCTGTTCAACCTGTTCGTGTTCTTCGAGGTATTGCTGGGCGCTTCCTACGCGTTGCTGCTGCACGGCGGCGGCCGGGCACGGGTCGGCTCGACCTTCCATTTCGTCGCGATCAACCTCACGGCCTCGGCGGTGTTCCTGATCGCGGTGGCCGTGCTCTACGCGGTATTCGGCACGCTCAACATGGCCCACCTGTCCGAGTTGGTCGGGCAGACCGACGCCCGCGACATCGGCCTGGTGGCGGTGGCCGGCGTGTTGCTGCTGAGCGTGTTCCTGATCAAGTCCGGGCTGGCGCCGTTTCACTTCTGGGTGCCTGCCAGCTACGGTTCGGCCGCCGCACCGGTCGTCGCGCTGGTGGTGGCCAAGGTCGGTGCCTACGCGATCGTGCGGGTGTTTCCGTTGCTGTTCGGCGCCCACGAGGGCGCGGCCGATGCGCCGGCGGCGGCGTTGGCCGGCATGGCCGAGCCGTGGGTGATCACGTTGGCCATCCTGACGCTGGTGGTGGGCTCGGCCGGCGCCCTGGCCGCCCAGACGCTGCGCCAGCTGGCCGCGATGCTGACGCTGGTGTCGATCGGTACCTTGTTCCTGCCGCTGGCCGTCGGGTCAGCCGAAAGCCTGTCGGCGGCCAGCTTCTACCTGGTGCATTCGACCGTGGCCACGGCCACGCTGTTCGTCGTCGCCGAGTGGGTCGGCACCAACCGGGGTGAACGCGGCGACCGGCTGCTACCCGGCGAGCGTATCGCGCATCCGATCATCCTGGGCGGAGCGCTGCTTTGGGCGCTGACCACATCGGTCGGGCTGCCGCCCACGTCCGGCTTCATCGGCAAGGTGCTGGTGCTGGCCAGCCTCGATACAGCCGGCGCCTGGTACGGCTGGTTGTGGGCGGCGGTGCTGTTGTCCAGCTTTTGCTCGCTGGTGGCCGTGTCGCGGGCACTGAGCCTGCTGCTCTGGAACAATCCCGAGACCGAACCGGGCCAGAGCAACGAGGACACCCCGTGGGTTCGTCCTCCCAGCCAGCAACACCTGCTGGCCCCGGTGCAGTCCGATACGCACTGGCCGGTCGGCGCCGTCACCGCTACCGCGCTGATGGTCGCGATCAGCGCCGCGCTGGTCATCGGTGCCGGCTGGGTGAAGTCAGAATCGGAGCGACTGGCAACCCAGATCGACAACCGCGCCGCGTACCGCGCCGCGGTGCTGGGCCGGTCACGCGAGACGCTGCAGCCGCTGCTGCGTCCGTCGCCGGCCGCAACCGTGCCGCCGGTCGGGGAGGGGGGGCGATGAGAACCCTGTTCCCGATGCCCTGGTTGTCACTGGCCGTGTTTCTCGCCTGGCCGATGCTGTCGGGCGGCATCAGCCCGGCCAGCCTGATCGGCGGGGTGTTGTTCGCGCTGCTGCTGCCCTGGCTGACCCGCCGCTTCGTGCCCCAGGTCGCGCATGCCGGCAAGCCGGCCACCATCGCCCGCCTGGTGTGGGTCGTCTTCAATGACATCATCCTGAGCAACATCACCGTGGCCCGCCAGGTGCTGGGCGACGTGAACAAGCTCAATTCGCGCTTCGTCGACGTGCCGGTAGACACCGAGCATCCGTACGTGCTGACGCTGCTGGCCTGCATCATCACGATGACCCCGGGCACGTTGTCCGCGCGGGTCGACGAGCCGCTCGACGGGCAGCCTCCGTGCATCGTCGTGCACGCGCTGCACTGCGACGATCCCGAGAGCCTGGTGCGCGACATCAAGACCCGTTACGAAACGCCCCTGATGGAGATCTTCGGATGCTCGCCTTTGCGCTGACCATCGGCTTTCTGTCCTTCGGCATCGCCTCGATGATGGCCTTGTGGCGCCTGATCAAGGGGCCGGACAACACCGACCGGCTATTGTCGTTGGACACCCTGTACGTGAATGCAATGGGCCTGCTGACGCTGGTTGCGATCAAGGACATGGCCGATGGCCGTTCGCTGTACTTCGAGGTCGCGCTGCTGATCGCCGTCATGGGTTTCGTGGGCACCGTGGCCGGGGCGCGCTTCCTGGCGCGCGGCGACGCGATCGAATAGGAGATCCCGATGATCCCGATGGAATTCATTGCCAGCATCCTGATCCTGATCGGGTCGTTCTTTGCGCTGACCGGAGGCCTGGGGCTGATCCGGCTGGGCGACTTCTTCTCGCGGCTGCACGCGCCGACCAAGGCGTCGACGCTGGGGGTCGGCGCATTGCTGATCGCGGCGATCATCCTGCCGCTGGGCTATGGCAGGCTGCCTGGCATGGCCGAACTGCTGCTGACGCTGTTCGTGTTCGTGACCGCGCCGGTGTCGGCCAACATGTTGTCGCTGGCGGCGCTGCGCCTGCTCGGGCGTGGCGAACAGTGACCCGGGCGCTGTTTCGGACCGACGCCTACCGCACCGAGTGCGAGGCACGGATCACGGCGCTCGATGAGCAGGGGATAGAACTCGATTGCACGGTGTTCTATCCGCTGGGGGGTGGCCAGGCCGGCGACCGCGGCCACCTGCTGCTGGGCGATGGGTCCCGGATCGCGATCGGCGACACCCGCAAGGCGCGCCGTGAAGGGGCAACGCCCGACGATGCGGTGCATGTCCCGGTCGATACGGCCGATCTGGCCCGGGTGCGCGCCGGCGATCGCGTCACGGCGATGCTGGACTGGGCCTACCGCCACCGGCTGATGCGCTTTCACACGACCACCCACCTGCTGTGCGCGTTGATCCCGCAGCCGGTCAACGGCTGCTCGATCACCGCCGACTATGCCCGCATCGACTTCGACATCGTCGAGCCGCTCGATCGCGACGCGTTACAGGCCGGGCTCGAGCGCCTGGTGGCGGCGGGGCACCCTTGCACATTGGAGTGGATCACCGATGACGAGTTGCTGGCCAATCCCGAGATGGTACGCACGATGTCGGTCAAGCCGCCGCTCGGCTTCGGGCGGGTGCGTCTGCTGCGCATAGGCGACATCGACCTGCAGCCCTGTGGCGGCACCCACGTGGCCAATACGCGTGAAATCGGTGCGGTCCGTATCGCCAAGATCGAGAAAAAGAGCGCCCGCACCCGGCGCATCACGCTGCGCATCGACGACGGAGAAGACTCATGACAGGCCAGCCAATGCCCGATGGCGCCCAGGCGGTCCACGACTTCTGGTTCGGCGTGCCCGGTGACGCGGTTTGGGGAACGCGGCGCGCCCAGTGGTTCACCAAGTCGGCGGCGTTCGACGACGAAATCCGCCGTGTGTTCGGCGACCTCGTCGGGCAGGCGGTCGCCGGCCAGCTCGATCACTGGGCCGATGCCGGCAATCCTGCCGAAGCCACCGTGTCCCTGGTCCTGCTGCTGGACCAGTTCACGCGCAATATCCATCGCGACACGCCGGCGATGTTTGCCGGCGATGAACGGGCACTGCCGATCGCGCAGTCGTTCGTGGCGGCCGGTCGCGACCGGCGGTTGAACCCGTTGCAGCGCTGGTTCGTTTATCTGCCCTATGAGCATGCCGAATCGCTCGACGTGCAGCGCGAGTCGCTGAAGCTCTTCAAGGCGCTGACCGACGAGGCGATCACCGCGGACATCTACCCCTGGGCCTGGCGCCACTTCGAGATCATCGAGCGCTTCGGGCGGTTTCCGCATCGCAACGCCATTCTGGGGCGACCCAGCACGCCCGAGGAAACCGCGTTCCTCAAGGAACCGAACTCGTCGTTCTGATCCCCGTCGTGCCGTCGTCGCGCGCCAGTCGCGTGGCATCGTCCTTCGCGCCGGCGGGCACTACAATGGGGGTCTCTTTCCAACTCGATGGCGGTATCTTCATGACGGGTTTCTGGCTGTTCGTCCACCTGGTCGGCGTGATCGTCTGGGTGGGCGGCATGTTCTTTTCATTGTTCTGCCTCAGCCCCGCGGTGGCCGACCTGCAACCGCAGCAGCGCGCACCCCTGATGGTCGGGGTGCTGGGTCGCTTCTTCCGTTACGTGGGCATTGCGATCGTGCTCGTCTGGATCAGCGGGCTGGCGATGCTGCTGCCGGTGGGCTTCAAGCTTGCCCCGTTCTCCTGGCACCTGATGATGGGCATAGGCACCGTGATGACGCTGGTGTTCGCGCTGATCGTCGCCGTGCACTTCCGCCAGGCCCAGGCGCATGTCGCCCGCGCCGATCTGCCATCGGCCGGCCTGCGTCTTGCGCGGGTGCGCGCGCTGGTGCTCGTCAACCTGCTGCTGGGTCTGCTGACCGTGGCGGTGGTCAAGCTGCTGGTCTGAGGCCGGTGCCGACGCATCCGGGCCCGCGATGCTGAGCGTGGTGCTCGATGCCGATGCGCGTGAGCAGGCGGCGCGCGCGGTGGCCTGGCTTTCGGCGCCCGGCAGCGAGCCCTTCGCCCGGGACACGCTGGTCGTGCCGACGCTGGGGCTCGGGTTGTGGCTCGAGCAGTGTGTGGCCGCGCAGGCCGGGGTCAGTGCCCACCTGGACATCGAACTGCCGGCACGCTTTCTTTGGAAGCAGCTGGCCGACCGGGTGCCGGGAACGGCGCCGCGCGCGCCGTTCGATTCGACTATCACCCGCTGGGCGATTCACGATGCGCTGGCCCACCTGCCCGCGCACGATGCCTTCTCGCTGTTGCGCGAACGCTGGCAGCAGGCGCCCGATGCCGACCGCGTGTTGCTCGCGGTGCGGCTGGCGCGGCTGTACGAGCAGTACCAGGCCTACCGGCGCGACTGGCTGACGCTGTGGTCGGATGACCGGCCGGTGCGCTTTGCCGGGCACGGTGATGCCCGGACCGAGATCTGGCAGCGTTGGTTGTGGCGCCAGATCCTGCAACGGGTGCGCGGCCTGGCCGAGCGGCACCCGTTCGATGCGTTGCGCGCGCTGCCGACCCCGGCCGCCGGCCGGGCCGACGCCCCGGCCGGCGGCCGGATCGTGCTGTTCGGCCTGTTCTCGCTGTCGCCCGAGCAACTGGAGATGCTGGCGCTGCTGGGCCGAGAACGCGAGATGCTCTGGCTGGCGCCCGATCCGGCCCAGGGCTTTTGGGAGGACCTGGTCAGTCCGGCCACCGCGGCCCGCTTGTCGGCCCAGGCGCCGCAGGCCGCCGGGCTTTATCCGGGTGAGCCCGCGGTACTGGGTGAATGGGGCCGCCAGCAGCGCGACTTCCTGGTGCAGTTGCGGCGGCTGGAAACCGCCGGTTTGCTGCGCATCGGCGATGACGACTTGCGCGGCCGCGAGACCGCGGCGCCGCACTCGCGCTTGTCCGCGCTGCAGCAGTCCGTCTTCCTGTTGGCCGATTCACCCTGGGATGTGCTGGCGCAGCAGCATGACTTTGCCGGCGATGCCTCGCTGGAGGTTCATGCGACCCACAACCTGGTGCGTCAGGTCGAGGTGGCCCACGACCGGTTGTTGGACGCGTTTGCGCAGATGCCGGACCTGCGCGCCGACCAGGTGGCCATCCTGTGCACCGACCTGGAAAGCGCCGCGGGCCTGGTGCGTGCTGTGTTCGAAGTCGACGGCGCCACCAGCCTGCCGGTGGTCGTATCGGGCCGCAGCGGACGCGATGATCCGGCCGTGCGTGCGCTGCTGGGGTTCGTCGCGCTCGTCGAGGGCAGGGCGGGCCTGTCCGCGGTGCTCGAATGGTTGGCCAACGACTGGCTACGCGAGCGCCTGCGGCTCGATACCGATGCCTTGGCCGCGGTGGCCGAGGCATTGCAGGCGGCCGGCGTGTGGCGGGACGACCTGGCCGCGCGCGACGGCGGGGATCAACCGGGTGAGGTTCAACCCAAGCACGGCTGGCGCCGTGGCATCGAGCGCCTGTTGCTGGGACTGCTGGTCGATCCGGCCCCCGGCAGTGTCGGTGACCAGGCGTTGCAGGGCGTCGTGGCCGATTGCTGGCCGATGCCGGCGCCCGATCGCGACCAGTTGCAGGTGCTCGAGCAGTTGCTGCTATTGCTTGACGACGTGCGTCGCTGGCGCCAGCAGGTGTCGGATTCGCCGGTGTGCCCGGTCGGTGACTGGGCCGCCGCTCTGATCGAATGGGCCGATCGCTGGCTGGGCGGGGCCGACGGCCAGCACGAGGGACCCTTCCGGATCCGCGACGCTATCGCCCAACTGACTAGCGCCTTCGAGGCCCTCGATGCGCCGCAGTCCCAGACACTGAGTTTCGCCGCGTTTGCCGAAGGGCTGCGCCAGGCGCTGGCCGAGAGTGACCCGGCGGCCCGCTCGCAAGGGGCGATCACCGTCGCGCCGCTGGGCAGCCTGACCGGCATTGCCTACCGGGTCGTCGTCATCCTCGGGCTGGACGAGGGCGCCTGGCCGCCACGCCAGGCCCAGGCCGAGTTCGATCTGACGGGCGCCAACCCGCGCCAGGGCGACAGGCGCGGCGCCGACGTGGCGCGTGGCGTGTTCCTGCAGACGCTGCTGGACACCACGGACCGGGTGCTGCTCTGCCATACCGGGCGCGATCCGCGCGACGACAGCGAGCGCCAACCCGCGCGGATCGTGGTCGAGTTGCTCGATGCGCTGCAGGCCCAGGCCACCCGGACCGGCTGCGCCGCGATCGCCGACGTGCGTCACGTGCACCCACTGCAGCCGTTTTCGCCGCGACGCTTTCTCGCGTCGCCCCCCAGCCATGCCCGGGCCTGGCACGCGGCAGCCCGTCACCTGGGCGACCCGACGCGCACGCCGCTCCGTCAGGGCCCGGTGACAGCCGCAGTGTCCGGCGCTGTCGCCATGCCCTCGCAGTTGCGGCTCGAGCAGTTGGTGGACGGCCTGGTCCGGCCGCAACGTGCCTATCGCGCGGCAGCGTGCAGATGCAGATCCCCTGGCAGGAAAAAGCAGTCGATGCCCACGAGCCACTGGAGCCGACCGATATCGGGCGCTGGTGGCTGAACGATGTGCAAGAGGCGATCGATTCGGCCGCGGGCCAGGGCCAGGACGATGCCTGGCTGCTGGCGCGCCTGCAGGCGCATCCGGCGATTCCGCAGGGTGCGATCGCCGCCGCGCCGGCCGCGATGGCCGTGCGCCATCGGCATGCGGAGCGCGCGCGTTGCGCGAGCGGCTCTGTCGCGAGTTCGGACTGTCCCTCGAGCCGCAGGAGACGGCGCGTCTCGTGCAGTTCGACCTGGCGCTGCCGGACGGCCAGGCGGTCCACCTGGCCGGCGTCCTGGGGCCCGTCCACGCGGATGCTTCGGGAGGGCAGGTGTTGCTCGGGCCGTCGCGGGACATGTTCCGCATGTCCGACTACCTGCTGGCCTGGGTGCAATATCTGGCCGGCCTCGTGACGCAGCCCGACGGCCGGCCGTGGTCGGTCGTGCTGCCCTTGAGCGCCCAGGCAGCCAAGCAGCCGGCGT
Organism: Burkholderiaceae bacterium; assembly: GCA_041396665.1. Taxonomy (GTDB): domain Bacteria; phylum Pseudomonadota; class Gammaproteobacteria; order Burkholderiales; family Burkholderiaceae_E; genus JAUIAI01. The sequence goes on from JAWKYE010000042.1 coordinate 37,628, forward strand.
GGCTGGGATTCGGCCCGGCGCTCGAGCGTGATGAATCGCGGGCGCCGACGGCGGTGCGTGACGCGGCATCGGCCCGCGCCGAACTGGTCCGCCTGGTCGGCCGGTGGCAGCAGATCCGGCAGGTGCCGTCGCGCGTGTACGGCGCCACGGCGCTGGCCTGGCTGCAGGCATCGAATGGCGACCAGACCGTCGATCGCGACTCGCCGGCCTGGGGCAAGGCGTGGGAGGCCTGGCAGGGAAACACGTTCATAGGGCGGCCAGGCGAGGCCGACGATCGATGGAGCAAGGCGCTCTGGCGCGATGATCCGCCCGATCTGCAGCAGGTGTTGCAAGACAGCCTGTCGCTGTATGGGCCGATCTGGTTGTCGGCGCAGGGCGCGATCGCGAGTGAGCGGCAGGAGCGCGATGACTGAGCCACGAGACGCCGTGCGTGAACCCGTGCACGATTCCCTGGCCGGCCACCCGGTGTTGTCGCCAGACATCCTGCCGTGGGCTGCAGGTGATCGAGGCCGATGCCGGGACCGGCAAGACCTGGACCATCGCGCGGCTGGTGTTGCGCGCGCTGCTCGAGACCGACTGGCGGATCGAGCAGATGGCGGTGCTGACCTTCACCAAGGCCGCGGCCGGCGAACTCAAGGCGCGGATCGGCGGGCTCATCGACCAGTGGGTCAATGACGACCCGTCGTTGCACGACGATCCCTTCTTCCAACGCTACGCGTCGCCGCACGATTCGCACGAGACCCGCGCCCGGTTGCGCCTGGCCAGGCTCACGCTGGACGAGGCGCAGATCACGACCATCCACGGCTTCTGCCACCGGCTACTGTCGGACAACGCGCTGAGCCTGGGCCGCTGGGACGAGATCGAGCCATCGGCGGACACCCGCGAATTGCTCGACGGTGTGCTGACCGACTGGTGGCGCGAGCACCTGGGCGCTGCGCAGGCCGGGACCCAGTGGCTGGTGGGCCGGCACGGCCTGGCCCGCCAGACCTTGCTGGAGGCCGTGACCCGGCTGCACGGCAATCCACAGGCCCGCATCTGGTGGCAGGGCCGGCCCGGACACGCGGCGCCCGGCGACTGGCGCACGCTTGGCCGCCGGCTCGAGCAGGCGGTGGCGAGGCTGCGCGAGGAGATCGCTGCCGAGGAATCGGCATTGATCGACTGGTTCGCGCGAACCAGCGCGCTCAATCGTCAGTCGTACGGCGAAGTCAAGAACCGGCAGCGGCTCGGCTGGCTGAAAGAGTGGGTCGGTTCGGAGCCGGTCGATCTGGATGTCGACGGCAAGGTCTTGCGCGCCTTCGATGCGCGCAAGATGGTCGCCGCCTACCGGAAGAACCAGCCGCTCGAGCATCACGGGTTCGGGCTGTTCGAGGCGATTCGCCAGTTGAACGACTTGCTGGTCGAGCGTGCCGAACTGAACGAGGCGATCGCGATCGAGATCCTGCCGGCATTCTCGCAGGCGGTGCGCGAGCGCGAGCGCAGCAGTCGGCAGATGGGGTTCGACAGCCTGTTGCTGGCCACCGCGGGTGCGCTGGACGACGACGCGCGCGGCGAGCAGTTGGCGGCGCGGCTGCGCCAGTGCTACCCGCTCGCGCTGGTCGATGAATTCCAGGACACCGACCCGGTCCAATGGCGGATCTTCGAGGCGATCTACCGGCCCGGCGGATCGGCTGTCGGCGAATGCGCCGATGGCACCGCGCTCATCCTGGTCGGCGACCCCAAGCAGGCGATCTACTCGTTCCGCCAGGCCGACGTGCACACCTATCTGCGGGCAGTGGGGTTGAGCGCCGCCCGTCATCGGCTCGACCACAACCAGCGCTCGGGCGGCGGACTGATCGGCGCGGTCAATGGCCTGATCACCCGGCCCGATCCGTTTGCGGTGCCCCAGTTCGGCTTTTCCGGCGCCCGCCCCGGGCACAAGGCATCACTGCCCCGGACGCAGCCTCCCGACGACGGGCTGGGCGCGATGTGCCTGGTCACGCTGACCGATCGTCAGGACCTGGACAAGACGCGCCAGCCGTTCAACAAGGCTTTGGTCGGCGAGCGCGCCGTGCGCACGACCGTCACCGAGATCGCCCGGCTGTTGCGAACGCCCGGGGCCGGCGTGCAACCGGCCGACGTGGCTGTCCTGGTGCGCACCGCGGCGCAGGGCGTTCTGCTCAAGCGGGCGCTGGGCGGCCTGGGGATCGGCGCGGTCGAGATCAATCGCAACAGCGTGTTCGGCTCGGACGAGGCAGGCGAGTTGCAGCGCCTGCTGGCGGCGCTGGCGGCGCCGCGCGACCAGGCGCTGGTGCGCGGCGCCGTGCTGACCCTGGTGCTGGGTGCCGATGCCGCGCGCGGCGTCGACGCCGCAGGCCAGGCCCGGTGGGCGCAGGCGCTCGAGGCGCTGGCGCGTTGCCGGCTCAACTGGCAGCGTGCGGGCTCTGCGCTGGCCTTGCGACATTTGCTGCTGCTCGACTTCGAGCGGGCCGGCGCGCTGGCAGCGATGCCGTCGGGCGAGCGGCGGCTGACCAATCTGCTGCACCTGTTCGAGTTGCTCGAGGCCGCGCCACAGGCCAGGCAGACGCCGGAGCAGGCACTGGCCTGGCTCGGGCGGCAAAGGGCTGACGCGAACCGCTCGGTGCGCGGCAACGACGAGACGCAGATGCGCCTCGAAAGCGACGAGGCGCTGGTGCGCATCGTCACCATCCACGCCAGCAAGGGGCTGGAGTTCCCGATCGTCTTCCTGCCGTTTCTGTGGGAAGCCCGCCGACCCCGTCTGTCGACCATGGCCAGCTGCCAGGCGCCGGGCGACGGTGTGCCGGTGCGCTGGCTGGCGGCCCGTGCGCCAAAGGGCCCGCTCGATTCGGAAGTGATCGCCGAGCGCTGTCCGGTTGGCGGGCGCGCAGCCGTCGAGGACGCTGCCGAGGCGTTGCGCCTGGCCTACGTGGCACTGACCCGCGCGGTGCGACGTGTCTATGTATTCTGGGGCAGCGATTCCACCGAGACCAAGACGCGCAAGGGCGTGGTCAAGCCCGCGCCGCTGGGCTACTGGCTGGATCCGGCCAGTGATCTTGTCGAGGCCGACCAGAGCAATTCCACGGGCCAGGGCTGGCCGCGCCTGGACGCGATCGAGGCGCGCATCGCGGCGTTGGTTGCCGGCGGATCGGTCGGGCATCGACATCACGACGCGATGCCGGCGCTGCCGCCGGGGCGAGCGCCGACGCAGATCACCGACGCAGTGCCATTGCCGCTTGCGGTGCCGGCCCGGCTGCCACCGGTAGCCTGGGGGCGCAGGAGTTTCAGTTCGCTGGTCCAGGGGGCCGAGACCACGATCGATCGGCCCGATCACGATGAATCCGCGTTCGGACTGCGGCAGCGGGCCGTCCGCGACAGCGACAACGCCGACGAGGCGGCAACCGGCGAAGGACCCGTTGAGCGGACCGGCTCGCGCAATGGCGCGAACGACGACATCCGCCACGGCTTTACCCGTGGTGCCAATGCGGGCACCTGCCTGCACGATATGTTCGAGCGCCACGACTTTCGGGCGCCGTTCGATGTCGACATGGTCGGGCGCTCGCTGGCCCGCTACGGCCTGGACCCGGCGCAGGCGGGCCGGGTGGGGCGGTGGCTGGACGAGGTGTTGCAGGCGCCACTGGGCCCACCGGAGTGTCCGTGGTCGCTGCGGGCGCTCGAGCGCGGGGACACGCTGCGCGAACTGCCCTTCACGTTGTCGGCCGGCCAGTTGCAGGCGCAGGCGATGGTCGAGGCGATTGCCCGCGAGCATCCGCTGGCGCTGAACCTGGCCGAACCACCGTGGCGCGGCTTTCTCAATGGCTTTGTCGACCTGGTGGCCCGCGTGGACGGCCGGTACTGGATCGTCGATTACAAGAGTAACTGGCTGGGGCCGGATGTCTCGCAGTACCACCGCGACGCGCTCGAGCGATCGGTGCGCGAGCATCACTACGCGTTGCAGTATTCGCTGTACACGCTGGCCGTGCACCGCTGGCTCGGCCGGCGCCTGCACGACTACGATTACGACCGGCACATCGGCGGCGTCTGCTACCTGTTCCTGCGCGGTGCCGGACCCGGCGCCGCGGGTCTGCCAGAGGCACCGGGCGTCTATCGCCAACGCTGCTCTCGCGAACTGATCGACACACTGGACGATCTGCTCGGTCCGGGCCTGCCCTGGCCGGCCGCGGCCGGCCTGGAAGCTGCCCGATGAGCGGCCCGCCCGCGATGCCTGCTCCCGGGTCGATCGCCGGCCATCGCCTCGCGCAGGAAGCAGGGGCGGCGGTGCGCCGCTGGCACCTGGCCGAAGGCGGGCGTGCGGCCGATGCCGACGCCGTGGCGGCCGCGATGGTGGCGCTGTGGCGCGCGGTGGCCGACGGGGCCGTGTCGGGCTCGCTGGCAGATCTGCTGGCGACGATCCGGCAGGCGATTCCGAACCTTCAGGAGGGCACGCTGCATGACGCCTTGTCGGCGAGCCCGGTGATTGCCACCGCGTCGGCTCGGCCGTGCGTCGCAGGCACTGGCACGGCGACCGGAGTGCGCCCGCTGGTGCTCGATGCCGGGCGCCTGTACCGCTGGCAGGACTGGCGTGGCGAGACCGCGCTTGCGCGAGGGCTGCGCGCATTGGCCGCGCAGACGCTGGATGCAGGCCGCGTGGAGCCGGCCGGTTCCCCGGCAGGCGACGATGCGGACACGCTGAACGAGCAACAACGAAGCGCCGTGCGGCGCGCGCGCTCTCATCGGCTGCTGGTGCTGTCCGGTGGCCCGGGCACCGGCAAGAGTCACACGTTGGCGGCGATCGTCGCCGACTTGCTCGCGCACCAGCCGCACCTGCGCATCGTGTTGACCGCCCCCACCGGCAAGGCCGCCGCGCGCCTGTCCGAGTTACTGGCGCAACGCCAGGGTCTGCCCGATACCTTGCGCGTGATGACATTGCACAGGCTGCTTGGCTACCGGGGCCAGGGACGATTCGAGCATGACGCCTCCAATCCGTTGGCCGATGACCTGGTGGTGGTCGACGAATGCTCGATGGTCGATTCGCGACTGGCGTCGCAGCTGGTGCAATCGGTCGGCCCGGGTACCCGGCTCGTGCTCGCCGGCGATCAGCATCAACTGGCCTCGGTCGAGGCAGGGGCGTTTTTCAGCGCGCTCTGCCAGGCCCCCCAGCCCGACCTGGCGGCCGCGCGCGTGCTGCTGACACGCAACTACCGCCAGCAGCAGGCGCCGGGCCTGTTGCGGTTTGCCGAGGCTGTGCGAGAGGGAACGGTCCCCGACCTGGCCGGCAGGACGATGCCCGACCTGGTCAGGGTGATCCCGGCCGAGCCGGTTGCGAACGGGCGCTGGCCCGCGTCGCTGGTGGCGCAGCTGGTCGATGACGCGGTCGCGGCGCTGACGCCGCTGTTCGCGCGCAGCCGCCAGGCGATGACGAGCGCCGATGCGGCGCAATGGCTCGACGAGTTGGGCGCCGTGCGGGTGTTGTCCGCATTGCGCAGCGGCCCGGCCGGCGCCGAGGCGCTTAACCGCCAGATCATCGCGCGCCTGCCCGGCGCGCAGGCAGCGGCGGGCGCCTGGTTTGCCGGACGGCTCGTCGCCATCGAGCGCAATGCGCCGGGCCTGTCGCTGTTCAACGGTGATATCGGGCTGAGCGTGAACACCGCCGAGGGCCTGCGTGTCGTGTTTCGGCGACCAGGGCGGCTGCGCAGCCTGCCGCCACTGCAACTGCCCGACTGTCGCGATGCGTTCGCCCTGACCATCCACCAGGCCCAGGGCTCGGAGTTTGAAGAAGTGCTGTTGCTGCCAGCCCCGGCCGGCCATCCGCTGGCCACCCGCGAAGCGCTGTACACGGGTGCCACACGGGCGCGCCAGCGGTTGCGGCTCTACTGCGACGACGAGGCGATCGCGGCGGCGGTGGCCAGTCCGGGCCGCGAGCAGTCGGGGTTGTTGGGCAGGTTGTACCGGCTGTAGCGGCTGGGCGGCCACTTGGAGGGCGTTACTTCGCGGGATCGCCTGCGCAACGTTTGCTTTCAAGCCGGGCGTTCAACGTGATCATTCGATGCACTCGCAAGTCACGTGGACTGGCAGGCGCCGATCGCCAGGCGCAGTCGTCGGACTTGCTTGTCCACAGCAGTCGGTGATAACCAACCCGTCTGCACGTCTTGGATGCACGTTGCTTCGACAGGTTGTGTCAGCGGGACAGGCTTGGTTCAGGTTGCTTGGGGGCGTGAGCCGGCCGCTGAGCTTGAGGCCATCGCGCATATTCATCACGAGCAGTGAAAAGTTCACTGCGCCCGCCAGCAGTTCCACACCTTGCAGCCCGTAGAACACGCCGTCGAAACGACCGGCATTGGCCCATGACGCGAGCACGAAGGCGCTGGGCAGCAATACCAACAGGCCGTTGGCCGCCATGATCTTCATCCGTTTGCCCTTTACACTGACGAGGCGACCGGCACGACCCTTCGCAAGCGAAAAGCCACTGCCTCCCGTGGCGGCTATCGACGGGATCAATAGCCACATACCACTCAACACACCGTTCTTGACAGCCACGACGCTTGCCTGATCCATGAAGAACTCGGACACGACGGTCGAGAGCCAGAACGTGGTGATGCACAGAAGCGCGATAGATCCGAAAATGGCATGCAGCTTCGATTTCATGATTTGACCTCTGAAGGTGCGTTGGCAGTCTGCAGTTCACGCAGCATCGATTCGAGCGTACGGGCGGTAGTGCCGGCTTGGGCAGCAGGGATCAGCGACGCCAGCTCGGCAGCTTGTGCGCTCCAGATGGCGTCGGCCTTGCGATAAAGGGCAGAACCCCGTGCGGTCAAGGCGTAGAGCGGCGAACGCCGATGCGCCGGATTCGGGCGCGCCTCGACAAGCCCGTTTTCGAGCAACAGGTTCAGTTGCTTTTGCGCGCCCTGTCGCGTGACACCCATCGCTTCGCCCACCTGAGGGGAGGTCAGTGGTGTGCCGGCCAGCGCCAAGGCTCCCAGCATCTGCCAGCGCGCGCTGGTCAGGCCGAGCGGCGCGACCTTCTTGTCACCCCAGTGCAGCAGCACGCCGTTCAAACGAAACACGGACAACGCCAGCTGGGTGATGGCTTGGGCGCCCAATTCGGGCGCAGAGGGAACTGGTTTCTTCCGAGGCATGACGACCAGTCTCCAATAATGGAAACTGGTTGTCAATACCTGACAGGCGAAATCTCACGGACCAGCCGACCATGAACGAACAAGGTTAGCTTGGGCATCCACCTACGGCTGGTCTGCGAACAACGGGAGACACCAATGTCGATAACGTGCGAATGGGTGTTCAAGATGAATCCGGGCAATGCCTCTTCGGTGACGATCGAAAGTGCGAAGCGTGCGATGGCCGTCTGGGAAAAGCACGGCGCCCAGCCACGGTTGTGGTCTGTTACCTGGGGCGAGGAAGGCTGCCTGTCAGTCAAGTCGGAGTTTGCGAACCATGCCGCGTATGGGCGCATTCACGATCTGGTCGCGGCCGAGCCGCAGATGCGTGCGTGGTCCACGGCAAACGAAAGTGATGGTGGCAGCACCAGGATTCGCGGCGGCGTTCTGCGCGAGATCGAAGTCTGACGCACGTACGAGCGCCGGGCCCCCTGCCGGGGGCGCGCAATAGCAGCCAACTTCGTGCCTGTCTCGGAAAAGATCTTCGGCTCTCGTGCGGCTACCGAAGATCTCTTGCGGCGGCTTGTCGATCGCTTCGACGACCCTGAGGTCTACATTCATGGCACTAAGTTCTATATGCAAAGAAGCGTGCCGAGTCAGCATGGACTGGGCCCGCTGCTGAGGATCTACGTAGCGCGCAGACACGTGTACAGAACATTGGCTGTGCTGGCCAGCCAGGACCTGACCTGCGGGCACCGCTGCGCTAGGCCGCCGTCGGTTCCCCCGTCCTGATCCGCAGCCGCATGCGCAGCCCCACGGGCGTCATCGTGAACTGCAACGACTCACGTGCCGGTCCGCCATCGGGGGTGTCCACGGCCGTGATGTCAAAGTCGCGCAGGATGGTCGCGATCGCCAGCTTGATCTCCAGCAGCGCCAGATAGCGGCCAGGGCATATCCGCGGGCCGGCGCCGAAGGGCATCGCTATCCGCTTGGCCGAAGACGCGGCGCGAGCGGCGGTAGCGCCGTCGACCAGCCAGCGCTGCGGTTTGAAGGCGGCTGCGTTCTCGAGGTGAGTATCGCTGACGCTGTCGGGGCGCATGAGGTTCATCACCATCACGCCTTCGGGAACCTGCACATCGCCGATCATCACCTGGTGGCGTGTCTGCAACGGCAGGATCGGCGCCACCGGCTTCAGGCGCATCGCCTCGTGGGCACAGGCTTCGACATAGTCCAACTGAGCCAGTTGCTCCAGGCTCGGACTGAGGCTGTCGCCCACGACGCGCCAGACTTCTGCCACGGCGCGCTCCAAGGTGGCCGGGTTGGTCCACATCAGGTACAACATCCACGCCAGGGTGTTGGCGGTGGTGTCTTCACCGGCCAGCAGCATGGTCAGCACGTTGCCCGCCACCTGCTGGTCATCGATGCCGCTGCCTGGTTCGTCGGCTGCCACGATCATCGATTCGAGCAGGTTGGACGGTGCGGCACGGCGCGCGGGGTCGGCCTGCAAGCGTGCGCGAGCCTCGGCGACGAAGGCGTCGACCGCCAGATTGACCTGGGCGACCGAGTGAGCCAACTTGCGGTCTGCCGATGACGGCAGCCACCGCCAAACCGGCAATGCGGTGGTCAAGCGCCGAAACAGCGCCGGGAAGATCTGGTCGAGGTGCTGCTGGATCACGTCACCGTCCGAGCCCAGCGTGTCCACCTGGGCGCCGAAGGCCAGGCCAGCAATGGTGTCCACCGTGTAGCGCATCAGATCGGCCTGCAGCTCGATTG
>JAWKYE010000043.1:0-39972 GCA_041396665.1 Burkholderiaceae bacterium
GACATGTCCAGTGTCAGGTAACTGGTGCGCCCGGCCACCTCGATCGCGCCGGCCAATCCGGCCAGTGCGCCCGAGATCATCGCCACGACGACGGTCACCCGGGTGACCGGCATGCCGGCGAAGGCCGCGGCCCGCGCGTTCAGCCCGACCGCGCGGATCTCGAAGCCGGTGCGCGAGAAGCGCAGCATCAGCCAGACGGCCAGCGCCAGTGCGAGCGCGTAGACCAGGCCGGTGTGCAGCCGGGTGCGCGCCAGCAGGCGGCCCAGTTCGAGCTCACTCTGCAACGGTGCGCTCTGCGGCCAGCCCATGGCCATCGGGTCCTTCATCGGGCCATCGAGCATCATCGACACGAACAGCAACACCACGAAGTTGAGCAACAAGGTCGTGACGACTTCGTCGACCCCGAAGCGGGTCTTGAGCAGCGCCGGCCCGAGCAGCAGCAACGCGCCGGCCAGCGCCGCGGCCGCCAGCATCAACACGAACAGCAGGCCGGGCGCCATGTCGATGCCGGTGCCGCCGTGCAGGCCGCCCACGGCGATCGCCGCCAAGGCACCGGCATACAACTGCCCCTCGGCCCCGATGTTGTACAGCCGCGCCCGAAACGCCACCGCCGCGGCCAGCCCGGTAAGGATCAGCGGCGTCGCGCGGGTGAGGGTCTCGCTCCAGGCAAAGCGCGAGCCGAACGCACCGTCCAGCAGCAGCGCATACGCCTGCCCGACCGGCGCACCGGCGATGGCCACCAGCACGGAGCCAAAGGCCAGCGTCAGCGCGACCGCCGCCAGCGGCGCGAAAAGCGCGGCCAGCCGCGAGGTCCGGGTGCGTCGTTCAAGCCGCATGGGCGTCCCCCATCCCGCTCATGGCGGCACCGATCTCGGCCATCGACCATTGCCGGGTCGGGCGGGGCAGCGACAGCCGGCCGGCATGGATCACCGCGACCGTGTCGGCAATCGCGAACACTTCCTCGAGGTCTTCGGAGATCAGCACGATCGCGCTGCCGGCATCGGCGGCATCGATCAACTGCTGGTGGATCGCCGCCACCGCGCCGACATCCAACCCCCAGGTCGGTTGGTTGGCGACGATCAACACCGGCGGCGGGGCCGGCTCGGCGAGCGAGCGGCCGTTGCCACTGAGCGCACGGCCCAGGATGAGTTTTTGCATGTTGCCGCCGGACAGCGAGCGCGTCGGCGTGGCCAGCCCCTGGTCCTCCAGCCCACGCACGTCCAGCCGTTGCACCAGCGCGGCGGCGAATGCGCGGATCCGGCGGCGGCGCAGCCAGCCCCCGAGCCAGCCCGGGTAGGAGAAGCGTGGCGAGCGGTATTGTTCGAGCACCGCGTTCTCCCACACGGGTAGTTCGCCGACCACGCCGACGCCGTGGCGGTCCTCGGGAACGCGGGCCACCCCGGCGGCCAGCAGGGCGCGTGGATCGGCCCGCATCGGTTTGCCATCGACCTCGAAGCGGCCCTGCGCGATCGCGTGAATGCCGCACAACACGTCGGCCAGCGCCTGCTGGCCGTTGCCCGACACACCGGCGATCGCCAGGATCTCGCCGCGGTGCACATCGAACCCCACCCGCGACAGGCGTGGGCGCCGCCGGGCATCGAGCAGCGACACGTCGACGAGCCGGCAGACCACTTCGGCGCTGTTGGCCAGCGGCGAGGCGTCGCGGTGCACGTGCGGCACCTGGCTGCCCACCATGGTCTCGGCCAGCAGCTGGCGATCGGCGAGCGCGCGCGGCCAGTCGGCCACCAGCCTGCCGGCGCGCAGCACGACGATCCGGTCGGCCACGCGCATCACCTCGTCCAGCTTGTGGCTGATGAAGATGATCGACAGCCCTTGTTCGACCAGCTGGGCCAGCGTGGCAAACAGGCTCTCACTCTCTTGCGGGGTCAGCACCGCGGTCGGCTCATCGAGGATCAGCAGGGTCGCGCCGCGATACAGCGCCTTGAGGATCTCGACCCTTTGTCGCTCCCCCATCGAGAGCTCGCCCACCACCAGGTCCGGATCGACATGCAGGCCGAAGCGCGAGGCCGTCTGCAGCAGTTTCTGGCGCGCCTGCGCACGGCGCAGCCGCAGACCGAAGAGCCCCCGGGTGCCGGCGATGATGTTCTCGAGCACGCTCAGGTTTTCGGCCAGCGCAAAATGCTGGTGCACCATGCCGATGCCGCCGGCCAGCGCGGCCGCCGGATCGCCGGGCGGCAGCGGCTTGCCATTGACCAGCACGTCACCGCTGTCGGCCACGTAGTGGCCGAACAGGATGGACTGAGGTCGATTTGCCGGCGCCGTTCTCGCCCAGCACAGTGCCAGGATGCTGCCCGGGGCCAGGCTCGGCGAGAGATGTCGACGTTGGCGACCAGCCGGCCAAGCGCTTGCTGACATGACGCACCTCGAGCGCGGCGACGCGTTCTTCCATCCCCCGTGCCGCCGCGCCTGAGCCCGCTTACCTGGCGCTGGGGGCGTTGTCGTCGATCTTCACCTCGAACTTGCCATCGAGGATCGCCTGGCGCTTGGCCATGACCCGGGCGACGAGCTCGGCCGGCACCTTGCCCTCGAAAGTTCCCAGCGGGGCAAGCTCCGAGCCACCGTGCTTCATCATCGAGAACGAGCCGTAGTCCTCGGCCACGAACTTGCCCGCCTGCACCGCCTCGAGCGCGCGCTCGATCGTCGGCTCCATGTTCCAGAGTGCCGAGGCCACCACGGTGTCCGGGTACTGGACCTGGGTGTCGATGACGTTGCCGATCGCCAGCACCTTTCGGTCCTTGGCTGCATCCGATACGCCAAAGCGCTCGGCGTACATCACGTCAGCCCCCTTGTCGATCATCGCGAACGACGCTTCCTTGGCCTTGGGCGGATCGAACCAGGAGTTGATGAAAGAAACCATGAACTCGGTCTTGGGGTTCACCTCGCGGGCGCCGGCCATGAACGCGTTCATCAGGCGGTTGACCTCGGGGATCGGGTAGCCGCCGACCATGCCGATCTTGCCCGACTGGCTCATGCCGCCGGCGATCATGCCGGTCAGGTAGGCCGGCTCCTGGATGTAGTTGTCAAAGACCGCGAAGTTGGGCTTTTGCGGCTTGCCCGAGGAGCCCATCAGGAACGCGACGTCCGGATAGTCCTTGGCCACCTTGCGCGCCGCGGCCTCGACCGCGAACGATTCGCCGACGATCAGTTTCCTGCCCTGCTCGGCATACTGGCGCATCACCCGCTCGTAGTCGGCGTTGGTGACATTCTCGGAAAACACGTAGTCGATCTGGCCGCGATCGGCCGCGGCTTTCAGCGCCTTGTTGATCCGGCTCACCCACTGCTGCTCGACGGGCACGGTGTAGATTGCGGCCACGGCCAGCTTGTCGGCGGCGGTGGCCGGCGCGGGCAGGCCCAGGGCGGCGGCGGTGGTGACCAGCAGTGCCGACAGGGCGCTGCGACGGGCCTTGGCGAACAGGCGGGATGCGGGCATGGGATTCCTCCGTGGGCAGTGTGCCTCGATTATGAAGGAAAGCCCTTGCCGGACCGAATCGGCGTCACCCGTCCTGGGGCCGCCTGGTACGCGGTTTAGCCGCTGTGCGAGACCGGCGCCGGGTCGTGGGCGAGCAGCACCCAGCGCACCGCGTCCTCGCGGTCCTCGGGGGTGCCCCGACGATCGCTCAGCGAGGATTCGGCGCGGTAATAACCGGTCCAGTCGCGCTGCACCCAGCGGTTGACCGACGGCGCGTACCAGAGGGTTTCCTCGCGCCGGCTGGCGAACCGGAACGCGTCGTGGTGATCGAAGTAGCTGATCCGCTCGATGCGCAACGCATCGAACGAGCCGGCCGGCACCTGGACGCGTTCCCAGCCCAGCGCGTGCAGCCGCGACGACCAGCGCCGCCGGGTCGGGAAGTCGGCCAGCCGGTAGCGGGTAGCCTGTTCCAGGCGCACATCGACCGCCAGCGACGGTGGCACCAGCGTCAACGGTTCAGCGAAAACGACCGGGGCGCCGAACAGCGGCTCTTGCAGGATCTCCCACGGCTCGCGGTAGCGTTCCTCGCCGAGCGCGGTGCCGGTGGCGTCGGTCAGCCGGACCCGCAATTCGGGTTGGACAGCCACGACCTCGGCCAGCACCTCGCCGGTGCGCTCGCCGTTGTAGCGGTTGATCAGCGCGTAACGCCAGCGCTCGCCGCTGCGCACCGTGGGTGGCGGCGGCTGGCTGGAAGGCGGCGCCATGAAGGCGATCCGGGACGCGCAGCCCGCCGCCGCCACCGGCAGGCCCAGGGCCATGACCAGGCGCCGGCGGGCGCTGTCGAGCGGACGCATCAGGCGGCGCGACCGTCCAGCGTGCGCAGCAGCCCGCGGATGTTGCGGTACAGATACCAGAGCACCGGGATGACCATCGCCCAGGACAGCAGGCCGATCGTGAAGAACGACAGGATGCCGGTGATCACCAACCAGAAGGCGGTCCACCAGAACGTGCTGATCATGTAGCGCATGTGGCTTTCGTAGATCGTGCCGCGGGTATCGCCGAGCTTGAAGTAGTTGATGACCAACGCGATGATCGACAACAACATCATCGAGACGATCGGGCTGGCGATGTGCAGGCCGTAGTCGAACAGCGTGATCTTGCGCAGGCTGTCCGCCCGGGTCGTGCCAGGGGCGTTGATCTGGGCTTGGGTCATCTGGTTCCCTCCGTGGGAAAGGCAGTTACAACGGCGAATATGAGGGCTGGCGGCCCGGTTTTCAAGGGCAGCGGCGGCTGACGGCCAGCGCCTGGCCCGGAATCATGCAACGCTTAGGCAACGTTCATGCCCGGTTCCCGGATGACCGGACCGGCCGTCGAACCGGCGGGAACCGATTTGTCGCAAATGTTGAACTTCGCGGCCCGCAGTGAACAAATTAACGTCGACCGGGCCGTTCGTCGCTTACAGTGGAGCGTCTGACCGACCAAGAACCCGGGGGACGCATGCCACTGCAGATTTCATCGACCACTTTCGCGATGCTGATGGCGATCCTCAATCCCGGCCCGGCCGATCCGTCGAACTCGGTATCCTGGCGGATCGTCGACCAATCGTATATCGGGGACGAACTCGCGGTCAGCGGGCAGCGCGCTGTCGCTTCGGCCGACGACTGCCTGGCCCAGGCCCGTGCCGAGGCGGTTCGCCTGCATTTCGGCGCCGAGCGGCGCATCGACGGCGGCCCGGTCTCGATGTTGCGCTTTGCCGATTCGCCGGTCAGTTTCTCGTGCGTGCAGGTGGCGCCCGGCTCGGCCGAAATGGCCGTCAACGGCCCCGCGCAACTGCTGCGCGACGCCGGCTACAAGTTCAGCTGGGAATGATCAACTGCAAATAAGCCCGCGCTGTCGTACTCAACCGGGCTTGTCCCGGGTCGATAGCGCCGGATACAGGTCGGCGATCATCTCGCCGTCGGCCGCCCACGCGTGGCAGCCGTCGACGAACCCCTGCCGGGCCTGATCGTCGGGCATCTTGCGCCGCACCAGCGGCTGGCCGTGCTCCTCGGGCCACCCCCTGATCGTCTGAAACGCCACCGTGGCCATCGGAAACAGCAGTTCGCGCACGTGGGTGCAACCGCGCGTGCCGCCGACCTTCTCGTTGACGATCCGGCGCCAGCCGGCGCCGACGCGGGCGCCCACCAGCGATTGAAAGTTACGGGCCGCGCCGGGGCAGTCCGGGTAGGGGGTCTGCGGCATCTGCACCTCGATCGCCTTCACTTCCAGCGAATCGTCCAGCGTCAGCCGGATCGCCATGTGGTGCACCTCGCTGCCCACCGGCCGCAGGCCCCGGTAGGGTTCGGCATACGGGTAGGCCTTGGTATCGATGATGCTCGCCTCGATGTCCCAGAGGCCGTCGTCGCGCAGGTAGCCCTCGCAGTGGATGTGGCGGGTATGGCGGGGGATACGGGGTGCGGGGGCGGACAGGGTCATGGCGGGATACGGTTGCAGGAGATTGGGAAATGGCCGTTGCGATCATGGCATGATCGGGCGGGTGGGACAAAACAGGGAGACAGTCGATGACCACCAAGGGATTTTCGGTGTCGCACGAGACCGATGACGGCTTCGTGCGCGGGCTGCGCGCTTTTTTCGAGTACCGTGACCTGGGCATTGCCAGGGCGACCGAGGGCCGGGTCGTGGCCCACGTGATCCGTGCGGTGCCGGGCGAGCCCTTCGTGGGCGAGGCGCACCGGCACCTGACCCGGTTCCAGATGGTCTACGTGCTCAAGGGCTGGATCGAGTTCGAGTACGAGGGACAGGGCGTGGTGCGCCTGATGCCGGGCAGTTGTGTGCACCAGCCGCCCGGCATCCGCCATCGCGAGACCGGGCATTCGGATGATGTCGAACTGCTCGAGATCGTGATGCCGGCGGATTTCGCCACCGAGCCAGTGGACCGCGTCTGACGGCGGAACGCCGCGGCGTCGGTCAGGGCCGGCGTTTTGCGGGGGCCAGCAACGCCTGGCCGATTTCCTCCAGCGAGGGCTTGACCGGGGTGTCCTTGAAGCCCGCCAGCCGCCGGTAGACCTCGGCAGCGGCCAGGTGAGAGCCGTTGGGCAGGCCGGCATCGGCCATCGTCACCGCCACTTCCTCCATCTCGCCCGACCAGCGCCAGGCCTTACGGGTATTGGCGCGCAGGCTTTCCAGCCGCGGCATGACATCCGGGTCCATCAGTTCCCATTCGGCATAGAGCGCCTCGGTCACCTGGTGCGCATCGGCCAGCGCGCGAACCTCGCCCAGCAGCGCCAGCATGGCCTTGTTCCAGCCCGCGAAGCACATCTTGAGCGCCGACGCGCTGCCCGCGGGCCCCGGCACGACCCGGGCGCTCAAGGGCTCGGCGGTGAGCTGGCCGGCAAGCGTTTCGGCGATCGGGCCCGACAGGTAGAGCCGGGTCGAGGTCTTGCCCTGCGGCGGCGGCCCGATGATCGCCGCATCGACATAGGTTGCCCCGGCCGCCTCGATCCGCCGGCCGATGTCGGCGCTGCTTTCCGGCGACGTGGCATTGGCATCGACGTAGATGCCGGTGAAGCCGGCGCCGATCACCTGCTGCGCCTGCGCCATCGCGGCGTCGGGCGGGCAGACCGATAACACGAGATCACTGGCCGCGAGTCCCTCGGCCAGGCGGGCATGCCCGACCAGGCCGGCAGCCTGGGCGCGCTGGCGGCTGGCGTCGCTGCGCCCTTCGGACACCCAGCCGACCCGCAGGCCACGCTCGCGCCAGCGGGCACCGATCGCCGAGCCCATCTCGCCCGGATGCAGCACCAGGACACTCTGAATCCTCGTGTTCGTCGTCATGACGGCTCCTGGCCGACCGGCGCCAACGGCTTGTAGGCCACCGCCTTGATCTCGATGAGGATCAGCGGATGCGGCAGCTGGTGCACGGCCACCGTGGTGCGCGCCGGGCCGTCATAGTCGAAGAACTCGGCATAGGCCTCGTTGTAGCCGCCAAAGTCGTTCATGTTCACGAGAAAGCTCGAGATCTCGACCACATCGGCCAGGCTGGCATCGACGGTGGCGAGGATCGAGTCGATGTTGCGCAACACCGCGCGCGTCTGCTCGCGGATGTCCAGCGTCATCGTGCCCATCGCGTCCATCGACGCGCCGGCAAACGTATTGTCGGGCAGGCGCGAACTCGTGCCCGACACGAACAGAAAGTCGCCAGCCCGGCGGATGTGCGGATACTTGCCGCGCGGTCTGGGCTTGCCCTCGATGAGGACGCCCTTGGATGTCTTGCTGTTCAATTCATTCTCTCCTTGACGGTTGGCAATGACAGGCCTGAGCGAAGTGACGTCCGTGGGGGCTCATATCCATCACCCCACCTTGATCTGATCACGGCTGCGCCGGCACCGTAGGTCGATCCGTAGGCCAGCACCTCGGCACCGCGGAACTCGTCGCCTATCGCGCCCAGGATCCAGGCCAGGTGCTTGAGGCCCATGTCGGCCTTGGCATCGCGCACGTAGCCGGGCAACTCGTTGGCCAGGTCTTCGAGGGCGCCGCGTTCCAGCGTGGCCATGATCTGGCGGTTCCAGCTGTCGTCGGCCTCGGAGGCGATCTGGTCATCGGCGAACGGCCGTTCGTCGCGGAACAGGGTACCCGAGAGCCTGCCGATGCCGATCACCACGACCCGCTTGCCCTGTTCGATCGCGCAGCCCGCGGCAATGCTGCCCAGCTTACGGGTGCGTTCCCAGTCGTGGTACAGGTTGTTCGAGGCGATCACGGTCGGAATGCTGCCATTGGCATTGACCATCGCGTTCACCGCGATCGTGCCGATGTCGATCGGAAACCCATCGTAGTCGACCGGCCGCGACGTGATGCCCTGGGCCACGCAGGCGCGCACGCAGGCACGCGCGAGGTTGGTATCGGTGCGCAGGTCAAAGCGCAGCGTGCCCAGTTCGTGCCAGTTCTCGTCGACCTGCAGGCCACTCATCCGCTGGCGGGTCTGCCAGAGTTGGTCCAGTACCGCCAGCCACTGGCTCGAATAGATCAGCAGCGCATCGGGTTCGAGTGCCCGGATCCGGTCGCGCACGGTCTCCATCGCCTGGATCAGCGGCTGATAGGGTGCCTCGTCCGGGCGCAGGACCGGCAGCGGGCTGCCGGGCAGCAAGAAGGCACCGACCACGCCGGGCTGTTCGTGGCGCGGACCGGTCGCCCTCGACTCGCCGACGAGCAGGCGCCAGAGGCGGGTGGCCGCCGACGGGTAGCCGCTGCGATCGGCATCGGTGCGGCGCAGGTCGGCGACGACGCCCATCAGGCCGCGGGGCAGGAAGAACATCAGCAGGATGGACGCCAGACCCAGCACCAGCAGGCCGCCGCCCAGCTGGGCGGCCAGCAGCCGATCGATCACGACGTAGGCGATGGCGCCCAGGATCGGGCCGGCCAGCGTACCCATGCCGCCGGCCACGACGATGAACACGATGTAGGCCGACCAGGACAGCGCAAAGCCGGACGGTGGGGTGATGATCACCGTGTCCATGAAGAACAGGCCGGCAGCCAGGCCGGTGAACAGCCCCGAGATCAGGAACACCACCATCTTGACCTGGCGGACATCGACGCCTACCGTTTGTGCGGCCTCCTCGTCATCGCGGACCGCGGTGAGCGCCACGCCGTAGCGCGAGCGCAGCAGGCGCCAGATCGTCGCGGTCATGATCACCAACAGGATCAGCGCTGCGAAGTAAAGCTGGGTGAGCGTCACGTCCGACTTGATCTGCATGCCACCACCCGCACCGACCACCTTCCATTCGTTGAACACGCTGCTCACTGATTCGGCAATCAGCCAGGTCGCGATCGCGAAGTAGGCGCCTTGCAGCCGCAGCAACGGCAGCGCCCCAAGGAAGATCAGCAACACGATTGCCACCCGGCGCACGTAGTCGCTGCGAAACACGTCGAGGTCGGGGTAGGAGGCGATCAGCCACTCATAGAGGATCCAGATCACCACCGCGATCGCCAACGGCACGCGCAGACCCCGCCTTCCCGCCTGACCGACAGCGGGATGGCCAGCAGGTAGGCGAAGGCCACGCCGACGATCCCTGAGAAAAGCCAGGCGAGCCAGATCGGCATGCCTGCGTAATAGAACGCGATCGCCATCGCGAAGCCGCCCAAGCCGATGTAGACCTGGTTGCCGAACGACAGCAGGCCGCAATAGCCGGCCAACAGGTTCCACGCATGGCCCAGCACCGCGAACACGAAGGTCGTGAACAACAACTGCAGCCAGTAGCTGCGCGCATCGAGCCCCAGCGGCAGCAAGACGAGCAGCAACAGCAGCGCCGCCAGCAGCCAGCCACCGAGCCTTGGCTGGTGGATCGCATCGAGAACGGAGCGGATCGCCTTCATGTCACTTGCTGAACAAGCCGTTGGGCCTGAAGGCCAGCACCAGCAGGATCAGGATGTAGCCCCCGACCTGTTGGGCGGCCGGCCCGAAGTAGGTGCCGGCCAGCACCTGGACGATGCCCAGCAACATGCCGCCGATCAGCGTGCCGCGGATCGAGCCCAGGCCGCCGATGATGACGACCCCGAACGCGATCAACAGGAACTGCGGCCCGTCGAACGGCTGAAACGTGCGCGACATCCCGACCATCACCCCGGCGACGCCGGCAATGGCCAGCGCGATGCCGCTGGCGATCGCGTAGACATGGGCGGTCGGCATGCCCATCAGCGGGGCGATCTCGCTGTCATCGGACGCCGCGCGGATCGCGCGCCCGATATGGGTTCGGTTCAGGAACTGATGCAGGAACACCAGGATCAACAGGCCGATCCCGAAGAAGATCAGGCGCAGCACCGAGACATTCAGGTCCTCGCCCAGGCGGATCGCCGCGTAGGACAGCTCGTTCTGGATGCCGCGGGCGTTCGAATCGAAGATCGCCAGCAATACCTGGGCCAGCACGATCGACGTGCCGAAGGTCACCAGCAGCGGCGACATCAGGCCGAAGTTGGCGGACATTCCGCGCCGCTCCATCGCCTGCACCGACACGTGGTTGAGCATGTAGCGCTGCAGCAGGTAGCCGATGCAGAACATCAGCGGCACGAGGGGCACGAACATCCAGAAGGGCGACACCGGCACCAGGGTCACCATCGTGGCGGCCAGGTAGGCCGCCACGATCAGCCAGTCGCCGTGGGCCAGGTTGACCAGGCGCATGACACCGAAGTTCAGCGCCAGCCCGATGCTGATGATCGCGTAATAACCTCCCAGCATCGAGCCGGTGAGCAAGCCGTTCGCGATGTCGATGAAGTGCCAGTAGAGATCGTCGTTGGTCATGTCGTCACCGGCCTTCAGGCCATGCTCTGCTGGCCGAAGTACGCGGCCGTGATGCGTGCCTCGGAAAGCTCCTGCGGCGTGCCTTCGAGCACGACGGTGCCTTCGAGCATCACGCATACCTGGGTGGCAACCGCCAATGCGCGTCGCAGGTCCTGCTCGACGATGATGCAGGTCACGCCCTGGCGGCGGATGCGCTCGACCACGACGTAGATGTCCTCGACCACCGCCGGCGCCAACCCCAGTGACAACTCGTCGAACAGGATCAGCCGTGGCGAAGACATCAGCGCGCGGCCGATCGCCACCATCTGCTGTTCACCCCCGGACATCTGCGACACCAACTGAGCGCGCCGGTCGGCCAGCCGCGGGAACAGCGTGTACACCGCGTCGAGCTGCTGGTTTGCGCCCGCGCGGCAGCGGCCCAGGTAGGCGCCGCAAAGCAGGTTGTCCTGAACATTCATCCGCGCGAACAGCCGTCGGCCCTCGGGCACCATCGCCAGGCCCAGATCGAGGATCCTCTCGGCCGCCAGCGCATCGATGCGTTGGTTACGGAACGTGATCTCGCCGCGGGTATGGGCGGCGCGACCGCGGTTCATCAACCCGGTGATCGACTTCATCAACGTCGACTTGCCGGCCCCGTTGGCGCCGATGATCGAGAGCACATCGCCTTCGCGAACCGACAGGTTGACATCGTAGATGGCCCGCAGTTCTCCATAGAATGCCGACAGGCCCGATAGGCGCAGCACCTGTGGCCGCTCTTCGGGCGCCGGCGTGGCCGGCGGCTCCGGGCGGCCCACCGTAGGATCGGGTGCGCTCATGGCAGGCGGGGTCGTCGCGGCATCGTCGTCTCCTTCAGGCGCCCAGGTAGACCTTGCGCACTTCGGGCTGGTTGATGACCTGCTGGGCCGGCCCGACGGCCAGGATGCGGCCCGACTGCAGGGCGATCAAGCGGTCGGTCGCGGTCAGCATCGTTTTCATCACGTGTTCGATCCAGACGATCGTCACGCCGATGCGCCGGATCGTGAAGACCAGTTCGATGAACTGGTTCACCTCCTGGTCGGTCAGCCCGGCAGCCACCTCGTCGATCAGCAGCAGCCGGGGCCGTATCGCCAGCGCGCGGGCCAGTTCGTGGCGCTTGCGCAGCAGGAGCGGCAGGCGCCCGGCCAGGGTTTGCGCCTCGGTGCGAAGCCCGGTCATCGCCATTACCTTGCCGGTCCAGTTACGCGCCTCCTGCTCGGACATCGCGCCCCCAAAGCGCGCTGCGACCCGCAGGTTGTCGGCCACGCTCATGTGGGTGAACGGCCGCGGCACCTGGTAGGTGCGGGCGATACCACGGCGCGCCCGCTCGTGCGGCGCGAGCAGGCTGATGTCCTCGCCGGCAAAGCTGATCCGGCCGTGCGATGGCGCCAGGTTGCCCGCCAGCAGGCCGAACAGCGTGGTCTTGCCCGCCCCGTTGGGACCGATGATGCCCAGGATCTCGCCTTCGTTGACCTCGAAGCTCACATTCTCGGTCACCTGGAGCGCGCCGAAGGACTTCGACAGGCCGTTGACGGTCAGCAGCGCGGGCATCGGCGGGCCTCAGCGGTTCGGGGGGCGATGACGCGCACGCGTGCTCACCCCCATCAGGGTGAAAAGGGCCTGGCACAACGGGCTGTCGGACTGCTCGAACCCGTAGATCGCATCGAAGTGGTTCTTGCCGGGCTGCGCGATGAAGCGCGCCTCGTTGCCGGCGAACTGCCAGTGTTGCAGGTAATCCTGCGTCTGGCGCTGAAACTCGGCCGGCTCGTCACCGCCGACCGAGAACAGCAACGGCGAGCGCTGCCGGCGCGGCGTCAGCAACTGCGGACTGTTGCGTGCGATCAGGCCGTCGTCCAGCTGGATCGCCGGCTGCATGCCCGTGTAACGGATCGGGCGCAGATCGAACACGCCGCTCACGGACAAGCCGCCCTTGACCAGGTTGTCGGGCAGCCCGTAGACCCCGGGCCAATCGGTATTCATGCTCATCGCCGTCAGGTGGCCGCCGGCCGAATGGCCGGATACGTAGATCCGCTCCCGGTCGGCGCCGAAGTCGCCCGCATGCCGCCAGGTCCAGGCGATCGCCGCCCGTACCTGGCGAACGATCTCGTCGATGTTGACCACCGGGCACAACGCGTAGTTCACGTTGACCACCGTGACCCCGGCCTCGACCAGGCCCAGCGCGACACAGCTGAACTCCTTGGCACTGAGCATGCGCCAGTACCCGCCGTGTATGAACATCAGCACAGGCGAGGGGCGCACGGGTGCCGGAAACACATCGACATACTCGGCAAGCGTCGGCCCGTAGCGAACGTCCAACTCGCACTTGAGCCGATGCCGGGCCAGCTTGCTCTGATCGGTGAAGTGGCGCGCGTAGACGCCGAAGTCGGGCACGGAGCGCTCGACGTCGTACTGCGTATCGAGCGCTTCCTGGGTCTTGAAGTCGCGGTAAAGCGTGTGCATCAAGGATGCCGTGGCCGCACCTACTTGCCGTACAGCCGCATGTCGGCGGTTTTCTTCACCTCGGGGTAGACCTCGTTATAGACGTTCTCTTTTACGAGCTTGCCGCCTTTCTCGTGCCACTGGGCGCCGCCCAGCGGGGTGACCGCGAAGTTCTGCTCGTTGAATTCGAGCGTGCCCACCACGGTCTCGAGCTTGGTCTCGCGCAACGCCTTGAGCAGCGCCGCCTTGTCCTTGCTGCCGGCCCGCTGCAGCGCATCGAACAAGACGTCGTACTGCGCATCGACATAGGCCAGAGGCGGTGCGTACTGGATGCCGCTGTCCTTCTCGTAGGCGGCAGCCAGTTGCGCACCGTCGTGGCCGCTGAACTTGGACTTGCCCGGGAACGCGGGTGACCAGAAGTTGACCGACAGGATGTTCTCGCCGTTCTTGCCGATCGCCTTCATCGGCTCCGGGTAGCCGGTGCCCTTGTCGATCACGTACATCTTGGGCTTGAAGCCGGCCTGGGCGGCCTGCTGCAGGTAGTTTTGCAGGTCGGGCGGCGCGAGCACGCCGGTCACGACTTCGACGCGGTTACGCTTGAACTGGTTGATGATCGCCGAGAAATCAGGCAAGCCCTGCTGGAAGCGGCCCGGATCGACCGGGCTCCAGCCCGCCTTCTTGAACGCAGGATCGAAGATCGAGGCGAACACGGTGCCGTCCGGATCGTTCGGGTACAGGTAGCCGATCTTGCCGTTGAACCCGCCCGGCAGCGCGGCGATCATGCCCAGGTGGTTCTTCACGAGGTCGGGTACCTGGAAGAAGAAGTGGAACGTGTGCTTGAAGGTCTTGGGCTTGCCATCCGGGCCGTAGAGCCAGGCCTCCACCGGGGTGTCGGCGGTGATGCACGGAATCTCGTAGCGCTCGCACAGATCGGACGGCGCGTTGGTGGTGTCCGGCGTGCCCTGGGCCATCAGCACGTCGGCCTTGTCCTGCAGGATCGCGCGGTTGGCCGCCTCGGCCGAACCGGCGGTCGTGCCCTTGGAGTCGTACAGCTTGTAGTTGATCTTGCACATCTGGTCGCCGACCTTCAGGCCGCCGCCGGCATTCAGGGCCTTGGTCTTGTAGTCGTCGATCCAGGGGGCCTGCCGACCGACATCGACCAACGGGCCGGTCATCGGTTCGACACGCGCCACGTTGACCGTGCATTCCTGGGCAGCAGCCTGCCCGGCAACCACGGTCAACATCAGGCAGGCCAGTCGGGTGGCCGACGAGGCCACGGATTTGATGCTGGATTTCATGTCTTTTCCTCCTGGCCGATGATCGGCCTCGTTGATCAAACTGCGCCGCCCGGGTTCGTCAGAGCTTGAACTCCACGACTGCGGCACCGCTCCCGTATACCGGACCATAGGCATGCACGCGGGCGCCGTAAAAACGCCGCCCGGTACCCCCCAGGATCCAGAAAAAATGCTTGAAGCCCATGTCGGCCCGCGCCTGCCTGGCAAACTCGGGCGCGGTGCTGACGATGGCCGGGATGTCCCCGCGCTCGAGCAGATCGAGCATGCGCCGGTTCCACTGGTCGTCGTGTTCGGACACGATCTTGTCGGCGCGGATGTCGATCTCTTCGCGAAAGATCGATCCGGACAGGCCCCCGACGCCGATCACGGCCACCCGACGCCCGATCTCGCCGGCGCACTGCACGGCCATCTGGGCGAGCTTCTCGGTCTGTTCGGCGGAGTGATACAGGTTGTTGGTGGTCAGCACGACCGGGACCTGGCGGTCGCGTAGCAGCATCCGGGTGGCGACGATCGAGCCCGTGTCGATCGGAAAGCCGTCATAGTTGACGGCCTTGGAGCTGACCCCGATCCGCGAACTGGCGGCAATGCAGGCATAGGCCAGCTCGGTATCGACGCGGATATCGAATTCCAGGTCCCCGTACTCGTACCAGTTCTCGTCGACGTGCACGCCCTTGATCGCGGGCCGCGTCTGCCAGAGCTGGTCGAGGACCGCCAGCCACTGGGTCGAATAAATCAGCAACACGTCTGGCTTGGAGGCTGCCAGCGCCCGGCCCGCTCTTTCCATGCCGGCGGCCAGGCGGCCCCACGGCAGGTTGTCCGGGCGCAGCAGCGGCAGCGGCGAGCCCGGCACCAGGAAGGCGGAGACGACGGTCATGCCGATGCGCGCTGCAAGGTGTCGGCAAGCCCGGCCTTGACCAGGTTCCACTCCATCACCGCGTTGCCGGTGCCGATCACGCTGCCATAGCCGTGCAACTCGCCGGGAATCTCGGGGTAGTCCATCGCCGAGAACATCCAGGTGAAGGCCCCCGACTTGACTTCGGCGAAGGCCTCCTCGATGAACTGCGGCAACAACTGGTGGACCTCGCGGGTCTTGCCCTGGCGTAGCAGTTCGATGATGCGCATGTCCCACTTGTATCCCTCGAAGGTCTGCGGGTGCTCTTTGGACATGTCCTCGGGGATCGCCGGTTCTTCGTGAAAGTGCCAGTGCGACAAGGTGTTCGAGGCCAGCAGCACGGCCCGTCGACCGGTGCGCTCGATCGCCCGGCGAGTGGCCTTGCCCAGCAAGTCCATCTCGTACAGGCCTTCCTTGGTGTTCAGGTAGTACGGTGAGTTGTTGGCCGAGATGCCGACCACCGGGATGTCCCACTGCGGGCGGATCATGTGCAGCGTCGTGATCGTGCCGTAGTCGACCCGGAAGTTCGGGTTGCGCATCATCTTGGCAACCAGACCCGCCTCGCGCGCTTCGGCGCAACAGGCCTCGGCCAGTTCGACATCGACCGACAGCTCGAACGAATAACGGAACAGGTTGGGAAAGATCGGGTCGACGGATTTGCCGTGCAGGTTACGCACACCAAGGAAGTGATGGCCCAACTGCGTCATCCAGTGCGGCGAATGCACCAGCAGCACGTCGGGTTTGAGCGCATCGAGCGACGCCCGGGCGCGCTCGTAGGCCCAGCGCAGCGGCTCCCAGCCGCCTTGCGAACGGGGTTCGTTCTGCGCGGGGTTTTCACCGTAGACGAGATGGGGAGGGTGCGGTGCCAGATAGCCAGCGAGAATCTGACCTTTCATTCGTTTCGCTCCTTGCCACCGTGTATTGTTTGCGCATACCGGCGTACACTTATGACGTATACGGATTTTCATACTACGCGTGGCCAGTCCCGACTGTCAACAAGCTTGACTAGCCCACGGCGGTGCATCGCGTGGAGGAGAAAAGTGCATGAGCCAGAGTGCCAGGGGGCGTTCGCGAATGATGGCGATCAATGAACTCGCCACACGGAACCCGACCGCCGACCGTGCGCTGGCGCCGATCGGCGCGCGTGCCTCACCGTCCAAGGTCGATGCCGCCAAGCCCGATCCCGAGCTGGACCGACTACTGGCAGGGTTCGAGCTGACCGACATCGCGTCCCACCTGCTGCGGCGGGCGCACTTTCGCGCCGAAGAGCTCTTTGCTGCCGAGATCGGCGCGCTGGGATTGACCCCTCGGCAAAAGGCGCTGCTCATCGTCGCCTACCGACATCCCGGGTCCAACCAGGGCGATCTTGCCGATCGCATCGCGGTCGACCGCAACACGTTTGCCGAGATGCTGGCCCGGATGGTCAAGTCCGGCCTGCTGCGTCGCTCTCCCGACCCCGAGGACGGTCGGGCCAAGCGGGTCTTCATCACCGACCGCGGGATCGACCTGCTCAAGCGCGTGATGCCGCTCGATCGACGGGTCGAGCAGCAGGTGATGGCGCCGTTGTCGCCCGAGTACCGGCCGCTGTTTCTCAAATGCCTGCGCATGATGGTCGGCATCGAGGGTCCGGGCGTTGACAGTTCCGAGGCGGGCGGCTGAAACTATGCATCACTACGTCATAATTCGTCGAACCGGGGGATGAGCATGCAGTCCAGTTGGAGCGCTTTCGCGCTGGCCCTGATCCTTCTGATCATCGTCATCGCCGTGGCCTGGTGGATTCTCTCAAAGCTGTTCGAGCGGGCCTCGACCGAGGTCTCCTTCGTGCGCACCGGCTTCATGGGCCGACAGGTCGTGATCAGCGGCGGTGCCTTCGTCGTGCCGGTGCTGCACCAGGTGGTGCGGGTCGGGATGAACACGCTGCGTCTGTCCGTGCACTGCGAGAAAGAACAATCGCTGATCACCCGTGATCGCATCCGTGTCGATGTCGGGGCCGATTTCTACGCTCGGGTCGAAGCCGATGTCGCCTCGGTGGCAGCGGCGGCGCAGACGCTGGGGCGGCGTACGATGTCCGCCGAAGCGCTGCTCGACCTGGTCGAAGCCAAGTTCGTCGATGCGCTACGGGCGGTCGCCGCCGAAATGACGCTCGAGGAAATGCACGAGACCCGTCATGTTTTCGCCAGCCGCGTGCGTGAGATGGTTACCCCCGGCCTCAAGTTGAACGGGCTCGGTATCGAAACCGTGTCGATCGCCCGGCTGGATCAGACCAGCCGCGAGTTTTTCAACCCGAACAACGCATTCGATGCGGCCGGCCTGACCTGGCTGACCCAGGAAATCGAGGAGCGGCGCCGCAAGCGCAACGAGATCGAGCGCGATGCCCAGGTCGCGATCCAGCGCAAGAACCTGCTGGCCGAACAGCAGATGCTCGAACTGGGTCGCGAGGAGGAGCATTCCCGCCTCGTCCAGGAGCGCGAGATTGCGATCGAGCGGGCCAAGCAAAGTGCCGAGGTGTCGGTCGATGCGGCTTCGCGCGAGCGCGAGGCCGAGGAAGCGCGGATCGGCTCGGGACAGGCGATCGAGCGGGCCCGCCTGATGTCCGAGGCGGCGATCCGCGAGGAGCGCATCGCGCTCGATCGCAAGGTGCGCGAGTTCGAACTGAACAAGGCGCGGGCACTCGAAGTGGCCGAGATCGAGAAACGCCAGGCGATCGAACTGGCCGAGCAGCAGCGCGAAATCGCGATTGCCCAGCAAAGCGGCGCCGTGTCGGTTGCCCAGGGCGAGGCCGAGAGGGCGCGTGCGCAGTTCGTCAAGGCGGAAGAGTCGGTCATTTCGGCCCGCGATGTCGAGCGCGCCGAGCGTGCCGGCCTGGTCGAGGTGGCGGCCGCCCGGGCCCAGGCCGAGAAAGCCGCGGTCGCCCGCATCCGCGAGGCCGAGGCCGGAAGGCGGCCGCAGCCCACCGGGCAGAGTCCGAACGCCTGACGGTCGAGGCCGAGGTTGCCGCGCGCAAGTTGCGGGCAGCGGCGGACGAGACCCGCTACGCGATCGATGCCGCGGGCAAGCGGGCGCTTTACGAGGCCGAGAACGTGCAGACCCCCGAGTCCGTGGCGCTGCGCACCCGCCTGGCGGTGATCGAGCGCCTCGAGGGCATCATCCGCGAAAGCGCCAGGCCGCTCGAGCGCATCGAGGGCATCAAGATCGTCCAGTTGGCGGGCACCGATGGCGGGGCTTCGAATTCTTCGGCCAGCCTGTCCGACCAGGTTGTTTCCAGCGCACTGCGCTACCGGACCCAGGCCCCGTTGGTCGATGCGCTGCTCAACGACCTGGGCATTCCGGCCGGTGGTAGCGACGGCCTGCTGCGCTTCACCCAGGGCGAGCAGGACAAGCCGCCGGCCTGATCAGCCGCTCGCGGCGTCAGGCCGCGGTCTTCTGGAACTGCGCAAAGACCCCCTTGCTGCGCCCGATGATGTACTCGGCGGCGCCCACCGGCTCGAACTCGCGCACGCGCTGGCTGTCGCGCCACTGCGGGGCCAGCCCGGCAGCCTGGCGCGCGGTTGCGATGTCGCGCGGGTCGATGGTTGCCGTCGGGCTGGGGTCGAAGAAAATCGCCACCGAGTAGCGGCCCTGGCCGGTCTGGTTGCGCACCCGGTGCCGGGTCGAGGGCAGCGCCCCGGCCGTCCATCGCTCCAGCAGGTCGCCGATATTGACCACCAGCGTGCCGTCGATCGGCGGGGCGGCGATCCACTCGCCGTCGCGGCCCAGCACTTCCAGGCCTGGCGTGTGCTGGTAAAGCAGCGTGATGCTGCCAAAGTCCGTGTGTTCGGCCACGCCGAACTGGTCGGGGGCGGCATCGGCGGGCGGTGCCGGGTAGTGAATCAGCTGCCCGCGTGACAACGGGCGCTGGTAGTAGGCCTCGAAAAAGTCGACCGGACAACCCAGCAACAGCGCGAAGCCCTGCAGCAACTGCCTGGCCGCCAGCCCGACCTGTGACAGATAGGCCAGTACCGCCGGGCGAAAGCCCGGTTGTTCCAGCGGCCACTGGTTGGGCGCGCAAAGCGGCACGCCGGCCAGCAGGTCGGGGTCGTCGTCAGCCAGCTCGCGCCCAAAGAAAAACACCTCCTTCAGGTCGGCGCGGGCCGCACCGTACATGCGCGCCTCGCCCCTGGCCAGGTAGCCGCGGTTGTGCTGGTTGATCGCAATGGCCTTGCGCCGGCTCTCGGGGCCCTCGAAGAACTGGTGCATCTGCCCGATCAGCGTGTCGCGCACGGTGGGCGCGATGCCGTGCCCGGCCAGGTAGAAAAAGCCGGCAAGGGTCAGCGCGGTCTCGAGCTGGGTGGCGATGGCATCGGGCGATTGCCCGCGGGCGAGGTCGACGAGGGCGAGCGAGGCTTGGTTCTCTGGCATGATCGGGGCAGGTTCAGGAGATTGTCGGGAGCCGGGTGGACGAGGGGCGCGAGCCGGTGCCGGGTCTATCGGTGCCGGCGCGCGCAGGTGCTGGCTACCGGATGTTGCGCCATCCGATGGGGGCTTGGCAATGAGGGTCTTGCTGGTCGAGGACGATGCGATGATCGGCGAAGCGGTACAGGCGGCCCTGCGGGCCGATCACCAGGTGGTCGACTGGGTGCGCAGCGGCAACAGCGCCGATACCGCGCTGCGCACCCACGACTACGACGCGGTGCTGCTCGACCTGGGCCTGCCCGATCGCGACGGGCTGGCGGTGCTGCGCGCGCTGCGCCAACGTGGCCAGCAGGTGCCGGTGCTGATCCTCACGGCCCGCGATGCGGTGGCCGACCGCATCGCCGGCCTGGATGCCGGCGCCGACGACTACCTGTTCAAACCGTTCGACGTCGACGAGATGCTGGCGCGCCTGCGCGCCCTGTGGCGACGCAGCGCGGGCGCGGCGAGCCGATGCTGCGCCACGGCGCCGTGACGCTGGACCCTGCCACCCGCGAGGCGACGGTCGATGGCAGCCCGGTCGTGCTGTCGGCTCGCGAATGGGCGGTGCTCGAGCCGCTGATCACCCGCCCGGGTCTCGTGCTGTCACGCCAGCAACTCGAAGAGAAGCTTTACGGGTGGACCGAGGGCGTGAGCAGCAACGCGGTCGAAGTGCATGTGCACAACCTGCGCCGCAAGCTCGGGTCCTCGCTGATCCGCACCGTGCGCGGCGTCGGTTACATGGTGCCGCCGTCATGAGTGGCAGGTCGGTCGATCGCCCGTTGCGGCTGCATTCATTGCGCGCGCGGCTGCTCTGGCCATTGCTGGCACTGATCCTGCTGGTGGCGGCCGGGCAGGCGGTGTTCGCCTACCGGGGGGCGCTGCAACAGGCCGACCTGCTGTTCGACCAGCAGATGAAGCAGATGGCCGAGGTGTTCCGGCTGGCCGCGGCCACGGCCGAGGGCGCGCCCATGGTCGAGGCGCTCGACTTCACCGTGCAGATCTGGGGCGCGGATGGCCAGCGGATCTATCAGTCGAGCCGTCAGCAGGTACTGCCGGGCAGGGCCGCGCCGGGTTACTCGATCCAGCGCAGCTCGGACACCAGCTACCGGGTGTTCTCGCTGCTCGACCGGGGCCGCTTCGTCCAGGTGTCGCAAGACATGGTGGCGCGCGACTCCCAGGCACGCAAGCTCGCCTGGCAGGCGGCGCTGCCCACGATCCTGCTGCTGCCGGTGTTGCTCGCGCTGGTCTGGGGCATCGTGCGCCGCTCGCTGGCGCCGGTGGGCAGGCTGGGCGAACAACTCGCGCAGCGGGAGGTCGGCGAGTTTTCCGCGATGCCGATCGGCGGCATCCCCACCGAGATCCGTCCGCTGGTCGCGGCGATGAACGATCTGTTTCACAGGGTCGAGCAGGCATTCGATGCGCAGACCCATTTCGTGGCCGACGCCGCGCACGAGTTGCACGCCGCTGTCCGCACTCAAGCTGCAGGTGCGCAACCTGCGCCGTCTGCCGGAGCAGACCGAGCGTGAATCGGCGCTGCTCGCGCTCGAGCAGGGCGTCGATCGGGCCACCCGGCTGATCGAGCAACTGCTGAGCCTGGCGCGACAGGATTCCGAGCAGATGCACCGGCACGAGGCCCGCCTGCTCGAGCTGGGTGAGCTGTCGCGCACCGGGATCGCCGAACTGGCCGCACAGGCGGCCCGGCAGTCTATCGACCTGGGTCTGCACGGTCCGGCCAAAGGCCGGGTACTGGGTCATGAGGAGGCCTTGCAGATCCTGCTGCGCAACCTGCTCGAGAATGCGATCAAGTACTGCCCGCCGGGCGCGACCGTCGATGTCAGCGTGTTGCAGCGGCCCGATGGCATCGAGTGGGTGGTCGAGGACAGCGGACCGGGCATCGCCACCGACGATCGCACCCGGCTGATGCGCCGCTTCCATCGCGGCCAGCACGGCGGCGCGATCACCGGCAGCGGGCTGGGCCTGGCGATCGTGCAGGCGATCGCCGAGCGTCACGATGCCGAGTTGCAGCTGGCCCGTTCGGCGCGTCTGGGTGGATTGCGCGCGAGCGTGCGGTTTCCGTTGCCGCCCTCATGAATGTGAAAGCCCCGTCCGGTCATTGCCGGGTCGATGGGACGACGGGTTTTCCAACCGGCCCTGCCCGGCGCCCGCGCTGGCGATGGGCAGATTCAATGAGGCCTCGAAACCCGCCTCCCGTCCGGTACGGGGCGACTTCAGGACAAGCGTTGCGCCGATGCGCCGGGCCACCGCATTGACGATCGCCAGTCCAAGGCCGGCGCCGTTGGCATCCTTTCCGGCTCGCTCGAATCGGTCGATGAGACGCGAGAGGCTGTCGCCTGCCACGACAGGGCCGTCATTGGCCACCGTCAACAACCCATCGCGGGTGAGCGAGACGTCGATCGGCGCGCCGTCTGAACCGTGACGCAGCGCATTCTCGACAAGATTGTTGAACAGCATGGCAAAAACGTCGGGGTCGAGGTCCGACATCACGGGGTCGTCGGGCAGTGTCAGCGATATTCTTGTCTGGCCCGCCAGCCGCGATAACTCCTTTGTCAGCAGGCGTGCCACGACCCGCAGGTCGCTGGCGTGCCCGAGACGCAGTCTTGCGCCCTCTGCCCGCGCCAGTTGCATCAGGCTGTCCGAGAGTCGGGTCAGGCGTTTCAGGGTCGACTCGATGTCGGCCGCCCGCGTCTTTGCCGTCCCGTCTTGCGTTTCCGCCTGCAGGCGCTGTGCCTGCGCGATGGCGCCCGCCAGTGGGGTTCGTAGTTCGTGGGCAGCATTGGTGGCGAAACTGCGCTCGGCCTCGAAGGCTGCGGCGAGCCGGCCAAGCAGCTCGTTCACCGTCTCGGCCACCGGGGCGATCTCGGTTGGCAGGCCGTGCGCCGGCACCAGCGATAGATCGCGCGCGCCGCGCGCGGACAATCCGTCGCGCAAGCGACGCAACGGGGCGAGGCTCGCTTTGACCGAGAGCACGATGGCCAGCAGCGCGACGGGCAGAAAAACCAGCAACGGCAGGCCCAGGCCCAGCTGGATCTCGCGCGCCACGCTCGCCCGATGGGCCAGCGGTT
Source organism: Burkholderiaceae bacterium (assembly GCA_041396665.1). Classification (GTDB taxonomy): domain Bacteria; phylum Pseudomonadota; class Gammaproteobacteria; order Burkholderiales; family Burkholderiaceae_E; genus JAUIAI01. The sequence continues at coordinate 22,877 of JAWKYE010000043.1, forward strand.
CGGCGATCGTGAGCCGGATCGAGCCTTGCAGTGCCTCCTCGTTGTAGAACCGGTGGGAGGTGGACTGATGAAAGCCAAGGCCTGCCCATCGGGGAAAGACCCGCGCATCGGCGCCGTGCGATTGGAGCAGGATGCGGTCCTGGGCGTCGCGCACGACGTAGGTCAGGAACTCGTCGTGTTCACGTATTCCGGCCAGGCGCTGGGTCACGCCCGCGTCCTCGCGCCCGAGAATGTCAGCAACGGCGAGCGGCAGGATGCGTTGCGCGGTTTCCTGCAGCGCCGAGTCGAAAACAGCCTCCATCGCATGGCGCGCCAGCACTGCCGTCACCGTGGCCGCACCGATCCAAAGGGCCGTCAGCAGGATCCCCAGCGACAGCCCCAGCCGGTTTTGAAGACTGCGTGGCATCCTCATGCCTGGCGCAACCGATAGCCCAGGCCCCGTTCGGTCTCGATGATCCCGGCACCCAGCTTCTTGCGCAGGCGGCTGACATGGACCTCGATGGTGTTGCTTTCCACCTCGGTATCGAAGGCATAGAGTTTTTCCTCGAGTTGCACCTTGGAAAGCAACTGGCCAGGTCGGCTCAGCAGGGCCTCGAACAACGCCCATTCGCGTGCCGTCAGCGACACCGGACGACCGTCGCGGCGGATGCTGCGGGCGGCAAGGTCGATCTGCAAAGCCCCGTGGGTGACGACGGGGTTGGGGCTGCCGCTGTATCGGCGGGCGACCGATCCGATCCGCGCAGACAGTTCGGCCAGATCGAAGGGCTTGACCAGATAGTCGTCGGCGCCCGCATTCAACCCTTCGATACGGTCCGACACCTGATCGAGCGCCGTCAGGATGATGACCGGTGTGCCATCGCCCCGCGCTCGCAGGCGACGCAGGTAGGGAATTCCCCGGCCATCGGGAAGCATCAGGTCAAGCAGCACGAGATCGTAGGCCACACCCGCAATCGCGGTATCGGCGGCGTCGAGGCGGTGCACCCAGTCCACGGAATGACCATCGCCCGCAATCTGGTCCCGCACGGCGGCGCCCAGAACGGCGTCGTCTTCAATCAGCAGGATACGCATTGACATGATCCTTGATAGACGGACTGGATTAGGAAGTACCTGACGGCAAGCTGAAGCCCTTTTCGTTCGGGAGTCAGGTTGCGGTCACGTTGGCAGGGCATCCTGAGTGACTCAAGGATAAAGGATGACTACCATGAAAACGCTCTTTCCCATTGCATTCGTGATCACGTTGACAGGCGCCGGCCCGGCGATGGCCGACGACGATTGTCGCCAACCGATGGCGCAATGGCAGTCGCGAGAGGCCGTGGCCGCCCATATCAGCGAACTGGGCATCACGACCGATCGACTGCGCATCGACGATGGTTGTTACAAGATTCGCGGTCGGGATGGCGAGGGAAACCGGATCGAACTCAAGATCGATCCGGCAACGCTTGAGTTGCTGGAACTGGAGGTCCGCTTTCGCGCCGGCGCCGACCCGTCGCGCTACCTGTCTGCCGCTCGTGGCCAGGCAGGCAGCAAAGGCACGTCGACAGACTCGCCGTCGGGAAAGGCGCCGGGCCAGCCGCTCGCGGCGCCGCAAAGCAGTACCAACTGAGGGTCGGAGGATGAGTCTGACCGGGCCGGCGCTGGCCGCGCTGGCCGTCTTGATCGCAGCGCTCCTGGGCGCCCGGACCTACGCGCCCTACGGCATGGACTCCGCGCTTGGCATCGCGCTGGGCGCGGCATCCATCGCCGCGATGAGCGTGGCCCTGCTGCTTGCCGCACGCCCCAGGGCCGTCGAATCCCTGTTCGGCGGCCTCGACCGCATGTATGTGGCTCACAAGTGGCTGGGGATCGTCGCACTGGCATCGATGGTCGGGCACAACATGATCGAGCCCGAGATCGGGGATTTCGTGCGCGAGAGCCGTCTGGGTGAGTCCGCTTCGGATGTCGGGGAATTCGCACTCAATGGCTTTATCGGACTGATTCTGATCAGTTGGATCAAGCGGGTTCCGTTCACCCGCCTGGAGTTGCCCTGGCCGCTCTGGCGGTTCACCCACCGCTTCACCGGGCTGCTGTTCGCCGTGGCCGCGTTTCACCAACTCGCGATAGACAAGCCGGCAGGTATCGACGGCACGCTGGATCTTTTTCTGAACGTCTTGTGCCTGGCCGGGCTTGCAGCCTGGCTGTTCTCGGAATTCGTGGCGCCGTTTCTGCGCCCGCGCGACTTCGTGGTGGACGACATCGACAGGCACGGCAGCATCGCCCAGATCACACTGCGCGCGCAGGGCCGGGCCATGCACTGGCGGGCGGGTCAGTTCGCCTTCGTTTCGGCCCCCGCTGCGGGGATGGCCGAGGCCCATCCGTTCACCATTGCGAGCGCGCCGGGAGCGGACGGCAGACTGCGTCTGGCGATCAAGGGCTTGGGCGGCTGGACCCGGCGCCTGTCTGACCGACTCGTTCCGGGCCAGAACATCCGATTGGAGGGCCCCTATGGACGGTTCACGTTCCGTAAGCGGGTGCAGCGTCAGGTCTGGCTGGCAGGTGGCATCGGCATCACGCCGTTCCTTGCCTGGGCCGAAGCGTTGACCGATGCCGACCATCAGCGGATCGCCTTGATCTGGATGGTGACGACGCGGGCCGAGGCTTTCGCCATCGAGCGGCTTACCGCCATCGCCGCACGTCATCCGGGCCTGACCGTGCACATCGTGGCCAGCGCCGAGGACGGGCGCCTGACCGCGCAACGACTGACCGCGCTGGTGCCTTTTCGCCTGCGTGAATCGGAGTTGTTCTACTGCGGTCCGAAAGGCTCGCGCGACGCGATCCTGTCAGGACTCAGGGCGATCGATCAGATCCCCCGACGAGTTCATGTCGAGGTGTTCGAGTTTCGCTAGACACATCGGCCACCCGCTGGCGTGAATCCCCTGATCCCAAACCCATCCGATAGGACTTCATCATGAAACGGTTCATCACCTGCCTGACCTTGTCAACGACCTTGACGCTGTCCGGCCTTGCCATGGCGCGCCCGGTCACGTTGACCACGACCCTCAAACACTATGGCGGCGATGGCGCCTATGTTGCCTTTTACCTGACCGACGCTTCGGGCGCCAATGCACGAACCCTGTGGGTGGCCGGGAGGAAGTCGAAGTACTACAAGCATCTGACAGACTGGCATCGCGCGACAGCAGGCAATCCAGCGCAGCTCGACGGCATTACAGGCGCCAGCGTGGGCGCGGGCCGGCGCCTCGAGATCACGGTCGATCTGGAGGACGCCTTGTTCGATGCGGGCTACAAACTCAACATCGATGCCGCAGTCGAGGACATGCGCGATAGTCCTCGAAGTCTCGGTGCCCCTGACGAAGGAGGGCGCCGGCCAGGCCGTCGGTGGCCGGCGGTATGTCGCCGACTTCTCCTATGGCCTCTGATGCTCACGGGATGTCACGGCAATGATGCGCATCCTGCACCGCTGGCCGGGCCTCGTGTTGGCCGCCCTGCTGTTGGTTACCGCCCTGAGCGGCGCGCTGCTGTCACTTTTCCAGTGCTCGAAGCCGTTCGCGCTCCCCAGGCCGAGGCCGGGCTGACGGTTGCCGAACTGGCGACCAGTGCAGTCACACATCCCGGCCTCGAGCAGATCAGCGCGCGCCGTCGGGACAGATCAGCGCCTGGTGGTTCGAGGGTGGCCGGCCCGGTTCGGCGCTCATCGATCCGGCGACAGGTCGCGACATCGCTGCCGCCGACCCCGATCCCTGGCGACGCTGGCTGACCACCTTGCACCGTTCGCTCTTTCTGGGCGATGGCGGAAGCTTGGCTGCAGCCGCCGGAGCGCTCGCGATGCTGCTGCTGGCGCTCTCGGGCGCGGTGTTGGTCGCGCGTCGCACGGGCGGCTGGCGACGCTGGTTCGCGCGCCTGCGTGGCCCGCTGGCCGGCCGACTTCACACCGACGTCGCCCGCATCGCAGTGTTGGGCCTGATCCTGTCCGGCGCGACGGCACTTTGGATGTCGGCCGAGACGTTCGAGATCATCACCGTCGAACCGGCGCGTCTGGACGCCCCGTCCGCGGTCAGTGGTCGGGCGGGCCTCCCGTTGGCCCAGATGCAGGTGCTGCGTGTCACGCCGGTGGCCGAACTGCGCGAATTGGGCTTTCCCGCTCCCGGCGATCGACAGGACACGTTCACCCTTCGGACCGACCGGGGGGTCGGGTATGTCGATCAGGGAACCGGGGCGCTGCTGGCGTGGCACGACCTGGATCGCTGGCAGCAGACCTCCGAGCTGATTCACCTGCTGCACACCGGTGAGGGCGCAGCCGCGCTGGGGCTGGTTCTCGGACTGACGGCGCTTGGCGTCCCGTTGATGGCCGTCACCGGTACCCTGGTCTGGCTGGACGGGCGGCGCGGCCGACCCCGGCAAAGCGACAACGCGCCTGCCGAGATCGCCGACACAGTGGTGCTGGTCGGCTCCGAAGGCGGCAGCACCTGGGGCTTTGCCGCGACGCTGGCGCGCGCGCTGCGCGCCCGGGGGCACTCGGTTCACGTCGCACCGATGAACGGCTTCGCACCCGCGCGCTATCGCAGGGTGCGCCGCTACCTGGTTCTTGCCGCCACCTACGGACAGGGTGATGCTCCCGGCCAGGCCAAGGGCTTCCTCGACCGGGTCAAGGCGCTGCGCGAGCCGCCTGCCGCACCCCTGGCCGTGCTGGGCTTTGGCGACCGCAGTTTCCCGTCTTACTGCGCCTTTGCCGCGGCGGTGGAACGCGACGCCCGCGCCATCGGCTGGCCGGCGCTTCTGCCCCTGGGCACCGTCGATCGCCAGTCGCCGGCCGATTTCACCCGCTGGGGGCGGACACTGGGACAGGCACTGGGGATCGACCTCGAACTGGTCCACCAGCCGGCGCTGCCGGCAACCCGGACGCTGACCTTGGTTGAACGGCGCGACTACGGCGCATCTGTCCAGGTGCCCATGGCGATCCTGCGCTTCGCACTGCCCAGAGCGTCGGTCAGGCAGCGCCTGACGGGCGGGGGTTTTGAGCGGTTCGAGCCCGGGGACCTGCTCGGCATCCTACCCGAGGGCTCGGCGCTTCCCCGGCTGTACTCGCTGGCATCGGGATCGCAGGACGGTTTCATCGAGATCGTCGTGCGCCATCACGCCGGTGGCCTGTGTTCGGGCCGGTTGATGCGTCTGTCGCCTGGCCAGACGGTCCGCGCGTTCGTGCGCCGCAATCCGGGCTTTCATGCGGGCCGGGACCGGGCGCCGCTGATCCTGGTCGGCGCCGGCACGGGTGTGGGCCCACTCGCAGGCTTTATCCGCGGCAATGAGCAGCAGCGCCCGATCCACCTGTTCTTCGGCCTTCGCAACCCCGAAAGCGATTTTCTTTATCGGGACGAGTTGGCGCACTGGCGGGCCCAGGGGCGGCTCGCCCGGCTTTCCCTCGCGGTTTCGCGCCGGGGTCGGCCACAGTATGTGCAGGATGCGCTGCGACAGGAGGGGCCACGGGTTGCCGAGGCGATCCGCCAGGGCGGCAGGATCATGGTCTGCGGGGGACGCGAGATGGCGCGCGGGGTGGCCGAGGCGCTGGCCGACGTTCTGAAGCCCGCAGGGTTGACGCCGGAGATGCTCAAGGCCGGTGAACGCTATGTCGAAGACATCTACTGATCTGATCCGTTGCGCGTTGAACGGCCCGACCATGGGCACCAGATGGTCCGCGCTGTTCTTTGCCCCGCCCGCATGGGGCACCGGCCCGCTGCAGATGGCGCTGCAGGCGGCGCTCGACCAGGTGGATGCGCAGATGTCCACCTGGCGGGGGGACAGCGATCTGATGCGCCTGAACCAGGCCCCGGTGGGTGATTGGGTCGAGGTGCCGGACGATCTGGCCCGGGTGCTGGCCCTTGGGCTGGCCATCGGACGCGCCTCGGGCGGGGCCTTCGACATCGGCGTCGGCGATGCCGTGCGCGCCTGGGGCTTCGGCCCGCAAACCGCGCAACAGGCGCATATCCGCACCGCGATGGCGGCGCGGCGACGACTGGCGCACGAGGTGCTGGAACTGGACGGATGCCTTGCGCGCAAGAAGGCGCCCATCATGCTCGACCTGAACGGCATCGCGAAGGGGTACGGGGTGGATCGGCTGGCCGACACGCTGCGCGCCTTTGGCATCGGGGCGGGTCTGGTCGGCATCGATGGCGAAATGCGCGCGCTTGGCGCACGGCCTGATGGCGAGGCATGGACGATCGCCGTCGAAGCGCCGGATCCAGACCGGCGCGCGCCCCACTCGGTCCTTGCTCTGCAGGATGCGGCGGTCGCAACCTCCGGCGACTACCGGCAATGGGTGACCGTGGCGGGTCGGCGCCTGTCGCACACGATGGATCCGCTGCGAGGGGCGCCGTTGTTGGGCCCGCCCGCGTCGGTCACGGTCATTGCGCCCACCTGCGCAGAGGCAGACGCCTGGGCCACCGCCCTGATGGTGGCCGGACTCGGCATCGGACCTGCTGTCGCGGCCAGGCAGGGGCTGAGCGCGCTGTTCCTGAGCCGGGGGGACGCAGGTGAAGTTTTGGCCAGGCGCTGCGGGCGCGTGTTTTCCGGCTGACCGGCCTTGTTCGGGGCGTTACACCCGACCCCGGTCCACCCACAGGGGCCTGCTGACTAAAATGGCGTTCCAGCTGGTATTGCGCCAGTCCCCGAAGCCGTCGCCTCCCGGAGTATCTCTGCATGACTGAAGCCATCGTTCCGCCTATCACCGTTGCCGATCCGGCCGAGGCCGCGCGCCAATGGTTCATCCTGCTGGGTCGCTACTGCGCGGCCGTCGACTACGACGCGAACGAGGCGATCTTTGCCGACGACGTCGTCTCGTTCGGCACCAGGGCCACCGTGGTGGCAGGTCTCGGGCCGCTGCGCAGCAGCAATGGGAAGGCATCTGGGGGAACATCAGGGGCTTCACCGTGGACATCGGGCAGTTTCACGGTGGCAGCGGCGCGGCGACCACGCCTGGGGCATGGTGCCGTGGTCGTCGACCGGGTTTCACGAGGACGGTAACACCTACGATCGGCCGGGCAGGGCGACGGTCGTCCTCGAGCGGCGCAATGGTGCCTGGTTATCGGTGCACACGCATTCGCTCGCCCCGGGCACCCCGCCACGTACTTACGGCGGGAAATAGGACCTCAGCCCTTGGTGCCCTAGTTGCTCGAGGCGGGCGTCGCGACCCCAGTTGTAGCGGTAGAACTTGTAGCGAACCAGGTTCTTCTCGTAGTAGTCCTGGTGGTAGTCCTCGGCAACATAGAACGGGCCGGCCGGCTCGATCTGCGTCACGATGGGCGCCTGGAACAGTTTGGTCTTGTCCAGTTCGTCCAGCGATTTTTTCGCGGCGGCCAGTTGCGAGTCGCCGTGCGTGAAGATGGCCGTGCGATAGGGCGAGCCAACATCGCAAAACTGCCGATCCTTGGTCGTGGGATCGATGCTGCGCCAATAGGTGGCCAGCAGTTGCTCGTAACTGACCTTGGCCGGGTCGTAGACGATCTCCACCGCTTCGGCATGTCCGGTGGTCTTGCCCGCCACCTGTTGGTAGGTCGGGTTGGCCACCGTGCCACCGACCCGAGGTCGTCGAAACCTTGCGCGCCGGGCACCTTGTCGGAAATCGGCTTCCACGCACCGAAGCAACCGCCGGCGAACGTCGCGCGTACCGGTCGTCTGTGCGAGCAGCGGCGAGAAGTGGTGGCGGCCAGCGTCAGGCCGATAGCGGCTGCCATCGCAGCGCGGCCCGCTTCACGATGCCGCCGGCACGAACCGCAGTGCCACGCCGTTGTTGCAGTAGCGCTTGCCGGTGGGCGCCGGCCCGTCATTGAAGACGTGACCCTGGTGACCCTCGCAGCGGGCGCAGTGATACTCGGTGCGCGGCAGGATCATCTTGAAGTCGGTCTTGGTCCCCAGCGCATTGGCCAGCGGCGTATGAAAACTGGGCCAGCCGGTGCCGCTCTCGTACTTGGCGTCCGACGAGAACAGCGGCAGATCGCACCGGCGCAGTGATACAGACCGGCGCGCTTTTCATTGTTCAGCGCACTGCTGCCCGGCGCCTCGGTCCCTTCGTCGCGCAGCACCCGGTAGGCGGCCGGCGACAGGCGCTTTTTCCATTCGGCGTCGCTCAGACGCAGGGGTTGCGGGGCGCCGCCGTCGGCCGGGGCCGCGAAAGCGGCCTTGCCGCCCAGGCAGAACAGCGACAACGAGCTCATCGATCAGCGTCTATTCATCGTGTGGCCTCTCGGGTGAGGTAGTGGCATTGTCATTGCGTCGGATAGCGCGAGCCATCCTTTCAAGCAAGTGTCGTTGCCGTCCACCCCACCGGCAAGCGCCCGCTCCGAAGGGTTCGAGTGCGGGTCGAACCGATCGTAGCCCTTAAGACTCACTTAAGCACCCGGTCGCAAAGTCTGCTTCGTGTTCAATCAATGCCACTTCGGGAGGCAACATGAATCGTCAGACTTTCGCTCTCAAGCCACTGGTCGCCGCGCTGGCCACCGTCGGGGCGATCGGCATCGCCGCCGCCGCCATCGAGGCGCCACCCACGGCGGCTCGGGCCACCCCGACCCTGGTCGCGATGGCACCGGCCAAGGCTGCCGCGCCAGCGGCGACTTTCGGGGCCGACTTTGCCGCGATCACCCGCCAGAACGGGCCCGCGGTGGTCAATATCAGCGTGCGCGGCAAGGCGGCCGACAGGGCCGATGACCGCGCGCAAGGCATGGCCCCCGACCAAGGCGACGATGCGCAGGAGTTCTTTCGCCGCTTCTTCGGACAGGAGGAATCACCGTTCGGACCGCGTAACCGCGCACCATCGCCGCGCTTTGGCCAGGGCTCGGGTTTCATCGTCTCGTCCGACGGCTGATCCTCACCAACGCACGTCGTGGCGGGCGCCGACGAGGTCACGGTCAAGCTGACCGACCGGCGCGAGTACACGGCCAGGGTGCTGGGCCTGGACAAGCGCACCGACGTGGCGGTGCTCAAGATCGACGCGGACCGGCTGCCGACCGTGAAGCTGGGCAATCCTGCCGATCTCGAACCCGGTGAATGGGTGCTCGCGGTCGAAACCGCCGTTCGGCTTCGAGAACACGGTGACGGCCGGCGTGGTCAGCGCCAAGGGCCGCAACCTGCCCGATGACAGTGTCGTGCCCTTCATCCAGACCGACGTCACGCGGTCAGCAACAGCTCGGGTGGGCCGTTGTTCAACGCGGCGGAGGTGGTGGGCGTAACTCATAGTGCGGTCGCTCGGGCGGCTACCAAGGTCTGTCGTTCGCCATTCCGATCGATCTGGCGACGCGGGTGCAGGCCCAGATCGTCGAGCACGGCGAGGTGCGCCATGCCCGGCTGGGCGTGATGATCCAGCAGGTGAACCAGAAACTGGCCGAGTCGTTCGGCCTGGCTGCGCCCGAGGGCGCGCTGGTCGCTGATGTCGTGCCGGGTGGGCCGGCCGACAAGGCCGGTATCAAGGTCGGCGACGTGATCCAGCAGGTCGGTGATCGCAAGATCACGCTGTCGGGCGATCTGCCCTCGATCGTCTCGATGAGCGAACCCGGCGTCCGGCTGACCGTGCGTCTGGCGTGACGGCAAGGCGCAGACCCTGCAGACCGTGCTGGCGGCAGCTGACGACCAGGACAAGCCGCTCGCCGATCCGCAGGCCAGCGCGGACGGCGGCGCGCTAGGCCTGACGGTGCGCGAACTGTCGGCGGCCGAGCGCAGCGGCGCGGAAGAGATCGGTGACGGCCTGCTGCTGGTGTCCAGGCCGAGGGCCCGGCAGCGCAGGCCGGGGTGCAGTCCGGCGACATCGTGCTGTCGGTGAACAGCCGGCCGGTACGCTCGGTCGATGACATCCGCGCCGCGGTGAAGTCGGCCGACAAGTCGGTGGCCCTGCTGATCCAGCGCGACGGCAGCAAGTTGTTCGTGCCGCTGCGCATCGGCTGATAGTCACCCGATACGACCAACCGGTGGCGGGCATCGGACGCGCGCAAGCGGGTCCGATGCCCGTTCGCTGCTATCCGCCCGTGGTCGGAAGAACGCGGCGATCTCGGCGGCCAGCGCGGCCGGTTGTTCCATCGCCAGCAAATGACCGCCCTTGGGCATCACCTGCCAGCGCCGGATGTCGGCATACGAGCGCTGCATCGAGCGTGGCGGGCGCAGGATCTCGGTCGGAAACTGGCAGTAGCCGGTCGGTACCCTGATCGATTCGCCGTCAGGGATCGGCCAGGGCCAGCCATGCGCGCGTAGTAAGGCCAGAACGAGGCGCCGATGCAGCCGGTGAACCAGTAAAGGCTGATGTTGGCCAGCATCTGGTCCATCGTGAACACGGTTTCGGGGTCGCCACCGCAGTCGGACCAGGCCCGTAACTTCTCGACGATCCAGGCGGCCAGCCCGGCCGGGGAATCGTTCAACCCGTAGGCAAGCGTCTGCGGCCGCGTCCCCTGTATCCACTGGTAGCCGGTTTCCTCCTTCAGGAAGTGCGCCAGCTCGGCCAGGTAACGCCTTTCCTCGGCCGTGGTCTCGCCCTCGAGCGTCGTCGAGCGCTTGATCGGCATCATGTTCAGGTGGATGCCGATGCACGAAGCCGGGTGGCGATGCGCCAGGCCGGAGGTGATGAACGATCCCCAGTCGCCACCCTGCGCGCCAAAACGCCGATAGCCCAGCACCTCGGTCATCAGCTGATGAAAGCAATCGGCGATCTGCGTGGTGTCGAAGCGCGGCTGCCCCGGTGCGAACGACAGCCCGTAACCGGGCAGCGACGGCGCGATCACCGTGAAGGCGTCGGCCGGGTTGCCGCCGTGGCTGGCCGGATCGGTCAGCGGGCCGATGATGTCCAGAAACTCGAACACCGACCCCGGCCAGCCGTGCGAGAGCAGCAGCGGTATCGGCTCGGGTCCGCCCGGAGCGGGTACTCCAGGCACGTGCAGGTAATGCAGATCGATCCCGGCGAGTCGCACCTTGTACTGCGGGAACGCGTTGAGCCGGGCCTCGTGGGTCCGCCAGTCGAAGCGCTTTCGCCAGTGCTCGACCAGGCGCGCCATGAACGCCAGGTCGGTGCCGGTCTCCCAGGGCTGCCCCGGCGCCTGGTCCGGCAGACGGGTCAGGGCGAGGCGATCGTGCAGTGCCCGGATCGCGGCGTCGTCGATCTCGAGCGTGAAGGGGCGGGGGCTTTCTGCCATGGTGGTCTCCTGTGATCTGCGCGACGCCGGGGGCCGCTCATCGGCCGACCCGCGGCCACGGGCGCTGGCATGGATTCTGCACCAATCATGCCCATCAACCAGCCGCGGGACCAGGGGGTCATCATGTACGGACAGTCGGTCAGAACCATTGCGCTCAAAGCGTGCCTCGTGACCTTGTTGGTCACATCTGGTGCCGTTGCGGCACAAGAACCCAAGGCGCCAACCGCCAAGTCGGCGCCGGTCAGCAACTGGCAGGTGCTCGAGAGCGATCGGCACGGCACGGTCGAGGTGATGGCCCGCGACGAGGCAGGCGCCGTTTCGGCGATCTGCAAGCAAGACACCTGCGGCGTCTTCGTCGAGCCGATCGCCGGCTGCGTTCCCGGCTCCAGCTACCCGTTGCTGGTCAACTCGGCCAAGCAGGTCGGGGTCATCGCGTCGATCTGCGGCGTGCTGCAGTCGCAGGGGGCCGATCGCTACATGGTCAAGATCGAGCCGCAGGATGCGTTGTTCCCGGCGATGATGCGCGGCGACGTGATCTCGATCGCGTTTCCGACCCAGGCCGGCGAGATGAACGTCATCCATGTCAGCATGGCCGGCATCCGGCCGCATCTGGAGCGGCTCGTGCCCTCGCTGGGCAAGGCGGACAAGACCGACAAGACGGACGAGGATGCCGACGCCGCGTCGGTCCGGCCCACGCCCGAGCCGCCACGCGCCCGGCGCGAGCCGGCGCCTGCGCAACGACTGCCCCAGCCGGCTGCACCCGCTTTCTCCGATTCGCTCACCCGGACCGCGCTGCAACTCTGAGCGGGCCGGCCGTCCTTCGCCCGGGCCGGCCCGCGTCCGGCCCCAGGTCGCGATAGCATCAGGGATCCCTCATTCCCTGCGAGCCCCTCGTGACCCAAGCGACCTCCCGCCCCGATTCGATCAGCCTGGAAACCCTGCTCGCCCAGGGCGGGGGCGAGATCAGCGAACCGTTTCGCGAGATCGTCCCGCCTATCCATCTCTCCACGACCTACGAGCGCGCGCCCGACGGCGCTTACCCCGGCGGCGCGGTCTACATCCGTGACCACAACCCCAGCCTGAAAGCGCCCGAGCAGCTGTTGGCGGCGCTCGAAGGTGGCGCCGAGGCGCTGCTCTACAGTTCGGGCATGGGGGCCGCCGCCGCGGTCTTCCAGGCGCTGCCGGCCGGAGCCCGCATCGTCGCGCCCCGCATCATGTACTGGGGCCTGCGGGCCTGGCTGATCGATCATGCGCAGTCGCGTGCGCTGACGCTCGAGTTCTTCGACTTTGCCGGCGACGGCCAGGCCGATGTCTGCGGCACGGCCAACCTGGCCCGGCTGCTGTCGCAGCCGACCGACCTGCTCTGGCTGGAAACACCCGCGAACCCGACCTGGGAAGTGACCGACATCGAGGCGGCCGCGCGCCTCGCGCACGCGTCCGGCGCACTGGTGGCGGTCGATTCCACGGTGGCCACGCCGGTGCTGACCCGGCCGATCGACCTGGGCGCTGACCTGGTGATGCACTCGGCCACCAAGTACCTGAACGGGCATGGCGACGTGCTCGCCGGCGCCCTTGTCTGTGCCCGGGCCGACCCGTTGTGGGCCCGCATCCGCGCCCAGCGCGGGCAGCTGGGTCCTATCCCCGGGCCGTTCGAAGCGTGGCTGCTGCTGCGCGGCATGCGCACGTTGTTCCCGCGGGTCCGCCTGGCCACGCAGTCCGCCGCCGCGATTGCCGCCCACTTCGATGGCCACTCCAAATTGGTCGCCGTGCTCTACCCCGGCCTGGCATCCCACCCGGGTCACGCGATCGCCGCGCGCCAGATGCGCGATGGTTTTGGCGGGATGTTGTCGATCCGCGTCGCCGGTGGCGCGCAACGCGCGCGCGAAGCCGCCGCCCGGATGAAGCTGTTCAAGCAGGCAACCTCGCTGGGCAGCACCGAAAGCCTGGTCGAGCACCGGGCCAGCATCGAGGGACCGGCCACCGCGTGCCCGGACGATCTGCTGCGCCTGTCGGTAGGCATCGAAAGCGTTCAGGATCTGGTTGCCGACCTGGAACGGTCGCTGGGGTGAGGCTGCCCGGCGCCCGCGTGGCGACGGTCATGAACGAAAAAAGCGGCAACACCCTTTGCTGGCATTGCCGCCCGAGCCTGTTCCTTGCACGGACCCTGTCGCCAGGGCCACAAGAACGAATCGCCGTTACTTCAGGCGATAGCGAACGCCCAGGAACAGCGCCTTGTCGGTGCCCGACGGATTGGCAACGGTGGTGTCACCGGACACGTTGGCGATACTGATCGTGGCGCCCACGTCCAGCACGTTGGTCAGGCTGTAGTAGAGGGCCGTGCTCAGCGTGGTGGTGGTCACGTTGGTGTCGGTGATACCGTTCTTGTCATAGTTCAGGACCCAGCTGTTTTCCCAGTCGAGCCGCGAATCGATCTCGTGGGTCAGCGTCATCGCGTTGCGAAAGCCCAGGCTGCCCGAGCCGTCGAAGATCTTGGTCATCTTGGCTTCGTTCGAGAACTGGGTCAGGTTGCTCAACGGGTAGTGATACTCGGCACCCAGCTCGAGCGCCGGGTCGGAGTTGGTGTCGCCCGAGAACGAGCGAAACACGTAGCCCACGCCGGCCCGGACCTTCCAGCCGACCTTGCGCACCGAGATGCGCTCATTGACCAGGATGTCGTAGATCTTCAGGACCTGGGCGGCGCCGAAGTTCTCGGTCGTGACCCCGCTGGCCTTGAACTCCTTGGCGATGTCGTCGATCCAGGTCTCGCGGTAGTCCTTGGCCCCATATTTGGAGCGATACTCGGGCTCGCGATCAATGATGTTGGCCACTTTCTGGTAGACGCTCAGCGGCGGTGTCCCGGTCAGTTGGCCGCGCGCGGTCAGCTCCTCGACGATGCGGATCGCCTTGGCCATCGGCGTGACGTTCTTGACCCGGCCGTAACCGGCACCCACGATGCCGGTGACCTGGCGGTTGTTGAAGGTGTCGTTGGCCTGGAAGTCGAGCCCGCCGTACCAGAAAGGCCCGGTGCTGTTGGGCTGAAAGTAGTTGTCGGCGGTGATGCCGGCGCCGATCGAATAGCTGTCGGTGGACGTCGCTCCGGCGGTGCCGGCCCGTCCGACCGAGCCAATGGCTTTGGCACGGTAGCGCAGGTCCTGGTCCGGCGAGCTGACAACGTTGTCATAGTCGACCGAGATATTCGCGTCATACCCGGCCTGGGCGTCGCCGCGGTTCTTGGACGCGTTGAGCGCGCCATTGAAATACGCTTGCTCGTAGGCGCTGGTCGCCTGGTCGTAGTCGGTGACCGAGACGCCCTGGGCGGCGGCGGGGTGGGCCATGGCGAGCAGGGCAAGGCTGATGGCCAGCGTCAGGCTGGGGTGCAATTGCGTCATGGTTTCCTCTCTTTCTGCGTTGCTGGAAAGTGCCTGATTCGGCAAGATGCACCCGCTGCCTGGTTGGCCAGGACTCGTCCGGACGGCTTGTCTAATCTTTACTTGATGGGTACCGAGTCTAGAAGGCCAACGCGCAATAGATATCGAATCCGTCAATCGAAGTGCGATTCGTCGAGTCAATCGACTCGATTCACGAGTCCGATTGCGAAAGACCGTCTGGAATCGATTGCCGGTCGGATCGAGCGAGATGGTCCTCTCGTACGGCATCGCGGCAAGGCAGTCCATCCGGCCACATCGAAACCGGTTACGATGGGTGTCGATCCCTTCCTCGGAGACCTGCGATGTCAGTCCCCAACAAGTTCGAAGCCGGCGCCTTGTTTCCCGAGGTCGGCTGGCCGGTCGTTGGCGGCGGCGGCACGATGAACATCGCGGCGATGCAGGGCTGGCGCATCCTGATGGTCTATCGCGGCAAGCACTGTCCGCTTTGCAAGCGCTACTTCAAGCAACTCAACGAGATGCTGGCCGATTTCGAGTCCGCCGGCGTCGCGATCCTTGCCGTGTCTGCCGACCCGCAGGACAAGGCGCAGGCCGATGTCGAGGCCGAGGGCTGGCGCTTCCCGGTCGCCTACGACCTGCCGTTGGACGACATGCGCAAGCTCGGCCTGTACATCTCGAGCCCGCGCTCGGACCAGGAAACCGACCGGCCGTTCGCCGAGCCGGCGATGTTCGTCATCAACCGGACAACCGGGTCCAGTCGCTGCAGATCGGCAAGTGCTCGCATACCCGGGCCGACCTGGCCATCCTGCTGGCGGGCCTGCCCTACACGATGAAGAACAAGTTGCCGGTGCGCGGCACGATGGCCTGACACCTGTCGGGCCGTTGCCGGAGTCGGCGCGTCAGGCGCCGGCCGGGTCGCGGTAGACCCGCATCACGCCTTCCTGGGCGACCACCGCCACCAGCACGCCGTCCTGGCGAAAGATCCGGCCCTGCACCAGCCCGCGACCGTTGGTGGCGCTGGGGCTGTCGATCTCGTAGAGCAGCCACTCGTCCATGCGGAACGGGCGCTGGAACCAGATTGCGTGGTCCAGGCTGGCCAGTTGCAGACTGGTGCCCTCGAAGGCCTTGCCGTGGGGCAGTGTGGCCACACTGACGAACGAGTAGTCGGACACGTAGGCCAGCATGTTGCGGTGCAGGTTCTCGTCGTCCGGCAACGGGCCGACCGTCTTGAACCACAGGCAGGCCTTGGGCGGGCGCGGCGTGAGATCGAGAATGGGCGGCGCCTCGACCGGACGGAACTCGAACGGGCGCTCGAGCAGCATGAAGCGCGGCACCCGCGACTCGGGCATGCGCTCCAGGTACTCCTGCCGGTAGGTGCCGATGTCCTTGAGCGTCTCGGGGCGCGGCACGTCGGGCATCGTCGCCTGGTGGCTCAGGCCTTGCTCGGCCTGCTGGAAAGACGCGGCCATGTTCAGGATAGGCCGGCCGTGCTGGATCGCCACGACCCGCCGGCTGGCATAGGTGCGCCCGTCGCGCTGGCGATCGACTTCGTAGATGATCGGCGCGTTGTGATCACCGGCCCGCAGAAAGTACGCGTGCATCGAGTGCACGGTGCCGCTGTCGACCGTCATGTTGGCCGCCGCCAGCGACTGGCCCAGCACCTGGCCGCCGAACACCCGCTTGGTGCCGATGTCCAGGCTCTGGCCGCGAAACAGGTTGGTGTCCAGTTGTTCGAGCGTCAGCAGGCCGATCAGGTCCTTGATGATGGGTTCGGTGTTCATGTCGGGTCCGTGGGTTTGCCCGAGCCACCGGCGCCCGGTGTCTGCACCGAGAACACGTCACCGGCCTCGAGGTCGATCTCGTCGTTGCCGCCCAGGCGCACCGTCGTGCCATCGACCCGGTAGACCTCGTTGATGCCGACCGCGCCGGGCTCGCCGCCGTTGAGCCCGAACGCCTGGGTGATCCGGTGCGAGGAAAGCACCGTCACCTTCATCGGTACCAGCGCCCGCATGTTGCGGATGCAGCCGTCGCCGCCGCGGAATTTGCCATTGCCGCCCGAGCCGCGCCGGATCGAAAACTGCTCGATGCGCACCGGGAATCGTTTCTCGAGTACCTCGGGGTCGGTGCTGCGGGTGTTGGTCATGTGGATCTGCACCGCACTCGCGCCGGGGAAGTCCGGCCCGGCGCCGGCGCCGCCGCAGATGGTGTCGTAGTTCTGGAATTCCTCGGTGCCCCAGACGAAGTTGTTCATCGTCGCCTGCGAGCCGGCAATGACCCCCAGCGCGCCGAACAGACAGTCGGTGATCGCCTGGCTGACCTCGGTATTGCCCGAGATCACCGCGGCCGGCGGCTTGGGGTGGATCATGCTGTTCTCGGGCGCGATGATCTTCAGCGGCTTGAGGCAACCGGCGTTGAGCGGGATGTCGGTGCCGACCAGCGTGCGGAACACGTACAACACCGCCGCGTGGCAGACGGCCAGCGGCGCGTTGTAATTGTTGGTCTGCTGCGCCGAAGTGCCGGTGAAGTCGATCACCGCCTCGCGCTTTTGCGTATC
>JAWKYE010000044.1:0-38452 GCA_041396665.1 Burkholderiaceae bacterium
CACCGCGACCTGCAGGGCCATGTTCGCCAGCTGCTGGCCGCCGTCGCCGATGCCGGTCGCCGCGCCCACTACCGACACCAGCAGTCCCTGACCGGCGGCGCGCGATGCCCGCTCGCGACCGTGTTCGCGCAGCGCGTGCGCGATCTCGTGGCCCATGATCGCGGCCAGTTCGTCATCGGTGAGCTTGAGCTTGTCGATGATGCCGGTGTAGACGGCGATCTTGCCACCAGGCATCGCCCAGGCGTTCACCTCTTCGGAGTCGATGACATTGACTTCCCAGGCCCAGCCCGGTGCATCCTGGCGAAACACCGCGGTCTGGGGAATCAACCGTTGCGCGATCTTGCGCACCCGCTGCACCGTTTTCGGATCTTTGTTCAACTCGCCTTTGGCGCGCGCCTCGCCCATCACCTGCTGGTAGGCCTGGGCGGCGCCTTTTTCCAGGTCTTGCTCCGAGACCAGCGGCGACATCGCCTGGCGCCGTTCCACGCCGACGACCCCGGGCGCGGTCGTCTTGACCGGGGCGCAGGAGGCGAGCAGGGCCGCCAGCATGGCGGCCGAGATCCGGCGGGCCAGGGGGGCACAAAGCAAGCGGGCAACGGCCATGGTGCGGACTCCAGTGAAACGGCAAAAAATCAGGATACCAGTGCGCATCACGGTGCAAGATCCATTCCCGCGCGATCGCATCCGACAATCGGAGCTGGATCAGGCGCGATGGGTTTCGGGTGCGTAGCGGGCGAACAGCAGACCGGCGATGATGATCATCGCTGCCGCGAACAACAGCGTGGCTTCGCCGCCCTGCCAGTCGACGAGCAGACCCAGCCCGATCGGACCGACCACGTAGCCGATGTCGCTGAGCATCCGATAGGTACTCATCGCCGCGGCGTTCATGCCACGCGGCGCCGAGTCGGCCGCGTAGGCGGCCGGGGCCGCCGCGCTGATCGAGGTCGCGACGCCCCACAGCAGCGACGCGATGACGAATCCGGTGAAGCCGGACGCGACGCAAAAGCCGGTCATCGCCAGCCCGGTGAGCAGCGTGGACGGGACGATCACTTTCTTGCGGCCATGCCGATCGGCGATGACCCCGCCGGGCCAGGCGGCCAGCAGCCCGATCACGCTGCCGATGGCCAGGCCGGTGCCGATCTGGCCGGCGCCCAGGCCCAGCTTGGCCGCGGCGATCACCGGGACCACGTTGAACAGGCCGCCGGTGCGCACGACCGCCTGCACGAAGCCGACCAGGCTCACCAGCCGGTAGCCGGTGACCGCCATCAGCACGCGGACCTGGGCCATGAACGGCAGGCGCGGCGGGGTCGCGCCGCCGGCGGTGCTCGCGCCGAAGTCGCGGGTCTCGGGAATCGTGAACCAGGTGACCAGGCCGGCCAGCAGGCCGGCGAACGCGTAGACCTCGAACGGTGCCGCCAGGCCGAAGTGCTCGGCCAGCAGGCCGCCGGGAAACGGCCCGACGCCCACCGCGAACAGGAAGGTGCCCTGGTAGGCCGCCATCATCCGGCCGCGCCTGGCCACCGGGCTGATGTCGGCCAGGATCACCGCGCCTATCGTCAGGATGATGCCGGCGCCGGCGCCGGCAATGAACCGGGCCGCCATGAATTCACCGAATGAGCCGGCATAGGCGCACCAGAAATTGCCCGCCGCGCTGACCAGGCCGCCCAGCGCCAGTGTCGGTCGCCGGCCCAGGTGATCGGCGAGCCGTCCGCTGGGCATCGCCGAAATGAAGCGCGCGAGTCCGTAGATGGCGATCGTCATCCCGACCGCCGAGACCGACACCCCGAAAGACTGGGCAGAGAGTGGCAGCACCGGCAGCAGGGCGCCGAACCCGAGCTGGTTGATCGCGATGATCACGCACATCCAGAGCAGGATGCGCATCGCGTCGGGCGGTCGGCTGGCAGGCATGTCAATTCCGAAGGAAACACGGGACGGCGATTGGCACCCGTCGGCAGCCGGCTATTGTGCCGTGTCGGGGCGCCGGCGCCCGCCGGGCCGGGGCGAGTCGCGTGCGACCTCGCCGCTCAGGCGGCGGGGGCGTCGCCGGCCGGCCGCACGGCGGGGCGGTAGGCATGCCAGGACGCATGCCCGAGCACCGGGCCGATGATCAGCAGTCCCGCGAAGTAGGGCAGCATCGCCAGCACGACCAGCGCCGTGATCAGCGCACCCCAGAAGAACATCGTCAGCGGGTTGGTGAAGCAGACCCGGAAGCTGGTGATGCCCGCCGAGATGCCGTCGGTATCGCGATCCATGATCATCGGGATGGACACGACGCTGGTGGCGAAGATCAGCCCGGCGAAGATGGCGCCCACGCCCAGGTAGGTCACGACGAAGCCCAGGTTTTCAGGGTCGAGCAGCAATTCGAGCGTGTTCACCGCGGCCGGCATCGTGTTGAAGGAAACCGCGAAGATCACCAGTGCCGAGCGGCTCCAGAGCATTTCCAGCACCAGCAACACGCCCAGGTAGAGCACCAGCGCCCCGAGGTTGCCGTCCCACGCGGTGAGCGCATCGCCCAGCGACGGTGGTCTGCCCGACTCCAGCTTGCGGCTCACGTCGTAGAGCCCAATGGCCAGAAACGGCCCCAGCATCAGGAAGCTGCCGCAGAGCACCAGCGTCCACTGCGGGCTGCGCATGAATGCCAGCGCGATGGCCACGCCCATCGCGGCGAAGCAGGCGCCAAAGAACAGGCCTATCCACGGAGCCCGCCGGAAATCCTGCCAGCCCAGGCGCAGCCAGCGGATCGGCTCGCCCAGGCCCAGCGTGGCCACGCCGGGCAATCGGGAAGCCTCACTGGGGCGCGGCCCGGATGCGTCGGATTCGGGCTTTGCGGGCGAGTCGTCCGGCTCGCGCAGTTCGGCTGGGGGGGCGTTCATGGGTCTCCCTTCGTGGGTCAGGCCTGTCTCGGCATCCCGATCCGGCGTCGGGCCGGATCGTCTTTGCGGCTTCTTTATAGAGCGTTCGCCGCGTGCTGACAAGTCGGGCAGAATCGGGCCAGGTCCGCATCGACAGGTGCGCCGCCGATTTCCCAGGAGACCCGATGAAGCCATCCATCCGCGCCGTCGCGCTCGATCGTCTGGTCGGTCAGACCGTCCCTTCGTTCACCACCGACGACGAGGTCCGTGCGTTCGAGGCCGTGCCTTTCGCGCAGCGTATCGACGCCCGGAGCACCTTCGAGGCGCTGGCCATCGGTGCCGCGCTCGATCCCGGTTCGCCAGCGATCCGCTTTCTGCCCAATGCCGATGCCGACGAGGCGCCGGTCACCTTGTCGCATCGTGATTTCCTCGCCCGCGTGATCCAGTCGGCCAACCTGTTCCATTCGCTGGGGGTCGGGCCCGGCGACGTGGTCAGCCTGCTGCTGCCCCTGGTGCCGCAGAGCTTTTACGCGCTGTTCGGGGCCGAGGCGGCCGGTATCGCCAATCCGGTCAACCCGATGCTCGAGCCGCACCAGTTGGTCGAGATCCTGCAGGCGGCCGATACCCGTGTGCTGGTGGCGCTGGGGCCGGTCCCCGGGACCGACATCCATCGCAAGGTCGAACAGATCCGGGAGCGGCTGCCCGGCCTGCGCACGATATTGTGGGTCGGCGGGGATCCGGCGCAGCGGGAGCAGGGCGCACTCGGGTTCGACGAGCAACTCGCGCCTATGCCCGCCGACCACCTGGCCAGTCAACGGCAGATCGGCGCCACCGACATCGCGGCCTACTTTCACACGGGCGGCACGACCGGCACCCCCAAGCTGGTGCGCCACACCCATGCCAACCAGGTGTACCAGGCGTGGGCGATGAACCTGATGCTGCCCAGCCGGGGCAACGACACGCTGTTGTTCGGCCTGCCGTTGTTTCACGTGGGCGGTGCGCTGACCCAGGCGCTGGCCACGCTGACCCACGGCGGATCGCTGGTGGTCTTGTCGCCGGCCGGTTGGCGCCATCCGAATGCCGTGCGCCAGCTTTGGCGGCTGGTGCAGCGGTATCGTCCGACGACCTTCAGCGCCGTGCCCACGGTACTGACCGCTGCCGCCAGCGTGCCCGTGGGCGACTGTGACGTGTCCAGCCTGCAGGCAAGCGCCGGTGGCGGATCGGCCATTCCCGTTGCCGTGGGCAAGGCACTGGAAAAGCAACTGGGCAGGCCGGTGCTCGAGGTCTACGGCATGACCGAAACCGCCAGCGTGCACACGCTGGCCTTTCTCGGCCGACCGGTCCGCCTGGGTTCGGCCGGCCATCCGTTGCCCTACAGCCGGGTGCGCATCGTGCGCCTCGATGGCGAGGGGCAGCTGGTCGGCGACTGCGCATCGGGCGAGATCGGGGTCGTGGCGATGCACGGCCCCGGCGTCTTTGCCGGCTACCTGGACGAGCGGCACAACGCGGGCGCGTTCATCGAACCGGGCTGGGTCAATTCGGGCGACCTGGGGCGGCTCGACGACCAGGGTTACCTGTGGATCACCGGCCGGGCAAAGGACTTGATCATCCGCGGCGGACACAACATAGACCCGGCCGGCGTCGAGGAGGTGCTCTACCAGCATCCGGCCGTGGCGCTGGCGGCCGTGGTCGGTCAACCCGATGCCTACGCCGGTGAACTGCCGCTGGCCTATGTGCAGCGCAAGCCGGGGCTCGACACCGGTCGCGACGAGTTGCTCGCCCACGTACGCGCCCACACGCCGGAGCGCGCCGCGGTGCCGGTCGATCTGTTGTTCGTCGACGAGATCCCGCTGACCGGCGTGGGCAAGGTGTTCAAGCCCGAGTTGCGTCGCGACGCGGCGCAGCGGGTGTTTGCGGCGACGCTGGCACCGCTGTCCGAACGGGCAACGATCAGCGTCGAGGTGGGCTCACACGGGACCCACGGCAGCCTGGCAACGGTATCGGTCGGCGACGTTGCGATCGAGCGGCGCGACGAGATCGCGCGGGCAATCTCGTCGTTGCTCGATCCGTTCGTCATGCCGCACCGGATCGCGTGGCGTTGATCAACGGGCCCGCAGCATCGGCAACAGCGCGGCCAGCGCCGGTTGGCCTTTTTGCAGGCCGTCCTGCCACTGCACCAGTTGCTCGTCACCCTGCTCGAACAGCTGGCGGATCATGTCGCCAAAACCGTTGTCGTCTTGCCTGCCGTTGATCATCAGCCTGCCTTGCGCGAAGCTGAACTCGGCACTCATCGAGTCGCCGCGCAGCTGCGCCAGGCCCATGTCCAACAACATGTCGCGCTGCTCGGGCATCATCAGGCCCTGCGCCGCCTCGACATTGCCCCGGGCGCTGACCCGGTTGATCAGCGGCTCGTAGCTGCCCTTGGCGATCGGTGCCAGGCCGAACTCGATCCCGGCATTGACCGACCCCTGCGGCAGCTTGCCGCCGACCTGGGTCAGCGCGATGGACAGGCCGCGCTGGAACAGCCGCGCGAATGCCGATTCGGCTTCGAGCAGGTTGTGCTCGGTGAACATCTGCTCGCCGCAGCCGCTGTTGCCGATCTCGGACAGGCGGCGCACGCTGTGCGTATCGAGGCCGCGCATCGCGAATGTCGCGCCGAGGTTTTCGAAGCGTTGCTGCTGGAACATCACCTGGCGGACCTTCGGGCTCACGACCGAGTCGAGCAACTCGCCACGCTCGGTCGTGCTGCTGGCCAGTTCGAGCCCCTCGATGCGTAGATCCTGGCCAACGATGCTGTCGACCGTCACCACCGACTGCCCGGTGCCCAGCACCGGGTCCTTGATCTCGGCGCGGGCACCGATCCCGTTCAACGTGATCTGCTGGCCGTCCGCGTCGATCGAGACCCGCGGGATCGCCCAGTTCACCTTGCTTGCCTGGCCCTGACCAACGATCGTGCCACTGGAGGCGGCCACGAAGACATGGGTATCGCCGTCGCGATGCTCGATCTGCGGCGTGTCGAACCGGGCCGTGGTGTTGCCGGTGAAGCCGACATGGCCGCTGGCCCGGACCAGCACGTCCGTGCCGATCACGCGCAAGACCTCGGCCGGTGTCGTCGGCGGCAGCACCAGTTCGGCCTCGAACGACGACACCCCGCCCAAGCCCGGCGTGTGCCTGACGCGGTAGCGCACATCCACCGCCAGGTCCAGATCCAGTTCGGGCGCGACGCACTGCGGATCGAGCGCCAGGCGAAGCCGTCCTTGCGAGCCCAGCAGGCCGTGGTGATGCTCGGTCTGGGTCAGCTTGAGACCGTGCATACCGGGAGATTCGCGCTTCATCTCGCCCAGCGTGCGCTCGAATGAGCTCGAGCTGACGTAGGTGGCGCCGGCATAGGTGGCGCCGGCAGCGGCGATGAGGGCGGCGGCAATCGCGGTCGTTTTCAAGAGTGGCCTCGTTCCATTAGCAAGATTCGTCTGGTAAGGCACGAAATCTGGCGCTCTTTCGGCTTTTTCGCCGCACGGGGCCGACCATCGGCTGGCCAATTGCGACAGGAGGCAACAGCCGTTAGAGGATTGACCGGGCGGCCGCTATCATGGCGCCGGTCCGGTTTGCCCGGACGACCGATGATGAAACCGCTGCGGCCGCCACTCGGTGCCAGGCCGACAAAAAACCAGGAGTGATCTTGATGAATCGATTGACCCTCGCCGCGCTCGGCGCATCCGTGCTCGTGCTCTCCGCCTGTGCCACCCAGGGCTCATCCGGCAGCAGCAGCTCGGGTCAGCCCGCCGGCGATGTCAAGCTGGTCAAGTCGACCGACGGCAGCTTCGAGGGTGAGGTGGTGGGCACGATCCGCCCGGACAGCAAGTTCGCCAAGCTCAGGATCGGCATGCTCATGTCCGAGGTCAATGCGTTGATCAAGGCACCCGATGACCTGACCCGCAACGAGACCGGCAAGCGCTGGATCCCGTTCTACTTCGGTAATGATGCCCAGCGACTGCAGGCCTATTACCCGGGTGAAGGCTGCCTCACCTATACGGGAGGCAATGTCTTTGGCGGTGGCGACAGCCAGCTGATCCGCATCACGGTGGCCGACTCGAAGCAGTGCATGGAGTAAGCGAGCCGGTGGGCCGGCCAGGTCGGACCAGCAGGCCTGGCCGGGGATCAGCAGGCCTGGCCGGCGTTGATCGCGCCGACGCAGTCGAGCTGCGCCTGCCAGTAGCCGGGCAGCGTGTCCCAGGGGTTGGGCAGCCTGTCGCGGGTGACGAACACGTGGCCTACGCCGAATTGCGCGGCCCGGTTGACGGCCTCGCGCATCGCATTGGCGCCGCCCGCGCCAATGACCAGATGGCCGAAGTTCGAGCCCGGCCAGCCGGCGGTCCAGTCGGCGGGCACGAAGCGCCGATACGCGCGCCGCGCATCCTCGAAGGTCACGATCACGTCGGCCGTGCGAGGCTCGAGGTAGCCGGCCTGGGTGCTCGTTCCCGGGTTCCCGATCACCTGGTAATGCGCACCCAGGTCCTTGATCGCCTGGTACAGGTTGCGGTAGTAGGTGTAGGACGCGGGGGCATCGTCATAGGCCATCTCGTCGATGAAGAATCCATCGACCTCGTACATCGCCAGGTAGCGGTTGACTTCGCCTATGACCTCGTCCAGGTCGCGTCTGCCGTAACCGGTCGGCACATAGCCGATCACCCGGCCGCCGGCGGCGCGCAATGCCGTCACCGCGGCCACGTAGTTCGGATCGGCGGTTCTGCCGGGGCCGCTGTCCGGGTTCAGGATGGCGGTCAGCGGCACCTGCGCGGCGGCTTCGTTCAGCTTGCGCCAGAATTGATTGCCCTTCGGGTAGAAGTAGGCCGGCACGAGCAGGCGCATCGACACTGATGCCGCCTGGACGGTCTCGGTGGCCAACAGGATCAGCGCCAGGGCCAGGGCGGCGGTGATCCCCCATGCCAGCAGGCCTGCCGGGCGCCGGGTCGCCCGCGCGCCGGGTCGCGGCACGATCATCATGTCTCACTCCGTTTGCCGGGCGCCCGCCAACGGCCCGTGATGCGGCATTGGAGCAGAGACCGATCCGACAGGCAAGCCAGATGAGGCGCTGTCCTTGATCCGGCCCGGATCATCCCCATATCGAAGCCATGACAGCACCATTCGATCACTGGGATCCGCTGATGGGCCCCAACCGCGGCCGCGTCAGGGTCGCGGTTGTGGTTTCCCCCCTCGAAAGGCATCATCCTCTGATGAATCAAGACTTTGAATCGACCCGCCTCTCCTGGGGCGGCGGCAATGGCGCCGGCAGGCCCGGGCTGCTGACCCGAATCGTCGCGGTATTGGTCGGGGCCTCGTTGCTGGTGGTCGGGCTGATGTTCTCGGCGGTGGTGCTCGCGATCGCCGCGGTCGTCGGCGTCGGCATCTGGGCCTGGCTCTGGTGGAAGACCCGGGGCCTGCGCCGCGACATGAAGGCGCAGATGGACCGGCTGCGCGAGGCCGGCCTGGGGGCGGGGGCCGGCGGGCCGTCCGCGCCCGGGACCGCGCGCCATCCGCCCGCCGAGGGCGTGATCATCGACGGCGACTTCATCCAGGAGGCCCGCGGGCCGCAACGACCGGACAAGTCCTGAACGGGGTCTGACAGTCTCGCCACGGGTCGTGCCACGGGCCTGCGGGGTCCGGCACGGGTTGCGCGGACTGCGCCGGGAACCGGGCGGCGCGCTGCGGTAGGATCAGGCTGAATCGGCATCCGCCGAAATCAGGAGACACCGATGAGCCCGTCACTGCGCTTCAAGCCGTTCAATTTCCAGGCCTGGATAGAGGCCAACCGGCAACACCTCAAGCCGCCGGTGGGCAACAAGAAACTCTTCGATCATGAAACCGGTCTGATCGTGATGGTGATCGGCGGCCCCAACCAGCGGGTCGATTTTCACGATGACCCGGCCGAGGAGTTCTTCTACCAGATGCAGGGCGACATGATGCTCAAGATCGCCGAGGATGGCCGCATCTACGATCTGCCGATCCGCGAGGGCGAGGTGTTCATCCTGCCGCCGCACGTACGTCATTCACCGCAGCGCCCGGTGCCCGGCTCGATCGGCCTGGTGGTCGAGGGCGCGCGCCGGCCCGCCGAGCGCGACGGCTTCGAGTGGTTCTGCTTTGGCTGTGGCGCGCTGGTGCACCGGGTCGAGGTGGTGGTGGCCGACATCGTCAAGGACCTGCCGCCGCTGTTCGACGCGTTCTACGGCGACGAGGCGGCCCGCAAGTGCGGGCAGTGCGGGCAACTGCATCCGGGCAAGGAGCCGCCGCCCGGCTGGGTCAGCCTGCCGGGCTGACATCAGGCCGCGCGGCGGTCTGCATCGCCAGCAGGGTCTCGATGATCCGTTGCTCTATCGACACCAGGTGATCGGTCGGACAGAACAGCGTGATCGTCGTGACCAGGTTGCCGAACTGGTTGGTCGAGAACTCGATCTGCGGCTCTGCATTGGGGATGTCGACCCCGGTACGTTGCTCCAGCATGGCGTTGTAGCGCCGGGCGGTCTCGGCAAAATCGCCCGACATGTCGTGCAGCTGCGCCATCAGTCGTTCGCGCCAGTCCGGTTGCCAGGGGTTGCCGGTGCTGGTGAAGGTCACCGTCTGGAACAGGTAGCGCTTGAGAAAATTCTGATTGATCACCGTCTCGGTCAGGAAACGACTGTTCGGGATGATGATCGTGCGCCCGGTGTTGGTGTAGGTGAGCGGATCGATCTGCTGCAACACCGTGGTGAGCAGATTCTCCTCGATCACCTCGCCAAAGTGCTCGCCGCTACGGATCCAGTCGCCGATCGAGAAAGCCGACGAGCCGCGCGTCATGATCGAGCCGCTGATGCACAGGGTCAGTTCCTTGGTGGCGATGACGATGGCCAGCGCGATCGCCGTGATGGACAGCGCGAAATGCTGGATCTCCGGTAACCAGGCGAGCAGCACGGTGGCCGCGATCAGCGAGAAGCTGATGTTGCGGATCGCCGAGATCAGACGCCGGTGCGGTTCGCGC
The DNA here is from genome assembly GCA_041396665.1 of Burkholderiaceae bacterium. GTDB lineage: Bacteria > Pseudomonadota > Gammaproteobacteria > Burkholderiales > Burkholderiaceae_E > JAUIAI01. The sequence continues at coordinate 9,865 of JAWKYE010000044.1, forward strand.
AGGATCGCGTTGCGTTCGCGGATCAGGCGGATCGAGACGATCCGCGCCAGCACGACGAGAATCACGAAGCCGATGACGAGCAAGGTGCGGTGTTCGAGAAAGAAGGTCTGCAGCATCGGTCAGCGGGCCGGGTGGACGCATCGATTATCCTAGCAGGCTGTTTCGCGGCGGCCTGACGCTTCGTTGGCCGCCTGGGCCGGGCCGTGACGGCGCGGTTTGGGCGGCGCCGGGACAGTTGGTAACAGTTGGTAAACGGCCCCTTTCGCCCGGTCGGGGCCGACCCTATCTGCGGTCAAAACAGGTTTTCCGGCTGGCCGTCTGGCCAACCGGGTCCGCCCGGCGCGACGATGCGTGCCGCCGGTACCGGGTCGACAAGGAGGACGGACAGTGACACTCGTACAAGCCGATGGCCTGTGCAAGAATTTTGGCCGGTTCACGGCGGTCGATGACATCAGCTTTGCCGTGCAGCGCGGCGAGGTGGTGGGTTTCCTCGGGCCAAACGGCGCTGGCAAGTCGACGACGATGAAGATGCTGGCCGGCTTTCTCGAGCCCGACGCCGGCCGCGCGACGCTGGGCGGCCATGATGTGCTGCGCGAGCCGATCGCGGCGCGCCGGCTGCTTGGCTTTCTGCCCGAGGGCGCTCCGGCCTACGGTGACATGAGCGTCGCCGACTTTCTGCATTTCGCCGCGCGGATGCGCGGCCTGGCGGGCCCCCGGCTGCGCGAACGGGTCGCCGAAATGGTCGAGCGGGTGCACCTGGGCCCGGTCTGGAACCGCCAGATCGACAACCTGTCCAAGGGCTTCAAGCGGCGCGTCGGCATTGCCCAGGCGCTGGTCCACGACCCCGACGTGCTGATCCTGGACGAGCCGACCGACGGCCTCGATCCAAACCAGAAACACGAGATGCGCACGTTGATCGCCTCGATCGCCGCGAGCAAGGCAATCATCATTTCGACCCACATCCTCGAAGAGGTCGAGGCCGTGTGCTCGCGGGTGATCATCATTGCCGCCGGCCGGTGCCTGGTCGATGCGACCCCCTCGGCGCTGGTGGCCGCGCAGCCACGGCCGGTGCGGATCCGGCTGGACATCGAGGCGGCAACGCCGGACCAGGCAGTGGCCCATCTGCGCGCCCAGACCGGCGTCGACGAGGTGCTCACGAGCCCGCTGCCGGGCGGCCTGATGCGCCTGGAACTGCAGGGCGACCCGGCGATGGCCTCGCCGGCGGTGCTGGCCCGCAGTCTCGAGCAACAGGGTGTGTCGGTGCAGGGGATGGGCACGGTGCCGCCCACCTTGGAGGATGTCTTTCGCGCGATGACCCGCGCGGTACCGAGCCGGGAGGCCGCGTGATGGCGACGCTGCGTACGCTGTTGCTGGTCACCGCCCGCGAGTTTCGCAGTTACTTTGCCAGTCCGCTGGCCGCGATCTTCGTGCTGGTCTTTCTCGCGATGTCATCGGGCATGACGTTCTTTCTCGGGCGCTTCTTCGAGCGTGACCAGGCCGACATGACAACCTTCTTTTCCTGGCAGCCGTGGTTGTTCCTGGTGCTGATGCCGGCGTTGGGCATGCGCCTGTGGGCCGAGGAGCGGCGCACCGGCACGATCGAGTTGCTGATGACGCTGCCGGTGCGGCCCTGGGCGCTGGTGCTGGGCAAGTTTCTGGCGGCCTGGGGCTTTGCCGGGCTGGCGCTGGTGCTGACGATGCCGATGTGGGCGACCGTGAACTACCTGGGTGACCCGGACAACCCGGTGATCCTGGGCACCTACTTGGGCAGCTGGCTGATGGCGGGTGCCTTCCTGGCCATCGCCGCCTGCATCTCGGTGCTCACCCGCAACCAGGTGATCGCGTTCATCGTCGCGGTGATGATCAGCTTCCTGCTGGTCATGGCAGGCAGCGAACTGGTGCTGGCCAGCCTGCGTGGCTGGGCACCGCAGGGGCTGACCGAAGTGGTGCAGTCGTTGTCGGTGGTCGGGCACTTCAATCGGATCGCACGCGGTGTGATCGAGCTGCCCACGCTGTTCTTTTTCGCCTCCCTCGTCTTCCTGTGCCTGTGGCTTAACGTTCAGTTCCTGAACGTCAAGCGGGCCGCCTGACCCAGCGAGCGACCCATGGCCTCACTCGATCGAAATCGACGAACCCTCATTGGCACGGTGCTGGCCATCGTGCTCTTTCTCGCCCTCAACTCGCTTGTCGCCGATTTGTGGCGCAGCAAGCGGCTCGACCTGACCGAGGCGCGGCTGTTCACGCTGTCCGAGGGCACCCGGACCGTGCTCGCCGGCCTGGATGAACCGATCCGGCTGCGCCTGTTCATCTCGCAAGACCTGGTCGAGCGGGCGCCGCAACTGGCCGCCTACGCGGCCCGGGTACAGGAGATGCTCCAGGCCTATGCCCGGATGTCCGAGAACAAGCTGTTGCTCGAGATCGTGCATCCGCAGCCGTTCTCGGACGACGAGGACCAGGCGGTCGGCCTGGGCGTGAACCAGATCACCGTGGGCGGCAGCCAGCCGATCTTCTTTGGCCTGGCGGCGACCAATTCGACCGATGGCAAGGGTGCGATCCCGGTGTTCTCGCCCGAGCGCGAAACCCATCTCGAGTATGACCTGACCCGCCTGGTGGCCGAACTGGGCCAGCGCGGCAAGGGCCGGCTGGTGCTGTACGACGGCATCGGCCTGGCCGGCAACCCGATGGCGCGCGCGCCGGCCCAGCAGGTGTTGCAGCAGATGCGCCAGTTCTTCGAGATCACGACGATCTACGGCGATGTCGACGAGCTGCCCGCGGACGCGCGCGTGCTGATGATCGTGCATCCGCAGCAGTTGTCGGCCCGTACCCGGTTCACGATCGACCAGTGGGTGATGAACGGGGGGGCGACGCTGGTCTTTGTCGACCCACACGCGGAGACGCAGCTCGGGCCGCAGCCCGGTGTGCCGGCGCAGGATCCGGCGTCCGACCTGCCCGAATTGTTCAAGGCCTGGGGCATCGGCTTCGACGTGACGCGTGCCGTGGGCGACCCGGTGTACGCGTTGCGCAGCCAGCGGATGATCGGCAGACGCGAGATAGAGGTCTCGACCTACCCGTGGCTGGCACTGCCGCGACAAGGCGCTGGCTGCCGATGATGTCGTGATGTCCGACCTTTCGACGATCCTGCTGACGACCGCGGGCGCGCTCAGTGCCACCCGTGACGAGGTGCGCCTGCGTCCGCTGCTGACGGCCTCGGCGCAGGCCGGGCTGCTCGATGCCGCCGAGGCCGGCCGCATCGATGCCGATCCGCGGGCGATGCTCGGCCGGCTCGAGCCGCCACCAGGCCCGCCGGTGCTGGCGGCACGGGTCGAGGGAGAGCTGATCTCGGCGTTTGCCGGCGGCGCACCCGATGGGGCGCCGGCCGCAGCCGCCGTGCAGGCGCGCTCGGTCGCCCCGCCCAACCTCGTCGTGTTCGCCGATGACGACCTGCTGATGGACCGTAACTGGATCCAGATGCGCCAGGTGATGGGCCAGCCGATGCCGCAGGCATTTGCCAACAACGGCGACCTCGTGCTGAACACCGTCGAGCAGATGGCCGGCGGCGCCGTGCTGGCCGGGCTGCGGGGCCGCGGCGTGTTCTGGCGGCCGCTCGAGCGCATTGCGGCCCTCGAGCGCGAGGCGCAGGCTCGCTTTCTCGAGAAGGAGCGCGAGCTGACGGTGCGCCTGCAGGAAACCGAGGCCAAGCTGCGTTCGGCGAACCTGCAGGCGGGCGAGGGGAGCGAGTTGCTCTCGAGCGAGCGCGCCCGCTCGATAGAGAATTTCCGCGCGACGCTGCTCTCGACCCGGGCGGAACTGCGCGACGTGCAGTTCCGTCTGCGCCACGATGTCGACCAACTCAAGACCTGGATCACCGCGCTCAATGTCGGGGTGTGGCCGGTGCTGGTCGGCGCAGTGCTGCTGTTGATCTCGTTGCGCAGCCGGCGGCGCGAAGTGCCGGTGCGGCGCGAGACTCCTGCCGGAGGAAAGGACTGATGAATCCACGTGCCCTTGGCGTGTTGGCGCTGGTGACCGTGGCCGCGGTGGTGGCCGCGGTGAACCTGCAGTGGCAGCGCGATGCCGTGCTCGCCGACGGCCGGCGCGGCGAACTGTTCGTGCCCGGCCTGACGGCCCGCACCAACGAGCTGACAGCCCTGACCGTCACGACCCCCGGTTGGCAGGCCGATTTCCGGCGGTCCGGCGACGGTTTCGTCGACAAGTCGGGGTATCCGGTGCGGCTCGATACCGTGCGCGACCTGGTCGCCAGTCTCGCGGTGCTGGTCACCGAGGAGGCCAAGACCGACAAGCCGGCGCGTCACGCCGAACTCGATCTGCTCGAACCGCAACCCGGCGCGCCGTCCGGCGGGCAGCCACAGCCAGCTGCCGCGAAGGCGGGGGTCGGCAAGCGGATCAGTCTGCGGGTCGGTGAGCAGTCGGTGCTCGACCTGGTGATCGGCAAGCGCGAACCCTCGGTGGGCGGCACCCGTGGCGGCGTCTACGCGCGACGCCATGGCGACGATGCCACCTGGCTGCTGCGCGGCGCGGTCGACCTGCCGGCCAGTCGCGCCGCCTGGTTCGAGAACCGGGTGCTGGCCGTGCCCGGCACCGACATCCTGTCGGTGCGGCTGGGGCCGGCGCAGGACCAGGCGGTGCTCGAGCGGCCGCCCGGCGACGAGCCCCGGCTGGCGTTGTCCAATCCGCCCGAGGGCGGTGAGCCCGACCCGGCGCGTATCCGCCAGTTGCTGCAGACCCTTGCGACACTCGATTTCGCCGACGTGCGCAAGGCGGGCGATACGCCCGCCGGCGAGCCGGCGCTGACACTCGTGACGCTCGAAGGCCTGCAGGTCCGGTTGTACATCGTCGGCCGCGAGGCCAAGGACAAGTCGGTGTGGGTGCGCATCGAGGCCGATGCCGCCTCCGGCAAGGCCGGGGAGGCGCTGGCGACGCTGCGCGAGCGCACCCAGGGGTTCGAATTCCTGTTCAGCGCGCAGGATGCGGCGGTGATCGGCTGGAGCCGCAAGAACCTGCTCAGCCTTGGATGATCGCCGCGCCGCCAGCGACATCAGCGGGGCTGGCGGCCGTCTCGGGCAGAATACCGGCAGGCGTTGCCTGAAGAATTCCAACGAGCCTGCTGGATCGCCCCCGGGGCGACTGCCGGCAGGCGTAGGCTGAAGGGTTTGCATTGAGCGTGTTGATCGAGATTCGGGACCTGACCAAGGTCTATGCCGGTGGCTTCGAGGCGCTCAAGGGCATCAACCTGTCGATCGAGCAAGGCGAGATTCTCGCGCTGCTGGGGCCCAATGGCGCCGGCAAGACCACGCTGATCGGCATCATCTGTGGAATCGTCAATCCCACCGCCGGCACCGTCACCGTCGATGGCTACGATGTCGTCACGGACTACCGCGAGACGCGCTCGAGAATCGGCCTGGTGCCCCAGGAACTGACCACCGACGCGTTCGAGAGCGTCTGGGACACCGTGTCGTTCAGCCGTGGCCTGTTCGGTTGCCGCAAGAACCCTGCCCATATCGAGAAGGTATTGCGCGACCTGTCGCTGTGGGACAAACGCGACAACAAGATGCGCACCTTGTCCGGCGGCATGAAACGACGGGTGATGATCGCCAAGGCCTTGTCGCACGAGCCGCGGATCCTGTTCCTGGATGAACCGACGGCCGGCGTCGATGTCGCACTACGCCAGGACATGTGGCGTCTCGTGAACCGCCTGCGCGACGACGGCGTGACGATCATTCTCACGACGCATTACATCGAGGAAGCCGAGGAGATCGCGGACCGGGTCGGCGTCATCAACGGCGGACAGATCGTCGTCGTCGAGGACAAGAACACGCTGATGCGCAAGCTCGGCAAGAAGCAGTTGACGCTGGAGCTGCTCAAACCCCTCGAGGCCGTCCCGCACCAGCTGGCGCAGTTCGATCTGACGCTGGCCGCGCAGGGCATGCGGCTGGTCTACACTTACGACACGGTCGAGCAGGGCAGCAACATCGCCACCTTGCTTGCCGCGCTCGAATCGGCAGGTGTCCCGTTCCGCGACCTGAACACCACGCAAAGCTCTCTCGAAGACATCTTCGTCACCCTCGTGCAAGGCTCGCCATGAACTACCCCGCGATCCGGGCGATATACGCCTTCGAAATGGCGCGCACACGACGCACGCTGTTTCAGAGTGTCGTTTCACCGGTGATCTCGACGGCCCTGTATTTCGTGGTGTTCGGCTCGGCGATCGGCTCGCGGATCGAACAGATCGACGGCATTCACTACGGCGCCTTCATCGTGCCCGGTCTGGTCATGATGTCGCTACTGACCCAGAGCCTGTCGAACGCGTCGTTCGCGATCTATTTTCCCAAGTTCACCGGCACCATCTACGAGATGCTGTCGGCGCCGATCTCGCCACTCGAGATCGTCATCGGCTATGTCGGGGCGGCGGCCAGCAAGTCGGTGCTGCTCGGGCTGATCATCCTGCTGACCGCCTCGCTGATCGTGCCGATGCATATCGAGCACCCGGTCTGGATGATGGGCTTCTTGCTGCTCACGGCGATCACGTTCAGCCTGTTGGGCTTCATCATCGGGATCTGGGCCGACAACTTCGAGAAACTGCAGGTGATTCCGCTGTTGGTCGTCACGCCGCTGGCCTTCCTGGGCGGAAGTTTCTACGCGGTGCACATGCTGCCGCCGTTCTGGCAGACCGTCACCTACTTCAATCCGGTGCTGTATCTGATCAGCGGCTTCCGATGGAGCTTCTACGAGACCTCCGACGTCAGCGTCGGCATCAGCCTGACGATGATCGCCGTCTTCCTGGGCATCTGTCTCGTGCTCGTCAGGTGGATCTTTCGCACCGGCTACCAGATCAAGAACTGACGATCGTGCTGAACCGGACACGCTGGCGCTGCGGCGCCCTGATACTGCTGGCCCTGGCGTTTGGGCCGCCCGCGCTTGCCGCCAGTGGTGACAGCCCGGCGGCCGGCTGGATCCCGCCAAAGCTGGGCACCGAGACCCCGACCGATTCCCCGTTCTCCATCGCTGGTCGCCCTGTGCGTCAGTACGTGATCGGCGCCACGACCAGCATTGGTCCGGGTTTCCGCGATTCGGGCGGACCCGGCATCACGGTCCGCCCGCTGGTGGCGCTCGAGGTCGGCCGGCTGACCGTCAGCACCGGCGGGGGCGGCTCGCTCCTGAGCTTTGGCAATGTCGATGATCCCAAGGAGCGGCGCGGGGCCAGCCTGTCGCTGGTCCAGGAGACCGACCTGCGGGTCTCGCTCGGGCTGCGGGTGTCGTCGGGGCGCGATCCGGACGAGATCAACGGTGTCGAGCAACTGCCCGGCGTGAAGCGCACGGTGCTGGGGCGGATCTCGCTGTCGTTCTCGCTGCCCGGCGAGTGGTCGGGGGTCATCGGGTTCAACCAGGACATCCTGGGCAATGGGCAGGGGCTCACCGTGTCATTCGGTCTGGGCCGGGTGTGGTGGCTCAACGAGACCACCCAGATGCAACTGGGCGCCGGCCTCGTGTGGGCCGACAAGGAACACATGGACACGATGTACGGGGTGAATTCGGTCGTGGCCGCTACGGTGGGCCTGCCGGCCTACGCCCCGAAAGGCAGTGCCCGCGAGATATCGGCGGGGGTGGGTATCACCCACGCGCTGACCCGCCGATGGATCGGTTTTGCCAGCCTGACGGCGACGGCGCTGATGGCCAGCGCCGCGAACAGCCCGATCACACAGCGCACCGTGTTGCCGAGCATCCGTTTCGGATTCGCCTACCGCTGTTGCAACTGACCCTTGGTGCCCGGCCAGTATACTGGCCGCTTACTCGAAATCGTTCCCGGAGCGCGCGTTGTTTCCCCTCAAGATGGCCCAGAACTCGCTGTTCGCGGTGTTACTGCGATCGCCCTGGTGGGTGAGCCTGCTGGTGGCGGCGGTCGTCACAGGGCTGTCGTTCGCGGTCCTGCCGACGCGCTTCGTGATCTTCGGCGTGGCCGTCGCGCTGCCCTTCATCGTCATCGCGGGCATTGCCGCCTGGAAGCAGTGGCAGGCACCCAGCAAGGCAAGGATAGAGGCCACGTCGCAGCAGGTTGCCGCGCTGTCGTGGAAGGAGTTCTCCCGGCTGCTCGAGCAGTCCTGGCGCGACCAGGGCTTCGAGGTGGCGCCGTTCGAGGGCCATGGTGCCGACCTGTGCCTGACCCACGGCTGGCGTACCACGCTGGTCAGCGCCCGTCGCTGGAAGGTGGCCCGGCTGGGGGCCGAGCCGCTGCGCGAACTGATGCAGGCCAGGGAGCGCGCCGAGGCGCAGGCCTGCATCATCGTGTCGCTGGGCGAAGTGTCGGCCAATGCCGCGGTACTGCTCAAGGATTCGCGTATCGAACTCTACGACGCGACCCGGCTGGCCAGCCTTTTGCCGGCCAAGGGTGCTGCCCGCCCGGGCTGAGCCTGACCGATCACGGACGGGGCGCGCGACCCGATAGGCGGTCGGCTCGCGGGCGCTCAAGTCTGACCGGGAGATGCCGATAGCAGTCGGACAGGTCCGCTTTGCGGATCGCACTGTCATTGCACTCACACGGGATCAGGCTGCTCATGTCGTCGTTGATTCATTGCATCTATGCCAGCGCGGCCACCCATCAATTCGAACCGGACGAACTGGGCGAGTTGCTGAAGGCGGCGCGCAGCAAGAACGAGCGCCTCGGCCTGACCGGCATGCTGCTGTACGCCGATGGCAGTTTCTTCCAGGTGCTCGAGGGCGCGCCCGGGATCGTCGACCAGGTGTATGCGCGCATCGAGGCCGACCCGCGTCACGACAGGGTTACGCAGATCATCCGCGAATCGATTCCGCAGCGCGCGTTTGCCGAGTGGTCGATGGGCTTTGCAGCACCGACGCGCCAGGACCTGGCGACACTGGTGGGTATGAACGATTTCTTCTCGGGTGCCTCGTGCTTCGCCGGCCTTGGCCGTGGCCGTGCCAAGAAACTGCTCGACGCCTTCCAGAAAGGCCGCTGGTCCAGCCGGCGGGATGAGTCGCGCCAGGCGGTCGGCGCATGATGACCGATGCGCCGGCCTACAGCTACGCGTTCCAGCCGATCGTCGACATTGGGCTGGGCCAGGTGGTTTCCTACGAGGCCCTGGTCCGTGGCCAGTGCGGGGAGGCGGCCTTTCACGTGCTCCAGGCGGTGGCTCCTGCCGACCGTCACCTGTTCGATCAGCAAAGCCGCAGCCGGGCGATCGGTATCGCCGCGGCCCTGGGAATAGACTGCGACCTGAACCTGAACTGCCTGCCGCAAAGCCTGGTGGCTTCGCCCACGGCGCTGGCCTCGACGGTCATGGCGGCCCGAAAGGCCGGCATCGCGCTGACCCGCCTGGTCCTCGAGGTGACCGAGACCGAATTGATCTCGGATGTCGGCGGTTTCGCGAAACGCCTGGACCAATACCGTGGCCAGGGCCTGCGCGTGGCGATCGATGATTTTGGCGCCGGTTTCTCGGGGCTTAACCTGCTGGCCGACTTCCAGCCGGAACAGATCAAGATCGATATGCACCTGGTGCGCGGCATCGAGCGCCACGGGCCGCGCCAGGCGATCGTGCGGGCGCTGATTCAGGCCTGCGCCGACCTGGGCATCGACGTGGTCGCCGAGGGTGTCGAAACCGAGGCCGAGTTCGACTGGTTCGCGCGCCAGGGGGTGGACCTGTTCCAGGGCTACCTGTTCGCGCGGCCGGGCTTCGAGTGCCTGCCCTCGGCTGCGCTCCCGACGGCTGCCTGACCCCGCTGCCGGTCGTCGGGCCGATCGCCTGTCGCCTTTCTAGCGGCCCTGCGACTTCGCCTCCAGCGATTCCCAGCGCTCCAGCGCCTGCAATAACGCCGACTCGATCTCCTGCACGCGGGCGTTGTCCAACCGTTGCTTGTCAGCCGGTTCGCGATAGTAGGCGGGGTCGGCCATCCGCGCATGCAGTTCGGACTGCTCGGCCTCGAGCGAGGCGATCCTGTCGGGCATCGCGTCCAGTTCGCGGGTCTCCTTGTAGGTGAGCTTGATCCGTCCCGGGGCTGACGCCTGCGCGGGTTCGCCCCGCGGGGCCGCGGTTCCACGGGCGGCAGTGGCGTCCAGCGCCGCCTGGCCGCGCGATTTCTGCTCACGCTGCCAGTCCGAGTAACCGCCGACCGTCGAGCGCCACCGGCCATCGCCGTCGGTGCCGATCACCTGCGTGACAACCGCATCGAGAAAGGCCCGGTCGTGACTGACCAGCAGCAGCGTGCCCGTGTACTCCTGCAGCGTGCTCTCGAGGATGTCCAGCGACTCGATGTCCAGGTCGTTGGTGGGCTCGTCCAGCACCAGCAGGTTGCCCGGCTGCGCGAACAGCCGCGCCAGCAGCAGCCGGTTGCGCTCGCCGCCCGACAGGCTGCTGACCGGTGAATTGGCCCGGCGCGGCGAGAACAGGAAGTCGGCCAGGTAGGTCATCACGTGCTTGCGTATCGTGCCGGTGTCTATCCATTCCGAGCCCGGGCTGATCGTTTCCACGACGGTGCGGTCAGGGTCGAGTTGTGCCCGCATCTGGTCGAAGTACGCGATGTTGAGCCGGGTGCCCAGGCGCACGGTGCCCGAGTCGGGCGTTTCGGCGCCGGTGATCAGTTTGAGCATCGTCGTCTTGCCGGCGCCGTTCGGCCCGATCAGGCCCACCCGGTCACCGCGGCGGATGATCGTGGAAAAGTCGGCGATCACCGTGCGCCGGCCGTTGCCGTCCGGGTTGGGGTACGACTTGGTGACGTGGTCCAGTTCGGCCACCAGGCGGCCGGAAGCATCACCCGGATCGATCCGCAGGTTCACCGCGCCCATCCGGTCACGCCGTTGCTCGCGCTGCAGGCGCAGCGATTCGAGCCGCCGCACCCGGCCCTCGTCCCGGGTGCGACGGGCCTGCACCCCCTGGCGGATCCACACTTCCTCCTGTTTCCAGAACTTGTCGAAGCGCCGCTGCTGGACCGCTTCCTCGGCCAGTTGTTCGGCCTTGCGTTTCTCGTAGGCGGCAAAGTTGCCGGGATAGCTGCGCAACTGGCCGCGATCGAGTTCGACGATTCGGGTCGCCACCTGGTCCAGGAAGCGCCGGTCGTGGGTGATCACGATCAGCGTCGGGCCGCGGGCCAGCACGGTTTCGAGTTGCTCGATCGCGGCGATGTCCAGGTGGTTGGTCGGCTCGTCCAGCAGCAGCAGGTCGGGCTCCAGCGCCAGCGCGGCGGCCAGCGCGGCACGCTTGCGCTCGCCGCCCGACAGGCCGTCCAGCGCCCGGTCCAGCGCGACCCCCATCCGGTCGGCACTGCCTTCGAGCCGGGCGACCAGCGCCCAGTGCTCGCGCTCGTCGAGCACGCGGCCCTCGCAGATGCGCGCCATCAGGCTGGCCCGCAGGTCGGCGGCCTCGGGCAGTTCGGGCTCTTGTTCGATATGCACGATACGGGTGCCGTCGGCAATGCGGATCTCGCCATCGTCGAGGCGGCGCTCGCCGGCGATCACCGACAGCAGCGACGACTTGCCGGTGCCGTTTCGCCCGATCAGGCCGACGTGCTCGCGCTCGTCGATGTACAGGGAGGCACCGTCGAGCAACGGGGTATCGCCGAACGCGAGTTCGGCATTCATCAGGCTGAGGAGGCTCATGGCCCGAATTTACACGGTTTGCCGATGTCTCAGCCCCCGGACTGCAGCCAGCTCTGCAGGCCGGCCGCATTCAGGCGGATGTCGATCTCCAGCAGGCTGCGCAGCGGCGCGTCGTCCAGCTTGATGCCGTGCCGCCGGGCAGCCGCCAGCAACAAACTGCCCATGCCGGCTTCGAGTGCGGCCAGCTGGTCCGCCGGCCCGAGGGCCGCCGAGCGCCAGCCAGCCGCGCGTAGTCGTCGATCAGCGACAGCAGGCGGCTGCCCATCGCACCGACCGGCCGGCGCGGTCCGGTAGTGGGTGAGATAGACGACATCGGGCGCGCAGGCGAGCACCCGGCGAATGCCATGCTGCAGCGCGTCGGGCTCGAACTGCACCGGCGTCGACGACGGAAAGACGAACGGGTCGCCGCCGACATCGAGTACCGGGTACGAGATGCCGAAGGTGTCCCTGGTGAAGCAGTGCCCGCTGGCGGTGTCGCGGATGACCAGGTGGTGGCGGCATGGCCGGGCGTATCGAAGGTCTCGAAGACCTGACCGGCCAGGCCGAAGTCGCGCCGTCGGCCAGCGAAGTGACGCGCTCGGCGGCCACCGGCACGATTTCTCCGAACAGCTGGCGGGCCTGCGGCTCGCCGTAGACCGCCACGGTGCCGGCCCAGAGCCTTTGCGGATCGATCATGTGACGCTCGCCACGCGGATGCACCAGCAGGCGCGCAGCCGGCAGCCGCGAGCAGTGCCCCGCGCTGCCAGCGTGATCGAGGTGGACGTGAGTCAGTACGACCGCGTCGACCGCCGCCGGCTCGACGCCCAGTGCGGCCAGCGCGGCCAGCACCTCGCGGCACCGAAATGGCTGGTTCCGTCATCGATGACGATCGCCCGACCGGCCTCGATCACCAGGTGGATCGCGTCGAAATCGGGCCGCAGGTAGCCCGAATCGAGCGAGAAGATCCCGTGGCCATGGCTCTTGGGGCGGGAAGGGTCGTCGGGGCCTCGCGGGTCGGGTCGGGAGCGGTACGGGCGGCGCATGCCTGGGTTGTGAGACTGTAGGCACAATCAGGGCCTGCGCCCATCCATGGAGGAGATTATGAAACACGTTGGAAAAACTGGCTCTCACCGCAGTCGCAGGAGCCGTCTTGTCAGCCACGATGCCGGCGAGCGCCGAGGTGACGCTCTGGCGTCAGACCTTCGTGCCTCGAGCGGGTCGCCATCGCCAAGCATTTCTTTCAATGGGTCGGCGAAGTCAACAAGCAGTGCGCGGGCAAGGTCCAGATCACGACCGTGGGGCCAGAGGCCGTGCCATCGTTGCAGCAGTGGAACGCGGTCAAGGACGGCGTGGTCGACATGCACCTGGGCCCGGCCAACTACTTTCGCGGCTCCGGTACCCGGTGGCGATGTCATCAGCCTGGCGCGTAACGAAACCAGCGAGCAGCGCAAGAACGGCGCCTGGGAACTGATCAACGCTGAGTACAACAAAAAGCTCAACGTCCAGTACCTGACCCACCTGACCGGCGGCGTACGCTTTCACCTTTACACGACCAAGAAGGGCGAGGGCGGCAGGTTCGACGGGTTCCGGCTGCGCTCGGTGCCGATCTACGACGCGTTCTTCAAGTCGCTGGGCGCCAACCCGGTGCGCATGGCACCGCCGGCCGTCTATACGGCACTGGAGCGCGGCGCAGTCGACGGCTACGGCTGGCCGCTCTGGGGCATCCAGGACTTTGGCTGGGACAAGTACACGAAGGTGCGCCATGACCCGGGCTTCATCAGCGCCGCGGTCGCGGTGCTGGTCAACCTCGACAAGTGGAAGTCGCTCGACGAGGGTCAGCGCGGCTGCCTGAACGAGATGACGCTGTGGCTCGAGGAGCAATGGCCGGCGTGGCGTGAGGCCGAGAACAAGGTGTCCAGATGCAAGCCCAGGAGAAATCGGGCATCGAGGTCGTCCAGCTGGGCGACGCGTTCGCCGCCCAGGCCGAGCAGGCCTACTGTGGGGCCGACCTGGCCGGCGCCGATCCGGATTTCGTGGCCAAACCTCAAGCCCCTGCTGACCGATCTGAAGTGATCCCGCGCACGGCACCGGCCCGCGGGCCGGTGCCGCGGCCTGCCCCATTCTCCCTCAACCGCCCCACCTGACGACGATGCTGCTGCGACCGACCTGGTTCGATCGGCTGATCGACGCGCTGGCGATATTTGCCGGGCTGCTGATGTGCCTGCTGGTGATCCTGATCTGCGCCGACGTGGCCGCCCGCAGCACCCGTTGGTTCTCGCTGCCCTGACGCTCGACGCGGCCGAGTTCATGCTGTTCCTGATCACCTTCCTGGGTACGCCCTGGGTATTGCGCGAGCAAGGCCATATCGCGATCGAGATCGTCGTCGAAAAAGTCGGCCCGCGAGCCGGCGCCTGCTGGCCAAGGTGGCCAACGGCACCGGCCTGCTGATCTGCGCGGTGCTGGTCGTGTATTCGGTGCGCCAGTTGTTGCGCTCTTATGCATCGGGCAACCAGGTCTACGAGACCTTCGTGTATCCCGAGTGGTACCAGTACGCGGTGCCGCCGCCGGTCTTTCTGATGCTGATGGTCTTGTTCGTCAGGCGCCTGCGCGGGCACGATCAGCGCTCGCACGATGCCTGGGCGAAGGACTTTAGCCGTCCGATGGCCGCTCCCGCAACGCTGGCCCCGGTGCGCTGATGGCCTGGTATTCGATCCTGCTGTTGTTGCTGGGCACGCTGGTCGGCTTCATGGCGATCGGCCTGCCGGTGGTGTTCGCGTTCTTGCCGCCAACCTGTGGCGCCTACGTACCTATGGGCGGCGACAACGGCCTGCTGCAACTCGTTCGCAACGCGGTCGACTCGGTGCAAAGCTTCGCGTTGTTGCCCATTCCCTTGTTCATCCTGATGGGCGAGATCATGTTCCACACCGGGGTGGCCTCGCGCGCCATCGACGCGGTGGACAAGCTGATCTCGCGTGTGCCGGGGCGCCTGTCGCTGGTCGCGATCGTTTCCGGTGGCACGATGTTCTCGTCATTGTCGGGCTCGACGATCGCCAATACCGCGATGCTCGGCTCGACCCTGCTGCCCGGATGTATCGGCGCGGCTACAAGCCGTCGATCTCGATCGGTTCGACGTGGGCCGTCGGCGGCATCGCGATGCTGATCCCGCCGTCGGCGCTGGCTGTGCTGCTGGGCTCGATCGCGCAGATCCTGATCGGCGAGCCGTTGATCGCCTCCATCCTGCCGGCGATCATCCTGGCCACGCTGTTCTTGCCTACGTGATCATCCGGTGCCTGCTCGATCCGTCGCTGGCGCCGGCCTACGAGATCGAGCAACTGAGCTGGCGCGAGCGGTTGATGCCATTCGTCAAGTACGTGCCAAGCCGCTGTCGATGATCTTCGTCGTCGTCGTCGGGTCCATCCTGGCCGGCGTGGCCACCCCGACCGAGTCCGCGGCGCTTGCGCCGCCGCGTCGTTGATCATGTCGCCGCCGGCTACCGGCGGCTGACCTGGGAGAACTTCAAGGTCTCGATCAACCAGACGCTGCGCTTCACGGTGATGACGCTGTTCATCATCTGCGGCTCGATCACGTTCTCGCAGATCATGGCGTTCTCGCAGGCCTCGACCGGGCTGGCCCAGGCGATCTTCAGTGCCGGGCTGGACCGACCGAATTGTTGATCGGCATGTTGCTGATCCTGCCGTTCCTCGGCTGCTTCATGGACCAGGTAAGCATGATGATGATCACCGTGCCGCTGTTCATGCCGATCGCCCAGCAACTGGGGCTCAACCCGGTGTGGTTCGGGGTGCTGATGCTGCTGGTGCTGGAAGTCAGCCTCGCGACCCCGCCATTCGGCCTGCTGCTGTTCGTGGCCAAGGGGGCGTCGCCCGAAACCTCGATGCGTGGCTTATCGTGATGTCGGTGCTGCCATTCATCATGATCGTGGCTGGGGGTGGTGGCAAGCCGATCGTGTTCCTCGAGATCACGCTGGTGCTGCCTGCTGATCGCCCGCTGATGCTTATGCGTCTGGGGTGATCTGCGGTGAACACCGCCGGTCCCGGGCCCCGTTCAATACGGTTCGCCAACCCAGGGCGCGGCCAATGCCCGTTGCGCATCCTCGTTGTCTCGCAGGAACACCAGTTCGGCCTCCTGAAGCCGCTGGTCGATCTGCGTGTGCGCCCGGGAAAGCGGTGCAGCAGGTTGTCAGCCACCATGACAGCCGGTGGCACTCCAGACCCTTCGCAGCGTCCTGCGAATAGGTGTCGAGGTGGCGGCTGCCACGACCGCCGTAGTGTCGACAAGGCCGCGGACAAGACGTCCGAAATCGGCCAGGTTCAGGCCTTTGGCAACGTAGTCGAACCGATGGCAGCGTCGCCGCCAGGTAATAGGCCGCCCCGCAACGCATCGGTTCGCAAATTTAGGTCGCGCAGCGCGATCGACTTCATCGACGGCCACCGTCCGATTCAGCGCGATCCCTGACCCATGCGGGTCATCAGGGTGCTCCAGAAGCGGTCATCGCTCCAGTCGTCGGGCGTGTCGGTCAACGGGCATTGCACGTAGTATCGACTCAGCATCGGGTTGCGTTGCGAGCACATCGCGAAACCCCGCGGATGATTCGCGTAGATGATCTGCGGCACCGGCGGGGTGCGCGACATGATGGCCAGCCAAACGGTGACCTTTCTCGTATGTCCGCAGCACGGTCGATGGGATCGCGGCGCGGTTGACCTGGTGAAAGCCATCGCAGCCCGCGATGAAGTCGCCATCGATCCGGTGGGTCCGTCCGTCTTTGGTGTACGAAATCCAGGGCCGGGTCAAATCGACATCGTGCAGGCGGACCTCTTCGACCTGGTCGATGACCAGCCCGCCGGCGGCATCACGCGCCGCGTACAGGTCTTCGGTGATCGCCGTCTGGCCATAGGCCATCATCGTGCGGCCGGTGTGCTTCTTGACGTCGATGAAGAAGCGCTGGTCGTCTCCCCAGGCGATGCCGGTGCCGTCGTGCACGCTGCCTTGCGCGTCCAGCCGCCCGCCAAGGCCATGCTCGCGAAGCATCTGGACCGTGCCACTCTCGAGTACGCCGGCGCGGATCCGCTGCAGCACGTGGGCGCGCGAGGCCTTCTCGAGAACCAGGCTGTCGATGCCGGACCGGTGCAGGACGTGAGCGAGCATCAGGCCGGCAGGACCGCCGCCGATGATGACGACCTGGGTTCGGGTGGCGTTTATCGTTTCCTCCGGATGCGCCCGGGGCGCGCTGCCCGTGCCTAATGGTTGACCGGGTCGTCGTCGGGGCGACTGCCCGGGCCGCTCAGAAAGCCTTCCTGCCGGCGGCGCTTGAAGTCGTCGCGGGTCTCGCGAAACGCTTCGCCAAAACCCTTGAAAGTCCCCTTGGCGCCTTCGACGGCCCGCTTGCCCAGCGACACCGTGCCCGAACCGGTGGCCTTGGCGTCGCGGGCCATCGCTTCCTTTTGCTGTTGCAACGAGGGATTGGCCGGCGCCGCCTTGTCAGTGGTCGCGGCTGCGGGTGCCTGG
This sequence comes from Burkholderiaceae bacterium, assembly GCA_041396665.1. GTDB lineage: Bacteria > Pseudomonadota > Gammaproteobacteria > Burkholderiales > Burkholderiaceae_E > JAUIAI01. The sequence goes on from JAWKYE010000044.1 coordinate 26,987, forward strand.
GCCGCGGCCGGCCAGCACCAGGCCAGGCCCAGTGAGAACAACACGCCGGCCATCCGGCGGGCGCGGGCAGGGTGACGGGCAACGCAGGGAAGTCGGTTCATGTCGGGGCGTATCGGGGGAGGTCAAGAGAATAGCGCATCCCTGCACATTACGTACAGGTTGAGGTTGCGCCGATCGGTCCTCCGAAAATCGCCTATTCCGGCCGAGCCTATGAGACTCCGCTGCCAACCCATAAACTGGGACCGTTGGTGGCGCACAGTAAATTCCCCACCATGTCGATCGATCGTCGCCGTGGACAACTCAGCACGGTACTACCCCCAGGGCAGTTCACTGACCCTTCGGCATCGATTGGTCAACCAGGCGGAGCCACCTCTCCCGTCTGCTGGCGTCGTCATCCGCTGTCAATGGGCGTCTCCGCCTATTGCAAATCATTCGACGGCACTTGATCTGTCAGATCAACTTTTTGTGGACATGATCCACATAAAGTTCAATACTGGCTCAGCGATGTGATTTAAGCCTCTGCATCCTGCGTTTATTCGAAGATCCGCACAAATGTCGATTGACCAGAACATTAGCCGCATCCGAGCAGCGTTCCCACACCTGCAAACGTGCACTTATCTGGACACCGGCGCGACGGGTCTGGCAGCACCAGGGATCGGCTTGGCGGCGGCTGCATTCTACGACCGGCTATTGAGCCGAGGTTTTGATGCCGCGGAGGAATGGCGGCAATTAGCTGTTCGAGTCCGTTCGCAGTTGGCAGTACTGCTAAACGTCTCGCCGGACGACATCTCTTTTATGTCGACCAGTTCGGATGCTATGAATCGGCTCGCCCAGGCATTGCCGATTGCGCCTGGCGACAAGATCGTGATGGCGGTCGACGAGTTTCCCACTCTCGAAGCGGTCATAAGCGAACTCACCCTCCGTGGCGCAGTCTTGAACCGTATCGCTATCGATCGCGAGGAGAACCGGACCCAGCTTCCATGCGCCGCTACTGCCGGTGCGCGATTTGTTGCCGTGTCACATGTCCACTGGAGCACGGGAAGCCGTGTCGACTTGGCCCAACTCTCGCGAGCTTGTGCGAAAAGCGGTGCGTACCTCCTAGTCGACGGTGTCCATGCGGTTGGTGCCGTGCCGGTCGATGCGTCTCTTGCAGATGCCTATGTGACTTCGTTTTTTAAGTGGACGCTGGCCGGCTTCGGCCTGGGCGCGCTCATTCTTCGCAGCCCCCTTAAAGAGCTTGTCGTGCCGTGCCAGCGTGGTTACGCCAATCTCGCACCCTCTCGCAGCCTGCAGCACTCGCACCTGAACTATCCTGGGCTTGCTGCACTGGAACGGGCGCTCGACTACCTGAGCGGCATCGGTTGGAATGACATCTTCGGTCGGGTCGCGAGGCTACAGGAAGACTTGGCCGCTCGACTGGCGCACCAAGGGATCGAAATCCTGACGCCGACCGATGCCGCTGGGCTTACCTGTGTCCCCGTCGCCAGTCCCGAAGACACAGCCCTGCGGCTGGGCGCGATGGGAATCCGTGTCAGCCCGCGAGGTTCTGCGATTCGTGTCTCGACCCACTTTTACAACCTGGCTTCGGAGAATGAGCGGTTCTGCGAAGCACTTGCAAGCTGCGTGGAGCACTGACCAGTGACGCCCGAAGAACGATTGACGAAGCTCGGCTTCGAACTGCCACCCGTCCAGGCGCCGCTGGCCTCCTACGTGCCTGTGCGAATCCATGGCGGAATCCTCTACCTGGCTGGGCAGGGCCCGCTGCAGAATGGTGCCCCGTGCTTCGTTGGCAAGCTCGGTGGCGAGGTGACGGTGGATCAAGGTATCGAAGCAGCACGCCTGACGGTGCTGAACGCGCTCGCCGCGATCCGCCTGGCCATCGAACGGCTCGACAGAATCGAGGCTGTCCTGAGTCTGACCGCCTACGTCGCCTCGGAGCCCGACTTTCAAAGCCAGCACCTCGTGGCCAATGGTGCCTCGGAACTGCTGTTTGAGGTCCTTGGCGAGCGTGGCCGACACCCCAGAGTGGCAATCGGGACGAACGTGTTGCCACTCAACCTACCCTTGGAGATCTCGATGGTGGTCGCAATCTGCCCATGAAGCCGCGTCCAAATCCGCTGCCTATACAACTCCTGGCGCCGTCCTCGCCGCGCGAATGCGCGCTAGTCTTAGAAACCCTCAAGTGGGTTGTGAATCACCTGGGCAGCTTCTTTGGCAATGACATCGAGCTCGTGCTTCACGACCTTAGCCGGCCGGGCGCCTCGGTTGTTGCGATCGCCAATGGCCAGATCAGCCGTCGCACCGTGGGCAGCGCGATCATCAGCGGCCCGTTAGATGACGAAGGCCTGAAAAAGCTGATCGAGGGCGCAGACGAAGACGCCTATTGCACGATCGTGGGGGACTACAAGACGCGGCTTGTCGATGGACGTGAATTGGATTCGTTGAGCCTGATGTTCCGAACGCATAAGGGGAAGCCTTTGCCGCTCTATGTGCCAATGCTGATCGGGCGCGGTTGTTGCAACTCAAGTCCCTGGTCGATGGCATGTTTGCTGATCCGCTGCCGGCCGAGCCGCCGGATCAGGATGTCTCGGTCGAAGAAATGGTCGACAAGATAATCGACGAAAGCATAGCGGCAGTTTCGACGTCGCCGCAGTCGATGACCAAGGATGAACGGGTAAAGGCCGTGCGAGCGATGAACAACCGTGGCTTGTTCCTTATCCGTTCGAGCGTGGAGACAGCGGCCGCACGTCTCGGGGTGACGAGATACACGATCTATAACTACCTCGATCAAGAAAAATAATTCCCCAGGCTGACGAAACAGTTTAAGGCTATGCAGAGGCATTTTCAGGCCGTAGATATTTTGTTGACATTCATCGACATATCTGACAAAACTTCAACACAATGTGGAAATCAAAGGGAAGCTTCAAAGACGACTATAGACAGACCGTAGTACCCAACTAATGGATCAAGGGGAGACATCATGCGCAAGACGAATCGCACCAGCCGAGTTCTAGTTACCTTACTCGCGACGCTTGCATTCGGGGCAATTCCGAACGCTATGGCCCAAGGCGCGGCATCGCCAACGCTGGACGCTGTCAAGGCCAAGGGCGAGCTAAGCTGTGGGGTCATCGGCAGCAGCTATGGCTTTTCACTTCCAGATTCCCAGGGCGTCATGCAGGGCATGGATGCGGACAGCTGTCGCGCAGTTGCGGCGGCAGTCTTTGGCGATGCCGGCAAGGTCCGCTTCGTGCCGCTTATTCCGGCGCAGCGCTTGACCGCTCTGCAGGCCGGTGAGATTGATGTTCTTTTCGCCCAGCTAACCTGGACAATGACCCGGGAAACGAATTCGGGCGTTCAGATGACCGGCGTGAATTACTTCGATGGCACCGGTTTCCTCGTCCCAACGAGCCTTGGCATTAAGTCATCGCTCGAACTGGATGGCGCCAATGTCTGCTCCATCCAGGGACCGGGTGAAGTGACCGCTCGCGACTATTTCGGTTCGCGGAATATGAAATTTACCCCGGTGCTGTTTTCGGAAGGCGAAGAACTTCGCAAGGCTTTCTTGGCAGGTCGTTGTGACGTTTACATGATCGATCAATCGGCGTTGATCGCCTTCAAGACTTCGCTAGGCGCACAGGGCGACAAATTCGCCGTGCTCCCTGAAGTGATCAGCAACGAACCGCTCAGCGGTGCGGTACGCAAGGGCGATGGCCGCTGGTTCGACATCGTTCGTTACAGCTTGATCGCGCAAGTCAATGCCGAGGAGATGGGCATCGATTCCAAGAATGTCGACAGCATTGATGCCACGGCCAGCCCCGCCGCCAAGCGACTGGTGGGTATCGACGGCAAGCTTGGCGAGTCGTTAGGACTTGAGCGCGACTGGGCAAAGAACATTGTCAAGCAAGTCGGGAACTATGGCGAAATGTGGACACGCAGCTTTGGCAAGAGCGGGGCCGATCGCAGCAAGAACCGTCTGGCTTCCAAAGGTGGGCTTCAGTACCCCTACCCGATGCGCTGACATCTGTCGAGCAGACACTGACGCAAAGCCATGGCACGACGCTCGCGATACCGGTCCGCGCGTGTCGTGCTGGCTCAGGCGGCCTCATTTGCGGTAATTGGGCTCGCGTTATTTTGGGCTTTCCAACTTACCAGCGCTAGCCTGAATGAACGGGGCGTCACGACAGGTTTCGATTTCCTTGGTGAGCCGGCGCGCACCGCTGTTGCAAATGCGCCGTTCGCGTTTCAGCCCGGTATCGACAGCAACGGCCTTGCTCTCGTTGTAGGCGCTGTTAACACGCTGAAGATTTCAGCGTTCGCGATCATTGCGTCGACGCTATTAGGCTTTCTGATCGGTTTGGGTCGGCTTTCTCGCAACCGGCTGGCACGCGGTCTGTGTGTCTTGTATGTCGAGGGGGTTCGCAATGTTCCCGTGCTGATTCACTTGTCGATCTGGTATGGGATCGTCCTGTTACTGCCGGCGCCGCGTGAGGCGAACCTGCTTCTCGGGACCTTCATGGCCACCAACCGGGGCGTGTTTGTTAGCTTCCCGGAACATAACGTGCTTTGGATTGTGTCGATGACCGCCGCCGCCCTTGTGCTGGCACTGGTTGCGATCTATCGCAAGCTCACCCCGCACCGGTCCAGGCACGCATGGCAGACCGGATCACTGTTGGTCCTGATTGCGCTTTGTGCTCCCTGGATCATCGCAGGAGAGTCGCCGGCAATCGGGCAGCCGATCGTCACCGGATTCAGGGTCGTGGGCGGCCTCGACATATCACCCGAATACGCCGCGTTTGTGATCGCGCTTTCGATTTATACGGCATCTTTTGTCAGTGAGATTGTCCGTGCGTCGATTCAAGCCGTGCCGCGCGGGCAGTGGGAGGCCGCGACCGCGCTTGCCCTGTCGCCACATACGACAATGCGATCAATAGTTCTTCCACAAGCGGTGAGGGTGGCGATCCCGCCGTTGTCGAATGAGTATATTGGCGTCATCAAGAACAGTTCGTTGGCTGTTGTGATCGGCTACCAGGAGATAGTCGGGGTCGGAAACACGGTGCTTTTCGATACCGGGCAGGCAGTCGAGGTGATGGCAGTGCTGGCCGGATTCTTCATCGTTGTATCACTGGTCTTGAGCGGCGTTATGAACATTGCCAACGCCCGGTTCCGGTCGGCAGGCGACTGACTAAGCTGATGGATCCGTACGTCTCACGAGCCGATATTGCCGCCCGGCCGGCGCCCGCCCGTGAACAAACGATGCTCTCTCGGTTACGCGGAGACTACTTCTTCTCTATCTCAGCAATCTGCCAGACTGTCGTACTTTTCGTGATGGTCGCCACCGCAGCAATCTTGCTGTTTCGCTGGGGCGTTTTGCACGCTGTATTTGCCGGCGATGGCGCGGCTAGCGCCAGTGAGGCCTGCCGGGTCGCGCACGGTGCATGCTGGGCGGTGATAGGCGACAAGCTGCGTCTGATTTTGTTCGGCGTATATCCGTTTGAGGAGCAATGGCGTCCTGCGATCGCCAGCATCTTGATGGTTTGCCTGTACGGGCTTTCGGTGCAAAGGGCACTATGGCGCATGCTGCTATTTTGGCTTTGGCTGGGCGTGCTGACGATCGTAGGCGTGTTGATGTGGGGAGGGGTCTTGGGCCTGCGCTATGTTCCAGATAGCGAGTGGGGAGGGTTACCGATCACTCTGATCTTATCGACATTCGGCCTGGCGTTGGCGTTTCCTCTGGCTGTTTTGCTTGCGCTTGCGCGCCAGGCGGATAACATCCCGATCCTACAGACGCCTGCCGTCGTGTTCATCGAATTCGCTCGTGGCATTCCGCTGCTGGTGGTGCTGTTCATGGCCAGTGTGATGCTGCCGCTGTTTCTTCCGCCGGGCATCGAAATCTCGAAACTGCTGCGCGTTCTCATAGCCTTCGCACTGTTTGCCGCTGCGTACTTGGCAGAGGTTATTCGCGGAGGCCTTCAGGCGATTCCGATAGGTCAGTACGAGGCTGCTACGGCGCTATCGCTCGGGTACTGGCGAAGAATGTATTGGGTAATCCTGCCTCAGGCGCTGACGATCGTGATTCCTGGCATTGTGAATATCTTCATTGGATTCTTCAAGGCAACTTCGATTGTTGTCGTCGTAGGCATATTCGACTTGATGACGGCTGCAAAGCGAGCTGTTGCGGATCCACTGTGGCAGGGGTTTGGCATCGAGGTCTATCTGTTCGCTGGGCTGATCTACTTCGTATTCTGCTTTTCCCTGTCGCGTTACAGCGCGGGTCTCGAGCGTCACCTGGATCGTGGCGAGCGCCAGCGAGCGACTGTGTCATGAATGAAAGCTTTGCCATGAGCAGTGATTTTCTGCGCATATCAGGATTAAACAAGTGGTTCGGTGATTTTCACGCGCTGCGGGACATAGACCTGACGGTGGCGCTGGGCGAAAGAATCGTTGTCTGCGGGCCATCCGGGTCCGGAAAGTCAACTCTCATCCGGTGTATCAATCGGATCGAGTCGTTCGAAGAGGGAACGATAGAGCTGGCGGGCATGGATACGGTGCCACAGAGCCGTATGGCCAACGAGATTAGACGCCGCGTAGGCATGGTATTTCAGCAGTTCAACTTGTTCCCGCACATGACGGTCCTTGAGAACTGCGTCCTCGCGCCAGTTCAATCGAAGGGGGAGCCCCGGCGCCAGGCACAAGACTACGCGATGCAGCTGCTGGAGAAAGTGCGAATCGCCGATCAGGCAGGGAAGTATCCGGGTCAGCTCTCCGGTGGCCAGCAGCAAAGGGTGGCCATTGCCCGTGCGCTCTGTATGCGTCCCAAGCTGATGCTATTCGATGAACCGACTTCTGCGCTGGATCCCGAGATGGTGCAGGAGGTGCTGGATACCATGGTTGCGCTGGCCGATGAGGGCATGACAATGATATGCGTGACGCATGAAATGGGCTTCGCACGCGAGGTCGCCAATCGAATAGTCTTTATGGATAATGGCCAGATTCTTGAGATTTCTTCACCAGCTGGTTTTTTTGATGCCCCGCGCCACGAGAGAAGCCGCGAGTTCCTGGGTAAGCTCCTACACAGATAGAACTGTTTGGGATGTCTTCCATCTTAGGAAAAATCGAGTTCACCACTCGTTCCCAGTGGCGAACAACGCGTTGCGGCGGAATAGGCTAACGCGGGCGATTCGGATATCTCAGGCGGTCTGGGCGGCAATGAAGCAGGTAGCCGGCATCGCGACTGTGCGTCTGTCGGCCAACGCCTCACCTACCAGCAGCAGGCAGGGACCATCGTGCCGGTCCGGCCGGCCGACCTGGCCGTCGGCGATTGCCTGCAGCGTCAGCCGGGTCAGCGCCTGCTCGGGCAGCGAGATGCTGCGCGCGATGATCGCCGGCGTGGCCGGTGCAAAGCCGCGGCTCAGCAGCGCCACCGCGGTCGCGGCCAGTTGCGAGCCCGCCATGTAGACCGCCACCGTGCCGTCGGGCCGGCAGGCCGACAACCAACGGTCGTCGCCGGTTTCGTCCCGGCCGATTGCCGGCGTGGCCAGGGTCAGTGAACGCGAGACGCCGCGGCGGGTCAGGGGCACGCCGGCCGCGGCAGCGGCCGCGCTCGCCGCGGTGATGCCGGGCACGACCTGGTAGTCGATGCCGGCGTCGCGTAGCGCCTGGATTTCCTCTTCGAGCCGTCCGAAGACTGACGGATCGCCCCCCTTGAGACGCACGACCCGCAGGCCGTGGCCGGCCTCGGCGACGAGTCGACGGTTGATGAACGCCTGCTCGGTACCGGTCCTGCCGGCGCGCTTGCCGACCGCGACCAGGCGTGCGTGGGGGCACAGCGCGAGCACGGCCTCGCTCACGCCAAGCGAGTCGTGCAACACCACCTGGGCCTCACCCAGCAGCCTGAGCGCGCGCAGCGTGAGCAGGTCCTCGGCGCCGGGGCCGGCCCCGATGAAGCTGACCGACCCGTTCATACGCGCACGGCGCCACGCGACGGGGCGGCCGACAGCGCGCGCAGGCGCCCGTTACCCGGCATCGGGATCACCGCCGGGCCATCGCTTGCGCGCTGGTAACTGGGCAGCGGCTGCGCGAGCAGTCGCAACGCGGTCTGGGCATCGGTCGCCGAGGCCAGCTCGAATTCGGTGAAGCCGCAGCGGTGCAGCATCGGCACCTGGTCGGGCAGGATCGTGCCGCTGGCGCGGATCGGCCCTCGGTAGTCGAGGCGGCTGCGCAGCAGGCGCGCCTGCGAAAAACCGCGCCCGTCGGTGAAGGCGGCAAAGTCGACGACCACCAGCGCCAGGTCGGCCAGCCAGGGGGCCAGGCGGGCCGGGTCGTCGGTGGCGGAAAGGGCGATACCGATGCGCCGGGCATGGCCGCGCCACACCTGGGTGCGCTCGGCGTATTCCTCGATGGGCAGCAGGCAGTCCGCGCCGGGCTCGAGGCCGTTGGCGCTGCCATCGTAGCGCGACCAGGTGTCGGCGATACGGGAGCGGGTATCAATCAGCGTAGGCATAAACAGCTTCCTTGAAGACGTCGATGCCCAGCCGTTGCACGGCATCGACAAAACGTTCGGTGCGCGATTCGCGCAGCCCCAGATAGGTACGCACCAGGCGCTCGATCGCATCGGGAATGTCCTCGGCGGCGAACGACGGGCCCAGGATGCGGCCCAGCCTTGCCGTCGGGCCCTGCAGCCCGCCGATCGACAACTGGTAGAAAGACTCGCCCTGCTTGTCGACCCCGAGGATGCCGATATGGCCCACGTGGTGATGGCCGCAGGAGTTCATGCAGCCGGAGATGTTCAGTTCCAACTCGCCGATGTCGAACAGCGCGTCCAGGTCTTCGAAGGTTTCCTGGATCGCCAGCGCGATCGGGATCGAGCGCGCGTTGGCCAGCGAGCAGAAGTCGCCTCCCGGGCAGGCGATGATGTCCGACAGCAGGCCGATGTTTGCTGCTGCCAGGCCCGCCCGGCGCAGCCGGCTGTAAAGCTCTGGCAACGCGTCGATGCGCACGTCGGGCAGCACCAGGTTCTGGTGGTGCGAGACCCGGATCTCGCCAAAACCGAAGGCGTCGGCGGCATCGGCCACCGCGCGCATCTGCGCGGCCGTGCAATCGCCCGGCGCATGCACGCCGTCCTTCAGCGAGATCGTGATCGCCGTGAAGCCCGGCTGGCGATGGGCCTGGCGGCTGCGGGCCAGCCAGCGCGCGAATCCTCCGAGCACCTTGCCCTCGGTGGCGATCCGCGCCTCGGCCGCGGCGATGGCCACGTCGTCGAACACCGGGTAATCGGGCGGATCAAAGTGCGACACCAGTGCCGCGACAGCGGCCTCGCTCACCCGGCCAGGGCCGCTGGGGCGACCGCGCGCCTCGTCGGCCCGCAGCGCCTGCCATTCGGCGTCGACCTCGCTGCGGAACCGGTCTGCGCCCAGCGCGCGCACCAGGATCTTGATCCGCGCCTTGTAAAGGTTGTCCCGCCGCCCGTGCCGGTTGTAGACCCGCAGCACGGCCTCGAGGTAGTTGAGCAGCTCGGCCTGCGGCAGTGATTCGATCATCGGCGAGGCGAGGATGGGGGTGCGACCCAGTCCGCCACCGACCCATACGTCGAAGCCGATCGCGCCATCTGGCATCGCCACCATCGCGAGGCCGATGTAATGGACATGGATCGCGGCGCGGTCGCCCGGGCTGCCGGTGAGCGCGATCTTGAACTTGCGCGGCAGGAACGCGAACTCGGGGTGCAGTGTCGACCACTGGCGGATCAGCTCGGCATAGGGCCGGGGATCGGCGATCTCGTCCACCGCGACACCGGCGAAATGGTCGGTCGTCACGTTGCGGATGCAGTTGCCGCTGGTCTGCACCGCATGCATCTGCAAACCGGCCAGTTGCTCGAGGATGTCGGGCACCGATTCGAGGGTGGGACCGTTCAGTTGCAGGTTCTGCCGGGTACTGAAGTGGCCCCAGCCCTCATCGAAATCCTCGGTGATGCGGGCCAGGCCGCGCAGCTGCGTGGCCGACAACACCCCGTACGGAATGGCGATGCGCAGCATCGGCGCATGACGTTGGATATAAAGGCCGTTTTGCAGCCGTAACGGTTTGAACGCGTCTTCGTCCAACTCCCCGGCCAGGTAACGGCGGGTCTGGTCGCGAAACTGCGCGACGCGCGCATCGACCACCGACTGGCTGAACGTACTGGTACATCGTGCTCGCCTTGGCGGGATCGTGGCAGTTGCCAGCTTGGCGAGCCGGGACTGGCGCGGAATCAACGATTGGCAATCTGTTCATGCACGCCCGGCATCAGAACCCGCGGTGCTCAGCTGATGCCGATTGCCTGGAGCGGCGGCTGGAAAGCGCGCAGCGATGCTTGCCCACAACGAGTCGTTTTTCCGGAGGCGGCCCGGTGGCCGCCGGCAGGCCCCTATGAACCTTCAGCAGTTGCGCTACCTGCGCGAGATCGTGCGTTGCGATCTGAACCTCACCCGCGCCGCCGAGCGCCTGCACACGTCGCAGCCCGGCATCAGCCGGCGCATCCTCGAACTCGAGGAAGAACTCGGGGTCGAGATCTTCGTGCGCAAGGGTCGCCGGCTCACCGGCCTGACCGCGGCCGGGCAGAGCGCGCTGGCGCTGGCCACGCAGGCGCTCGAGAAGATCGACGCGTTGTCCCATGTCGCGGCCAACCATGACGACCAGGCCGAGGGGGTGCTGACGATCGCGACCACCCACACGCAGGCGCGCTACACGCTGCCGCCCGTGATCAAGGCGTTTCGTGAGCGCTACCCGAACGTGAGCGTGGTGCTCAAGCAAAGCGACCCGGTGATGGCCGCCCGGCGCACGCTCGATGGCGAGGCCGACCTGGCGATGGCGACCGAGGTCGTGGCCGGGATAGACGGGCTGCGCGCCCATCCCTGCCTCACCTGGTCGCACGTGGCGCTGATGCTGCCCGATCATCCGCTGGCCGTGCTCGAGCGGATCAACCTGGGCGAGCTGGCCGACACCCCTTTGCTCACCTACGATTCAGCGTTTGCCGGGCGCACGTCGATCGACCGGGTCTTTGCCGAACACGGTCTGACGCCGCGCATTGCGATGACGGCACTCGATGCCGACGTGATCAAGACCTATGTCCGGATGGGGTTGGGGGTCGGCCTGGTGGCGGCGCTGGCCTTCGATCCGTTGGCCGATGCGCCACTGATCGCCAAGGATTGTGCCCACTTGTTCGGCCACAAGACCAGTTTCGTCGCGGTCCGGGTCGGCAGCAGCCAGCGCGGTTTCATTCGCGATTTCCTGCACCTGTTGGCGCCTGACTACCCGCGCGACCAAGCCGCCGGCCCGGGTCCTGGATAGCGCGCCGGGTGACGTCGCGACCGGGGGCCTGGCGCCCGGTTGTCCAAGGCCCGCGACCCTGTGTCGGCCCCGATGCAGAGTTCAGGCGCACCCGCTACACTAACCGCTTATTGCCGCCGCTTTTCGCCGCACCGGCGCCCGGCGCGG
>JAWKYE010000045.1:0-37715 GCA_041396665.1 Burkholderiaceae bacterium
TCGTCGTAGACATCGGCGGGCATCGGTACGTCGGCAGCCGGCGGACACTGTGCATGCCGGGGCATCAGGGGCAACGCCATGATCAATTCATCCTCGACCAGTGCAAGCAGGTCGAAATGCCGCCCGACCGCCAGCACGTCGTGATCCTCGGCCTGCTCGTCCAGCAGTGCCGCCTGCGATTCATCGGCGACCAGGCGGAACGCGCGCTCGAACTCGATCGGCACCTGCACCGGCGACAGGCACCGCACACACGACAGCGGCAGGCGGGCCGAAACCGAAAGCGTCAGGCCGGCATCGTGGTCCTCCCCGGGGAAAGGCGCGAACTGCGCGCGCCAGGTCACCGGCTCCTCGATCTCGGCATCCTCGGCCAGCGCGGCCTCCAGGCGCTCGAACTCGAGCACGGAATTGGACCCCTCGAGGACCCCGCCGCGCCGGGCCAGGTCGTAAGGATTGATCGTCGGCATGAATCGGACCTCGTTCGCGGTTTCATTATCATTGCAGCATGCTCATTCTCGCATCGAGTTCCCGATACCGTCACGAGTTGCTGGCCAGGCTGCGCCTGCCCATCGAGGTGATCGTGCCCGATGTCGACGAAGCGCCCGTCGCCGGCGAGTCGCCGATGGCGCTTGCCATCCGGCTGGCCCGCGCCAAGACGGCGCGGGTGCAGCAGCGCCAGCGGGATGGCCGCCACCCGCCCCGCTTTGTCATCGGGTCGGACCAGGTGGCCACGCTCGATGGCCGCACCCCGATCGGTAAGCCGGGCAACCATGAACGGGCGGTTCGCCAGCTGCGCGAAGCCTCGGGCCGGGACATGCTCTTCTACACCGCGGTCTGCGTGATGCGCACCGACCAGGCCGATCACCGACAGGCCTGTGTGACCACCCGGGTGCGGTTTCGCTCGCTGGACGATGACGCGATCGAGCGCTACCTGCGCCTCGAGACCCCCTATGACTGCGCCGGATCGGCCAAGAGCGAGGGCCTGGGCATCAGCCTGCTGCGGGCGATCGACAGCCCCGATCCGACGGCGCTGGTCGGCCTGCCCCTGATCGCCGTCTGCGACCTGCTCGGCCAGGCCGGGCTAGACGTGCTGGCTGCGCAACGCGCCTAGCAGTACGCTGCGCTCAGCGCCACTGCGGCCGGGCCAGGCCCTCGGTCACCGCGCCGGAAAACGCGCTGCCCACCTCCACCCCCACCTTCTTGGCCAGCCGCTCCAACAGCGAATCGCGCACCGAAAAATCGACCAGCTTCTCCGCGTTGAAGACCTCGCGCGCCACCTGGTCGGCCGAGCCGGTGGCATCGGCCAACCCCAGTTCGACCGCCTGCGAACCGGTCCAGATCAGGCCTGAGAACAGGTCTGCTCCCCCTTGAGCCGATCGCCGCGCCCTTGCGGACCCGCGCGATGAACTGGGCGTGAATGTTGTCGAGGCAAGGCCTGCGCATGGTCCATCTGGCTGTTGGACAGCGGCGAGAACGGATCGAGGAAGCCCTTGTCGGACCCGGCGGTGAACATGCGCCGCTCGATACCCAGCTTGTGCATCGCGCCAACGAAGCCAAGCCGTCCATCACGACCCCGATAGAGCCGACCAGGCTGGCCGGATCGACATGGATCTTGTCGGCGGCCGCCGCCCCGTAGTAACCCCCGACGCGCAGACCTCCTCGACGACCGCGTGCAGCGAGATGTCCGGATACTGCTTGCGCAGGCGCACGATCCGTCGTAGATCAGTCCGCTCTGGACCGGCGAGCCCCCGGACTGTTGATCAGCAACACCACCCCGGCCGTTCTCGGATCCTTGAACGCGGCGCGCAACGATGCATTGATCTGGTCGGCGGCGTTTTCACTATCGGCCTTGATCACACCATCGATGCGCACCAGCGCGGTGATCTTGGTACCCGTCTCGCCGGCGGTCACCGTGACATCGTCGGGCGACAGCGCGCCCAGCCAGAAAGCGGTCAGCAGGCCGACCCAGGCGACGAACAACAACTTGAAAAAGATGCCCCACCGGCGCGCGCGGCGGCGCTCGTCGACGATGGAGCGGGCCATGTCGGCCAGCACCGACTTCTCCCATTGCCCGGCGTCAGGTGCGGGCCGGGGCCGGTCCCGCGCCGCCTCTCTTGCGGCATCTTCGTTGAATTGTTCCATTTACCACCTCTTTCGTTCAATTAGGTCAGCGCGGCGGCGCCGTCGGCGCGACCACCGGCGCTCTCGCCCAGACCGCCCCGTCCCGTTCGCAGACATCGAGCCGCACCAGGCCGCGGCCGGCACAGGGGCCGCCCATGCAGGCACCCGATGCCGGATCATAGACGGCACCGTGGGTCGCGCACATCAGGTAGCGGGCGTCGCCATCGAAGAACTGCCCCTCCAGCCAGTCCAGTTCGACAGGTACGTGCGCACAGCGGTTCAGGTAGCCATGGGCGGTCCCCTGGTGGCGGACCACGAAGGCCGCGCTCGACGGTCCCGGCCGATCGAGATCGAACCGGACCCCGTCGCTGCCATCGACCAGATCGGCCGAGTCGCAAACCCGCTGCCAGGGGGCCGTGTCAGCGGCCATTTGTCGCCGCCGCCAGCGTCAGCCAGGCGTGCAGTTGCGCAACGCTGTCCACGAGCCCGAGCGCCGGGATCGTCGACAGTTGCTCGGCCGGGTGCGCGCCGTAGGTCACGCCCAGCGCATGGGCGCCGGCGGTGCGCGCCATGCCCAGGTCGTGGGTCGTGTCACCGACCATCAGCACACGGCTGAGTTCCAGGCCCAGTTCCTCGCAAATGTCGCGCAGCATCCACGGGTGCGGCTTGGGCTCGCCCTCGTCTGCGCAACGCGTCGTGACGAAGCGGCCCAGCCAGGTCGCCTGTTCCAGTGAGCGGTTCAGCCCGATCCGCGATTTGCCCGTGGCGATCGCCAGTGGCACCCCGGCCGCCTGCAACGCATCCAGCATCTGCGGAATCCCTTCAAACGGCGACAACGCATCGTGCTGGCGCAGGAAATGATGCTTGTAACGTTCGATGTACGCGGGCCGCTTCTCACGGCTCAGGTCCGGGACCGCGTGGGCCAGCGCATCGGCCAGGCCAAGGCCTATCGTGTGGCTGGCCCGCTCGTCGCCCGGGTCTTGCAGGCCTACATCGATCGCGGCCAGACGCATCGCCTGGGTGATCGCCCTGGTTGAATCGATCAGGGTTCCGTCCCAGTCGAAGACGATCAGGTCGATCGGGGGGTGGTCGATGGTGGACATGAGAGCCTCCTTCAGGGTCCGGGTTCCGGTTCGAGCAACGCCCGGAAGCTGTCGGGCATCGTGGCATCGAGGGTCAGCGATTGTCCGCTGACCGGATGGTGCAGCTGCAGCCGGGCCGCGTGCAGGTACATCCGGTCGTGGCCGCGCCGCGCCAATTCACGGTTCAGGGCAAATTCGCCGTACTTGGCATCGCCCAGCAGCGGATGCCCCAGCGCCGCCATGTGGACCCGGATCTGGTGGGTGCGCCCGGTCTCCAGCCGCAGCGCCACCAGGCTCACGGTGCCCAGCCCGGGCAAACTCGCCTGGCGCAGGCCCAGGCAGTGCGTGACCGCCGGCCGGCCCGCGTCGCTGACCTGCACCCGGCGGTCGCCCCCCGGCGCCTCGCGCCGCAGCAGCGGCAGATTGATGGTCCGATCGCGCCGCGGCACCGCTCCCAGCACCAGCGCCAGGTAGTGCTTGCGGATCCGCCCGGCGCGCATCTGTTCGTGCAGGTGGCGCAACGCCGCGCGCGAGCAGGCGAGCATCATCAGGCCGGAGGTATCGCGATCCAGCCGATGCACCAGTTCGAGAAAGCGCGCCTGCGGTCGCGCCGCCCGCATCTGCTCGATCACCCCGCTGGACACCCCGCTGCCGCCGTGCGCGGCGGTCCCGGCCGGTTTGTCGATCACCAGCAGCGCGGCATCTTCGTGGATGATGGGCAGCGCCCCACCCCGCCGGGCGGCATCCTGGCGATGCATTGGCGAGTCGCGGCTGCCGGCCGGTGCGCCCGCGGTCTGCATCGGCGGCAGGCGGACCTGGTCGGTCAGCGCGAGCCGGGCGTCCACCTGGGTGCGCCCACCGTTGACCCGCACCTGGCCGCTGCGGATCAGCCGGTAAAGGTGGCTCTTGGGCACCCCCGGGCAGACCTTGGCCAGGTAGTTGTCCAACCGTTGCCCCTCACTGCCCTCATCGACCGTCAGCAGGCGGACCTGATGCAAAATACCCACAGAAACCAAGCCTTCACTCCATCTGACCTGCGAAACAGGCTCCCGCACGGCCCCCGTCAGTCCGCCGTTCGGTCAGACAACACGCGAAGCGACGTCCGCAACGCCTTAATATTGCTATACTACGGGTTCGACAATACCGATGGCTGCCAGTGCCCATGGCGCGGTCCGCCATGTTGCAACAGTCGGTGTGGCTACCCAGTCCCGTTGCTATCCCCGACACGCCCGACCTTTCCATCGTCGCCGCGTCTCGTGCTCGCCAACCTGACAGACACCGTTCCGCCTGCTGCAGGGGTGTGTCGTCCCAAGAATTTCAACATCGCGGCCCGGTGATCTTCAACCCGGGTGCGGATGGGTACGAATTCCCGCGGAGCGGTAGCGGCCGACACCGTCGGCCGGTCCGGCCAGGAAAGTTTAAGAGTCCCGAGTGTTCACCGACCAGATCAGGCCTTCCACGCAACGACATCGCCCGACCCCAGCGGCCGCGAGCGGTAGCTTGCGTCCGTGGCCGGCACGGCGGCGCGACCCGCGGCACGCTTGTCCTTCTGATCCGTCAACGTTCCTCTCGCCTGCATTCGTTTGCCCTCCGCTGGCTCGGCGCCAGCCCCGCTCTTGCGCACGGAGTTTCACGAATGAAACGCATGCTGTTCCAACGCCACACGCAGAAGAACTGCGGGTGGCGATTGTCGATGGCCAGAAGCTGATCGATATCGATATCGAATCGGCGGGCCGCGAATCCCGTAAAAGCAATATCTACAAAGGCGTGGTCACCCGCGTCGAACCCAGCCTCGAAGCCTGCTTCGTCAATTACGGCGAGGAGCGCCACGGCTTCCTGCCCTTCAAGGAAATCAGCCGGGCCTTCTTCAAACAGGGTCGAGGTTTCCAAGGCCCGTATCCAGGACGCGATCCAGGAAGGCCAGGAACTGATCGTCCAGGTCGACAAGGAAGAGCGCGGCGCCAAGGCGCGGCGCTCACGACCTTCATCTCGCTGGCCGGCCGCTATCTGGTCCTGATGCCCAACAACCGCGCGGCGGCGGGGTGTCACGCCGGGTCGAGGGCGAAGACCGCCAGGAATTGCGCGAAACGATGGACGCGCTGCAATACCCGTCCGGCATGGGCCTGATCGCCCGCACCGCGGGAATCGGCCGCCAGGCCGAGGAACTGCAGTGGGACCGAACTACCTGCTGCAACTCTGGACCGCTGTCGAGGCGGCGGCCGGTTCCTCGTCGGGCCCGTTCCTGATCTACCAGGAAAGCAGCCTGGTGATCCGCGCGATCCGCGACTACTTTTCGCCGGACATCGGCGAGGTGCTGATCGACACCGACGACATCTACGAGCAGGCGCGCCAGTTCATGGCGCACGTGATGCCGGACACCGTCGATCGCGTGAAGCGCTACCGCGATGACACGCCGCTGTTCTCGCGTTTCCAGATCGAACACCAGATCGAGACCGCCTACTCGCGCAATGTGCCGCTGCCCTCGGGCGGCTCTATCGTCATCGATCACACCGAGGCACTGGTCGCGATCGACGTGAACTCGGCCCGTGCCACCCGCGGCGCCGACATCGAGGAAACCGCGCTGCGCACCAACCTGGAGGCGGCCGACGAAGCAGCCCGCCAGATGCGCCTGCGCGACCTGGGCGGCCTGATCGTCATCGACTTCATCGACATGGAGAGCACGCGCAACCAGCGCGAGGTCGAGAACCGGCTCAAGGAAGCGCTGCATGTCGACCGCGCCCGGGTGCAGGCCGGCAAGATCTCGCGCTTCGGCCTGATGGAACTATCGCGCCAGCGCATCCGCCCGGCGCTCAACGAGGGCACGCACATCACCTGCCCGCGTTGCACCGGCACCGGCGTCATCCGCGACATCGAATCCTCGGCCCTGCAGATCATGCGGATCATCCAGGAAGAGTCGATGAAGGAGAACACGGCCGCCATCTATGCCCAGGTGCCGGTCGAGGTGGCCACCTATCTGCTCAACGAGAAGCGCGGCGAGATCGCCAAGCTCGAGGTGCGCATGAAGGTCGAGATCGTGCTCGTGCCGAACAAGCACCTCGAAACGCCGCACTACCGGCTCGAGCGGCTGCGCCATGACGACGAGCGCCTGACCACCTACCGGTCCAGCTACTCGATCGCCGACGCGGCGCCGGCGCAAAACTACCTCGAGGCCAAGGTCGAATCGAACAAGCCGCGTCAGGAAGCGTTGGTCAAGGGCATCACGCCCGACCAGCCGGCACCGGTTGCCGCGGCTGCGCCGGCCGCCGCCGCGGCAATGGCGGCCGTCGCCACGGTCGCGCAACGCGAGGACCGCAGCCCCGGCCTGATCGGCAAGATCGTCGGTTGGTTCCGCCGGGGTGCAGCCAACGAGGCCGATGCGCCGACAGGCGAAGCCAAGGAAACCGAGCAGACCCGTTCGCCGGCGGCACGCGAAGCGCGCCCGGCGGGCCGCGGTGATCGCAATCGCCCGCGCCGTGGCGAGAGCCGCGGCGAAGGCGGCGCCCGTGGCGGTCGCGGTGGCCGCGGTGAGCGTCCGGCCAGTGCCGATGGCGCGGCCGACGGCAGCGGTGAGGCCGCGCGCGGCAATGGCGAAGGCCGGAGTCGTTCGCGTCGCGGCCGGGGACCCCGCCGCGACCAGGAAGCCGATGTGGTCGTCGATGGCGGCACAGCCGCCCCGTCGGTGACTGCCGACACCCGCGACGAGTCCGCCAGCGCCGACCGCGACGACGTGCGACGCCGCCGCCGGCGCCGCCGCGGTGGGAACGACCAGGCCGACGACGGCGTGCAGACCGGTGACGCGGGCGCGGCAGCAGCCGTTGCCACGGTCGCGGGCGGCGTTGCCGCTGCCGATTCCGCCGATACCTCGCAAGAGGCGCCGGAGAACGCCGAATCGGTCGGCTCCGGCAATGACGGGCAGCCCGATGCAGCCCCGGCGCTCGATGCCGATGGCAACCCGGTCAAGCGGCGCTCGCGCCGCCGGCGGGGCCGTCGTGGTGGCCGTGACCAGGAAGGCGGCGATCGCGACAATGCGCAAAGCGCCGATGGTGCCGGCGATGACGACAACGCCGGCCCGGCCGGCAGCGACGACACGACGACGACCGACGAGTCCGGATCGGCCGAGCGTGCGCCGCGCCGCCAGCGCAATCCCCGCCAGCAACCGGCCGAGGCCTCGGTCGACGGGGCGGCCGATGAATCGCCGACAGACCGGGCCGATTCCCGGGAGCCGGGCCAGGAGGAAACGGCATCGGCGCCAGCGCCGTCCCGCGCTTTCGCCCGGGACCCGGTTTTCGAGATGCCCGGCGAGAACATCGACGACGATGACGCGGCCGACGACGACGGCGCGCAGGACGGGGTTGCGGACGATGTGACGCCGGCAGCCGAACAGCTTGCCCCGCCGCAAGCGGCGCCGGTCGCCGAAGTCGTTGCGCGGCCCGAGCCGGCACCGGCCCCTGTAGAGGCACCAGCCCCCGTGCCGGCGTCCGAACCGGAACCGCTCGCCAGCCCGGCGCCGGTCGCGGCGGCCCCGGCGCCAGTGCCTACCCAGGACCTCGAAGCGGTCGTCGAGGAAGCCGGTCTGCAGTGGGTCCAGACCCAGTCCGGTGCCGTCACCGAGCCGGTCATCGAGCCGCCACGACCCCGCCCGCCCCGTGCCCGGCGGCGGCGCTCGGCGCCGCTCGAGGCACCCCCGCTGGAGCAGGTCGAAACCGACAACCCGCCACCACCGGGCGCCTGACCCCCGGGTCGACAGGCTCCGCCGGTTGCCGGCATCTCCACGAGTCATTCAGGGAGATGCCGGCGCCGGCGGGGCCTGTTGCTATGATGGGAGACCTTTAACGCGGGGCCCCCTTGCACACGCCACTCCGATGACCCGTCGCACCATTCCGATTACCGCAGTCCCGAGCGCCGAGATCCGGTACCGGGCCGATCTGCCCGTGGTTCCCCGGGACGCGGCACCCGCCGACGGTTTGCTGGTCGATGCGCGCCAACGGCCGCTCCACGACCTGCGCATCTCGATCACCGACCGGTGCAACTTCCGCTGCACCTACTGTATGCCCAAATCGGTGTTCGATACCGATTACGAGTTCCTGCCCCAATCCAGCCTGCTCAGCTTCGAAGAGATCGAACGCCTGGTCCGGGTGTTCGTCGGGCACGGCGTGCAGAAGGTGCGCCTGACCGGCGGCGAGCCCTTGCTGCGCAAGCACGTGGAACGCCTGGTCGAGAAACTCGCCCGTATCGAAGGGGCCGAGGGCCGCCCGATCGACCTCACGCTGACCACGAACGCCACGCTGTTGGCACGCAAGGCACGTGCTTTGGCCGACGCCGGCCTGACCCGCGTGACCGTCAGCCTCGATGCGCTGGACGATGCGGTGTTCAAGCGGATGAATGACGTGGACTTCCCGGTGAGCGACGTGCTGGCCGGCATCGAGGCGGCCGACGCGGCCGGCCTGCGTCCGCTGAAGATCAACATGGTGGTCAAGCGTGGCGTCAATGACGACCAGATCGTGCCGCTGGCCCGGCATTTTCGCCACAGCGGCCACATCGTGCGCTTCATCGAGTTCATGGATGTCGGCAGTTCCAACGGCTGGCGGCTGGACGATGTCGTGCCCAGCGCCGAAGTGGTCCGACGGCTGGACGAGGCTCCGGCGTCAGGAGCCTGCAGCCCAACTATGCCGGAAGTCGCCGAGCGCTGGGCGTATGCCGACGGCGCTGGCGAGTTCGGCGGTGATCTCGTCGGTCACCCAGCCGTTCTGTCACGAATGCTCGCGCGCCCGCCTGTCGACCGAGGGGCGCCGTACACCTGCCTGTCGCGACCGCGGGCACGACCTGCGCGCGCTGCCGCGCGGCCGCTACACCGATGCCCAGATCAGTGCGGCGATCGGCCACCTAGGGCCGGCGCGATGACCGCTACTCCGGAGCTGCGATCGTCCGGGCCACGGCCAACCTGCGCAAGATCGAAATGTCCTACATCGGTGGCTGGATTCCATCGAACTGACCAGCAACCCGCGTCCGTCCACCCACCAGGTCACGGCGCTGGATGAGCACGGCAATCAAGTGACCACGTCGATCGCCGGCGAGCATCCGCTGACGCTCTATCTGGACAAGCGCGAACTCGTGACCCTGATGACCCTGGGCGCGGCCCCCGAGTACCTGGCGCTGGGTTACCTGCGCACCAGCGGCTGGTCGCCAGCCCGGCCGACATCGCCGCGGTGCAGGTCGACTGGGAGACCGGCTCGGTCGCCGTCACCACCCGGCAACTGCGGATGTGTGCACCGGCATCAGCATCGGGGAAGCCGATGCCGACGACACCCGCGAGGGCATGGATGCGGCCAGCCTCAAGGCCCGCCTCGGCCGGCGCACGGTCACTTCCGGCTGCGGCCAGGGGACGGTGTTCGGCGATCTGATGGACGAAGTGGACAGCGTGCGGCTGCCGGCCGAGGCCAGACTCTCGGAAACGGTCCTGCAGACCATTCTCGAGCAGTGCGTCACCACGACACGATCTACAAGGCGGCCGGCGCGGTGCACGGCTGCGCTGTGCAGCAACCAGCCCGTCGCGCCGGCGAGATCCTGGTGTCTGTCGAGGATGTCGGACGCCACAACGCGCGGTCGACGCGATCGCCGGCTGATGTGGATGCACGGCTGAGGCGACGACACGATCTTCTATACGACAGGCCGTCTGACGTCCGAGATGGTCATCAAGAGCGCCCAGATGGGCATCCCCTTCCTGGTGTCCCGCTCGGGCCTCACGCAGATGGGCCATGCGATCGCCCAGCGCCTGGGCATCACGATGATAGCCGCTGCCGCGGTCGCCATTACCTGCTGGTCCACTGGCGCCGAGCGCTTCGAACGCCGGCCCAACCCCCGCCCGGCCGCGCACGATGATTGAGCGCGACGACATGACCGGCGTCGTTCTGGCCGGTGGCCTGGGCCGACGGATGCGCAGTGACGGCCAGGGCATCAACAAGGCGCTGCGTCCGTTTCGCGGCCGGCCGATGATCGATCACGTGATCGAGCGGCTGCGCCCTCAGGTCGGTGCGCTGTTGATCACCTGCGCCAATGCCGATGCCCAGGCTTTCGCCGCCCGTGGCCTGCCGGTGATTCCCGATGCCATCGCCGGGCATCCGGGGCCGCTGGCCGGTCTGCACGCGGGCCTGCAGGCGGCAGACACACGCTGGGTCCTGACGGCGCCCTGCGACTGCCCGTTCCTGCCGCCCGATCTCGCGCAGCGACTGGCCGGTGCGGTCACGGCCGGCACCGATCTGGCGGTCGTGCACACCGGCGAGCAGGCCCATCCGGTGTTCATGCTGGCCGCGTGCCGTCTGCTCGACGATCTGGCCGACTTCCTGGCCCGTGGCGGGCGCAAGATCGACCTCTGGTACGACACCCTCGCGGTGGCGCGCGTCGACTTTGGCGACGAGCATCCATTTCGCAACATCAACACCCCCGAAGACCTCGACCGCTTCACCTGATGCCCATGGCGACCGAGAAACCCCCGATGGACCTCCAATCGCTGCTCGAGCGCCCTGACGGCTACGATCCCGACGCCCTGCCGGTCGCCAGCGCGCAGCGGATCATCAGCGAATTCATCGTCCCGGTGGCCACGGTCGAACGGGTGGCGATCCGCGACGCACTGGACCGCGTACTGGCCGAACCGCTGTTGTCCACGATCGATGTTCCCGCCCATGACAATGCGGCAATGGATGGCTACGCGGTGCGCGGGGCCGATGTGCAGGGCGACGCGACGACACCGCAGGTCGTTGGTACCGCGCTGGCCGGCCAACCGGTCGATCTGACGCTGGGGGCCGGCCAGGCGGTGCGGATCATGACGGGCGCGGTGATGCCTGCCGGCGCCGACACGGTCGTGCCCCAGGAACTGGTCACGGTCGGGGCCGCCGGCGTCCACGTACCGGCCGGGCAGACACCCGGCCAGCACCGCCGGCACCGTGGCGAGGACCTGGCCTGGGGCGGCCGGCACTCGCGGCCGGCCGCCGATCACGCCGCCGACCTGGGCCTGGCGGCCTCGCTGGGTACGCCGGCGCTACCGGTCCGCCGGCGCTTGCGGGTGGCCTTCTTCGTCCGGCGACGAGTTGCGCTCGATCGGTGAACTGCTGGGCCTGGCCAGGTCTACGACAGCAACCGCCATACACGTTGCACCGCACGCTGCGCCGGCTCACTGCGAATTGCTCGACCTGGGGTCGTCCTCGACCGGCCCGACGCTACGCGCCGTCGTCAGATGATGAAGCGGCCCATGCCGATGCGATCATCTCGTCGGGCGGGGTCTCGGTGGGTGCCGCCGATTACACCCGCCAGATCATGCAGACCCTGGGTGATGTCCGTTTCTGGACGGTCGCGATGCGCCCGGGCCGACCGGTCGCTTTCGGCCGGGTCGGCAATGCCTACTACTTCGGGCTGCCCGGCAACCCGGTGGCCGTGATGATCACGTTCTATTTCTTTGCCCGCCAGGCATTGCAGCAACTGATGGGCCAGGCCCCGCAAACGCTGCCGATGCTGCGCGCCGCGGCCAGTGCGCCGATCCGCAAGCGGCCCGGACGCACCGAGTACCAGCGCGGCATTCTCGACGTGGCGCCCGATGGACAGGCGCGGGTCACGCTGACCGGATCACAGGGGTCGGGGGTGCTGCGCTCGATGTCGGAGGCAAACTGCATCGTGGTGCTGCACCATGACCAGGGTTCGGTCGATACCGGTGACCCGGTCGACTGCCTGCCGTTCCACGGCCTCGTCTGAGCGACCCACCCGCCCGGCCGGTGGCGCGCCGGCGTCAGGTTGACCCGCCTCCGCCGACCGACAGCCAACCGAGCTCCCGCGAGACCCGATGACCCCAACCGACGCCCCCGCAGCGCCAGTCCCCCCGCCCGTTGCCCGCGACCCGGCCCGGGGCGGCGCCCGCCCGCCCGGCACCATGCCGTGGCTCGCCACGATCCTGGCCGCGCTGCTGCTCAACGGCTTGCTCAGCTTCGAAAACGTCTGGCCCACCCCGCTGGTCAAGCCCGATCACAGGCTCGCGCCGGAGTTCGTGCTGCTCGGGTCTTGCTGCTGGCCTTGATCGCCTGGCGTGGCCACCTGGGCCGCTGGCCGCTGCGGCTGTTGACGGGCGGCTACCTGCTGCTGGTCTTCGGTCGCTACATGGACGTGAGCGTGCCCGCGCTGTTCGGACGCCAGTTGAACCTGTATTGGGACGGCCACCAGATCCCGCGTTTCGGAGCGTCGCCTTCCAGGAATTTGCCGCCTGGCAGCTGGCGCCGATCCTCACGGCCATCGTGGCCGGTGTCTGGCTGGCGGCACGGCTGGTTTCCTCGGCGATTGCGACGCTGGCCGCCCACCCGTGCCGCGCGCCACCCGCTCGGCAGCCGCGCTCGGCCTGACCGGCCTGGCGACGCAGCGGTGGTCGCCAACCTGATGCACGTGCAGGCCACCTGGCCCTACCTGTCCAAACCGGTCCTGCCCACCTACCTGCGCCAGCCGACCTGCTGTACACCGCGTTCTCGAGCGCCTGAAACTGTTGCCCGCGTCACCGGCTTTCGCGGGCAACCTGCAGGCACTCGAGGGGGCCGACGTCAAGGTGTTGTTCCTCGAATCCTACGGGGCGATCACCTATGACGTGGCGACGGTCCGCGAGGCGGTCGAGCCGTCGCGCCAGCGCTTCGCCGCCAAGGTCGCGGCCACCGGCCGGCGGACCGTGTCGGCATTTCAGACCGCGCCGACCTTTGCCGGCGCTTTCCGAACTGGCCCATCTGACGCTGATGTCGGGAATAGACCTGGACCGACCCGATGCGCCACGACGTGCTGCTCACGACCGATCGCCCGACGATGATCGGCCATTTCCGGCGACACGGTTATCGCACGATAGGCCTGTATCCGGCGCTGAGCTGGGACTGGGTCGAGAAATCGTTCTACGGGTTCGACGACTTCCTGGACGGGCGCGACCTCGATTACCAGGGCCCCCGCTTCGGCCTCTGGTGGATCCCCGACCAGTTCACGGTCGCCCGCTTCGAGCAACGCTTCTCCAATGGCAGCGATCCCCGGCCGCAGTTCATGATGCTGCCCACGATCACCAGCCACATCCCGTTCCGCCCGGTCCCCCCCTATCAGTCCGACTGGGACCGGGTTCTGGGCGCGCAGCCGTTCGACGACGCCGATACCGCCCGGTCGATGGCCGACGTGATCGACTGGACCGATCTGCGCGAGCCCTACGGGCGCACGATCCAATACACGTTCCGTTGGCTCACCGATTATCTGGACCACCCCGAGGTCCGCGGCGACCTGCTGGTCGTCATCGGTGATCACCAGCCGGCCAGCAGCGTCAGCGGCCCGGGCGCGTCCTGGGATGTCCCGGTGCACATCGTCACCGACAACCCCCGGGTGTTGGAACGGCTGCTGGCCCAGGGCTTCACCGAGGGCGTGGATCCGGTGCGCCACGCTCTGGGCACGATGGACCGCCTGACCCACCTGTTGCTACAGGCATTCGACGAGCCGGGCAGACCCGGTCAGAACGTCGTGCTCGCGCGCTGATCGAAAAAAAGCCGCCTTGCGGCGGCTCGCTGGCGGACCGGCGACAGGCTCAGCGGCCGTAGCCCAGCGGCCCCGGCAGGGCCTCGTAGTAGGCGGACAGGTCGCGGATGTCACGGTTGCTCAGGCTGGCCGCGATGCCCGCCATGATCGCGTTCTTGCGGCTGCCCGAGCGGTAGGCGCGCAGTGACACCTCGAGATAATCGGCATGCTGGCCGGCCAGCAGCGGATATGACGGGTCGATCGGGGTCTTGCCGTCGACGCCGTGGCAGCCGGCACACACCTGGGCGCGCTCGGCCACAGGCGCGACAGCGGCCGATTCGCCACCGGCCGCCAGCGCCGATGCGCTGAAAAAGGAAAAGGCCAGCGCAACAGGGGCGATAGCCGACAGGACGAGAGAGATTTTCATGGGATGGGGTTCCGCGGGTCGGGGGCGCTTACTTGGCGCCATTGGCGTAGAAAGCGGCGAGATCGACGATGTCCTGATCGCTCAGGCTGCCGGCAATGGCACGCATGGTCGGGTGACTGCGGTCGCCCTTGCGGTAGGCGGTCAGCGCGTTCACCAGATAGCGTTCTCCCTGGCCGACGATCATCGGCACCGAATAGACCTGCGGGAATGACGCCCGGTACAACGGGATCTGGTGGCAGCCTATGCAGTTGGAGACCTTGGCCTTGGCCGCTTCCAGGTCCGGCTTCAGGTCCTGGGCCAGGACGGCCGCCGGCATCGCCAGCAGGGAGAGAACGGCGGCCACGCCGGCCGCGCGACGCGTCGCCTGCCCGGAAACCCCCGACCTTTCATTCGGAGTCATTACCTGCGCACTGCTGCGGAAAAGGGGCATCTGGGAATTCCTGGTTTCGGGTTGGATGTCTGGATTGATCGGCAGGACCGGCGCACGCATTCTGGCACCGTTGGTCCCAGGTCCAAACGGGCATTTTATCCGACCCGAAAAACAGCCGTCCAGCCGGGGGGCGAACCAATGCCCTTATACTGATGTGTTCACCCGACATCCTGGACCCGACATGCGCTTTGAAGGCTCTGACACCTACGTTGCCACCGACGATCTGAAGCTGGCCGTGAACGCCGCCATCACCCTCGAGAGGCCTTTGCTGATCAAGGGAGAACCCGGTACCGGCAAGACGATGCTGGCCGAGGAGGTGGCCTCCAGCCTTGGCATGGAGCTGATGCAGTGGCACATCAAGTCCACGACCAAGGCCCAGCAAGGCCTTTACGAGTACGACGCCGTGTCGCGCCTGCGCGACTCGCAGCTGGGCGAAGAGCGGGTCAAGGACATTCACAACTACATCGTCAAGGGCGTGCTTTGGCAGGCCTTCGATTCGGAAAAACCGGTAGTCCTGCTGATCGACGAGGTCGACAAGGCTGACATCGAGTTCCCCAACGATCTGCTGCGCGAGCTCGACCGGATGGAGTTCTACGTCTACGAGACGCGTCAGATGATCAAGGCGCGGCACCGCCCGGTCGTGATGATCACCTCGAACAACGAGAAAGAGCTACCGGATGCGTTCCTGCGTCGGTGCTTCTTTCACTACATCCAGTTTCCGGATCGCGACACGATGAAGCAGATCGTCGATGTCCACTACCCGAATATCAAGAAGGATCTGGTCACCGACGCGCTCGAGGCCTTCTACCACATGCGCGACCTGCCGGGCCTGAAGAAAAAGCCCTCGACCTCCGAACTGATCGACTGGCTCAAGCTGCTGATGGCCGAGGACATCCCCTCGAGGCGCTGCAGGCCAAGGACGGCAAGCGGGCGATCCCGCCGCTGCACGGCGCGCTGCTCAAGAACGAACAGGATGTCCATCTGTTCGAGCGCCTCGTGTTCATGGCCCGTCACAATCGCTGATCCCGCCTGATCCGCGCCCCATTGCGCCGAGCCAGCTGCCCGCGGAGGCCATTTGCACTGGATACACCTGTCGTTGGCCATCGCTTTCGAGGTCGTGGGCACGACCTGCATGAAACTGTCGATGGGCTTTACCCGGATGGTGCCATCGGTCATGATGTTCGCGTGTTTTGCCGTGGCGTTCTACTTCAACACGCTGGCGCTGCGCCGGCTCGACCTGAGCATCACCTACGCGATCTGGTCCGGCGTGGGCACAGCGGCCACTGCCGCCATCGGCATCCTGTTTTTCAAGGAGCCCTTGTCGGCGCTCAAGCTGGCCAGCATCATCCTGATCATTCTCGGTGTCGTCGGCCTGCGCGTGTCCTTCGGCAACGCCTGAACGCCCAGCCCGCCACCGATCCAACACGGGAACCCGAATCATGCTGATCGATTTCTTCCTGCACCTGCGCAATGCCAAGCTGCCGGTCTCCATCAAGGAGTTCCTGATGCTGCTCGAGGCGATGAAACAAAAAGTGATCGGCCCGTCGATCGACGACTTCTACTTCCTGTCGCGCGCCGCGCTGGTCAAGGACGAGCGCAACTTCGACAAGTTCGATCGGGCGTTCGGCACCTACTTCAAGGGCGTGCAGACCATCACCGACCTCGTGCCCAACCTGTCGGACGAATGGCTCAAGCGGATGTTCCAGCGCGAGTTCACCGCCGAGGAAAAAGCCGCGATCGAAGCCATGGGCGGGCTGGACAAGCTGATGGAGCGGCTCAAGGAGTTGCTCGAAGAGCAAAAGGGGCGCCACGAGGGCGGTAACAAGTGGATAGGCACGAACGGCACGTCCCCGTTTGGCAACGGCGGCTTCAATCCGGAAGGCATCCGGATCGGCGGCCCGTCGGCCGGCAACCGTACCGCGGTGAAGGTCTGGGAGCAGCGGGCCTACCGCGACTACGACGACCAGGTCGAACTGGGCACGCGCAACATCAAGGTCGCGCTGCGCCGGCTGCGCAAGTTTGCCCGCGAGGGCGCCGAGGAAGAACTCGACCTGGACGACACCATCGCCTCGACCGCGCGCAACGCCGGCTACCTGGACATCAAGATGGTGCCCGAGCGGCACAACTCGGTGAAGGTGCTGATGCTGCTCGATGTGGGCGGCACGATGGATGATCACATCCAGCGCACCGAGGAATTGTTCTCGGCCACCCGTTCCGAATTCAAGAACCTGGAGTTCTATTACTTCCACAACTGCGTCTACGACCATGTCTGGAAGAACAACCGCCGCCGCCACGCCGAGCGCACCCCGACCTGGGACCTGATTCGCAAGTTCAATAACGACTACCGGCTGATCTTCGTCGGGGATGCGACGATGAGCCCCTACGAAATCCTCCAGCCGGGCGGTTCGGTCGAGTACAACAACGAGGAGGCCGGCGCGATCTGGCTGCGCCGGCTGGTCGAGAAGTTTCCCAAGTACGCGTGGCTGAACCCTGAGCCCGAAGGGGTCTGGGAGTACCGCCAGTCAATCTCGGTGATCCGCCAGATCATGTCCGAGCGGATGTACCCGGTCACCATCGCCGGGCTCGAGAAGGCGATGCGTCAGCTGGTCAAGTGACCACCGGCGCCGTCAGGCGCCCCTCAGCCTGCGACCCGTGCACCGGGATATCGGCCGGCAGCGCCCCAGCCTCGACCGACGCGGCCGGTGCCGGCATCGGCGGCGTCGCCGTCGCCCGTGCGGCGGGCGCGACCTTCAACACCTCCTCGAACGTCGTCTGCCCGGATGCGATCTTCTGCGCACCGGCCACCCGCAACGGGCGCATGCCCGCGTGCAGGCCTAGCAGCCGGATACGTTCCAGCGAGGGTTCGGAGCGCGACAGCTCGGCCTGGATCGGCTCGTCTATTTCGAGCATCTCGTACAGGCCGGCACGACCGCGGAAACCCGTCATCCGGCAGTCCAGGCAACCGACAGGCTTGTAGATGCGTTTGGGGGTCGGGGCATTGAACGGCTGAATCAGCGCCGACCAGCGTGCCGCCGGCACCTCGTCCAGCGGCGCCTTGCAGGATGGGCAGAGCACGCGCACCAGGCGCTGCGCGAGCACGCCGACCAGTGTCGCGCTGAGCAGGTAACCCGGCACGCCCAGTTCGATCAGGCGTGTCACCGCCGACGGCGCATCGTTGGTGTGCAGCGTCGACAACACCAGGTGTCCGGTCAGCGCCGACTGGATCGCCATCTCGGCGGTCTCGAGATCCCGTATCTCGCCGACCATGATGATGTCCGGATCCTGGCGCATCAGCGAACGGACCCCTTCGGCAAAGCCCAGGCCGATCCCGGTCTGCACCTGCATCTGGTTGAACGCCGGATCGATCATCTCGATCGGGTCCTCGACGGTGCAGACATTGACCTCGTCGGTCGCCAGCATCTTGAGCGTCGAGTAAAGCGTCGTCGTCTTGCCCGAGCCGGTCGGGCCGGTGACCAGCACGATCCCGTTGGGCCGGCTGGTCATCGCCCGCCAGCGCTGCAGGTCATCGCGCCCGAAACCCAACGCCGGGAAATCGCGCACCAGCACCTCGGGATCGAAGATCCGCATCACCAGCTTCTCGCCAAAGGCGGTCGGCAGCGTCGACAGCCGCAGTTCGATCTCACGCCCGTCGGTCATCCGCGTCTTGATCCGGCCATCCTGCGGTCGGCGCTTCTCCACCACGTCCATTCGCCCCAGCAGCTTGATCCGGCTCGTCATCGCCATCATCACCGCCGGCGGCACCTGGTAGACATGGTGCAGCACCCCGTCGATCCGGAAGCGGATCGTGCCGATGTCCCGGCGCGGCTCGAGGTGGATATCGCTGGCCCGCTGCTCGAACGCATACTCCCAGAGCCAGTCGACGATGGTCACGACATGGGTGTCGTTGGCATCCAGGTTGCGCCCCGAGCGGCCCAGTTCGACCAATTGCTCGAAGTTGTTGTGGACCGCGCCCTGTGGGCCGTTCCTTTGCGCATCACGCACCGAGTGCGCCAGGCTGAAGAACTCGACGATATAGCGACCCAGGTCGGCCGGGTTGGCCAACACCACCCGTATCCGCTTGCGCAGCAACTGCTCCAGTTCCGCGACCCAGGCCGTCACGAACGGTTCGGCCGTCGCGATCGTCACCTCCTGCGGGGTGACCTCGAGCGGCAGGATCCGGTACCTGGCCGCGTACTGGCTGGACATGACCTCGGCCACCCGCGACAGGTCCACCTTGAGCGGGTCGATGCGCACGACCGGTAGCCCGAGCTGCTCGCCCAGCCAGCGCACCAGGCGCTCCATATCGAGCGTGCGCCCGGTGTCCGCGGCCGTCAGCCGCCGCCCGGCGAGTGACACCAGCGGATGTTCCGGCCGGTTGGAAAGCCCGTCGAACTTGAGGACTTGCGCCGCATCGTCGGCCGAAAGCAGCCCGTCGGCCTGCAGGGCCGGCACGAGGCGGCTGAGCAGCAAGGGCTTGCCGGGCTTGCCCAGGCAGTGCCCGGATTCGGAATCAGGAGCAATCATCCAGGCATTCTTGCATCGGGTCGGACTCTTCGGGCGCTGCGGGGCGACCGACGGGGCCTGGCGGACCTTGGGCGCGAAGGGACGGCACACGCCGGACGATGGCCGGCCCGGCCGGCCGACGATAGTAAGATCCAGATTCCCTTGGACCCAGTGCAGCCTTCGATGAAACAAAAGCCCGACCAGTACCAGGACATCCGCGACGCCGTTCGCGACCTCTGCCTGCAGTTCACCTCCGAGTACTTCCAAAAGGTCGACGAGGCGCGTGGCTATCCGGCCGAGTTCGTCGATGCGCTGACCCAGGCAGGCTGGATGGCGGCGCTGATTCCACAGGAGTTCGGTGGCTCCGGCCTGGGCCTGACCGAGGCGTCGGTGATCATGGAAGAGATCAACCGGGCCGGCGGCAACTCTGGCGCCTGCCACGGCCAGATGTACAACATGGGCACGCTGCTGCGCCATGGTTCGGCCGAGCAGAAGGCGCGTTACCTGCCAAGAATCGCCAGCGGCGAACTGCGGCTGCAGTCGATGGGGGTCACCGAACCGACCACCGGCACCGACACGACACAGCTCAAGACCACCGCGGTACGCCACGGCGACCATTACAAGGTCAATGGCCAGAAGGTATGGATCTCGCGCATCCAGCACTCGGATCTGATGATCCTGCTGGCACGCACCACTCCGCTGGCCGACGTGGCCCGCAAAGCCGACGGCTTGTCGATCTTCCTCGTCGACTTGAAGGACGCGATCGGCAACGGCATGACCGTGCGCCCTATCCGCAACATGGTGAACCACGAAACCAATGAGTTGTTCTTCGAAGATCTCGAGATTCCGGCCGAGAACCTGATCGGCCAGGAGGGCAAGGGCTTTCGCTACATCCTCGATGGCCTGAACGCCGAACGCGCACTGATTGCCGCCGAATGCATCGGCGATGGCTACTGGTTCATCGACAAGGTCTGCGACTACACGACCCAGCGGGTGGTGTTTGGCCGGCCGATCGCCCAGAACCAGGGGGTGCAGTTCCCGATCGCGCGCGCCCACGTCAATGTCGAGGCGGCCAACCTGATGCGCTACAAGGCCTGCGCGCTGTTCGACGCCGGCGAACCCTGCGGCGCCGAAGCCAACATGGCAAAACTACTGGCCGCCGACGCCTCCTGGGAGGCAGCCAATGTCTGCCTGCAGTTCCACGGCGGTTTCGGCTTCGCCGCCGAGTACGATGTCGAGCGCAAGTTCCGCGAGACCCGTCTGTACCAGGTGGCGCCTATCTCGACCAACCTGATCCTCTCGTACGTGGCCGAGCACGTGCTCGAACTGCCCCGTTCGTTCTGACCGATGCCGGGCGCTCAGTCGCCGCCCGGCACCAGGTGCCTGAAGAACCCGCGGCTCCAAGACGCCTTCAGGCCGCTCACCCAGCCGGTCGCATCGAGCTTGTAGCGCCGCTCCAGCTCGGCGGCGCGGGCATAGAGGTCGGCCCAGACCAGCGGCGATGGCCGGTCGGCGAAGGCCAGCACGATGACGTTGCCGGCTTCGATGGGTGGCAGCAGCAGCACGTTGTCGTCGAATGCCGCCTTGATGTTGGCCAGGTTCACGCCGTAGCTGGGCACTTCGCCGAACAGGTTGACCACCAGGATCCCGTCATCGTCCAGCACCTGGCGGCAGCCGCGGTAAAACGCCGCTGAATCCAGTGCAGGCCCGCGGGCCTGTGCATCGAACACATCCACCTGCAACACCTGGAACGCACGCCGGCGGCCCGGGTGACTGACATAGGCCTCGCCGTCCTCGATGATCACCTCGAGCCGCGAGTCATCGGCCGGCAGGCGGAAGTTCGCGCGCGCGACGCGTAGCACCGCCGCACTGTTGTCGACGACCGTGGTGGCGGTTTCCGGCAGATGCCTGTGCACGTAGCGGGTCAGCGAACCGGCGCCAAGACCCAGCTGCAACAGCCGCGCCGGGGGATCGAGGAACAACAGCCACGCCATCATGTGCCGCGAGTAGTCCAGCTCCAGGTCCCACGGGCGGCGTACGCGCATCGCTCCCTGCACCCACTCGGTCCCGAAATGCAGGTAGCGGACGCCGCCCTCCTCGGACAGCGTGATCAGCGGATCGACCGCCGGCACACGGGGCAAACTGCCCTTCCTGGGGGTCTCACGTCGGGCCATCTAGACCGCCTTGCTGCTGCTGATCGGCCGACCTGGCCTCGTCCATGCCGGGAGCCAGCAACGCCGTGCGCCAACTGGCCAGCTTCTCGTCGAAGCGCATCATCGCGTGGGCGGGGCTGGTCGAGGGCAACGCGACCAGCGTCACTCCCGGGGGCCAGGGCTGACGGCTGGCCTGCTGCCAGGCCAGCCGGCCGTTGAGCAACACCTGGCGCAGCCGCGGCAGGCCCTGCCCCAGCGAGACCAGCGAAGCGGCCTGGATGCGGCGCACGTCCGCATCCAGGCTGCCTGGCCGGTCACAGGCAGCGATCGCATCCCACAGCCCGATACCGTGGGCCAGCAACGTCTGGTAGCGCGCCTCGAACGGCAGCGTGGTCAGGGGTTGGCCCAGCACACTGGCAAGAATCGGCCAGAACTGATTGCGCGGATGGGCATAGTAGTGACCGGCGACCAGTGAGGCCCTGCCGGGAAAACTGCCCAGGATCAGCAGGCGGCAGTGAACATCGACGACGGGCGCAAAGCCGGCCAGCCGCCCGTCCCCGGGCTGGCGGCCGTCACCGGCGTCCGCAACGCGAGACATCGGCCCGGGGAGCGCGCGGGCTCAGCCGCCCGACTTGAGCAGCAGTGCCAGCATCATGTCGTTCTGGCGCTTGACGAAGCCGGCCGGGTCTTCGAGCTGGCCCCCTTCTGCGAGCATCGACTGGTCGAACAGCAACTGCGACCATTCGGGCACGTTGCCCGGCGAGCCGACCAGGTGACGCAGGATCGGGTGGGTCGGGTTGATCTCCAGGATGGGCTTGCGATCGGGCGCCTTCTGGCCCGCCTGCTTGAGCAGGCGCTCGAGGTTGCCGCTGATGTCCCCTTCATCGGACACCAGGCAGGCCGCCGAATCGGTCAGGCGGTTCGTCACCCGCACATCCTTGACCTTGCCGTCCAACGCCGCGCGCACCCCGTCGACCAGCGTCTTGAACTCGTCGGCCACTTTCTCGCGCTCGGCCTTCTCGGTTTCGTCCTCGAGCTTGCCCAGGTCGACGTCGCCACGGGCCACCGACACCAACGGCTTGCCATCGAACTCGTGCAGGAAGTTGAGCATCCACTCGTCGACCCGGTCCACCAGCAGCAAGACCTCGATGCCCTTCTTGCGGAACAGCTCCAGGTGCGGGCTGTTGCGTGCCGCGGCCAGCGTGTCGCCAGTCACGTAGAAGATCTTCTCCTGCCCGTCTTTCATCCGCCCGACATAGTCGGTGAGCGACACCATCGCCGCATCGGCCGATTCATCGTGAGTGCTGTGAAAGCGCAGCAGCTTGGAAAGGCGCTCGCTGTTGGCGAAATCCTCCCCCATGCCCTCCTTGAGCACCTGCCCGAACTCGCTCCAGAAGGTCTTGTAGCGGTCGGCATGGTTCTCGGCCAGGTCCTCGAGCATGGCCAGCACCCGCTTGGTGCTGCCCTCGCGGATGGACTTCACGTCACGCGATTCCTGCAGGATCTCGCGCGATACGTTCAGCGGCAGGTCGGCCGAATCGATGACCCCGCGCACGAAGCGCAGGTAGACAGGCATCAGGTTCTGCGCATCCTCCATGATGAACACGCGGCGCACGTACAACTTGAGCCCGCGCCTGTGCTCGCGGTCCCAGATGTCGTAAGGCGCCTTGCCCGGCACGAACAGCAACTGTGTGTACTCGGTGCGGCCCTCGACCCGGTTGTGGGTATAGGCCAGCGGATCGGCCGAATCATGGGTGAGGTTGCGATAGAACCCGTGGTAGTCGGCCTCCTCGAGCTCGGATTTGGCGCGGCTCCACAGCGCGCTCGCCTGATTGACCGTCTCCCAGGCATCCGCGTCGGCCACTTCTTCGGCCTTCGTATCGTCATCGTCGCCCGACGCCGGCTTGCTCTCGAGCGGCATCTGGATCGGCAGCGAGATGTGGTCCGAGTACTTGCGGATGATGTTCTTCAGGCGCCAGGCGTCGAGCAGGCTGTTGAACTCGCTGGCGGCCTCGGCATCATCGCCCCCGTCGCGCAGGTGCAGCACGATCTCGGTGCCGCGCTGCTCGCGCGGTGCCGTCTCGATCGTGAACTCGCCGCGCTGCCATCGCTGGTCCAGCGCACCCCTGGGCGGCGTCCAGGCCGGCCTGCCCGGCGGGTATGCACCTGCACCTTGTCGGCGACGATGAAGCTGGAGTAAAAGCCGACACCGAACTGGCCGATCAGTTGCGAATCGCGTGCCTCGTCGCCGGACAGCCTGTCCACGAACTCGCGCGTGCCCGAGCGAGCGATCGTGCCCAGGTTGCTGATCACCTCGTCGCGCGACATGCCGACCCCGTTGTCGGCGACCGTGATGGTGCGGGCGTCCTTGTCCACGCTCACGCGGATCTTCAGGTCGCCGTCGCCCTCGTACAGTTCCCCGTTCTCGATCGCTTCGAAGCGCAATTTGTCGCAGGCATCGGACGCGTTGGAGATCAATTCGCGCAGGAAGATCTCGCGATTGCTGTACAGCGCGTGGATCATCAGGTGGAGCAGTTGCTTCACCTCGGTCTGAAAGCCGAAGGTTTCCTTGTTTTCCTGGATATTCTCTGTGGTCATGGTCTTTGAATGAAGTAGTGGGCCGCCCTTGTACGACAACGGTAGCGCACGAGGGCAGCGGGCAAGAGTAACGGGCATATTGGGGCGCCCAGCACCTTTTCAAGCCCCCCTAGGGCAAGACCAGGACCGCGGTCCCCACCCGGCGTGCCAGGTCGGCCTCGTCCAGCCCGACCAGGGCCAGGTCGGCCGCACGCGCCACGACCAGGCTGCTGTGGCCGCCCAGGCTGGCCAGCAGGTGGGCGCCGGCCTCGCCGGCCGGGCCCACGAACACCGGCGCGGGGGCCTCGCCGCGTCGGGAAGCCAGGCCCTGCTCGTGCAGACCGGCGGCAATCGCTTCGCGCAGGATGGCCGCCTGCTGACTGTCCGCCGCCACCCCAACCAGGCGCAGCGCCGAACGGCCAGCGCGGCACGCATTGCCGCCACCGGCAACGCGGCCAGCGATTCGTCCAGCAGCACGATGATCTGCGCAAAGGCCCGGTTGTGCCCGCGGCGGCCAGCCACGGCGCGCTATCGACCAGGTCAGCCCGCCCGCCTCGCGGTACTCGCGCAGCATCGTGGCCAACGGGCGCGGCGCGGTATCGAGCACCCACTGCACGCGCGATCCCGGCCGGCCCTGCGTCAGAGTAGCGTTCGAGACGGCGCATCTGGCCGGCGAGCGTTGCCTGTACATCGCCGGGCCGAAATCGCGAAAGACCCCGCAGCTGAGCCGGAACTCGCGGGTAAATGACAAGGTGGCCGCCTGGGCATGGCGATCCGCCGACAGTACGGTCACGACCAGCGTGGCCCGCCTGGCCACGGCCAGCGCCAGCGCTGCCTGCACCGGCGCCGGATGGATCGCGCCCGGGCTCAGCGCCAGGAAGATGCGCGCTGGCATGGCGATGCCGGCATCGTCGCGACCCGCTGGCGCAAACCCTTCGCGAGCCCGAGGGGCCGATGCGCCCCCTGCACTCATATATCGCTCCACCCCGGTCAGCCGGGCCCGTCTGGCCGCCGCCCGGTTGCCAGAGCGCCGCAACGGGAAGTCGGTGATCCGCTGCTGAATGCGGCTGGCGATCGAGTGGGCGTTGCGGGCCGTCGGTGTCGCTGCCCGCAGGCGTGCCCATCAGCATCTCGATCGCCTGGTCGACCCGATCGATTCCCCAGACATGGAAGCGCTCGTCGCCGCGTCGACGACCGCTTCCGAGCATCAGGTGCTCGATATTGCTGGCCGGAATGATCACGCCCTGGGTGCCGGTCAGGCCGCGCGCCGCACCGGATCTCGTAAAAACCCCTCGATCTTGTCGTTGAGCCCGCCGACTGCCTGCACCTCGCCGACCTGGTTCATCGAGCCGGTGATCGCAATATCCTGGCGCACGGCGATGCCGGCCAGCGCCGACACCAGCGCGCACAATTCGGCAACGGTCGCGCTGTCGCCATCGACCGGGCCGTAGCTTTGCTCGAACACCAGCGTCGCATTGATCGGCAGCGGCTGGCGAGACGCGTAGCGCATGCCAGGTAGGCGGACAGGATCATCACTCCCTTGGAGTGCAACGCCCCGCCAAGATGCGTCTCACGCTGGATGTCCAGCAAGGTGCCCTCGCCGACCCGGACAGTCGCCGTGATCCGGCTGGGGTGTCCGAATCCCTGCCCGGCGATGTCGTAGACCGCCAGCGCATTCACCTGACCCTCGCGTTGCCCGCTGGTGTCGATCAGCAGCGTGCCGCGATCGATTGCCCGCTGGTGCTCGCGATGGGCCCGGCTCACGCGATCGCGACGATGTGTGCAATCGCCTGGCGGATATGGCCGACCCCGATCGCCGCGCAGTCCGCGCGTCGCGCCTGATAGTCGGCTTCGACCGCCAACTCGACCAGCGTTTGCACGTGCGCGCTGAAACGGGTGTTGTCCTCGGCCAGGCGGACCGCCTCGTCCAGCAGGCGTGCCAGCGCCGGCGGCTCCAGCGGGGCCAGCCCGTTGGCCGCCGCCTGCTCGACGACCACCGCGCCAGGCCGCGCTCGTGCAAGAAACTGCGGCAGCGCATCGTCGAAATCGGCGACGACCCGGAACAGGGTCTCGAAGTCCGGGTCGTGCTCGGCGAGCAGCAGTACATCGCGCTCGCCGAACAGCACCACTTTGACATCCAGCGGAATGGGTGCCGGCTCCAGATGCGTGCTGCCGATGATGCCGGCCGCCTCGGCCACCGACTCGATGCGGATCGCCCGACGCTGCAACGCGCGCTTGAGCGTGTCCCAGGCGCGCGGCTCGGAAAACAGCCGCCAGGCGTCGACCATCAGATAGCCACCGTTGGCCAGGTGCAGCGCTGCCCGGCTTGATCAGCCGAAAGTCGGTGCTCATCGTGCCGAACGCCGCCCGCATGTCGACACGCCCGACCAACTCGGCCACCGTCGGGTGATCGACGACGACCACCTGGCCTTCTTCGGTACGCGAGGCCAGGTCAGCACATTCACATCGTAGAGCCCAACTGGTTGTCGTGCAGGTGCAGCGGGTTTGTCGTCCTCGCGCGGCTGCTCGGGCGGAAGCGGTCGAAATGCTCCAGCACATCCTGCTCGAGATCACCAATCCAGACCTTCAACTCGTCATACCCGGCAAAGGCCTTGCGCAGATCCTCGATCGCCTGCTCAGTGGCGAATGTGGCCGTCTGGCGGTTGAGTTCGCGCAGGCTGGCAACCTGTTGGCGACGCAGGCGTGTACGCCGTCGCAGACGATGCGCAGCAGCTTTTCCTCCAGTTCGGCGATCCGCTCCCGCACCCTGCTTTTGCTGGTCTTCGGAAGATGCCTTGAACGCCTCGGGCTCCATGATCTCGCCATCGTGCGCCGGCGCGGGCTCGAGGCCGTTGGGTGTCTGGACCAGCGCGATACCGCTGGCACTGGCCTCGGCGCTGATCGCCTGGAGCGCGGCGCTCCCTGGCGGGAAATTCTCAACTCTCCTGCAGGCGCTCGACCTCGGTCTGATAGGTCTCGGCCTCGAAAGCGGCAGGCAGCGTCGCCTTCAGTTCGGCCACCAGCGTCTGCAAGGCCTTTCGCAGCCGGTCGCCGTCGCCCGCTTCGAGGTGCAGGCGATCGGCTTGTCCGGCGCAGCGAAGTTGTGCAGGTAGACCCAGTCGCGCGGCTTCGCAGGCTTGGAACGCTGGACGATCGCCTCGCGCACGAAGCGCGACTTGCCGATACCGGACGGTCCCATGACGAACAGGTTGTATCCCGGCAGCGCCACGTTGAACGCGTAGTCGATGGAGCGGGCCGCCCGTTCATGCCCCACCAGCGACGGTCGCCGGCCTGGCTGGTTCGGCTCATCCAGGATGCCGGCAAGCGCGGCAGGGTCGGTACGCCGGGCCAGCAGGCCGTGAGCCACACGATGGCTCGACAAGAGTTCGGTTTCGATCATCCGGAAAGTCTAGCAGGCCACCGGGTGTCCACCGTCGGGTCCGCGATCGCCACGCCCGGCGTCACGCAGCTGCACCAGCGTTCGTGCAAGACACTCGATCATCGCCGGATCGCCGCTGGTCGCCACGTTGAATCGCATCCACGCACTGGGCCGCTGGTCGGGCATGAACAGGCTGCCCGGCGCCATCAGGAAACCCTGCTCGAGCATCCGGCTGGCCAGCAGGCTGGCATCGCAACCGGTATCGGCGTACAGGTACATCCCGGCCTTTGGCTCGACGAACAACGGCATCTCGAGGCGCTCGAGCATGCGCATCGTGTCGCCACGGGCCTGGTCCAGCCGGTCCCGGAGCCGATGCAGGTGACGGCGGTAGTGCCCGTCGGACAGCACCTGGTAGACGACTCGTTCATTCAGCTCGGCCGTGGTCAGGGCCAACAACATCTTCAGGTCGGTCAGGTCGCGGATCCGCTCGGCCGACGCGGCCACGAACCCAACCCGCAGGTTCGCGGCCAGGGTCTTGGAAAAACCGCCCAGGTAGATCACCTGCTGCAGGCCATCGAGCGCGGCCAGTCGCACCGCGGGCCCGCCGCCGCTCCCCGGATCCAGGTCCGAATACACGTCGTCCTCGACGATCAACAGCTGGTGCTCTGCGGCGAGCTTGAGCAGCCGGTGGGCACAGCGCAGGCTGATCGATGCGCCAGTCGGGCTCTGCAGTACCGACGAGGTCACGAACAGCCGGGGCCGGTGGGCGACGAGCAGCTGTTCGAGCACGGCGAGATCGGGGCCGTCCGGCAACCGGGGCACGCCGATCACCCGCACCCCCAGCGTCGCAAAGCGGCCGAACAACAGGAACCAGCTGGGCTCGTCGACGAGCACCACGTCGCCCCGCTGCAGCAGGTACTGGGCGACGATGTCCAGTGCCTGGGTGACCCCGGCGGTCGTCAGCAGCGCGTCGGCTGTCGCCGGGATGTCCAGCGTCCCGAGCCGGGCGGCGAGTTGCTCGCGCAGCGGCAGATACCCTTGCGGGTGACCGTAGTCCAGCAATGCCGAGGCGCCCTGGCGCGCGGCTGCGCGGATCGCCTGCCCGAGCAGGTCGGCGTCAAGCCAGTCGACAGGCAGCACACCGGCGCCGGGCATCCGGTGTGCGGGCAGGCGTTTGAACACACGCTGCGCAGCAGCCAGACGACATCGACCTGCGCGCTCGCCGACTGGGCCCAGGCGTAGCGATTGTGGGCGGCGGCATCAGCTGCTGGCGCAACGAGCGCCGCTGCCACGGACGTGCGATTCGACCAGGCCGCTGGCCACCAGGCGATCGTAGGCTCTTTGGCACCGTGAAGCGCGACACGCGTGCAGCAGCGCGCACTGTCTGACCGACGGCAACCGGTCCCCGGCG
The DNA here is from genome assembly GCA_041396665.1 of Burkholderiaceae bacterium. Classification (GTDB taxonomy): domain Bacteria; phylum Pseudomonadota; class Gammaproteobacteria; order Burkholderiales; family Burkholderiaceae_E; genus JAUIAI01. The sequence continues at coordinate 28,587 of JAWKYE010000045.1, forward strand.
CGCAGCAACCCGCGCCCGATCCACTCGCTGTAATGCCCGACCAGCCGGGACACCAGGGTGGTTCCAGATTTCATGCCCATCAGCAACCCGTCAATGCACCGGTTTGACGGTCGGATCTCCGTCATGGCCGGGCCGTCCCCCGGGGACGCTCGGCCGGTCAGTCCCCGGCGTTGGTCGTGCGGATGATCGTACCGCGTTCGATCAGGCATTCGCGGTCGAGGATCTTGCTCGAGTGGTTCAGCTCGGACTGGGCGATCAGGATCGCCATTTTCTCGCCCGCAGACTGGCGATCACTTCGGATGCCGTTGCGACAACGCCGGCGCCACCCCTCGAAGGGCTCGTCCAGACAGCAGCCGGCTGCCAACGACCAGCGCCCGGCCCAAAGCCACCAGCTTTGCTGCCTGCCGGACAGTTGCAGGCCTTGCGGCTGCGCATCTCGCGCAACTCGGGCATCAGCTCGTGGCGCAAAGCCCAGACCCTGGCGCCATCGATCGACTTGTTGACCCAGGCCGGCAACATGTTCTCTTCGACGGTCAGCAGCGGGATCAGGCGACGGTCCTCGGGCATGTAGCCAAAGCCGAGCGCGGTACGCTGGTCGGGAAAGGCCGGCAATCGAATGTCCGTCAAAGAGCACATCGTTTTCTTTGCTGGTGCCGGGCCAGCCCGCCGATCGTGCGCATCACGGTCGTCTTGCCCGCCCTGTTTCGCCCGATCAGGCCGACACGCTCGCCCGGCCCCACCTCGAGCTCGATGCCGCGCAGGATCGGCGACGACTTCGGATGGTCACCTCGACCGACTTGAGAACCAGGCTCATGCCACTCCCCCGGTGACGTAGCGTTGGACATCGGCATTGGCCAGCACCGCGTCGGGCGCATCGTTGGCAATGATCTGGCCGGCATAGAAAGCCAGTACGCGACTCGCGTAGCGACCCACGATCTCCATGTCGTGCTCGACGAACAAGATGGTCACCCCCTTGGCCTGCAGCGCCGCGATGACCCGGTCCATGATCGGAAACTTCTCGTCGGCGGCCACGCCACTGGTTGGCTCATCGAGCAGGATGATGTCGGTCTGGCCGGCCATCGCCATCGCGATGTCCAGCAGCTTTTTCACCCCGCCCGGCAACTCCGACATCTTGTGATGCCGAAAGTCCGCGATGCCCAGTTGCACCAGCGACGCCTCGGCCCGCTCGATGTTCTGGGCCGAGCGGGCCGGCCGGAAAAGCGACGGCCCCTGCTCGGCATGCACGGCCTCGGCCATCAGCATGTTCTCCAGCATGGTCAGCCCTGCAGAGCCATGATCTGGAACGAGCGATGGATGCCGGCCGGGCGATCTGGCGCAGCGGCCCCAGCCGGGTGATGTCGCGGTCCTGAAGCGGATGGTGCCGGCATCGGGCTTGATGTAGCCGGTCACCATGTTGACGAAGGTCGTCTTGCCGGCGCCGTTCGAACCGATCAGCGAATACACGGCGCCGGCGGGCACGTCGACACAGACATTGTCTGCGGCGGTGACCGCGCCGAACTGTTTGCTGATGCCCTGGCACGCAGGATGTAGTCGTCAGCTACTGTCTTCTCCCCGGCGACGCGCGTCGGCGCTGCAGCAAGGACCCGGAGCTGGGCAGGAAGATCACCAACATGAAGGTGCCGAGCAGCATCTGCCAGGTGTTCGGAAAGTGGCCCCGGAAAACGAGCGCACGACCTCGAGAATGATCGCGGGCCACGAACACCGCCGGAATCGACAGATATCCGGCCAGATCGCCACGAACACGAACTCGCCGGAGGCTGTCCGAAAGCGAACTCGGGATCGACGTGGCCGATGGCCAGCACCGCGATCACGCCACCCAGTCCGCCCAAGGCGGCCGCGATCACGTAGTTGTAGGTCATGGATTCCGAACCGAGCTGCCCAGGTACTCGACCCGCAGCTCGTTGTCACGAATGGCCAGCGACAACAGTCCCCGCTGCGAATCGAAGAACAGCCGCAGCACCGCGCCCACGATCACGGTGACGGTCAGCGCAAACAGGTAGAGCATCAACTGCAGGTCGCGCCCCTCCGGGTGATAGCCCAGAAAACGTCGCCGCCGACATTGCTCGACCGTCAGTGCCACCGATCACCGACATCTTGGACAGTGCCCCGTAAAGGATCATCGACAGCGACACTGAGCAACACCGCGAAGAAGATCCCGCGGTAGGTCGACAGCAACGGGCCGAGCAACATGCCCAGCAGGCTGGTCACGACCACGGCGATCAGACTCAGCAGGAAGATGTCGGTCGTACCCATCGCGCTCGCCATGCCGGCGGCCACGTAGGCGCCGACGCACAAAGAGGCCCTGCTCCGAATGACACCAGCCCACCGCGCATCAGCGCGACGAGACCAGTGAGACCAGCCCCTTGGCGAGCGCGATCGTCGCCAGGAACATCGCCCATTCGGGCAGGTACAGGCCAAGCACCGAGTGCGATCAGCGCGATCACCGATAGGAGGAAGACGCGAACGACGGGACTCATATCTTGCGTGCCTGGTCTTTGACGAACAAGACGCCCGGGGCGAAAGAACAGCACGATGGCCATGACGAGATAGATGAATCAACTCGGCCTCGGGCAACAGGTGCAACCGACGCCGCGCGGGAGATGCCGACCATCAACGCGCCGATCGCCGCCCCTCGACCGAGCCCAGGCCGCCGATGATGACCACGGCGAAGGCGACGACGATGATCACATTGACCCCAGTCCCGGCGTCACCGAGATCATCGGCGCGGTCAGCGCGCCACCCAGCGCCGCAAGAAAGACCCCCGCGATGAAGGCGCCCATGTAGATGCGCCGGATATTGACCCCCATGGCTCCGCTGATCTCGCTGTCGTGGATGACCGCCAGCACCACCTTGCCGATCCGGGTGCGGTTCAGTCCGCCCCAGACGATCAGGCCGACGATGATCGCCGCAATCACCGCGAAATGTAAATCGACGTAGTAGAGCGGGCCCAGCGAGACATTGCCCAGCAGCGTGTAGGGCTCGAACACGTAATAGATCGACCCCCAGATGATCTTCATCAGGTCTTCGAGAACCAGGAAGATCCCATAGGTCACGAGCACGACTGTAGCACTTCGTCGCGACCGTAGAAGTAGCGCAGCAGGCCTCTTTTCCAGGATGGGACCGACGATGACGGCCACGAGCAGCGCCGCGACGATCAGCGCGAGGTAGCTGCCGGGAAAGGCCTCGCCACTGTTGCCCAGGTAGATACCCACCACGGCCGTGCATAGGCGCCCATCGCGTAGAGGCTGCCATGGGCGATGTTGTGATGTTCAGCACGCCGAACACCAGCGCGAGGCCGACCGACACGATGAACAGCCAGCCCGCGTAGATCAGGACCGTCAACGAGGATGGTCGCGATAAGTTCCATGATGGTCGCAGTCGTTAGAAAGCACGGGCGGGGCGCCGCGGCGCCCGCCCCGTGCGTAGGTCGGGAAGTTACTGCAGTTGGCCCCGGGAAAGCCGGCGGCAATCCAGTCGGCCGCTTTCCGCCCTTCTGGCGGATTCACGCAATCGGCCGCGTAGTACTCGAGGTCGACCAGCGTCATCACGCCCTTGGCGGCATCCCATTTGGTCTTGCCGATCGCGTTCGGCTGGACCGCCTGGTGACCATCGGCCGCTTCATCTCGATACGGCCCGATGGCGCATCCCAGGACAGGCCCTTCATCGCGCCGCCAGTTGTTCTGCTGGGCTTCGCCGCCATTGGCCGCCATCGCCTGACCGCCGACTTCAGGCCCAGCAGCCCCTGCCACATCCGGTACGGCGCCTGCACCGGAAACACGCCGTATTCCTTCTCAGGCCTTCTTCCAGAGCACGTCGGTCAGATCACCTTCCTTGACAAGGCCTTGGAGGCCAGGCCGTTGACGCCACGCGCGCCCAGATGATGCCGTCGGGCATCTTCTGCTCGAGCTTGGGAATCACGTGGTCGCCGGCCGACAGGGCGACTTGCGCGCGGGTGTGCAGGCCGCGGGCCGACATCTGCAGCACGAACGCCCGCAGATCGCCCCCAACAGCGACGAGGGACCAGGTCGGGTTTCGCGCAGCAGCGCCGGCACCGGTACCGTACTGGCTGGCATCATCCTGGGCAACAGCGAGGTCTTGACCTCGGCCTTGGGCATCAATTGCTTCATCGAGCTTCGAAGTCGGCCCAGGAGTCCAGGCCCCACGCGTAGTTCTGGTTGATGCCGGCGAAGCTGTCGACCTTGGACATTGCGCGACTTGCGCGGCGATGCAGACATTGTCCATCGCACCGTGGGCCGCGGTACGGAACACGTACTGTACTCCTTGCCATCCTCGAACACGCGCGGCGTGCCGCAGTCGTACAGGATCGTGAACGCCTTGATCTCGTCGGCCACCGGCGATCAGCCAGGCAGTCGCCCGAACTCACATAGCTGACCACCGCATCGACCTTTCGCGCTGCACCAGGTTGCGAAACTCCTGCACCTGCTTGGTCGCGCCACCGGCCTCGTCAACCGGCACGATTTCGATCTTCATACCGCCAAAGCCCAGCTTGTCGTAGGTGCGGGCAGCTTGCCGCCCTGGTTGAGCAAGATCGACCAGACCTTGCCGCCGTCGAGCGCCGGCACCCTGAAACTCGGCCGCCTGGCCGACAGGAAAAGTGACGACGCCGACCTTGAATGTTTCACCATCGGCAGCCAGGCTGGATTGCAGGCGTGGCTGCCAGAAAGGCAGAGGCAATCGCGCAACTCATTGCGCCGCGAATCGTTTTCATCGGGGGTCTCCTTAGGGTGGTTGCCAGACGCATCATGGTACGCTGGCTGCGAAGCGAAAGGACGTCGGCCTGTGCAGACGTCCATGGGCCAATTGAAGACAACGCGATGGCGTCCGTCCGTCAAGGAAGGCAGCTCGACCTGGTGCTGTCCGGCAGGCCTGCTTTCACTCGAACGGTTTTTCGTTCCACCACGGAAAGAACGCCGGCATGTCCTTGGAGACCTTGTCCGGATAAACCGGCCGGCGCTTTTCGATGAACGAGCCAATGCCCTCCTTCGCATCGGCCGACTGACCGCGCGACTGTATCGCCCGGCTGTCCACCTGATGGGCCTGCATCGGCGATTCGGCCCCGGCCATGCGCCAGAGCATCTGCCGGCTCATCGCCACCGAAACCGGCGCGGCGTTGTCGGCAATCTCGCGCGCCAGCGCCCAGGCCGCGGGCAGCAGGTCGTCGGGTTCGTGCAGCGAGCGCACGAGACCGCCGCGCAGTGCCTCCTGGGCATCGAACACCCGGCCGGTCATGCACCATTCGAGCGCCTGCTGCATGCCGACCAGCCGCGGCAGGAACCAGGTCGATGCCGCCTCGGGCGTGATGCCGCGGCGCGCGAACACGAAACCGAACCGGGCCTTGGTCGACGCCAGGCGGATGTCCATCGGCAGTTGCATCGTCACCCCGACACCGACCGCCGCGCCGTTGATCGCGCCGATGATCGGCTTGAGGCTGTTGAACAGGCGCAGCGACACCAGGCCGCCGCCATCGCGGTAGACATCGCCGACCTTGTGCTTCTCGCGCGCCGACTCGGCCCGGCTGTCGTAGTCGAAGGTCTTGCCGCCGGCCGACAGGTCGGCGCCCGCACAGAACGCCTTGCCGGAACCGGTGACGATCACCGCCCTGACCGTGTCGTCGGCATCGGTGCGATCGAGCGTCTCGATCAACTCGTCGCGCATGCGCACCGTGAAGGCGTTCATCTTTTCGGGGCGGTTCAGCGTGATCGTCGCCACGCCGTCCCGCACGTCGTACAGCAGGGTCTCTAGCGTTGTCATCGGACATTCTCCAAGGGGGCGGCGCCTTGTGGCGCGGGGAGTCGGCAACCGCTAGCGGATCGGCTGCAGCGGCTGGAAATGACGGGCGACGACCTGGGGATCGACCTCGGCAAAGCCGCGTGCCTCCCAGCGCGGTTGCCGGTCCTTGTCGATCAGCAGTGCGCGCACGCCCTCGAGGAAGTCGTGGTGCCGCTGGAACTGCCTGGCCATCAGCAGGTCGAGCGCCAGCACCTGCGCGATCGACATCTGGCGGGTGCGGCGAAGGTAGGCATCGGTGATCAGCGCGGTCGTTGGCGAGCCATTGGCCAGGCTGGCGGCGGGGATCTCGAAGTAGGGATCCTCGCTGGCCGCCGCCTGCAGGCCCGCCAGCAGTCCCGGCAGGTCCGCCTGCCCGGCAATGAAGCGCAGCGCATCGAAGGACTGCATCAGCCCGGCGCTCGGCAGTTCCGGCTGATGGCGCCGGTGCACCGCCAGCATCAGGCGGGTGACGCTCGCCTGGTTGGCCGCCGGCTGATCGACCCACGGGATGGCCAGCAACTCCGCCCACAACGCCTGGCGGCCCGCTTCGGGCACGTAATAGTCAGCCAGGCCGGCAAACAGTGCATCGGCCTCGCTGATGATCATGCCGGTCAGCGCCATCACGCGCCCGATGTTGCCGGGCAGCCGGTTCAGGAACCAGCCACCGCCCACGTCCGGAAACAGGCCGATGTGGATCTCGGGCATCGCGATCTTGCAGTTGTCGGCGACGATCCGGTGCGATGCCCCGACGGCCAGTCCAACGCCACCGCCCATGCACACGCCGTGGACGAAGGAGATGAAGGGCTTGGGATAGGTATGGATCAGCAGATCGAGCGCGTACTCGACTTCGAAAAAGCTGTCCCCGTAGACGAAGCGCTGCGCCCCGCCGGCCCACACCTGGCGCACCACCGAGGCCACATCGCCGCCTGCCGAGAAACCCTTGGCGCCGTCTGCTTCGAGCACGACGGCAACGACGCCCTCGTCGGCCGCCCATTCGCGAAACTGGCGCAGCATCTGCTCGCACATCGACAGCGTGATCGCGTTCAGCTGCCTGGCCCGGTTGAGCCGGGCGAAACCGACCGAAAAGCCGCCGGTGGCGGCTCGTGTTTCGAAGATCACCTCGGGCGCGGCGCCGGGAACGGCTTCAGTCATTGGGTCAGTCTCAGGGTTTCGCCGTGACGCAGCAGGCGGAATGAGGAAGGGGCGACCTGGTAACGGGCCAGTGCGGCCGCCAGATCGGTGATCGGTTGGTCCAAAGGCTCGTCGGTCAGCTCGAACGTGCCCCAGTGAATGCCGATCGACAGGCGCGAGCGCACGTCCAGGTGCGCCTTGACGGCTTCGTCCGGGTTCACGTGGGCCTGCGCCATGAACCAGCGCGGCTCGTACGCCCCCACCGGGAGCAAGGCCAGGTCCACCCCCCCGAAACGCGCACCGATTTCAGCGAAATCGCGGGTGTATCCGCTGTCGCCGGCAAACCAGACCCGGTAGTCCTGGGCATCCTGGATCACCCAGCCACCCCACAACGATTCATTGCGATCGGTCAGGCTGCGCGCGCTCCAGTGCTGCGCCGGCACGAACCAGACGCGCAGCTCGCCCACCCGTGTCTCGTCCCACCAGTCCAGTTCGCGCACCGTGTCGATGCCACGCGCCTCGAACCAGGCCTTGAGCCCCAGCGGCACGAGGAACAACGGCGGCCCGCCGGCCTGCCCGCGCAGGCGAGCGACCGTGGCCTCATCGAGGCTGTCCGGGTGGTTGTGCGACAAGACCACCAGGTCGATCCGCGGCATCTGGTCCAGCTCGACCGGCAGCGCGACCCGGCGGCGTGGGCCCAGCGACCGAAACGGCGACGCGCGCTCGGAAAAGTGCGGATCGGTCAGCACGTTCAGGCCGCCCAGTTGCAGCCAGGCGGTCGCATGGCCGATCCAGGTCAGGGTCCGCTGCGGCGGCATCGCAGCAAGCGCGGCCAGGTCGGGCCGCATCACCTCGAAGCCCTGGTAACCGGCGATGACCGCCGAGGGTGCCGCCGGCAGGTCTTCGCGCCAGGCCCGCCAGCGCCAGGCGACCAGGTCGCCGATCGACTTGTCAATCGTGGGCCCGTACGGATTGACGAAGCCGTCGGGCCGGTGATGACGCTTGCCCGCGTCGTACCAGGCCGGCGGCGTCGCCGCGCAACCGGCGAGCAGGCCGGCCAGCCCCAGCAGCAACACTGCGGCCCACCCGGCACCGCGCGATCGGGGAGACGGCCGGCGGGGCATCGACGGGAACGGCAGTGGGTGGGTCATGACGTCATTCTACGAGCGCATCGAGCCGGGCCGCCTTGACCCTGGGTTCGAGCAGCCGACCCTTGCGCGAGCGCGCGCCGGTGTACGCGGCCAGTTGGGCCGGCGAGAACACGCGGTCGACCGCCTTGCCACCGCGCCCTGCCCCCTGCACCCGCACGCCGCCCTTGCCGTAGACGACCGCCTGGCGCAGCAGGTCCTTCTTGTCGGTGCCCATCAACGCGACCCCGCGCCCGCCGTTGCGCAACACCTTGACCTCGTCAATCGAGAAGACCAGCGCGCGCCCCTCGTCGGAGAGACAGAACACCTGGCCCATGTCGGGCTGGAAGACCGCCGGGCGCAGCGCCTTGTCCTTGTCGCCCAGCGTGAGCAGGGCCTTGCCCTGGCGGGTCCGCCCGACCAGGTCGGCAGCCAGCGTGACGAAGCCATTGCCCTGCGCGCTCGAGAACAACACCGCCGCCTGCGGTCCGGTTGCGAACACGTGATCGATCCGCACCCCATCGTCCAGTTCGACGAAGCGGGTGATCGGCGATCCATCGCCACGGGCAGACGGCAGTTGCGATACCGGCAACGAGTAAACCCTGCCGTTGGTCGCCAGCGCGAACACCTTGTCGGTGGTCAATACCTCGTAGGCGCCGTAAAACGCATCGCCGGCCTTGAAGGGGAACTGCGAGGCATCGTGGCCATGGCCCTGACGGGCCCGCACCCAGCCCTTCTCGGACACGATCACCGTCACCGGCTCCTCGATGATCCGCACCTCCGCGACCGCCCGCTCGGCCTGTTCGATCAGCGTGCGCCGTTCATCGCCGTACTCCTTGGCATCGGCCCGGATCTCGGCAATGACCTGCTTTTGCATCGCCGATTCATTGCCCAGCAATTCCTCGAGCCGCGCCTTCTCGGTGCGCAGCGAGGCCAGCTCCTGCTCGATCTTGATAGCCTCGAGACGCGCCAGTTGACGCAGCCGGATCTCGAGAATGTCCTCGGCCTGGCGGTCGGTCAGCTTGAAATGGTCGATCAGCGCCGGCTTGGGCTCGTCGCT
>JAWKYE010000046.1:0-37371 GCA_041396665.1 Burkholderiaceae bacterium
TCGGCGTAGTGCAGCCAGTACTGGTAGCGCAGGTGCTCGGCACTGCCCGGGGGCGGGCGCAGCGCACCACCTCCGTGGCGATCGAGCAGGTAGTCAATGATCAGGCCGGACTCGGCCACGGTCTGTTCACCATCGGTGATCACCGGTGACTTGCCCAGCGGGTGCACGGCCAGCAATTGGGCCGGTGCCAGGCTGGTCTTGGGATCGCGCTCGTAGCGTCGCACCTCGTAGGCAAGCCCCAGCTCCTCGAGCAACCACAGGATGCGTTGTGAGCGCGAGTTCTCGAGGTGATGGACGATGATCATCGACGGCTCCGGCAAACGACTTCAGAAAGGCAATGCTATCGCTTCGATCAACGCGGGCCCCTGCCCCGCAGCCGGCGATTCGTCGGCCAGCGCCGCTACCTGCGCGCGCAGCGCGTCGATGAACCAGCCCACGACCGCCGACGGCTGCTGTCCGGCCGGCGCCACGAACCCGTAGTGCACCCAGCGCTCGGGTGCCAGCGGCACCAGACGCAGTTGCGCCGGATCGAACTGCCCGGCGCAGACACGGTCCAACAGCGCGATGCCCACGCCGCGCAGGCAGAGGTCGATCGCGATCAGCGTGGACTCGGACTCGACCCGGTAGTCGGGCGACACGCCGCCGGCGCGAAAGAACTCGTCGGCACGCTCGCGCCAGAGCTGGCCCGGGCGCAGGCCGATAAGCGGCACGGCGACCAGGTCGGCCGGCTGCAGCGACGTGCGTTGCGCCAGCGGATGGGCCAGCGGCACCGCCGCCACCATCCGGGCCCGGCAAAAGGCAGTGCTTTGCAACGGCACATGCGAATGCACGAGGGGCAGCGAGGCGATCCCCAGGTCGACATGGCGGCTGCCGACCCGCGTCTCGAGCTCGGCCCGCGAGCCGATGTCCCCCACGCAGCGCACCTGCGGATGATCGCGCAGCAACAGCGCCAGCGCCGGCGACATCAGGCCCAGGCCCAGCGGCGGCGACGTGATGACCCTAAGCTGGGCGCTGGCCCGCTCGTGGATGTCGCTGACGATGCGCGGAATCTCGCCTATCCCTTGCAGGATGTGGCGCGCCTCGCGGTAGAACCATTCGCCCTCGGCGGTGAGCATCAGCCGGCGGCGGGCACGCGAAAACAACGTCAGGCGGGTTTCCGATTCGAGCAGGCGGATCAGTCGGCTGACCGCCGGCGGGCTCAGGTGCATGGCCTTGGCCGCGCCGGCCAGCGAGCCCTGCTGCACGACCAGATGAAATGCCTGTAGCGACTTCAGGTTCACGCAGGCTCACTGTTCCATTTAGCTGAAGTGTACGACCGAATATTTGAATTTTTGTTCGCAACGAACCGCTTTAAGCTGTCCGGACCCTCACAAGGAGACCATCATGACCCTGATCACCTCGCGCCGGCACACGATGCTCGGGCTGCTGGTGGCCGCCGCCACGCTGCTTGGCAGCCCGTTGCAGGCCGCTCCCGCCGTGTCCGCGCTGGCCAAGCCGAGCCCGCAACAGATACTGTTCGTGGGCAACAGCTACTTCTATTACAACGACAGCCTGCACAACCACGTCCGACGGCTGACCGACGCCGCCGGGGCGGTGAAAATGGACGACCAGAAGTTCCGCTCGGTCACGATTTCCGGCGGCTCGCTCGCGCACCACCCGATCGCCCACTACATGACGCCCGGGGCCATCGGCTACAAGAAGCCTTTCGACCTCGTGATCCTGCAGGGCAACAGCGGCGCCGCGCTCAGCGACAAGGGCATCAAGGCCTTCGCCGAGGCTGCCCGCCAGGCCGGCGCCGCAATCAAACCCACCGGCGCCCAGGTGGCGCTGTACATGACCCATGCCTACGCCAAGGGGCATAAGAAATACGATGCGGCCAATGCCGAGAAGATCGAAAAGCTCTATGTCGACGTGGGCAACGAGATCGGCGTTGGTGCTGCCGGTCGGTCGCGCGTTCGGAGAACGCGCTGCGCGAGCGCCCCGACTCCGGTGCCTGCACAACGAGCAGGACGACAGCCATCCCAACCTCGCCGGCACCTACCTGGCCGCCTGCGTCGTGATGGCCGGCATCTATCGGGTGTCGCCGGTAGGCAACCCGTACGACTACTACGGCAAGCTCACAAGGACACTGCCGCGTCCCCGCGTAAAAGATCGCCGACCAGACCGTGCGGCGATTCTATGGCGCTGGACCCACACCAGCATGGCCCAGCCGCAGACGGTGGCTGGCGGCGGCCAGCGACTCGATGTGCGCACAAATCGCGCCCGGGTCGTGCACTGATCCGGCCGCCGTCGCGGTGCTCGACGATGTGGCCCAGTGCGCGGTGCAGGTGGGCCAGCCGGTGGCGCTGACCCACCAGGTAGGGATGCAGCGCGATCCCCATCACCAGCGGCTGTTCGACGCTTTGGCGCAGCATCTCGTCGACTGGTCGATGATCATGTCGAAGTCGCGCCCATCCATCTGCCGACCGATGATCATCGATGTCGTTCAGCTCCTGCGGATAGGCACCGACCAGAGCTGGCGCCGCTGCGCGTGGCAAAAGGCCACTGTCAGCCGTCGTGCGCCCAGCTGAGGTAACGGCACCCGGCCTCGGCCAGCAGGCGTCGGGCGTCAGCCGGCTTTCCGGAGATCCACGGCGACAACCGCCCCAGGCTGCCGCTGCTGCGCGCACCTGATCAGCTGCCGACAACGCGACAGCAAGCCCGCCCGCCCGCTTCGAGAACTGCCCTCCTGACGTTCCGCATTCGCCCGTGGCCGATCAGCTCGTCGCCGCGTGCCACTCGCCGCACCAGTGGACAGTGGTCGTACAAAGTGTTGATGATCGCACCAGTCGGGCAGCGCCATAACTGGTCGAACAGGGCAAGGCAGCGCCAGGCACCACCCTGGCTGCTGCAATTGCGCCAGCTGCTGGAGCCACGTCGGGACGGCGACGGCGGCCCGGGATATTGCGCCTGCAGCCCTTCGCCGAACGCGAAATGCTCGAGATTGAAGCCCAGGTAGATGCCGCTGCGGCGCCCCGCCGGCCAGTCGTAGTCGGGGCGCTGCACGCGCAGCGCGCGAAGCGCCCGTGATCGGGCAGCCACCGTAGCCTGAACTTCGGCCTCGACGACGCCGCTGCCGGGGCGGCATCGGCGCGATCCGGCCCATCGTTGTCGGCGCCTTGGACATTGGTTTGGCTTCGACCTGCCGATACAGGCTCCAGCCTCAGCAAGCGCTGGTAGAAACGGATCAGGTCCGCCAGGTTGTCCTCGGCGATCCGCTCGTCAGTACCGTGAAAACGCTTCAGGTCGGGCGCGCTCGCGCGCACCGGCGAGAACCGGTACAGGTGATCGCTGATCGCCTGGAAATGCCGCGAGTCGGTGGCCCCGATCATCAGGCCCGGTGCCACGATGGTGCCCGGGAACAGCTCGCGCACGGTTCGCGCGATCAGTTGGTAGGCCTCGGCGCTGGTCGGCGAGACGACCGAGGCCTGCGCACCGCCGCTCCGGGCGGTCACCGTGACCGCGGGATTGTCCACCGCGGCGCCGACATGCGCCTGGACATCGGCGATCGTGTCGCCCGGCAGCAGTCGGAAGTTGACGGTGGCCAGCGCCTGCCCGGGCATGACGTTGTCCTTCTCGCCCGCCTGCACGACCGTGAGGGCGGTCGTGGTGCGCAGCAACGCATTGGTGCTGGCCCCCTTGGTCAGTTGCGAGCGCAACCAGCGGCACGGCCCAGCCACAGGTTGGTCAGTGCCACCTTCATGACGCCGCGCATCTCGGGCGCGATGAAGTCGAACATCTCGCGCGCCACGCCCCGCATGCTCGCGGGAACTGCCGGTTCTCGATCGCGGCCAGTGCCGCGCTCATCATCGCGATCGCGCCCTCGCCCGGGCCAGGCATCGACGAATGACCGGGGTGGCCGACGCCAGGTCCAGGCTGAGGTAGCCTCTTCGGCAATGCCGACTGCGGCCGCCGGCGGACTGAGCCGGGCAGGATGCCCCCGGTGATCAGCAGGCCCTCGTCGAGCACGAAGTGCAGCCGCACGCCGCGCGACTGCAGCAGTGCCGCGATCGCCTTCGCCCCCTGGCCACCGATTTCCTCGTCATGACCGAATGCGAGGAGGATGGTTCGGCGCGGCGCGAAACCCTGGCCGATCAGCGCCTCGACGGCCTCGAGCTGGGCGATCAGGTTGCCCTTGTCATCCCAGGCGCCGCGTCCCCAGACGAAGCCGTCCCGGCGCACGCCGGCAAACGGCGGCTCGGTCCAGTCGTCCAGGGTTCCCGGGGCGATAGGCACGACGTCCTGGTGGGCCATCAACAGGATGGGCGCCAGCGCGGGATCAGTGCCCGGCCAGGTGAACAACAGGCTGTGCTCTGCGACGAGCTCGCGGGTCAGCGTCGCATGCACCGCCGGATAGGTGGCCTGCAACCATCCGCGAAACGCCTGCAATGCCGGCGCGCTATCGGATGGTGCCCCGTCGAACGAGATGGTCTGGAACTGCACGGCGCGGGACAGGCGCCCGGCCGCGCCGTCGACATCGACCGGAACCGGCGCAACCGGCGTGACGGCCAGTTGCCGCGACGGTGCACGCCAGGTGTTCCAGGCAAGCACGCCGGCCAGCACGACCGCCGCCAGGGCCAGAACCGCCAGGATGCGCTTGATGCTCCGAATCATCGTGAACTCCCGTTGGGTGGCGGGATACCGCCGGATACTGGATTGCGAACATACCAACTGGTCGGTACGATTGCGGTATGCCTGCAAACGACAAAAAACCTGGCGCGCGCCAGCGCCTGCTGGACGCGGCCTTCGCGGTCATTCGCCAGCAAGGGTACTCGGCCACGACCGTCGACGAGCTGTGCAACCGTGCCGGGGTCACCAAGGGCGCGTTTTTTCATCACTTCAAGACCAAGGAAGCACTGGCGGTGGCCGCGGCCGACCACTGGAGCGAGATGACCGGCGGCCTGTTCGCGAACGCACCGTACCACCAACGGGCCGACCCGCTGGCGCGGGTGCTGGCCTACGTGGATTTTCGCAAAGACCTGGTGCGGGGCGAAATCGCCGCCTTCACCTGCCTGGTCGGCACCATGGTGCAGGAAGCCTACGGGCGCCATGACGAGATCCGCCGGGCGTGCGAGCGCAGCATCTGCGGCCACGCCAAGACCCTCGAGCAGGACATCGCCCAGGCGATGGCCGAACGCGGCATCGCCGACGACTGGACCGCCGCCAGCCTGGCCCTGCACACCCAGGCGGTCATCCAGGGCGCATTCGTGCTCGCCAAGGCCACCGGCGACGCGCAGGTGGCGCTGGACAGCATCGATCACCTGCGCCGCTATATCGAACGGCTCCTTGACCGGCCGCCGGCCGGCACCAGGCAAGCCCGCAGCAAACCCCAACCACGGAGGAAAGGATGAGCTACATCGACGGATTCGTGATTGCCGTGCCCACGGCAAACCAGCAGGCGTACAAGGCGGCCGCCGAGAAAGCGGCGGCCGTTTTCTCTGACCACGGCGCGACGCGCATCGTGGAAGCCTGGGGCGACGACGTGCCTGGCGGCAAGGTCACGTCGTTTCCGATGGCCGTGCAGTGCAAGGCTGACGAGACCGTGGTGTTCTCGTGGATCGAATGGCCGTCCAGACAGGCCCGCGACGCCGGCATGAAGGCCGCGATGGCCGATCCGCGGATGCAGCCCGGAAACTTCGACATGCCGTTCGATGGCCAGAGGATGATCTTTGGCGGCTTCGCACCGATGCTCGATCAGCGCAACGGCTAGGGAGGCAGGATCGAGCCGATCACCGGCCGTGCTGCCGATGGGTCCGCCAGCGTGGTCTTCGCCTTCTGGACCGGACCCCGTCGTCGATCGGCCTGGCTGACCGCCCTGGCGCTGGTGGTGTTCACCATCGCCCAGGTGGCGATCCCGATCGCGCTCAATGTGTGGAGCCAGCACCTGTTCGATGCGATCGAGCAGCGCGACACCGCCGGGCTGCTCAGGCAGATCGGCAACGCCGGCCTGATCGTGCTGGCCAGCCTGGTCGTGATGACGACCCACCTGCGGTTGCGACGCCGGCTGCAGGTCGACTGGCGCGCCGAACTGACCGACTCGCTGCTGGGCCAGTGGATCCCGAACGGACGGCACTACCAGCTGAGCCAGCTGCCGGGTCAGCACGACAATCCGGACGGGCGGATCGCCGAGGACATCCGCATCGCCACCGAGTACACGGTCGACCTGGCCCATTCCCTGTTCTACTGCGTCCTGCTGCTGGTGAGCTTCACGCAGATTCTCTGGCACCTGTCGGGCCCGCCCGATGTGCAGATCGCCGGATGGTCGATCTACCTGCCCGGGCACCTGGTCTGGATCGCGCTGCTTTACGCGGGTGCGGGCGCGTTTGCCGCGACGCTGCTGGGCCGACCCCTGATGCGCGCGGCCAACCGACGCCAGGACAAGGAAGCGGACTTCCGGGTCGGCCTGGTGCGGGTGCGCGAAACCGCGTTGTCCACGGCGCTGCACTCGACGGAAAAAGCGCAGCAACAGGCGGTCGGGCGCTTGTTCGCCGATGCGGTCGACGCGTGGCGACAGCAGACGCGCGCCTTGGCCCACCTGTTCATGTTCTCGTCGAGTTGGTCGGTACTGACCCAGGCGGTTCCGGTCCTTGTCGCGGCGCCGCGCTACATGGCAGGCTCGATCACGCTGGGCGTGCTGATGCAGACCGCGCAGGCGTTTCAGCAGATGATCGCCGCATTGTCCTGGCCGATCGACAACATGCAAAAGCTCGCCGAATGCCGCACGTCGATCGCGCGCGTCGTCCACATGAAGCAGGCGCTCAACCGGCTGCAACGCCCGACCCAGCGCACATCGGACACCACCATCCGCATCGCGCCGGGAGAACAGGCGCGACTGGAAATAGACGATCTGTGCCTGCGCACGGCGGCCGGCAAGACCTTGCTCGAGCATTTCAGCGTCTCGATCGAACCGGGCGAGCGGGTCGTGCTGCAGGGCGACCCGCTGACCGCGCTGAACCTGTTTCGGGCGATCTCGGGCATCTGGCCCTGGGGAAGCGGACTGATCCGCCTGCCACGCGACGAGCCGCTGCATTTCCTGCCACGGCGGATGCGACTGGGCCATTCGACACTGCGCGCCATCCTGGCGGGCGCCGGGACCGGGGCCGATCCGGGCGATGTCCGGTTGCGGGCGGCGTTGCAGGCGGTGGGCCTGCAACAGTGGCAGGACCGGCTGGATGAACCAGCGGACTGGTCGGAGCGTCTGTCCAGTCCCGAACGCCAACGCCTGGGCGTTGCACAGGTCCTGTTGCTGCGACCGCGCTGGATCTTCATGCGCGAGGCGACCAGCGCGCTGGATGCATTGGAATCGGCACGCATGTTCTCGCTGATCCGGGACACGATCCCAGGCGCCACTATCGTCGCGATCGGCCGCGATGCCGCCCAGGCGCTTGGCGATCATCGGGTGGTGGTGCTGCCCTGCCCGACGCCTGGTTCGGCGCCGCCGCCCGATGTCCCCGCGCCCGAGCCCTGAAGCCGGCCCCGCGTGCGCTCCCCGTTGGTACGGATGCCGGAACTCAGTCGGTAAACGCCTGGTACACCAACGCCTGCACCTGCCGCTGCAGGCGCAGCGCACTATCCGGGTCCGGCGTGCGCGCCAGCAGCACGGTCACCAGGCCCGATGCCGGATCGACCCAGAAGTACTGGCCGCCTGGTGCGGCAACCCCGAACCCGCCCGGCTCGCCGGGCAGGACCATCTGCCGGTGCGAGGTCTGCACCGCCACCCCGAAACCGTAGCCCTGCGACGAGCTGCCGTACTGGAGCACCTCGCCCGGCAGACCGATCCGGTTCTCGATCCGGCCCTGCAACTGGTCGCGGGTGAGCAGCGCGACGCTGCCCGAGCCCAGCAGCCGGGCCTTGCCCGCCTGGCCACCGTCCAGCAGCATCTGCGCGAAACGCAGGTAATCGGGCGCGCTCGCGAGCAGGCAGCTCGAGCCGCAATCGAAGCCCAGCGTGTCCGACGCCTGGCGTGCGCGCGGGCGCTTGGCCGTGCCCTCGGACAGCAGCGCGACGAACACCGCCCGCGCTGGCTCCTGCAGGAAGAAGCCGGTGTCCCAAAAGCTCCATCGGCACGAACAACTCGCGCTGCAGCAGGCTGCCCAGGTCCTGGCCGGCGGCCGCCTCGATCACCGGGCCAGCACGTCGTAGGAAGTCGGGCTGGCTCACCTGCCCGGCCGGGCGTAGTGGCGGGCTTTGCGCCAGCAGGCTGATGAAGCGCTTGCCGGTGAGCCGGGTGGCCACCTCCAGCGAATGACTGAACTCGGCCGGTTCCGGGCCGGCACGCGGCTGCGCCAGCCAACGTTCCGGCCAGGCCGCTGCTCTGGCGCAGTAACTCGAGCAGCGTCAGATCGCTGCGCGCGAACGCGGGCAGATATCGCCCCAGTCGGTCGCTGACCAGCCACTGTCCGCGCTCTTGCAGCATCAGGGCAGCGGCCGCCGCCTGCCGGCGCTGCGTCAGCCAGGACAGATCGAACACGGCATCGGCGGGCATCGGCCGCTCATTGGCGGGATCGGGCGGCGAACGCGTGCACCAGCATGGTCTGGCCGCCCCGCGCCACCGCCAACACCGCCCAGCGCCGGATCACGTCGCGCCTGGTCGGCCAGGAAGTCGGTCAGGCGGGCCACGCGTACCGTAGCACCGCGGCGGGCGCGGATGCCGTGGAAGGCGATGCCGACGGTGATGTCGCCGCTGGCGCTGCCGCGTCCGGCGCCTGCGCCACGGCGGTCGACGACGCGACCGGCCGCCCAGCAGGATCATCAGGGCGATGGCGGCGCGGCGGCCCGCCGGATCGGTGGGTACGCGGCCTACCCATCGGCCGTCATCGCCTCGTCCAGCCACTCGATCCAGTGGCGGATGGGCAGGTCGGACCCGCCCTGCAGGTGGGTCAGGCAGCCGATGTTGGCCGACAGGATCTGCTGCGCGCCGTGCGCGGTAAGCCCTTGAGCTTGTTGTCGCGCAACTGCGTCGACAACCCAGGCTGGGTCACCAGTAGTGCCGGCCGAGCCGCAGCATAGGTGCCCGTTCTCGATCGCTGCCACCGGCACGCCGAGCGCCGCCATCAGGCCTTCGACCTGCCCCCTCACCTGCTGGCCGTGCTGCAGCGTGCACGGCGGATGAAACGCGGTGGGCACTTGCGCGGTCTTGTTCACCAGGGGCCTGATCTGCTCGACCAGAGGCGGCAGGAACTCGGCCAGGTCGCGGGTCAGCCCGCTGATGCGCGCCGCCTTGTCGGCATAGGCCGGATCGTTGCGCAGCAGGTGGCCGTAGTCCTTGAGCATCGCGCCGCAGCCAGGCGTTCATCACGACCGCCTCGGCGCCGGCCTCGATGTGCGGCCACCAGGCATCGATGTTGCGGCGCGCATCGGCACCAGCGCGCCCGCGTGATCGTCCAGGTGGTGGCGGATCGCACCGCAGCAGCCGGAGCGTTTGTCGATCACCGCCTGCACCCCCAGCCTGTCGAGCACCCGGGCGGTCGCATGGTCGATCGTGGGCATCATCGCCGGCTGCACGCAGCCATTGAGCAGCAACACCTTGCGCGGGTGGGTCGTACCCGGCCACCGGCCGGTCGCGACGCGCGGCGGCACCTTGCGCCGCAGGCCGGCGGGCAACAGCGGGCGCACCGCCTTGCCCAGCGCCATCGCCGGATCGAACAACCAGCGCCGGGTGAGCCCTTCGCGCAACGCGCTGCAGGTGAGCGCTGCGCGAGCGGGCGCTGCACCCGGGCGTCGACCAGTTGCCGGCCGATGTCCACGGTGGCCATATCGGACACCGGACGGGCAGGTCGATTCCTGGTTGCGACAGGTCAGGCAGCGATCCAGGTGCTGCTGGGTCGCCGTCGAGGTCGCCTTCGACGACCTGCTTGATCAGGTAGATGCGCCCACGCGGGCCCGTCCAGTTCGTCGCCCAGCAACTGGTAGGTCGGGCAGGTGGCCCGGTGCAAAGCCGCAGTGCACGCAACTGCGCAGGATGCTCGGCGGTGTCACCCTCGGGGTGCCCTTGAGCCAGTCCGGCAGATGGGTTTCCATGGTCGTGCTAGCTCAGAGAGACAGGTACAGCCGACCCGGATTGAAGATGCCCCTGGGGATCGAACTCGGCCTTCAGGCGCCGGTGGATCCGCATCAGGGTTCGGGCAGCGGATCGAACACGCCCACCGATTTGTCGCCCCCGCGAAACAGCGTCGCGTGGCCGCCGGCGGCACAGCGCCGCGGCCCAGATCGCCTCGGCCGGGACATCGGTGTGCAGCCAGCGCAGCGCCCCGCCCCACTCGAGCAGGCAGTCGCGAGGCAGCGGCAGCGGCGGCGCCGTCGAGGGCAGCGACAGGCGCCAGAGCGCCAGCCCGTCGCGCGGACTCAGCGCCGGGTGATGATGGTCGCGCAGTGCGTGCCAGTGCTCGTTGTCGGTTAGCGGGCATCGTGCTCGTTCGCCAGTCGCGCAAACGCCTCGTCGACCACTGAGCGGGCCCCGGACAGGCGCAGGTTCAGCCGGCCGTCATGCCAGCTCGAGGCGGACACCGGCAACGGCTGGCCGCCCCATTCATTGAGCAGCCGGATCGCCCCGGCCTGCTCGCTCGCAAGCCCCAGACTGCGCTCGCAGCCCGTGGCAACACCTTGAGCGACACCTCGGCGATCAGGCCCAGGATGCCCAGCGAGCCGCACAACAGCCGCGACACGTCGTAGCCGGCAACGTTGCTGCGCACGAGTCGCGCACCGAGCCGACCGCCTGGCGCCGCAGGCCGGACAGGCCGGTGGCAACCATGCCGCCGACGGTGGCACCAGGCGCGAAGGCCGGCGGCTCGAACGGCAGGAACTGGCCCGCGCCGGCCAGTGCGTCGTGGATCTCAGCCGGCGTGCCGGCCCGCGCGGTGATCACCAACTCGGTCGGATCATAGGCGACGATGCCGCGGTACTCGCGCGTGTCGAGCGGCTGGCCTTGTTCGGGCTGGCCGTAAAACGCCTTGGTGCGCCCGCCGTGAATGGCCAGCGGCTGCTTGTCGGCCACTGCGGTGCGGACGCGTTCGCGCAGCGCGAGCAGGGCGGAAGAATCGGTCGGGTCGGGCATCGAGTCGGGTGTCGGCAGGGAAATCGAGGGGATCAGAACCGCGGCAGGTCGGCAAACGGCAACTGGCCGTTGTGGATGTGCATCTTGCCAAACTCGGCGCAGCGCGACGACGTCGGGATCGCCTTGCCGGGTTGAGCAGCGGGCGCATCGAACGCCCGCTGACGGCAAAGAACGCATCGCGCTCGCCCTTGGAGAACTGCACGCACATCGAATTGATCTTCTCGATGCCCACGCCGTGCTCGCCGGTGACCGTGCCACCATAACGCACACAGGTTTCCAGGATGTCGGCGCCGAACTCCTCGGCCCGCGCCCACTGCTCGGGGAAATTGGCATCGAACAGGATCAGCGAGGTGCAGGTTGCCATCGCCGGCGTGGAACACGTTCATGCAGCGCAGGTCATTGCTGCGCTCCATCTCGGCAATGGCCACCAGCATCGGCCCCAGGTTCTTACGCGGGATGGTGCCGTCCATGCAGTAGTAGTCGGGCGAGATCCGCCCGGCCGCCGGGAACGCGTTCTTGCGCCCCGACCAGAACCGCAGCCGTTGTTGTTCGTCCTCGGAGACCGAGATCGCGGTGGCGCCCGGGCGCAGCACCGCCTCCATTCGAGCGATCTCGTCGGCGACTTCCTGCGGGGTTCCATCGGATTCGGCCAGCAGGATCGCTTCGGCCCTGCGGGTCGTATCCCGCGTTGACGAAGAGGGCTCGGCCGCCTGCAGTCTTGCGGTCCATCATCTCGAGCCCGGCCGGGATGATGCCGGCCTGATGTCGACCACCGCGTTGCCGGCCTTCATCACGTCGTCGAACGAGGCCATGATGACCTTGGCCAGCGGCGGGCGCGGCAGCAGCTTGACGGTGATCTCGGTGACCACGCCCAGCATACCCTCGGAGCCGATCATCACGGCCAGCAGGTCCAGTCCGGGGCTGTCCAGCGCCGCCGAGCCCAGTTCGAAGACATCGCCCTCGATGGTCAGGCCGCGCACGCGCAACACGTTGTGCACGGTCAGGCCGTACTTGAGGCAGTGCACGCCGCCCGAGTTCTCGGCCACGTTGCCGCCGATCGAGCAGGCGATCTGCGATGAAGGGTCGGGCGCGTAATAAAGCCCGTGCCCGGCCACCGCCTCGGAGATCGCCAGGTTGCGCACGCCTGGCTGGACCACCGCGGTGCGCGCCAGCGCATCGATCGACACGATGCGGTTGAACTTGGCCAGCGACAGCACGACCCCCGACGCATGCGGGGTGGCGCCGCCGGACAGCCCGGTGCCCGCGCCGCGCGCGACCACCGGCACGTCGAGTTCGCGGCAGGCGATCAGCACCTGGCGCACCTGCTCCTCGGTTTCGGGCAGGGCCACGACCATCGGCAGCTGGCGGAACGCGGCCAGGCCGTCGCACTCGTAGGGCCGGGTCTGCTCCTGGCGGAACAGCACGCTGCCCTCGGGCAGAATAGCCTGCAGCCGGGTGACCACCGCGTGCTGGCGACCGGGCGGCGGCGCGGCCGTGATGTCGGCATGGCGCAACTCGGCAACGCCCGTGTTCTCGGCTGGCGGACCCGACTGGACTTCTGGAGCATTCATGGGCATCACCGGATGGGTTCTACTGCTACGGGTTGCGCGGTCACGGCCCGGCAGGCGGCCCGTGAGCCCGAGCTTACCGGCATCCGTGATCGACGCAACCGGCGTCGGGCTGAAACATCTTTGACTATTTTGCGGCCAATTTCGCCGACACCGCCCGATTCCTGTCACCACGGCCACGGAATCCCCCCGCCAGGCGGCGCCGGCGAGGCCCAACGTGCGCCGGTGGCGGGCTACCTGCTGCTGTTCTCGGGCATGGCGCTGGTGGGCACCTATGTGGCGCTGTCCAAGCCGCTGACCGCGGTGATACCGGTGTTCCTGCTGGCCTGGCTGCGCTTTGGCATTGCGGCGATCGTCATGCTGCCCTGGCTGCGCCGCTCGCCGGGCGAGGCGCCGTTGAGCCGCGCATCGACGCTGACGCTGTTCCTGCAGTCGTTCCTGGGCAACTTCCTGTTCTCCATCTGCATGCTCTATGGCGTGTCGATGACCTCGGCCTCGGCCGCCGGGCTGATCCTGAGCTTCATGCCGGCGGCGGTCGCGCTGCTGTCCTGGGCCTTCTTGCGCGAGCGCCTCAGTGCCCGCACCTGGCTCGCGGTGGCGTTGTCGGTCGGCGGGGTGGCGGTGCTCACGCTGGCCGGCTCGCGCGCCGGCGGACAGATCAGCCTGGCCGGCAACCTGCTGGTGCTCGCCAGCGTGTTCTGCGAGGCCTCGTACGTCATCCTGGGCAAGAAGCTCACCGGCACCGTGTCGGCCAAGCGGATCTCGGCGCTGATCAACCTGTTCGGCCTGGCGCTGATGACCCCGTTCGGCCTGGTCCAGGCGCTCGACTACCCGTTCGCCAGCCTGGACGCGTCACTGTGGGGCCTGCTGGTGTTCTACGCGATCGCGGCCAGCATGGTCTCGACCTGGCTGTGGCTGAGCGGGCTGAAATACGTGCCGGCCAGCCAGAGCGGGGTCTTCACGATCGCGATGCCGCTGGCCGCCACCGTGGTCGGCGTCGTGTTCCTGGGCGAGCGCTTCGGCTGGCCGCACGCGGTGTCGTTCGCGCTGGCCGCCGCCGGCATCGCGCTGATCACCGCCAGGCGGACAAGTACCCGGAACCGCCGTCGCCGCATTTGACAAGCCGCCAGGGCGTAGGCAAAGTCGTGCCAGCCAATCTATCCGCTGCGGGAGAGACCGGCGACCTGTCCCGATCGGGGGCAGGCGCGGCCGGCGCCGAAGGTGTATCGCCCCGCAAAACTCTCAGGCAGAAGGACTGCAGCGGGATGGCACTCTGGAGAGCAGGCGTGCAGGCAGCGCCTCGCCGAAGGAAGCAGGCCATCCGGCGCCCCTGGCGGGTCCGGGCGGCTGAATCTCTCAGGCACCAAGGACAGAGGGGGCTCCAATCAACGGCTTGCCGCGGATGCAGCGAGCTACTGTCCCTCTGGAGCCTCTGTCATGTCAACGCCCGCCAACCTTCGCTTTGCCGCCAGCCACGAATGGGTCCGTCAGGAATCCGACGGCACTGTCACGATCGGCATCTCCGACCATGCCCAGCAGGCGCTGGGTGAACTCGTCTACGTCGAACTGCCCGAGGTCGGCCGCAGCCTGGCCAAGGGCGAAAGCTGCGCGGTGGTCGAATCGACCAAGGCCGCGTCCGACGTCTACTCGCCCATCGATGGCGAGGTGGTCGCCGTCAACGAGACCCTGGCCGACGCCCCCGAAACCGTCAACGAGGCGGCATTCGAGGCCGGCTGGCTGTTCAAGCTCAAGCCCACCGATGCCGGCCAGATAGACGGCCTGCTGAGCGCCGACGAATACAGCGCGGGGCTAGATGCATGAAAGCCGGAGATCCCATCGACAAAGGCCTGGCCGGCCTGTTCGGCCGTGATGAATTCCATGCCCGCCACATCGGCCCGACGGCCGCCGACGAAACCGCGATGCTGGCCACGTTGGGCGTGTCCTCGCGGGCCGACCTGATCGACGAGGCCGTCCCGGCCAGCCTGCGCCTGCCTGCCCCGATCGCGCTCGATGCGCCCTGCGACGAGGCCTCGGCGCTGCGCGAACTTGCGGATATCGCCGCCCAGAACGAGATTCGGCGCTCCTACATCGGCTGCGGTTACCACGGCACGCTCACACCCGAGCCGATCCGGCGCAACGTGCTCGAGAACCCCGGCTGGTACACCGCCTACACGCCCTACTTGCGGCCGAGGGCCTTCAGGGCCGGCTCGAGGCGCTGCTCAATTTCCAGCAGATGGCGATCAGATCTCACCGGGCTCGAAGGGCCATGCCTCGTTGCTGGACGAAGCCACCGCCGCCGCCGAGGCCATGGCCGCCTGCCGGCGCCTCAAGAACAAGAGCGACCGCTTCCTGGTGAGCACCGCACCCATCCGCAGGATGGCGTCATCCAGACCGTGCCCAGTTCATGGACATCGAGGTCGTTGCGGCCGACCCGATCGCGCTGCCCGCCAATTTCGATCCGGCCAGCGTGGCCTGGCGCTCACCCAGACCCCGACACCGAGGGCCGGTACACGACTCCCCCACCGACCTGATCGCCCTACCCAGGCCGGTGGCGCTGGTCTGCGTCGGCTCGGACCCGCTGGCGCTGCTGCTGGTACGCTCGCCCGGCGCCATAGCCGACCTGTCGGTCGGCTCTGCCCAGCGCTTTGGCGCGCGCCGGTTACGGTGGCCTGCACGCCGCCTTCATGGCCGCCTGCCAGGCGCCAGCGCATGCTGCCCGGCCGCGTGATCGGCGTCTCGAAAGACGCCGCCGGCAAACGTCGCGCTGCGCATGGCGCTGCAGACGCGCGAGCAGCACATCCGCCGCGACAAGGCCACCAGCAACATCTGCACCGCGCAGGCGCTGTTGGCCAACATGGCCTCGTTCTACGCGGTGTATCACGGCCCGCAGGGACTGCTGCGCAGTATCGCGCTGCGCGTCAATGCGCTGGGCCGGCTGCTGGCTGACCTGTGTGGCCGAACTGGCCCCGGGCCTGGGCCTCGACACAGGCCTGGCTCGACACGCTGACCTTCGAGAGCGGCAACGCCACCGCCGAGATCCTCAACCGGGCCAGCGCCAGGCGGATCAGTCTGCCAGCTTGCCCCGGCCGAGGGGCGCGGTGCCGTTGTCGGTCAGCCTGGACGAAACCGTGACGATCGCCGACATCGCCGACCTGATCGAGGTGTTCACCGGCCAGGTGGCCAGGGGGCTGGATGCCGCCGCCGCCGCGCTGGCGATCGAGCCGGCCAACCTGGCGGGTTCGCGGCGCACCGGATGCCGTGCTCGACCACCCGGTGTTCAACCGCTACCACAGTGAAACCGAGTTCAGCGCTACCTGAAGCGGCTGGAGAACCGCGACATCTCGCTGGTGCACTCGATGATCCCGCTGGGCTCAGCACGACAGCTTCAACGTCGCCTCGGGAAATGGCGCCGGTCAGCTGGCCGCAGTTCGCCGCGCTGCACCTGTTCGTGCCGCCCGAACAGGCCCGCCCGTGGTTATGCCCGGATGCACGTGCTGCTACGTTCGGCTGGCGCAGATCACCGGCTTCGATTCGGTGTCGTTCCAGCCTGTCCGGGCGCGCAGGGCGAGTACGCGGGCCTGCTGGCGATCCGCGCCTACCTCGATGCGCAGGGCCAGCAGGATCGCCAGGTGTGCCTGATCCCGGCCTCGGCGCACGAACACAATCCGGCGTCAGGCGCAGATGATAAAGAAGATCATCGTCGTCGCCTCAGATCGCAACGGCAACATCGACGTGGCCGACCGGATCGTGGTGGAAGCAGCTGAGCACGGCCCGCAACTGGCTGCGCTGATGGTCACCTACCCGTCGACCCACGGCGTGTCGACCTGGCTATCCGCGATCTGCAAGAAGGTGCATGCGGTCGGCGGCCAGGCCTGCTACATGGACGGCGCCAACCCTCATCGCGCAGGCCGGGCTGACCAGCCCGGGCTTCACGGCGCCGATGTCTGCCACATGAACCTGGTGGACGGCGACCTCTTCTGCATCCTGCACGGCGGCGGCGGCCCGGGGATGGGCCCGATCGCGGTGGCCCGTCACCTGGCGCCCTACCTGCCCAACCATCCGTGCGACGGCTCGGCCGACGGCCACGCCGGCGCGCTCGGTGCTTCGGCAGCGCCGTACGGTGGTGCGCTGATCTCGACGACTTCGTGGATGTACATCCGGATGATGGCGCCGGTGCCGGCATCACCAAGGCCTCGGAAGTCGCGATCCTGAACGCCAACTACATGGCCAGGGAAGCGGCTCGAAGGCTGCTTTGCGGTGTTGTACAAGGGCGAGCGCGGCCGGTGAAGTACACGAGTGCATCCTCGATCTGCGCGAACTCAAGGCTACCCACGGCGTGTCGGCCGAGGAGGTCGCCAAGCGCCTGATGGACTACGGGTTTCATTCGCCGACCTTTGTCGTTCCCGGTCACCGACACCTTGATGATCGAGCCGACCGAATCGGAATCGAAGGCCGAGCTGGATCGCTTTTGCGATGCGATGATCGCGATCCACGGCGAGCTGGAGCAGATCAGGGCCGGCACGCTCGATGCGACCGACAACCCGCTGCACGGCGTTGGCCGCACACGGGCGATCGAGGTCGCCGATGGTTGGCCCATGCCTACTCGCGCGAACAAGCGGAAGCCCTGCCGCCCTACGTGCGCGAAGCCGTTCTGGCCCAGCGTGAAGCGCATCGACAATGCCGAAGTGATCGCCACCTGGTCTGTACCCGCCCCCCGGTGAGCGACTATGAGCAATGACACCGACCGCGTGCTGCTGCTGGCCGCCTGCATCAGCGTCGCTGGAAGGGCAAGACGGTCAGCCGCCAGCCGCGGATGCCGGTGCGAAGGCGCGATGGGCTCAAGGCCGAGCACCTGCACACCCGCGACAAAGGCAGGCCTGTTCGACGTGAGCCACATGGGCCAATGCCGGACATCCGCCCCGCGATGGCCGGCAAGCCACGTTGTGACAGCGCCCTCGAAGCCGCGTTGCCGCTGGACTTCGATGACTGGACGGTCGGCTCAGCGCTACAGCCTGCTGCTCAATGAGCGCGGCGGCATCGAGGACGACCTGATGCTGGTGAACCTGGGCGACAGCGTGCGCATGGTGGTCAATGCCGGCAACCGCGACGCCGACCTGGCCCTGCTGGTGGCGCGCTGCCCGAACTGGCCATCGACTTGGTGGATGCCGCGCTGCTGGCGCTGCAGGGCCAGCGCCGAGCGGTGCTGGCGGCGCTGGATCTGGCCGCTGCCGATCTGCGCTTCATGCAGACGGCTTACGCCTGGGCTGTGCGGTGCCGCCTGCCTGATCCTGGCTCGGGCTACACCGGCGAGGATGGCTACGAGATCTCGGTGCCGGTGGCCAAGGCACACGAAGTGGCTGGGCGCTTGCTCGCGTATGCCGAGCCGTCAGGCCGATCGGGCTGGCGCGGCGCGACAGCCTGCGCCTGGAAGCCGGCCTGCCGCTGCACGGCCACGACATCGGGCCGACACCACGCCGATCGAGGCGGGCCTGCCGTTCGCCATTCCCAAGAGCCGGCGCACCGGCGGCGCCAAGGCCGGCGGCTTTCCCGGCGCCAACGGTGCTGGCCCAGCTGACCGACGGCCCCAAGCGCAAGCTGGTGGGCCTGGTCTCGGCCGAGAACATCCCGATCCGCGCGCATGCGCCGATTCTCGATGCCGACGGCGCGACGATCGGCGAGGTCACCAGCGGCACGGTCTCGCCAAGCCTCAACCAGCCGATCATGCTGGCCTACCTGCCCACCTCGGCGCTGGCCACGCCCGGTGGCCGGTTTCGCGCACAGGTGCGCACCGCGACGCCCGAGGTCACGTGACAGCTGCCGTTCGTGGCCAAGCGGTACAAGCGCTAGACGGCGATTTCAATTTCCTTCGCGACGCATCGACGCTGACCTGTCTTGCCAGGCCTGGCACCGATGCCAACCCTTCATCACAGGGCCGGCCACCTGTCTCGGCGGCGACGAGCACTATCTGGTCGATGCAGGTCGAGGCGTCCGATGCGCCTTGGCGGCCACCGGTACCACCGTGGCCAGTTGAGCGCTGCTGTCGCCCACCCGCAATACGATCACATCACCGACCTGAACGACGTGATCACGTCGCGCTGGATCATGCCGCCCGAGCCCTCGCCGCTGACGATCATCGGCCCCCCGGGAACGCGCGATGTCGTCGAGCACATCGTCGCGTCGCTCAGCTGCGATATCCACTACCGGATGACCACCATGCCGACCGATCGCGCGCTACAACTCGAGGTCATCGAAGTCACCCGGCGCGATCATTGATCTGCCCGGTGACGTCAGCATCCGCTGCCGCCCCACCGACCACAAGCCGGTCGAGCCGAGCGTCGGCTTTCGTTTCGACCTGGGCGACGCCTCGGTGGTCGCGGCCGGCGACACGCTGCCCTGCGAGGGGCTGGACGATCTGTGCAGCGGTGCCAAGGCGCTCGTGCACACGGTGATCCGCAAGGACATCATCCGCAAGATGAAGCGCCAGCGGATGCTTGACACGCTGGACTATCACTCGTCTCCCGAGCAGGCCGCCCAGACCGCGCAGCGCCACGGCGTCGGCACGCTGGTCCTGACGCATTACGTGCCGGCCTTCGCGCCAGGGCAGGGCCACGAATGGCATGCGCTGGCGGCCGCCCATTTCAGCGGCCGCATCGAGGTCGGCGACGATCTGCATCGCGTGCAGATCGACTGACGCCGGCTGGTCAGCGACCCGCGAACCGGGGGGCGCGCTTCTCGACAAAGGCCAGCGCCGCGCCCTTGTGGTCCTCGGTTTCAAACGTTCGGATCATGTGGATCGCCTCGGCGTCCAGCGCATCGGCCAGCGTGCCCTGGATGCCGGCATTGAGGTTTTTTTTCATGTAGCCCACGGCCACAGTGGGCAGCGCACTCAATTCAACGGCCAGCTCGTGCGCCGCCTGGGCCAGTTGCTCGAAGGGCACCGCGCGGTTCACCAGGCCCATGGCCATCGCCTCGTCGCCTGTGACCACTCGCGCCGTAAAGTACAACTCGCGCGCCCGGGCCGCCCCCACCAACTGCGGCAGAAAATAGCTGCCGCCAAAGTCGCCGGACAGCCCCACCTTCGAAAACGCGGTCGTCAGCTTGGCATCGCCAGCCGCGATCCGCAGGTCGCAGGCCAGCGCCAGCGAGAGCCCGGCACCGGCCGCCGGACCGGGAATGACGGCCAGTGTCGGCTTGGGCATCTCGTACAACACCCGGCTGACCTCCATGCGCACCCGCAGATCGTGCACCCTTTGCTCGAAACCGGCGGGCACCTTGGCACCGGCCGCCGCCCGGGCGAATCGCTTGACATCGCCGCCGGCGCAAAACGCCCGGCCCGTACCGGTCAGCACGACCACGCGCACGTCGGCATCCGCTGCCAGCCGGGGCAAGGCCTCGTGCAACGCGCTCATCATCTCGGGGGTCAATGCGTTGCGGGCATCGGGCCGGTTCATCGTCAGCGTGGCGACACCGCCGTCGCGGGTCTCGATCAGGTCCTGGTTCATGCTGTCTCCTCGTGGGCTTTCCCCGGGGCGGGCCGTGATCGGCGCGTCCCTCGTGTGATCAGGCCCTAGAATACAAGGCTCAAGACATCCCACCGGAGACGAAGCCATGATTCGCAGCATAGTTGCCACCATCAAGGTCAAGGACGGCCATCAGCAAGACTTCGAGGCCGCCGCCGGCAAGTTGGTGAAGGCGGTCAACGAGCACGAGGCGGGCTGCCTGCTCTACACGCTGAACAAGGGCGACGATCCGCTCACCTACGTGTTCATGGAGCGCTACCAGGACGACGAGGCGGTCAAGGCGCACCGGGCCAGCGATCACTTCAAGACCTACGGTCGCGAGATGGGCGCCTTCATGGACGGCGCGCCCTCGGTTTACCGCGCGCCTGGCCGAAGTCGGCTGAACCCTGTGCTGACCTCGGTCGACCGGATGCAACTGGCGGTTCCCGATCGCCGGTTGGCCGCGGACAACTTTACGCGCAAGTTGGGCGGACAGGTCGTGCGCGAGGCGTTCAGTGCCTACCTGAACGCGCAACGCACGATCGTCGCGGTCGGTGAGAGCGAGTTCGAACTGTGGCCAGGCCGGGCCGGTACGGCCGAAGGTCACCCTGGACCGCTGGGGCGAAGGCCTGATGGCCGCCGGTGCCTGTCCGGCCACCCAGGCTCGATACGCTGCTGACCCGCTTCCTGATGCCCGCGCGGTCCCTTCGAACGTGACGGCAGGCAAGGTCTACTCCTGTCTGCTGGAGTGACCGCGGGCCTGGACGCGTTCATTTCCGGCACGGGCCGTGTGCGCGTGGGGCCTGTGAGCTTTCTGTACGAAGCCACCAACGCGTTGCAGACCGACTGGCAACAGGCCGCCAGCCGCTACGCCGAACTGTTCGGCCTCGATGCCTCGCGGTTCTGCCCGATCAGCAGCGAGCGCTTCGGTTATGCCGGCACGCTGACCCTTTTCGATCCGCCGGCGCGCCTGGACCGGCTCGAGTTGTCGCAAACCTATGCCGACCAACCGGGGGCGATGCGCCGCTTCGTCGAGAAACGCGGCGGCGACAGCCTGTACATGTGCTTTGTCGAAGCCCACGATTTCGATGGGCTCAAGCAGCGCCTGCTCGAGGCCGGCGCCACGCTGACCGCGCGTAGCGGCGATGTCGCCACCGAGCGCGACACCGCGTGGGTGCACCCGAAGGATCTGCACGGCATGTTGCTGGGCATTTCCCGCACCGGCTTTGCCTGGGACTGGTCCGGGCGCCCCGTGCTCGTGCCGCCGCTCTAAAGGCCGACTCCCCGGCGGTTCAGCCCTTGGCCACTTCCAGCACCAGCTTGCCGAAGTTTTCACCGCTGAACAGCCTGCCCAGCGTGGCCGGAAATGCCGCGACCCCGCCCGGGACCACGTCTTCCTTGCTCTTGATGCGGCCCTGCTTCAGGTAACCGGCCAACTCGGCGATCGCCTGCGGGTAGCGATCGGCGTAGTCGAACACGACGATGCCCTCCATGCGCGCGCGGTTGACCAGCAGGCTCAGGTAGTTCCTGGGCCCGGCCACCGCGCCGGTGTTGTTGTACTGGCTGATCGCGCCGCAGATGATGATGCGCGCCTTCTTGTTGATTCGGGTCAGCACGGTATCGAGGATCTCGCCGCCGACATTGTCGAAGTAGATGTCCACGCCTTGCGGGCAGTGCTGCCTGAGCCCGTCCTTCACCGGGTCCCACTTGCTTGCGCCCTGCGGGGCGGCGGCCTTGTAATCGATGCAGGCATCGAACCCCAGCTCTTTGACGACCCAATCGCACTTGGCCGGACCGCCGGCAATGCCCACGACGCGGCAGCCTTTGAGCCTGGCCAGCTGGCCCACCGTCTGGCCCACCGCGCCGGCGGCGCCGCTGACCACCAGCGTTTCGCCGGCCTTGGGCTGCCCGACCTCCATCAGGCCGAAGTAGGCGGTCATGCCGGGCATGCCCAGCACGTTGAGCCACTGGGTGACGCTGCCCAGGCTCAGGTCGATCACCGCCAGACCGCTGCGCCCGACCTGGTCGGCGGGCACGTGCCAGTACTCCTGCACGCCGGGACCGCCGGCCACGTGGGCGCCGACCGGAAAGGCCGGATTCGCGGACGCGACCACCACGCCTATCCCACCGGCCCGCATCACTTCGCCGATGCCGACCGGCGCGATGTAGCTTTTGCCCTCGTTCATCCAGCCGCGCATTGCCGGATCGAGGCTCAGGGCCAGCACCTTGACCAGCACCCCGCCATCGGTGGGTTCGGCCACCGGCTCCTCGGTGAACTGCCAGTCGCCGGCCTTGGGCAGACCGACCGGGCGGGCGGCCAGGCGGACCTGGTGATTGACGGTGTTGGCAAGAGTGGCGGCCATCATGGCTCCCGGGTTCGCTGCTGGGTCGTCGATGGTATCAGTGCCATGGACCGGGGTTCGCCGGCACCGGTCGACCAGGGCCGAACGAGAAAAAAGAAAGGGCGCACCGAGGTGCGCCCTTGCCGCTGTTGTCAGCGAACCTTAGACCGGACGGATCCGGCTGGCCTGAAGCCCCTTCTTGCCCTGGGTCACTTCGAATTCGACCTTTTGGTTCTCAGCGAGGGTCTTGAAGCCATCGCCCTGGATTTCGCTGAAGTGAGCGAACAAGTCCTCGC
Source organism: Burkholderiaceae bacterium (assembly GCA_041396665.1). Taxonomy (GTDB): domain Bacteria; phylum Pseudomonadota; class Gammaproteobacteria; order Burkholderiales; family Burkholderiaceae_E; genus JAUIAI01. The sequence goes on from JAWKYE010000046.1 coordinate 22,798, forward strand.
CCCCTTCGGATGGGGTGATGAAGCCAAAACCTTTCGATTCATTGAACCATTTAACAGTACCAGTCTTTGTTGACATATTTCCTAAACCATTTCTATCTGAGTATCAGGCTACCGATTCCCCGGCAACCCGTCGAACACAAACGCACAAGAAGCAATACTGCAGAAAGAACTGATCTGAATGGCTCGCCTGTACCGTCGGTGGCAAGGCTAATAATGAGGCCAGAACTGAAAAACACAAGACTTATTTCGAGAAAGTTGAGGGACAGGCTCCCCGATCGAGGCGTCCGGCGCCGCATCGGCGGACTTTCCCCCGATCTGGAATCCCCGGGAGAACCCATCGATGTGCGAGCTCTTTGCCATGTCCTCACGCCACCGCAGCAACGTGCGCCTCTCGCTCGAGGAATTCTCGCGCCACGGCGGCCAGTCGGGTCCGCACAAGGACGGCTGGGGCATCGCCTGGTATGACGCGGGGGACGTGCGGCTGCTCAAGGAGCCGCTGCCGGCGGCGCAAAGCGACTGCATCCGCTTCGTGCAGGCCCATCCGTTCGAGGCCAGGATGGCGATCAGCCACATCCGCAAGGCGACGCGGGGCGAGATCGCGCAAAGGAACTGCCAGCCGTTCATCCGGGAGCTTGGCGGCGCCTGGCACAGCTTTGCCCACAATGGCGACCTGCCCGGCATCGCGACCGATGACCGGCTGCAATCGGATGCGTTCCGCCCGGTCGGGGAAACCGATTCGGAAGCGGCGTTTTGCGCATTGCTCGAGCAGTTGCGGCCGCTCTGGCTCGCCCACCAGCCGCCGCCGCTGGAATCACGCCGCGAGATCGTCGCGGCGTTCGCCGCACGGTTACGCTCGCTCGGTCCGTCGAACTTTCTGTACTGCGACGGCGACGCGATCTTCGCCCACGCCGACCGGCGTCACCAGCGCGATGGCGGGATTCGTCCGCCCGGTCTCTGGCACCTGGCCCGCCGTTGCCCGGCGACCGATGTGCTGACCGCCGAGGGCCTGAGCATCCGCTCGGACGCGTTGACCCAGGACGTCGTGCTCATCGCGAGCGTGCCGTTGACCGATGAGCCCTGGGTGCCGATGGCAGGCGGCGAGTTGCTCATCGCCCGCCACGGATGCCTGGTGTGAATCGCCGCGCCACCGGGGATCGCCCGCGATGCGCAGGGGATCGCCCGCGATGCGCAATGCCGGCTCAGGCGCCGGACCGCAACACCTGCTCGGTGATCTGCAGCAGCCGGTCGCGCACCGCGGGCAGGTCGATCTGCTTGTCCACCAGCCATTGCTGCATCACGCCACGCATCGCGCCCAGCAGGATGGTCGCGGTAATCGACGGGTCGACGCCTGGTGCGATCTCGGCCCGCTCGATGCCGATGCGGATTTGTTGTTCGAACCAGGCCAGCGCATTGCGGTTATAGGCAGCCAGTTCGCCGCGCAGCCCGCCGGCGGGCGTCATGCAGCTTTCGGTCATCATCACCAGCAGCGCACGCGTGGCGATGAAGTCGGCGCTGTTGCGACTGAAGTAAAAGTCGATGGCGCCCAGGATCGCCGATAAACCCGGTTCGTGCGCCGGGCCGCGGCTGCGCTGGCGACCGAAGCGCTCGCCGATGTAGCCGGCCAGCGCATGCACCAGCCCCGCCTTGTTGCCAAAGCGGTGGGCCGGCAGGCCACGGCTGTAACCCGCCGCTTCCCCGACCTCGGCCAGGGTCATGCGCACCGACCCACGCCGCGCCACGATCCGCAGCGCGGCGTCCAGCAGGCGACGCTCGGCCAGTTCGCGCCGCGCCGACTGGGTGCGCCGGGCCGCCGTGGGCCGGGCCTTGTCGCGCGCGCCGGCAGCGACGCCGGCCATGCCGGGTCGGCTGGCCTGCGCCGCAGCGGCGTGGTCGCTTGGGTCGGTCGGCAACGGCAGTGTCATGGTGGTCCGAATCGGGGCTGAATCGGTTCGATCGCGCCGCCAAGATAGCACAAATGTTTGTTGCCCAACAAACAAATATAGGCCAGAATGACCCGCATCCGAAGCGGAGAGAACACGATGCAGGGCTTGCTGATCGACCCTGGCGCACTGCCGCCCGAATGCGAGGTGCTGCGCACCGAGGTGCGCGAATTCCTGGCCACCGCAATGGCCGATATCCCGCCGTCGCGCCGCAACCGCAACTGGTCGGGCGCCGATGCCGAGTTCAGCCGCAAGATGGGCGAGCGCGGCTGGATCGGCATGACCTGGCCCAAGCGTTATGGCGGCCACGAGCGCTCGGCGCTCGAACGCTACGTGGTGCTCGAAGAGATGCTGGCCGCCGGCGCGCCGGTGGGCGCGCACTGGACCGCCGACCGGCAGAGCGGCCCGCTGCTGATGCGTTATGCGCCAGACACGCTGGCGCCGCGCATCGTGCCGAGCATCGTGCGGGGCGAAGCCTTTTTCTGCATCGGCCTGAGCGAACCCGATTCGGGCTCGGACCTGGCCTCTATCCGCACACGGGCGCATCGCCAGGGTGATGGCTGGGTGATCAACGGGCGCAAACTCTGGACCTCGGGCGCACACCGGGCCCACTACATGATCTGCCTGGTGCGCACCGGCGAGCGCGGCGAGAGCCGCCACGGCGGCCTGTCGCAGTTCTGATCGACATGCGCAGCCCCGGCCTGACGGTGCGTCCGGTGATCAACCAGTTGGGCGCGCACGACTTCAACGAGGTCATCTTCGATGACCTGTTCGTGGCGGCCGATTGCCTGATCGGCACCGAGGGCAAGCCTGGCACCAGGTCGGCGCCGAACTGGCGTTCGAGCGCAGCGGCCCCGAGCGCTACCTGAGCAGCAGCCAGCTGCTGCACGAGATGCTGGAGCACGCCGATGCGGCCGATCCACGCCAGGCGGTGGCGCTGGGGCGCGTGGTCGCCCAGTACGGCACGCTGCGCCAGATGTCGCTGGGCGTGGCCGGCATGCTGGCGAGCGGCGACAACCCGGCACTGGCGGCCGCGCTGGTCAAGGACCAGGGCGCGCTGCTCGAACAGGCGCTGCCCGACCTGGCCCACGATCTGTTCGCCGGCAGTGCCGAGCCCGGCTCGGCACTGCATCAATCGATGCTGTACACGACGCTGGCCGCGCCGTCGTTTTCGCTACGCGGCGGCACGCGCGAGATCCTGCGCGGCATCATTGCCAAGGGGCTGGGCCTGCGATGAGCACGACACCCGGAGCCGACATGGCCGACACGATGATCGCCGACAGCGCCGAGCGGCTGTTTGCCGGCCAGGTGGACAGGGACATGCGCCTGCGTACCGAGGCGGGCGAGCTCGATGCCGGGCTGTGGCAACACGTGGCAGACAGCGGCTTCGCGCTGCTGCTGGCCAGCCCGGCAGCCGGCGGCTTCGAGCTGGGCTGGGCGGCCGCCTACCCGGTGCTGCGCGGCCTGGGCTACTGGCAGGTGCCGCTGCCGCTGGCCGAAACCATGGTCGCGGCGCAACTGGCCTCGCTGGCCGGGTTCGAGTTGCCCGCAGGCCCGCTGACGCTGATCGAACAAGGCCGGGGCAACCAGTTGCAAACCGAAGGCGGGCCAGGGGCCACGACGCTGAGCGGCGTCGCCCACGCGGTGCCCTGGGCGCGCCATGCCGAGGCGGCGCTGGTGTCGCTGGCCGATGGCCGGCTGGCACTGCTGGGCCTGCGGCAAAACCCCGGCGTGACCGTGCAGCCCCAGGTCAACCACGCCGGCCTGCCCTCCGACACACTGCAGCTGCAAAAGGCCCGCCCGATTTCGGTCGCCGACAATCCGCTGGCGCTGCAACAACCGGTATGGACGCTGGGCGCCGTGGCGCGCAGCGCAATGCTGGTGGGCGCGCTCGAATCGGCACTGGAACAATCGGTTCGTTACGCTGGCGAACGGGTGCAGTTTGGCAAGCCGATAGGCCGCAACCAGGCGATCCAGCAAAACCTCGCGCTGATGGCCGGCGACGTGGCCGCCGCCCGGGTGGCGGCGATGGTGGCCGCCGCCGACGCCCCCGGCGCGGCGTCCGACACCTGCGCCGCCACGCCGTTCCAGTACGCCGTTGCCAAGGTGCGCGCCAGCAGGCCGCCACCCGGGGACCTCGATCGCCCACCAGGTGCACGGCGCGATAGGCTTCACCAGGAGCATGCGCTGCATTTTCCACCGCCGGCTCTGGGCCTGGCGTGAGGAGTTCGGCAGCGATGCCTACTGGGCAGCCGAGAAGCTTGGTCGCGCCGCCATCAAGGGGCACGCGCCAACGGCTTCTGGCCGAAGCCTGACCGTCGGCAGTTCTGATTCCCGGCAGTTCCACACCCCTTGGAAGGCATCCGCCCATGAGCGAGCAAGCTAGCGACGTCCAGACCCGCTTCGATGGTCCGGTGGCCACGGTCGAGATCTGCAGGCCGCCGCACAACTTCTTCAGCGTCGCCATGATCCGCCAGCTGGCCGATGCCTTCGAGGCGCTCGAGACAGACCGCCGCTGCTGCGATCGTGCTGGCGGCTGGGGCAGCGCATTCTGCGCCGGTGCCGACTTTTCCAGGCGCGACGACGATCGGTGCCGCGCGGCCGCGCAGCTCAACCCGATCTACGACGAGGCGCTGCGCATGTTTGCCTGCGCCAAGCCGGTCGTGGCCGCGGTGCGGGGCCCGGCGATCGGCGGCGGGCTGGGCCTGGCGCTGGTCGCGGACTTTCCGGGTCAGCTGCCCGGGCGCTTCTCGGCCAACTTCAACCGGCTGGGCTTTCACCCGGGCTTCGGTCTGTCGGTGACCCTGCCCGCCTGGTGGGCACGCAGCATGCAGCGATGCTGTTCACCGGCCGGCGCATCAACGGCGAGGCCGCCGCCGCGATGGGCCTGGTCGATCTGCTGGTGCCGCGGGACCAGGTCCGTGCCGAAGGCCACGTCGCTGGCCCGCGAGATCCGCGATCTCGGCGCCGCCTGGCCGTGCAATCGACCCGCGCCACGCTGCGCCAGGGAAGCGAAATCGCCAGATCCGCCTGGCGGTGGCGCGAAAGCGCCGAACAAAACGCGCAGTTCAAGACCGCCGACTTCACCGAAGGCGTCGCCGCAATGGCCGAGCGCCGTGAACCGCGCTTCAGCGAGAAAATGCCGATTTGGAGAACCCCGTGATCGGTTGGAGAACCCCGTGATCATCACCGACATCCGAACCTGCTGGCCGTGCCGTTCACCGGTCCGCGCCAGACAGACCGGTTTCTGACGCTGGACACCATCGACCTGGTGGTCGTCGAGATCGAAACCGACACCGGGATCATCGGCACCGGCCACCACCATCCGCTGGCCGGCGGCCTGCGCACGATCGCGACGTGCATCGACGAAATGCTCAAGCCGCGCTGCTGGGCGGGACGCGCGCCAGGTCGAGGCACTCTGGCAAAATGTGGCGGGCACTATATCAGGAGCGCATGGGCATCACCGTGATGGCGATGTCGGCCCTCGATATCGCGCTCTGGGACGCCGTGGGCCGCGCCCGGGGCAGGCCACTCGGCAACTCTGGGGCGAGGGCGAGCCGAGGCTATATCGCCACCTATGGCTCAGGCTGCTTTCGCGGGCTGGGGCATGACGGCATGATCGCCAAGGCGCACTTCGTTGCGCGGGGCTTCAAGGCGATCCAAGATGCAGGTCGCGCACCTGTTCACCGCCGACGAGGATGTCGCCAACGTGCGCGACATGCGCGCCGCGCTGGGCGACGACATCGAGATCATGGTCGACGTGAACCAGGGCTGGACGGTTGCCGAGGCGATCAAGGTCGGCAGGCGACTGGACGACTACCGGCTGCACTGGCTCGAAGAGCCGGTGATCGCCGACGACTTCGATGGCTACCACGCGGTGGCCGACGCGATCCGCACCCCGGTGGTGGGCGGCGAGAACCACTTCACCCATCACGACTTCAAGCCGTTCTTCCGCCGGCGGCAGATCCCCATCCTGCAGCGGACATCATGCGCGGCGGCTATGCCAGTTGCCGTCATTGCCGAGCAGGCATCGCGCAGGGCTGCGAATCGCGCCACACATGTTCCCGGAACTGAGCGTGCACCTGAACGCGTCCATCCCGAACCCGTCGTGGATGGAATACATGAGCTGGTGACCACCTGTGGGTGACGCCCAACCTGCCACTCGACGGCATGATGACGCCCCGATCGGCCGGGACACGGGATGGATTTTCGGCCCGGTTGTTTCGCGATCACCCGTATCGCGGGTGATCGCATTCACCGCTCAGGGGCGCAGCGCCATGTCCATGGCCATTGCACCGATCTTCTTGCCCGCCGGCATTGCCGACGATCGCGGAATGCCGGTAGTGCACCGTTAAATATGCGGGCGTCTGAAACCTCCTGGGCGAACGCGTCCGGACTGCTCCACCTTCGGACTACCCCGGGCAACCGGGGACAGTACGCAGTGTCGGTGAGGCACTGTTGCCGAGTTCGGCATTCAGCACGCCCGCGACCACACCGGAAACGATGCAGTGTGCGGGTATTCAGGATGCATCGGCGTGTCGATCAGCGGCTCCCAGCCGGCGTCGCGTTCGGTCGCCTCGTTGCCGTCCCTGTCGCCATTGCGGATCGCGGTCACCGGGCGCCAGAACTGGTATGCGTACTTTGGCCTCGAATACCGCGACCCAGCGCATCGTCCATTGCCTGGCCGGCGATCGCCAGCAGGCGCGCATTGCGCGTCGGGTCGCGACCAGGCATCTGCGTGACCGAACGAATCACCGGGTAGTAGATCGTCGGTGCCGTCGCCTCCCAGAACAAGGCGATCTGATCTGCTCCGCAGTGCGCGCGTCGCTGTTCTTGGCGCCGATTCAAGCGACCTCGTTGTAGTCTCTTGCCCATTGCTCGCTGGTCAGCGCCGGCGGCGCGGCGGGCCGCAACTGGTCCGACGCTCCGTATCCAGGTCGGCTGGTTGCCCAGGTTGGTCCTGCCAGCGCAGGCGTCGGGATGTAGACGCCGGGCGCGGTCGCTGGCCGATAAGTTTTGGTTTGTCGCGCCTTGAGCAGCTTGCCACCCGAGGACTTTGTCGACTGCTGCCTCGCCAGCCGCGATACCGTCCTTCGTGGCTTTGACATCGGCCAGGCGACCAATCGCTGCGGCGTACGCGTTGTCGATGTCGGCCTGCCGCTCGGGGACGCCAGCTGACTGAGCATGCGCCGGTTGGCCGACGCGACCGCGGCGTCGATCGACGCCAGGGCCGGGTCAATACTGAGTTTGTCTGGCGGGTACTGCTGGGTGACCAGCGTTGACCGCCTGGTAGACAGCGGTCTGAACCATCGCCAGGAGCCCGGTTGCCAACGGCCAGGCTCTTGATCCCGGCAGCGGTCGATGTCGGCACTCGATATCGCGCTCTGGGACGCCGTGGGCCGCGCCCAGGGCAGGCCACTCTGGCAACTCTGGGGAGGGCGAGCCGAGCCTATCGCCACCTATGGCTCGGGCTGCTTTCGCGGGCTGGGGCATGACGGCATGATCGCCAAGGCGCACCGCTTCGTTGCGCAGGGCTTCAAGGCGATCAAGATGCAGGTCGCGCACCTGTTCACCGCCGACGAGGATGTCGCCAACGTGCGCGACATGCGCGCCGCGCTGGGCGACGACATCGAGATCATGGTCGACGTGAACCAGGGCTGGACGGTCGCCGAGGCGATCAAGGTCGGCAGGCGGCTGGACGACTTCCGGCTGCACTGGCTCGAAGAGCCGGTGATCGCCGACGACTTCGATGGCTACCACGCGGTGGCCGACGCGATCCGCACCCCGGTGGTGGGCGGCGAGAACCACTTCACCCATCACGACTTCAAGCCGTTCTTTGCCAGCGGCAAGATCCCCATCCTGCAGCCGGACATCATGCGGGGTGGCTACACGGAATTGCGCGTCATCGCCGAGCATGCCCACCGTGCCGGACTGACCATTGCGCCGCACATGTTCCCGGAGCTGAGCGTGCACCTGAACGCGGCCATCCCGAACCCGTCGTGGATGGAATACATGGGCTGGTACGACCACCTGTGGGTGACGCCCAACCTGCCACTCGACGGCATGATGACGCCCCCCGATCGGCCGGGACACGGGATGGATTTTCGGCCCGAGTTGTTTCGCGATCACCCGTATCGCGGTTAGCGCAGGCCGTTGCCCGGGTAGCGTCAGCCGTGCACGCGCTTCAGGCAGCGCTCCCGCCGCCCATCGACCCGCTCGGCAAACCAGGCGGTCGTGAGCTTGCGCTGGATCTTGGGGCCTTGCAGACGGATGTTCGGCAGCACCGCCCTCGGTTGTGACTTGCCTGCCCGGGCATCGGCGAGCGCGAATACCCGGGCGTAGAGCGGCGTGTCGGCCAGACCGGGGCCCTCCCCCTTCTCGAGGTCACGGCGGATCTGGGCATCGGTCATGTCCAGCCTGGCCGCCAGCAGGCGCACGGCCGCCTCGGTTTCGCCGGGCGCGGCATCGGCACCCCCGGTGCGCCGCACCAGATCGCCATCGAGCGCCAGCGATCGCCCGGTCAATCCGGCCACCGCCTGCTGGAACGCCGCATTGCGACTGGCGTGATGCCCGGCATTGAAGTCGGCGAAGCGGTAGATCATCCGGTCGTAGGCAGCCGGATAATCGAGCAGATGGGCGATGCCGAAGTACAGGCCGCCGCGGCGGGTGAACACTTCCTGGCGGATCGATGCGTCCCCGCGAAACGGGTACGGCCGCGCGTTCGCGTGCGCCTGCGACCAGGCGATGCTCACCTGCATCGGACCGCCGGTGCGCACCGGGTTATAGCCCGACAACAGGCGCCCGCCCAGCGGCAGGCCGGCGATCAGTTCCTCGAACAACTCGCTCAGGTCGCGCTCGGTGCGCACGGTCTCGAGGCGCTGCTCCCAGCTCAGGCCGTTCGGCGAGGTCAGCCTGAGCGCCAGGTTGACGGCCATTTCCGGCACGTGCATCTGGCCGGCCCGGCGCAGGATCTCGGCGCGCGCCATCCCGGGCAGACCCGGCACCGCGGGGTCGGCGCGAAACGACGACTCCTGCTCGATGACCGCGATGGCCGCGCACAGGCGCTCGGCATCGGCCGGCAGGCCCAGCGCGAAGAACGCGCCCTGGATGTCCGCGGCCCAGCCGTCCCGGTCGGCCAGCTTGGGCGGCAGCAACACCTGCAGGCTGGCCCGCACCGCGGCCGGGCTCGGCATCACCGGCGCCGGAGAGGGGTCGAACGAACAGGCGGCCAGGGTCGCGGCGACCAGGGCCGACAGGGTTCGGACTACGGGACGCAAAAACCGCACGGGCATCACGAGGGGGGACGGGCTGCGGGAGAGATCGATGGTAGCGGATGGCCCCTGCGTGCGGCAGGACGATCGCCGCTGACGGCCGATTGAGGTATCTTGGACGCCCGATCCGCTCACGCCCGAAGACCCCACGATGAACGCACTGACCGCCCTGGATGACCTGCGCCCCGACAACATGGCCCTCGAGGAATGGCACCTGCGGCTCGAGTTGGCCGCCTGCTACCGGCTGTTCGATCATCTGGGCTGGGCCGAGATGATCTTCAACCACATCACCGTGCGGGTGCCGGGCGGCGACGAGGGCAATCCGCATTACCTGATCAACCCGTACGGCCTGCATTACACCGAGGTGACCGCGCGCAACCTGGTCAAGATCGATGCCGCCGGCAACATGATCGATGACAGCCCCCACCCGGTGAACCCGGCCGGGTTCGTGATCCACAGCGCGGTGCACGCGGCCCGGCCCGATGCGCACTGCGTGATGCACACGCACACGACCGCCGGCATGGCCGTGGCCTGCAAGCGCCCGGGCCTGGCACACGACAACTTCTACGGCGCGATGTTCTACCAGCGGGTCGCGTATCACGACTTCGAGGGCATCACCACCGATACCGCCGAGTGCGCCCGCCTGGTGGCCAGCCTCGGAGATCGCGATGTGATGATCCTGCGAAACCATGGCCTGCTGGTCACCGGGCCCACGCTGCGCAAGGCGCTGCACACGATCTGGACCCTGCAGCGAGCCTGCGAGGTGCAGATGGCCACCGCCTGCCTGCCCGGCGAGACGATCGCGCTGGATGAAACGCTGCTGGCGGGCATCCCGCGCCAGCGCAAGCCGATGCACGTGGGACGCGACGCCGACCGCATGATGTTCGATGCCATCGTGCGCCGCGCGGACATCCGTTATGCCGACCTGGCAGCCGATTCATGATTTGTTCTTATATTTGATCAAGTAATTATCGCTGGTCTTCTGAATCGATCCATTGGTATGCTGCCAGCCCCCGGCGGCGAGTGTGCTCCGGCGATGACCCTGTCCACGGAGACACCGATGACCACGATGCCCCTCACGGCCGTTCACGAACAGGCCGGCCTGCAGATCGTTCGCCAGGGCGGCAACCTGGGTGCCGAGATCCGCGGCGCCGATCTTGGCAAGCCGCTGTCCGACGCGCAGTTCGACGCGATCCATGCCGCGCTGGTGACCCACGAGGTGATCTTCTTTCGCGACCAGGACATCTCGCTGGACGCGCAACGCGACTTCGCCGCACGCTTTGGCGGCCTGTCCATCCACCCGTTCTCGCCCAACCTGGACGACAAGCGCGACGTGATCGTGCTGGACTACACCGCGGACAATCCGCCGGCGCTCACCGACCAGTGGCATGCCGACGAGACCTTTCGCAAGGCGCCGCCGCTGGCCACCGTGCTGCGGGCGCGGGTGCTGCCCGCCTACGGGGGCGACACCGTGTTTTCCAGCATGACGGCCGCGTACACCGGCTTGTCGGAGCGGATGAAGCAATACGTGCACGGCCTGGAGGCGCTGCACGACTTCAAGCCGTGGCGCGGGCTGTTCACCTCGTCGGAAAAGCACCAGAAAAAACTGGCCGAACTCGAGCGCGAGTTCCCGATGACCTGGCACCCGGTGGTGCGGGTGCACCCGGTCAGCGGGCGACGGATCCTGAACGTCAACCCGCAGTTCTGCGTGAAGCTGCGCGACCTGAAGGCCGATGAGAGCGACACGCTGCTGAACTTTCTCTACAGCCGGGCCGCGATTCCCGAGTATCAGTTCCGGATGCGCTGGGCGGTCAATACCGTGGTGATGTGGGACAACCGGTCGGTGCAGCACTATGCGCCGCACGACTACTATCCACAGCGACGCACGATGGAGCGGGTCACCGTGGCCGGCGACCCGGTCATCGGCGTGACCGGCCCGTACACCCGCGAGGAAGGCGTCGGCCCGCTGCCCGACGGCCATTCGCTGGACCCGGCGCGCCGCAAGCCCACCGCGGTGCGCGAGTTCGAGCGCTGAGCGCAACGGCCCCGCGCAAGTTCCTGACAACCCACGAAACGGAGATCCCCGATGACCCACTCACCTCCACACGGCCACCCGGTCGGCCGCCGTGCCTTCCTGGCGGGCAGCGCCGTGTTGGCCGCAGGCGCAATGCTGCCTGCGATGGCCGCCGCAGCGCATCACGATCGGCACCAACCCGGTCGGCGCCCTACTACGTGATGGGCGGCGGGCTGGCCAAGCTGATCTCCGAAGAGGGTGGGCATCCGTTCGATCGTGCGGCCTATGCCGGCTCGTCGGTGTACCTGCCGATGATCAACAGCGGCGATGTGACGATGGGCCTGTCATCGTCGCTCGATTCGGGCGGCGCCTACAACGGCGACCAGGGTCGTGACCCGAACCGGCAGTTGCGCACGCTGGCCCGGCTCTGGCCGCTGCGCTACGCGATGCTGGTGCGCAATGATTCGCCGATCCGCTCGGTTGCCGACCTCAAGGGCCGCAAGATCGTGATGAACTTCAAGGCCAATGTCTCGCTCAGCCCGATTCACACGGCGGTGCTGCAGACAGTGGGGCTCACCGAGAAAGACGTTGTGCCGGTCGACGTCGCCGGCCTGCCGCAGGGCGTGCGCGGCGTGGTCGATGGCAGCCTCGACGCGACCTGGATCGCCGTGGGCATTCCGGCCGTCAAGGAGGCCACGCCTCGGTCGGCGTGCCGCTACGTCGACCTGGCCGGCCCGAACTTCAGCTTGAGGCTTTCTGGGCAAGGCGGTGAGCGGCCTGTTCCCGATCGATGTCAAGCCGGCTCCCAACCTGCCCGAAGTGCCCGAACCGCTGGTGACCACCGGGTTCGATGTGTTCCTGATGGCCTCGGCCGCGATGGACGATGCGACCGCCGCCCAGGTGCTGGGAGCGATCCACACCGCCTACCCGGCACTGCAAAAAGACTGCCCGCCGCTGCGCCTGGGCGGCGCCCGGGAGATGGGCCGGGCGAGCAACACCGTCCCCTATCACCCGGGTGCCGTCGCCTTCTACAAGGAAAAGGGGCTCTGGACCCCGGCCAACGAGGCCAAGGAACAGAGCGTGACGCGGTCCTGACCCGTCCGGCCCGCAGGACCGTGCGTTGTTGACCCTGGCCAACGGGTTTCGAGACCTGTGCCTGGCGCTGATCTCGGTGCTGGGCTTTTTCTGGTTGCTCGATGGCCCGACCCGGCTGCGCCTGCCCCTGCTGGACGAGCACCTGTACCTGGTGATCGCCGGCCTGGTGACCGCGGCCGGCCTGTTGTCACGCCCGTTCGGGCAACGGGCGGGTGCGCTCGAGATCGTGCTCGGGCTGTTGGCGATCGCGATGTGGTCCTGGGGCGCGTGGCGCTACGAGGAGTGGCTGATCCTGGGCGGCTACCGCGATCCGTCGCGCTGGCTCACCGGCCTCGTGGCCCTGGTGTTGCTGATCGAGGCGGTGCGCCGCCACGGCGGCAACGCGATCGCGATCCTCATCGTGCTGATTGCCGCCTACGGCTTTGCCGGCCACCTGCTGCCCGGGGTGCTGGAAGCGCAGTACACCGAACCACGTCGCCTGATCGGCTTTTTGTTCGTGGACACCAACGGGGTGCCCGGCATCGTGCTCGGGGTGGCCTCGACCGTGGTACTCGCGTTCATCTTCTTTTCCAAGTGCCTCGAGGCCACCGGCGCCGGCAGGTTCTTCGACCAGCTGGCGATGTCGCTGCTGGGCCAGTATCGGGGCGGGCCGGCCAAGGTCGCGGTCGCCTCGTCCAGCCTGTTCGGCATGATCAGCGGCTCATCGGTGGCCAATGTGGTGTCGTCGGGCAGCGTGACCATTCCGCTGATGAAGCGCTCGGGCGTGAAACCCGAGTATGCGGCCGCGGTCGAGGCGGTCGCCTCCAATGCCGGCCAGCTGACACCGCCGGTGATGGGCGCCACCGCCTTCCTGATCGCCGAGTTCCTGCAGGTGCCGTACTCGGACGTCGTGGTGGCGGCGATCGTGCCGGCGTTCGTGTTCTACGTGGTGCTGCTGGTACAGATCGACAGCCATGCGGCACGCCACCGACTGCGCGGCCTGCCGCGGGCCGAACTGCCGCGCCTGCTGCAGGTGCTGCGTCACGGCTGGCCGTTCGCGGTGCCGATCGGGGTGCTGGTGTACACGATGTTCGTGCTCGGCTACAGCGTATCGCGCGCCGCGCTCTACGCATCGGCGGTGATGCTGGCGCTGGCCTTGCTGACCCGGCAGCCGGTTCGTTGGCGCCGCCTGCTGCACGGCCTGACCGTGGGCGTGGGTCAGGACATGTTGGCGATCCTGCTGGTGTCGGCCGGCGCGGGCGTCGTCATCGGCGTGCTCAACATCTCGGGGCTGTCGTTCTCGATCACGCTGCTGCTGACCCACGTCGGCGAGTCGTGGGGGGTGTTGGTGATGCTGGTGCTCACGGCCGGCCTGGCGGTCGTGCTGGGCATGGGCATTCCGACCGCGGCGGTCTACGTGTTGTTGTCGGTGGTGCTGGCGCCGGCGCTCACCAAGATCGGGTTGATGCCGCTGGCCGCGCACATGTTCATCTTCTACTTTGGCCTGATGTCGATGCTGACCCCGCCGGTGGCGATCGCCTCTTACGCGGCAGCCAGCATTGCCGGTGCCGATCTCTGGCGGACCTCGTGGCAGGGCCTGCGCCTGGGTTTCTCCGGCTACCTGCTGCCCTTCGTGTTCGTGCTCAATCCCGCGCTGCTCTGGCAGGACACGCTGGCCGCCGGCCTGCTGGCCGCCGGCTCGGTGATCCTGTCCGGCGCGATGCTGGGCTGGGCGGCCGAAGGCTCGCTCGGCGCCCGCCCGATGGGCGCGATCGCGCGTGTCGTGCTGCTGGCCGGCGCGCTACTGGTGGGCAGCTCGACCGTGTGGCTGGGCGCGCACTCGTGGTGGGTACTGCCGATCAGCGCGGCCGGCGCCGCGCTGGTACTGGCGCTGCGCCGGATGGCACGGCACCCGGACGTGGACGGCCCCGCCGACATGCCCCCGGTGGCCGCGCCGCCGGCCGGCGGCGTGGCCGGATCACGGCCCGCCTGACATCCCCGCGATGCCCGACGCCGACGCCCCCCCGCCCGCCAGCGCCCTGCCGCTGTTTCCCGCGGTCACGCTCAGGCAGTTGCGCTGCTTTGTCGAGATCTTTCACTGCGGCAAGATCGGCACCGCCGCCGAACGTCTGTGCGTGACCCAGTCGGCGGTCAGCCTGAGCCTGCGTCAGCTGGAACAGACACTCGGTGTGCTGCTGTTCGAGCGCTCGACCCGCGCGATGCGGCCCACGGACGCGGCCCGCAAGGCCTTGCCGCTGGCCGAGCGCGCGCTGCA
>JAWKYE010000047.1:0-34628 GCA_041396665.1 Burkholderiaceae bacterium
GAAACAGCATCGAGGACACCGCATCGACCCGCAGGCCGTCGATGCCGAATTCCTCGACCCAGTAGCGCGCATTGGCCAGCAGGAAGTTGCGGACCTCGGGTCGCCGGTAGTTGTAGATCAGTGTGTTCCAGTCCTGGTGAAAGCCCTCGCGCGGATCGGCGTACTCGTAAAGGGGCGAGCCGTCGAATCGCCCCAGGCCGTGGGCATCGGTCGGAAAGTGCCCGGACACCCAGTCCAGGATCACGGCAAGACCGGCTTCATGGCAGGCATTGATGAATCGTCGCAGCCCCTGGGCATCCCCGTGTCGTGCGGTCGGCGCATAAAGGGACACTGGCTGGTAGCCCCAGGAACCGTCGAACGGGTACTCGGCCTGCGGCATCAGTTCGAGGTGCGTGAACCCCAGATCGCGCACGTACGGCACCAGCGTGGCGGCCAGTTCATCCCAGGTCGGCATCCGCCCCTCGGGCCTGCCGGGCGCGGCCATCCGGCGCCACGATCCCGGGTGGACCTCGTAGATGCTGATCGGCTGATCGCGGCGATTGGCCGGGCCGGCCAGCGGGCGCAACGCGACCGGCGCGTCCGGTTCGGCCACGATCACCGAACCGGTGCGCGGCGGGTGCTCGGCACGGCGCGCGAACGGATCGGCGCGCCAGTCCAGCATCTGACCGTGCGCATCGCGGATCGCGAACTTGTAGGCATCGCCGGGCGCGGCCAGCGGCACGAACAACTCCCAGACACCGCTGTTCACCCGTGCCCGCATCGGGTGGGCGATCGGGTCCCAGACATTGAAGTCGCCGACCACCGCAACGCTGGACGCATTTGGCGCCCAGACCGCGAAGCGCGTGCCGGCAATCCCGTGCAGGCTCAGACGGTGTGCGCCCAGCACTTTCCACAGGTGGCTATGCCGCCCCTCGCCGAACAGCCAGAGGTCGTCGTCGGCGAGCAGCAGGCCGAACGTGTAGGGATCGGCTGTCTGGACCTCCAGTTGCGGCCACTTCACCAGCAGCCGGCACTCGAGGGGCTCGAGGGGCAACTCGGTGTCCAGCGTGAACGTGCCCGGTGCCGGGCCGGGCACGAAGGTCGGAGCCGGCTCCGCGCTGCCGGGCACCAGCAGCGACACCGCGGTCGCCGCCGGCAGATGCACGCGCCAGCGCCAGCCGCCATGGGGCCGGCGATGCGCGCCCAGCCACGCGAAAGGATCGGCACTACAACCTTGCAGCAACGCCGCCCATCCGCCCGTCCCAGGCGTATCCGGATCAGTTCGACCAGGCAAGGGGTCGCACCCCCCAGATCCGGCTGGCGTACTCGGCAATCGTGCGGTCGCTCGAAAAGACCCCCATGCCCGCCACGTTCAGGATCGCACTGCGGGTCCAGTCGGTTGGCGAGGCGAACGCCTGATCCACCCGGCGCTGGCAATCGATGTAGGCCCGAAAGTCAGCCAACAACAGGTAGCGGTCGCCGTGGCGCAGCAACTGGTCGTGCAGCGGCAGGAAACGCCCGGGCTCGTCCGGGCAGAACAGCGAACCGGTCAGCGTGTCCACACCCGGGCAAGTTCGGGATCCTGCCTGACCTGGGTGCTGGGTAGCCATCGACCCGCAGGCGAGGGACACGTCGGCCGCGTTCAGCCCGGAAGATGAAGATAAGCCATCGCCCACCTGGTCACGGATCTCGATGTTGGCGCCATCGAGCGTGCCTATCGTCAACGCGCCATTGAGCGCCAGTTTCATGTTGCCCGTGCCCGATGCCTCGGTGCCGGCCGTCGAGATCTGTTCGGACAGGTCGGTGCGGCTGGATCGATCATCTCGGCAATCGAGACGCCGCAGCACGAACACGACCTTGAGCAGGTCGCCGACACGCGGATCGTTGTTGACCTTGACCGCCACATCGTTGATGAGCTTGATGATCAGCTTGGCAATGCCGTAGGCGGACGCGGCCTTGCCCGCAAACAGCACGGTGCGCGGTGTCCAGCCGGCATCGGGCCGCGCCAGAATGGCCTGGTAGCGCCAGATCACGTGCATCACGTTGAGCAACTGGCGCTTGTACTCGTGCATGCGCTTGATCTGCACGTCGAACATCGAGTCGGGATTCAGTTCGACCCCCAGCGTGTCACGGCAATACTGGATCAGCCGTCGCTTGTTGCCACGCTTGACCGTGGCGAAGGCCTCGACGAAATCACGATCGTCGGTGTGCGCGCGCAACTGCTGCAACTGGTTCAGGGTCGGTGCGCCAGCCCGACCGATCCGGTCGTCGATCAGAGCGGCCAGGCCCTGATTGGCGTAGGCCAGCCAGCGGCGCGGCGTGATGCCGTTGGTCATGCTGCAAAAGCGCTCGGGGAACACTCTTGGCGAAGTCGGCGAACAAGGTGCGCGCGATCAGGTCGTTGTGCAGTTTCGACACCCTGTTCACCTGGTGGCTGGCCACCACCGACAGCGACATACCCGTCCGCTGGTCTTCGGGATCGACGATCGACAGGCGGGCGAGGAAGGAGGGTCATCGTGGCCGAACTTCTCCCGCACCCCGTTCAGGAAGCGACGGTTGATCTCGTAGATGATCTCGAGGCGGCGCGGCAGCACCTGGCCCAGGCATGTCGATCGGCCAGGTCTCCAGGGCCTCGGGCATGACCGTGTGGTTCGTGACGAAAAGATCCGTGCATACCTCGACCAGGCCTGGGTCCACTCCAGCTTGTGCGTATCGACCAGGCAGGCGCATCAGTTCGGGCACCGCGATCGCTGGATGCGTGTCATTCAGGTGGATCGCCGAGCTTGGCCGAGGAAGCCATGTACCGAGGCATTGCCGAGGTAGCGGCGCAGGATGTCCTGCACCGATGCGCTGACGAAAAAGTACTCCCGATGCAGGCGCAACTCGCGGCCCTGGCGGCTCGAACGGCCTGGGATACAGCACCGGGTGACATTCTCCGACAGCGTGCGCTGGCGCACCGCCTCCAGCATGTAGTCCCCCTGGTTGAAGCGGGCCAGGTCGAGCGACTGCGCCGACTGCGCGTGCCAGAGCCGCAGCGTCACGATCGTCTGGGTGTCCGCCCCGGGGATCATGTTGTCGTAGGCGATGGCCCGGACCAGTTCGGACGCATGCCAGGTCGCCCCGCCGCCGTCGTGGGTGACGTGGCCGCCGAAGCGGACCGGGAAGGTCCGGTCGGCACGGCGGATCTCCCAGGGGTTGCCCTGGCGCAGCCACTCGTCGGGCATCTCGACCTGGCGCCCGTCGCGGGTGCCCTGGGCGAACATGCCGAAGTCATAGCGGATGCCGTAGCCGATACCCGGCAGATCGAGCGCCGCCATCGAATCGAGAAAACAGGCGGCCAGGCGGCCCAGACCCCCGTTGCCCAGCGCCGCGTCGGGCTCCTCGTTGACCATCCAGTCGATGCCCAGGCCCAGTTGCTGCAGCGCACGGGAGAAGTCGTCGTACAACTCGGTCGCGTGCAACGCGTTGGACATCGCGCGGCCGACGAGAAATTCCATCGACAGGTAGTAGACACGCTTGACGTTCTGGGCCCGCTGGCGCCGGTTGGTCGCCAGCCAGCGGCTGATCAGGCGATCGCGCAACACCGCGGCGGCTGCCTGATACCAGTCCTGGGGGCTCGCGGTTGCCGGATCCTTGCCGATGCGAAAAGTCAACGCCTGCTTGATTTCATTGGCAATCGCCGCACAATTGCTGCTACTGTCGGCATGCTGCGCGGGTTGCTGCGCGGCCGAATCACTCAGCCTGTGCCGGGGTATTTCCTTCAACGGGGTATCCTGATCAGCCATCTTGGATCTGGTCGCAGTTGCTCGAGAGGTAAACCAGACTGGGATTGTGGCGGGAGTACCACCTGATGTCATCCGAAAACATGGCGGGGCGGCTTGTTAACAACATGGCGGCGCTGCAGCTGACCAAGCGCAGCTTCGTGTTCCTGTTGGCCGGCGGCCGCGGCTCACGTCTCAAGAACCTGACCGACATCCGCTGCAAGCCGGCGGTCTTTTTCGGTGGCAAATTCCGCATCATCGATTTCGCACTGTCCAACTGCGTCAATTCCGACCTGCGTCGCATCGGCGTGCTGTCGCAGTACAAGGCCCATTCGCTGATCCGCCACCTGCACCGCGGCTGGGGGTTTCTCAAGTCGGAGTTCAACGAGTTCATCGACATGATCCCGGCCCAGCAGCGCCTGGACGGTGTTTCCTGGTACCGGGGCACGGCAGATGCGGTCTACCAGAATCTGGACATCGTGCGGGCCTACGGCGCCGACTACATCGTGATCCTGGCCGGCGACCACATCTACAAGATGGACTACCGGATCGCGCTGAACTGGCAT
Organism: Burkholderiaceae bacterium; assembly: GCA_041396665.1. Taxonomy (GTDB): domain Bacteria; phylum Pseudomonadota; class Gammaproteobacteria; order Burkholderiales; family Burkholderiaceae_E; genus JAUIAI01. The sequence goes on from JAWKYE010000047.1 coordinate 4,307, forward strand.
GCCGACAGCAACAAGCCGTGTACCGTCGGTTGCATCGAGGTGCCGCGCAGCGAGGCCAGCGAGTTCGGCGTCATGCACGTCGACGAGAATCACAACATTCTCGAGTTTCTCGAGAAGCCCGAGAACCCGCCACCGATGCCCGGCAATGCTGACACCAGCCTGGCCAGCATGGGCATCTACATCTTCGATGCCAGGTACCTGTACGCGCTGCTCGACGAGAACAGCCGCCGGGCCAACACCGCGCACGACTTCGGCCGCGACCTGATTCCCGAGGTGGTCGCGCGCGGCGATGCCGTCGCGCACCCGTTCTCGCTCAGTTGTGCGGGCCGGGTGCCCGATTCGCCCCCGTACTGGCGCGACGTGGGCACGGTCGATGCCTACTGGGAAGCCAATATCGACCTGTGCGCGACCTCACCGGCCCTGAACCTGTACGACAAGGACTGGCCGATCTTCACCTACCAGGAGCAACTGCCGCCGGCCAAGTTCGTGCACAACGCCGACGAGCGGCGCGGCTCCGCGATGGAATCCATGGTGTCCGGTGGCTGCATCGTCAGCGGTCGCATCATCGGCAGCCTGTTGTTCTCCAACGTGCGCACCCATTCGTTCTCGCGCGTCGAGAAGACCGTGCTGCTGCCCGATGTCATCGTCTCGCGCGGGGCCAGGCTGACCAAGTGCGTGATCGACCGTGGCTGCTTCATCCCCGAGAACATGGTGATCGGCGAAGACGAGGCCGCCGACCGTGCGCGCTTTTACCGTTCGGAGAAAGGCGTCACGCTGGTCACCCAGACGATGCTCGACCAACTGGCCGCCCGACCCGTCTGAGCATGCGCATCCTGCATGTGGCAGCCGAATCGACGCCGTTTGTCAAGACCGGTGGCCTGGGCGACGTGATCGGCGCCTGCCGCAGCCCAGCAGCGACTGGGCCACGAAGTCAGGTGCTGCTGCCCGGTTATCCGGCCGTGCTGCAGGGCTTGTCTCTGCGCCGGGCGGGTTGCGACCCGTCGGGCCCGATTTCGTCCCATCGCCGGGCAGCGGTCGGGTACGCCTGCTGCGCACCAGCGACGATACCTCGCTGGTCCACTACGTGATCGATGCGCCCTGGCTCTACCAGCGCCCCGGCAATCCCTACCTGGGCCCCGATGGCCAACCCTGGCCCGACAATCAGCGCCGATTCGCGCTGCTGGGCTGGCTGGGCGCCCAACTGGCCGGCGGGCGCTTCGATCCGGCCTGGTCGCCGCAGATCGTCCATTGCCACGACTGGCATGCCGGCCTGGTGCCGGCCTGGCTGAGTGAGCGCGGCCCGCCCGACGCGCGCTCGCTGTTCAGCATCCACAACGTGGCTTTCCAGGGGCGGTTTCCGGGCAACGGATTTGCCGAACTGGGCCTGTCGGCGCGCTGGTTCTCGCCCGACGGTCTGGAGTTTCATGGTGACTTGTCATTCATGAAGGCGGCACTACAGAGTGCGTCGGCCATCGCCACCGTCAGCCCGACCTACGCGGCCGAGTTGCAGCAGCCCGAGTTCGGTCACGGCTTGGACGGGGTGATCCGTCAGCGGGCGGCCAACCTGTTCGGCATCTTGAACGGGATCGATGCCGAGCTCTGGGACCCGGCCACCGATGCGGCGATCGCCGCCCGCTACGATGTGCACAACCCGGCCGGGCGCAGCGCCAACCGCGATGCGCTGCTGGCCCGGTTCAAGCTGCAGCCGGTCGGCAACGACGGCGACACCCTGCCCTTCGTCATGGGGGTGGTCAGCCGCCTGACCGACCAAAAAGGCATCGATCTGATCGTCCAAGCGCTGCCCGCGCTGCTGGACGGGCCGAGTCGGATGGTCGTCCTGGGCAATGGTGCTCCCTCGCTGGAGAACCGACTCAGGGCTGCGACCTCGGCATTCGCCGGCAAACTGGCCTTCGATCAAGGCTTTGACGAAGCACTTGCGCGACAGATCTACGCCGGCGTCGATGCGCTGCTCGTGCCGTCGCGCTTCGAGCCGTGCGGACTAACCCAGCTATTCGCAATGCGCTATGGGGCGATTCCCATCGTGCGCCAGACCGGGGGCCTTGCCGATACCGTCTGCGATGTCGATCAAGCCGATGCGGATCGCGCTGGCAACGGCTTCGGCTTTCGGCCGGCCACTCCCACGGCGCTGGTCCAGTGTGTGGCTCGTGCACGCGCGCTGTTCGCCCAGACGAGGGCATGGCAGGCGTTGGTACGAACAGCAATGGATCAGGACCATTCATGGCCGTTCGCAGCGGCAGAGTATGTTCGACGGTATCGGCAGATCGTCGGTGAAGACAACGCCGACGTATGACGCCGGCAACCACATAAGGGAACGCATGCAGATCCTACTGAATACCGACCGCAACATCAGCAATTCGCCAAGACTCAAGGATTACGTGGAGGCGCAGGTCAACGATGCGCTGGGGCGCTTCGCCGATCGCCTCACACGCATCGAAGTACACCTGAACGACGCGAACAGCGACAAGCCCGGTCCGAACGACAAGCGCTGCATGATGGAAGCGCGGATTCGCAACCATCAGCCGTTGTCGGTCACGCACGAAACCGCCGAAGCTCGGCCAGGCGGAAGGCGCGGCGAAGCAAACTGACCCGGGCGCTAGACCTGCCTGTTCGTCAAGCTCGGCGCCAGCAGCGCGACGGTCGGCAGTCGGCGAGGCGGCCGACACCTTGCTGGCAGATGAAGACCCACTGGCCGACGACACACCGCCGAGCGACGCGAAGAACCTTAGGCCGACGCAACCCCTGGCGCTGGATATCGGCGAACCTCAGTTGCCGAACACCGATTCCCGGCCCTCGAACGACGCCACGCCGGAAATCCTGAGGCCCTCGGTCGGCGCGAATGCCAGGTCACGGTGCGCGGCCACCCGGTTCTTGGCGGTGCGCGTGCCGTCGTAACCGGCCATCTTCATCGCGGTGGGCGATGCTGCTTCGCCCGCTGGGCGATGGCCAGCGCGTTGGCCAGTCGCCGCTGCCGTCTGGGGTCACTTCGTCGGGCGGTCTCCCCATTGTGCAGCGCGGTGGCCGCATCGATCCGATCTGGAAGCGCGGCAAACCGCTTGGTCCAGGTGGCCCGACGGCCTCGGCGACCGCGGAGATAGACCAGCTCATGTTCGTACCGCGCGCCACCTCGGGGATGAACGCGCCGACTCGCTGCGACCCCGCCAGATCGACGCCTGCGGCAACGCCGTATGCCGCCGCCGACGCACCAGCCCTCGATCGCGCAGATCGTCGGCGCATCGACCCGCTCACTCGCAAAGCTGCTACAACGGCCGACTTCGCTTGGCTGTCGCGCGCCTGGCGCAACTCGGGATCCTTCAGATCATGCCCATGGGAACGAATCGTCGCGTCCGGCCAGTTGACCGCCGACACCTCGAGGGCATGCGCCGAAGAACGCCAGGCGGCGACCTCGGTGAGTTCGCATGGCGCCGACATGCTCAGCGGATTGCCCCGATAGCCGCGATCGAGCAGACACTGATGACGGTTCGGCCGGTGCGCTGTCGTGCGCAGGGTCTGCCAGGGATGGGTGTCGATGTCAGATCATGTCTCCGTGCAAAGGCGGTTGAGCAACGGATCGTGCCTGGCGGCGGCATATCGACGAGCGACCGTCTGTTCGTATCATAGAGGCTTCGGCCCGGGCGTACATCTGTACCGGAGAAGGCGGTGCCAGCAGCGGTGTTTTCGGCTCGGCATCATCGGGGCTTCCTGCGGCGTGCGGACGCTGGCCGCAGCGGCGCCAGACCATCGAGGCGCTGGCGCCGCACGGCAACACCGCTTCCACCTGGTGGCCCCCAAGGCCGACCTGTGGTTGCGCCGCGCTGGCGCGAGACCGCCGAGCCGCACTACCTGGCCAGAGCTGGCCGCTTACGCCGCCCACTGCCACCAGCAGTCGGTTTCGTTCGGTGGAGCTGAGCGAGCGCGCGCATTCGACTACTGCCGCCAACAGCCCGATTGGCAGCGCACCTGCGCATCAGCTCAGTCGCCTGCTCGCGAGGCCGGCATCGACGAGCTGACGCTGCTGTTCGATGACGTCGCGGCGACGATCCCAACCAGCCGCCGGTGGACAGCTCGTCGCGATAGTGCGCGATCGCTGTCCGACCCACCACCTGACGGTCTGCCCAACACTACACCGACGACCCGGTGCTGGACCGGAGTCGCTGGCAGCGCGGCGGACTACCTGGAACACTCCGGACGATTACTGCCGGCCGAACGTCGATGTCGATGGCGCGTGGACCGGCGAGGAAGTCTGTTCGCGGCCTCGATGCCGCCCTGCCAGCCGGGTCGCCGAGCGGCTGCGGCTTTGCGGGCGTGCTATGGGACAACTACCCGGTCAATGACGGCCAGCGGATGTCGCAGTACCTGCACCTGCGCGCGTTCACCCCGGACGCCCCGGCGACGCTCGCCCCGCTGCTGCGCGGCCACGCGATCAATCCGCGCTGGCGGTGCACTCCACGCATTCCCGGGTGACGCGGCCTGGCGCTATGCTGCCTGGCGAAGCAGACTGGTCTGCCGGAGCGGCCGCTGGCGCGAGCCTGCGAGCAGGTGCTGGGCGTCACCCTGGCCGGCTGGTGCGCGAGAAGACCTGATCGCGCTGCAGGACTGCCGGCCTGGACCGCCTACCGGGGCGGTCGGCGCGGCTGCGCCTTCCGCTGCAATCGATTGCTCATCGGGGCGCGCAGGGATCGTCAGTGGCTGGACGGCCGAGGCTGGCGGATCACCGATGAGATCGTGCGAACGCAGTAACCGGGCCGGGCGGCCGCCGGCCGACGGCCCGCGGAGCTCCAGAGACGTTCAGCCAGGTACTCGATCGCCCGGCGCACCCCGTGGCCATGCGGGACCCTGGACGGTCAGCGCTCCTTCGACCCCCCGCCAGACAACCCAGGATCATGCCGGCATTCAGATCGCCCAGGTGACCGATGCGGAACGCGACCAGTTGTTCAGTTCGTTGCCGCGGCTGGGATGGCGATCTGGAACCGTTCCCCGGGCAATCGTGCGGATCGCCTCCGGATCGATGCCACCCGGTCCCTGCCGTGGTGACGACGCAAGCAACTCGCGGGCTGCAGGCAGAAACAGGGCGCCGCTTCCCGGACCATCCGGCAACGCGCGGCATGCACCGGCGCCGGCCAGCGAGCGTGTGGGCGTGGATACGCCAGCCCCCTCGCCGAGGATGCAGCGCAACGGTACGCTGCAGGCCGCGAAGTCATGTTCTCGGGCGGCGTGCCCTACGGCTTCAGGCGGCTCAACACCCTGGCGACGTTCCCGTTCCCAGTAAAAAAAGCGCGGTGCGGTTCTGGCGAATCCCGCCAGTGCCACGGCATCAGCGCCATCAGGCCAGCGGTGGCGGCATCTGATTCTTTTTGGCGGTCGCCTGGCGGCGGCGGTGGCCAGTTCGTCCATCGCGAACTGGCGCCGCCGCCAGCGGGAATACGTCGACGACCAGCAGCGCCGGCGGTGCCGGCGGCATCGATCGCGGCGCGAATCGCCGCCAGGTCGCTGTTCGTGCTGGCCGTGTCGGTGTGCGCGACGAACGCCGCGCCGATCTCGCCTCGCGAATCGGCGCGCAGCGCTTTCTCGACCGCATCGGGGTCGAGTCGGGTAGCCCTCGTGCCAGGTCAGCCGGATGACCCGGTGACCCAGCGCCTCGGCATGGGTGGCCCAGGACTCCGAGAAATGCCCGGTACCGGGGATCAGGATGGCCTGCCCCGGGTGGATCACGTTCTGCAGGCGGGCCTCCCAGGCGCCGTGCGTGCTGGCGAACAGCCCGATCTGTGCCTCGCGCGTGCACAACACCTGGCGCAGCCCGGTGATGCTGGGCGATCAGGTCGTCGAGCCGGCTATCGGCCAGGTCGAAAGGCTGGCGATGCATGGCATCGACCGCTTCGTCCGGCGGTGGTCGGACCGGGGGAGAACACCATTCGGGTGCCGGGGATTCTGGCCATGATCGCAGCCGCGGGCGTCTTCGGTGAAAGGGTGGCCTGACCCATGCCGGCCGCCTTCGGCGCCGACGGGCGATCACCCTGGCTCAGGGCACCAGGCAATGCGCCTGGCGATGCGGGCAGGCGCTCAGTCGCCCGGCGCCTGCCCCATTCATGGCGATAGAGCGTCACCAGCGCCGGCGCCTGCAGCCGATTGACCGGCCCCGGCACCTCGCCATGTCGGCCGAGATTCGAACAGCGTCGGCAGCACGTCTGCGGTGAAAGCGCGGCGCCGCGCGGCCTCGCCGTGCCGCCCGCTCGATCTACCACCAGCCGCTGTCTTCGCGGCGGCGCGCTCAGCGAATAGGGCCGGTGGGCGGCCAGCACGAAGCCCCATTCGCCAGCAGCTCAGTACCACTGCGTGGTAGGGCCGGGTACGCAGCCCGGCAGCCTCGATCGTGCGCACGACCATCCAGTAACTGCCGCGCGCGTACAACAGCGACGTCGCCTGTACTGCGAGAAAGCCGGACGCGCTCAGGCGTTGCGCGAGCAGCCGGTAAAAGCTCTCCAGATACAGCTGACGGCGGCAAAAGGTTCGTCAGGTCGGCAGATCCGTCGACCAGTCAGATGAAGCGCCTGCTCCAACCACCATGCCAGGCGTCCGTTGCGATCACCGTCAATGCAGTCCGCCAAGCATGGGCGGTGACATTCGCGCGGACAGAGCATCGGATGGGTACGAAACAACCCGACCACCATCAGGTCGAGGTCGATCAGCGTGACCGCGCGAACCGAGGGCTCGCGCAGGCCCCTCGCAGGCGGCCATGCCGTCGCCGCCACCACAGGATGAACGCCGCTGGCGGGGTTTGTCGGATGCGCGGCCAGCGCGGGCAGCACCAGGGCCTCGTGATGGCGGTGCTCGTCGCGTGATAAAGCTGCAGGTTGCCGTTCGGGTGACGCAGATCGTCCTACGACCCGGGTCAGCACGATCCGCTGGTACGGGGACGTCTGGGCATGGATGACACGCCCGGCATAGAGCCTTTCCTCGACCAGCCGGGTCGGGTCATCGGCGCCGGCTGACCGAGCACAGCGCGAGCGCCGCGCCGGCGGGTATCGCCGAACCCTACTGAACGGGTCGCTTCCAACTCGTGCCGGTGGCATGGCGCTTCCGAGACGCCACCGGCGCGTTAGCCAGCCCGAAGACCAGAAATGCAGCGTGCACACCATACCAGCCAGAACTGGTGCGTCGGAAAAGCCAGCGACACGGCGAGCGCGCGAAATGGTAAGCGGTCGCTGCGACACCAGTTCGCAAGCCGGTAGTGGGCGCGCAGCAGGCGCTGTACCAGCAGATCTCAGACCCCACCAACGCCAGGCCAGCCAGACCAGGAAATACTGCGGCGGCCAGCCCGGAACGGCCGGCGCCCACGCTGCTGGATGGAACCGCGCCATCAACGTGGACCTGCCTGCGACAGCGTCCGCTCAGCAACTCGTGCCCGGATGAGGCTGCCTGGCGGATCGCGTACAGGCTGCGGCAACCACGATGACCCCCATTGAAAACAGGTAGACGCCGATCACCGTCGAAACTGCAGCGCCGGAGATGTTGACGGGTAGCTGGCAAGCGCCGGCCACCAGTTCGTAGACCAGACCGCAGGCGGCGATGAACACCGACGCCAGCAACGCCGTCGCGACCCCAGGCGCGCACCACGCCCCCGGCGGGTCCGTCCAGAAGAAGCCACGGTCAGCGCCTGACCTGGCCTGTGGCTGGGCTGCTCAGCGTCGGATCTGGCAGCAATGACAGTCAGATGCCCAGGCACATCGCGGCGACGACCAGGCCCAGCGCCTGGTTCTTGCGCTCGACGATCTCGCGCCAGGTTCATGGGGCGTCAGCTTGTCGAGACGATGAACGAGATCCAGGAACCAGGCACGAGGATCGAGTAAACGAGCGATGACAACAGTGCGACGAGCAGGAAATGTGGACACTCCTGTGATTCGGTCCGTGGACGATCGGGTTGGCGGGGAAAAAGACGGGGAACAAGCGCGGCGCGCTCACTTGTGCGAGGCTGCGGCTCCCGAGGAGGTGGCTGACCGACATCCCCAGTGCTGCCGCGAAAGACCGTGCCCTGGGTCAGTCGGTTTTGGTCACGAACAGCGACCGCCGCTTCGAGCTCGTCCTGAGTCCCAGGCCAGCAGCTGCTGCGAAAGCCGAACGACCGGTCAGGGGCAAGGTTGACTGACCAAAGGCCAGCAGGCGGAACATCAGTCATCCTCCTCGTCATCGGCCCGGCGTGAACCACAGTTGGCGGCGACCGGGCGAGCGGCCGTACTGGCTGTCGCGCCAACGCTGCGGCCTCTGGATCAGTCACACTGCGCAGCCCCAGGAACAATGCCAGCGCCACCGCCGCCAGCCCAGCTGGCAACATCCAGCCCGAGACGAGGTGTCGTGTACGACCGAGTACAGCACCGGCGCCGGCGTCCCGTCGCCAGCCAGCGACGACAGCTGCAACTGGTAGCGGCCGGCAGGCGTCGAGGCGAACACCATGCGAGCGCTGCGCGAGTCTTCGGACCATTCACCGTCGGCATCGGTTCCCGAGTAGTAGCTGAGTACCTCTTGGAGTTCGCGCGTGCCCGTCCCTTCCACCGGTTGCAAGACCCCACGCACCGACAGCGCCGCATCGCTCAGCTGGCTCGACAGCGCTATCGCCACGTTGCCCTCGCGCCCGGGCGGGATGGTCAGCGCATGGGTTCGCTGCGCGCCGGGTGCGGCCAGGGTGGCCGAGGCCAGGGGCTCGTTGACGGCCATCACCCATAGCGCCATGTGGGCCAACACCATGAGCATCGCCGACAACGCCGCAATCTGCCAGTAGCGACGGCGACGGCTGGGAGGCACCGGACCCAGCGGCGCGATGCCCTCCGGCGCCGGCAGCGCGTCGGCCGCGAGCCCGAACCCGTCGCGCAACTCGCCCGGTGAGACCGCGCTGGCCAGTGACCACACGACCTCGTTGGCCGTCTGTTCCCGGTAAAGGCCGTGCGGCGGCGCAATGAAATCGGTGTGGGTGCAGGCATCGTCGCGGCGCACCTGCCAGAAGAACTCGCCCTGCACGGCCAGCGTCTTGCTGGTGTAGGTCGCGAACTGGTCGTAGTGGCGGCCCTCGCACTGGGCGATGCCGCGCCCGAAGCGGTCGAGGCCGACGGTCACCGGTGCCTGGGTGATGCTGGTCAGCGACCAGTGGCCCTGATCGAGCGTCAGGAATCGAAAGCCCTGCTGTGGATGCCAGAGCAGATACTCATCCCAGGTGAAGCGATCCTCGTCATCACGCCCCTCCCGTCGCTGGACCCCCAGCACCGTCCATCGCACCCCGGCCAGCAGGCCCTCCGACCCGGGCTTGAGGATCCAGTTTGGCAGCCGCTGCTGCAACACGTGATTCACCTGCGCCCCCACCCCTGCGCCCAGGTCCAGGATGCTGGCGCAACTGGGACAGGTGATGGTCTGGGCGGTGGTCAGGCGTGCCTGCACCGGTGCCGCGCAATGCGGACAGGCGAACGCGCGCACCTGCAGTGTGCGCACGAACTGCTCGCGCAGCCCGCTCATCGCCAATGCCTCGAGCGACACCGGCCGCCCTCGCAGCACGCGCAAAGCCCCCGGCGGCTGACCGAGCTGCATCAGCGAGAAAACCGAGCCGTCGCCGGCCCGCAGGTCGACGATCCGCCAGTCGGAGTCGACGGCCACGTCGAACGACAACTCCCCTTCGAGCGCGATCAGGTGCGCCGCCTCGATATTCGAGACCCGGGCGGCCACCCCGTGCAAGACCACCTGCTCGTCCAACTGCAGCGCCGCAGCATCGGGCAGCGCCGACTCGTCGCCGGGCAGCAGCCGCAACAACAGGTAGACCCCGTTATCGTCGCTCAGGCTGGCCGTGGAGCCGTCGTCGAAACGCAGCTGCCAATCGTTCCAGATGCCTCGGCCGTAGCGGAACTGCATCCGCCCGATGACCGTGAACCGCTTTCCGTCGTGGGTACCGACCGCCTGCAGCGCGATCGGCGAGTGATCATCGAACAACTCGGCCGCCTTGCCGCGATCGATCAGCGCCCCGCCCTGGCGAACGACCGTGGTCGTGCAGTAGGGGCAGACGGCCAGCACGGTGTCGCCACCGGCAAATGACAGACTGGCGCCACACCCGGGACACTCGCTGCGCAGGGATCGATTCATTCCGCGATTATTCGCGAGTCATCCGGGGTGTCAATGCCAATTATCGGGGGTGGCGCCCGGATGCGGCTTCAGTTGAACAAACCGACCGCCTTGAGCAGGCGACTCGAGTGCTGTTGCAACACCAGCGTCGAGGACATCGACTCGTCGGCACGGGCCGCCGTGTCCTGGGTTGCGGTATCCAGACTGGCGACCGCCTCGCGGATCTGCCGTGCGCCGTCGGCCTGCTCCTCGGACGCGCGGGAGATCCGGGCGACCGCGGTGGTCACCTCGCCCACCGAGCCCACCAGTTCGCCGATCCGGTCACGCGCGGTCTGCACGTTGGTGATGCCATCGCCAACAGCCAGCGACGCGGCCTGGATCAGCGCGCGGATCTCCTGGGCCGACTTGCTGGACTGCTGGGCAAGGTTTCGCACCTCGCTGGCCACCACCGAGAACCCGCGCCCCATGTCCCCGGCCCGGGCGGCCTCGACAGCGGCATTCAACGACAGGATATTGGTCTGGAACGACAGCGCGTTGATGACCTTGAGGATGTCCTCGATCCGGGTCGAGGACTCATGGATCTTGTTCATGGTCGCGACCACGTCCGACACCGCGGCACTACCCATCTCGGCGGTGCTCTGCACCTGGTGGGCAAGTTCGTCGACCAGCCGCGCCCCTTCGGCGTTGTCACTGATCGTGCGCGTCATCTGTTCCATTGCCGCCGACGTCTCTTCCAGGCTGGCGGCCTGCGAGACGGTCCGGTCGGCGATGTCGGAGCCCGAGCTGGCAATGTTCTCGGACACCTCGCTGACCTCGTCGGCCATCCGACGCACATCGCCCACGGTGCCGGCCAGATTGAACGCCAGCTGGTCGAGCGTGCGCAGCAACGCACCCAGGATCCCTTGCGCGCCCCCCTCGGATCGAATCGACAGGTCGCCGCCGGCGATACGGGCAGCCACACGGGTCGCGTTCAACGCCGGCCGGATCACCATGGCATGGATCCAGTGGCCGACCATCAATGCCACCAGGCCGGGCACCAGCCACTGCAGCACGGTCCGTGTCACCGGGTCGACGGGCAACAGGCTCATGCCGCCCGCCAGCATCACGAGTCCGAGCGGCACCAGGTAGGCCATGGCATTCAGGCCCGGGTACAGGCGCGCGGCCAGCGTCGCTGGTGCGCGCTTTTCGATCAGGCGGCCACTGTGCATCCGCAAGCGGGGGCGCGCCGCGGCCGCATCGTCGCGCATCCTGGCGAACAAGGCTTCGGACTCGCGGACCTGGGCTGCGGTGAGCGGCCGCGCACCGACGGAAACCGGTGACCTCGCCCTGGCGGAACAACGGCGTGACATTGGCCTCGACCCGGTAGTGGTCGCCGTTCTTGCATCGGTTCTTGACCGGCGAGCGCCACGGCAGCCCGCGATGCAGGGTAGCCCAGAGATCACGGAACGCTTCGGCGGGCGTGTCCGGATGCCGGATCATGTTGTGCGGCTGACCGATCAGCTCTTGCTCTTCATAACCACTGGCCGACACGAAAGCGCGGTTGCAGTACTGAATGCGCCCCTTGAGATCGGTCGTGGAGATCAGCCATCTCGCCGATGGGCAGCACGTGTTCGCACTGCGTGACAGGACCGTTGTTTCGCATGCTTGAATTCCCGAGCCGTTACCCGGTCGAGACGACAGGGCTTGTAGGGGGATTTTCAGGCGCGGCGACGCGGGGTGATGCCCGGAGAAAAGACCCGAACCATCGCCTGATTTCCCTATCCGGCCGCGATGCGTGCCTGCCGGACCGATCACGTCCAGGTGCGGCGTCGTGCGGGCGCCAACCAGCGCCGACGCCCGAATTGCTATGCTCGGGCAAACCACCCGTCAGCCAAGGAGTCGCGATGAAACCCAGCCAGTCACTGACCATCCCCGTGCGCGGACTGAACCTGCACTGCCGCCGGTGGGGTGCAGCCAGCGAGCATCAGTTGTTCTTGCTGCACGGGTTCCAGGACAGCTCGGCCTCGTGGCAGTTCACGGTCGACGCGTTGAGCGACCACTGGCAGGTGATCGCGCCCGACTGGCGCGGCTACGGCCAGAGCGACTGGGCCGCTGGCGACACCTATGGATTCTTCGATCACCTGGCCGATCTGGATGCGCTGCTGGCCCATTTTCGCCGGACCAGCCGGCCCGGCTGGTCGGCCACAACCTGGGCGGCCAGATCGCGTCGGTCATGCCGGCAGCCGCCCCGAGCGGGTGCGCAGCTTGATCAACATCGACAGGTTCGGCATCGGCGCGGGCCGCCGGGATCCGGCCCCCGACGGCTGGGCAAATGGCTGTCCCAGCTGCGTGAGCCGGTCGGCCAGCGGCGCTACGAGAGCTTCGAGGCTTTCGCCCAACGGCTGCAGGCGGAAAACCCCCGCCTGACCGACGAGCGCGCGCTGTTCCTGGCCACCCACTGGGGTCGCGAAAGCCCCGATGGGGGCGTCGAGCGGCGCGCCGACCCGGCCCACAGCCGGCTCAACCCGCTGCCGCTGCCGACCTCGGACATGCTCGATTGCTGGCGAGAAGACCCGCGCGCCGGTGTTGTGGATTGGGGCGAGCACAGCCCGCAGACCGCGCGCCTGATGAGCGAGCCGCTGGCGCTGGAGGAACGCCTGCAGGCCTATGCGGAACTGTACCGGGACACCGTGGCCGATGCCGGTCACAATGTCCACCACGATCAACCCGAGGCGCTCGCCCGGGCTATCGAGAAGTTCCTGTTTGGCTGACGGGCAGGACCGATGCCGGCATCACACCCTCGCTTGATCAAGATCAACACGCCCCGGTCCCCGGGGCGCGACCATCGACTGGTCGAACCAACAGGAGTTGCCCGATGACCCCGAAATCGATCCTCTGCCCGGTCAGCCACGCCCAGGCCGACTTCCAGTTGGACCAGGTGTACAGGCTATGCGAGGCCCAGGGCGCTCATCTCACGGTCCTGCTGATCGGCATCAATCCGCCTATGCCGATGGCGATCGAGGCACCGAGCGCCGAGTACTGGGCCGAGGCCATCAACAAGTTGCGCGCCCAGATCGACGATCGTGGCCGGGCGCTCGAGAAGCAACTGCACGAGCGCGGCCTGTCGGCGGACGTGCGCACGGTCACTTGCGACGCCAGCCAGGTCGACCAGGTGGTGGGCCAGCATGGCCGGTTTGCCGATCTCGTGGTCAGCCCGGCCAGCCTGCTCGACGATGACATCGTGCGGGCACCGAGTATCGCCGGCAGCCTGTTCCAGGCCGGCCGGCCGCTGCTGCTCCAGTCGCCGCTCGACCCCGGCAAGCCGCTCAGTCTCGAAGCCAACACGGTCGTGGTCGCCTGGGATGGCGGACTGCCGGTCAGTCGTTCGCTGGCCTTCGCAATCGGGCTGCTGCAGGCGGCCAGCGCCGTCCATGTCGTGAGCATCGACCCGGTGATGCGCGACGATGCCGATGGCGAGGCACCCGGCTGGGATCTTGCCACCTACCTGTCACGCCACGGGATCAAGGTGACCGTGACGAACCTGCCCAGCGGCGGCCAGGACATCGATGCGGCGCTGCTGCGTCACGCGACCGAGATCGGCGCCGACCTGATCGTCATGGGCGCCTACGGTCACTCGAAGCTGCGCGAACTCATCTTCGGCGGCACCACGCGCAACATGCTGGCCAACAGCCCGGTGCCCTTGTTCATGGCCCACTGAGCCGCGAATACGTCCAGCTCCCGCGGCACTCCCGATTTCCCGTCAAAGACGGATCAGGGAAACGGCGCGGCAGCCGCGCGGGGACTCGACGATCAACGCGACCAGGGGCCTGGCAGGTAGTGGGCATCATCGAACATCCGCACACTGTCGGGAAGGTATGCCACCAGGACCGTCAGGATCATGCCTTCGAGCACCGCCTCGCCCGAGGCCAGTAGCAAACCGAAGGCCAGGATGTCACCGATCCCGCCGACCCGTGGCGGACCGAGCGCCTGGGACACCAGCAAGGTGATCGCGACCTGCAGTGCGTAGCAAAAGAACAAACCAAAGAAACCGCATCCGAGCAGGAACACGAACGGGTTGCGCGGCAGGTGCCGCCGCGCCAGGTTGGACAGGACGGCCATCAGCATCACCGGCAGCACGCCGGCCAGCAGCAGGCGGATGCCCAGCGACTCCGCCTGCCCGACAATGAGGGCATCGGCCGCCAGGACCAGGCTCATCGACACCAGCGCACGCGGGTAGCCCAGCATCAGCGCCAGCGCGGCGCCGCCCAGGTAGTGCAGCTCGATGTCCGGTGGCAGGCGGATCGCCATCTGGTGGGCGGCGAACACCACGGCGGTGGCCGTCGCCCAGCGCAGGTGGTCAGCCCAGGACGCCTGCAACCAACCGGCACGTCGCCAGGCCTCGGCAACGAACAACAGCGACAACAGTGCACTGGGCACCGCCAGCGACATCGGGACTGGGTAATTGAACATCGCCTATCCGTTGATCTGGTGCGCCGCTCTGCGGCTTGGAAAAGAGGCCGGCAATCGCAAGGAACGACGCCCCCACCGGCCGACCCGGCCAGGCGCACGGCGACTCGCCGTATGATATGCCCGCAGAGGCGTCGCGCGTGGTGAACCATCGTCTGTCGCGCAGGTAAGAACCCTGTCGCAAAACCGATCCCACGCGGACCCGATAGCGCCTGGCGCAGCCCTGCCGCGGCGGGCGCTGCCCGCTATCTCGCGCGTCGGCCCGCCGACGACAAGGCCAGCGCCGCCGCACCCGTGATCAGCACGAAACCCAGCAGGTCAGCCGCCGCCGGGCGCTCGCCGAGCAGCAGCATCGCACCTGCGACACCAACGACCGGCACCAGCAAGGTGCCCATCGCCGCAACACCACCCGGCAGCCGGGCGACGACATCGAACCAGATCAGGTAGGCCAGCGCCATCGCACAGACGACGTGAAACAACAGCGCCGAGATGAACCAGGGGGTGGACCAAGCACTCCCGGCGGCCGGACCGCTGGCCTGGCCGAAGACCGACCAGCCGATGCCGGCCACCGCTGCCCCTATCGCCAACTGCCAGGCTGTGGCCGTGAGCCCCGGCAGGCGCAGCGGGTAGCGCTTGACGAACACCGTGCCCGCTGCCCAGCTGACGCCTGCCGCCAACGCCAACAACACGCCGGCGGGCGAGCCCCCGCCCTGCCAGAGCGGCCAGGCCAGGACGGTCAGACCGACGACAGCCAGCGCCACCGCGACCAGCCGGCGTGCGTCCGGTTTCTCACCGATGAACACCCAGGCCAGCAACACGACCCACACCGGCATCGCGAACGTGACGATGGCGGCGCGTGACGTGGATCCGGCCAACTGCGCGAACGCGGTGCACAGGTTGAAACCGACGATGGCCAGTAGCGAGGAGACAACCAGACGCCCACGCATGTCGGCGGCAACCGCCAGCGACTGCCCGCGCGCTGCCGCGATGGTGAAAAGCAGCAATGCCCCGGCCGCCAGGCCGATCGCCCGGACCGTCCAGGGTGACCACCAAGACAGAAGAATCCGGACCGCTGGCCAGTTCAGGCCCCAGAAGAGCGCGAGAAGTGGCACGGCGAACAAAGCCGTCGCAGCAGGCCTGCGCTGACCAAGGACAGACGGGTCCGTGTTACTCGTATCGGGGGTGCTTTGCCGCACAATCAAGTGCGTTCAAACACTGGTTTCATCGGACCGCATCGGTGGGTTCACTTGTCGATGTCGACTGACGCGTCCCCAGATGCTTTTTCGAGGGCCAGTTCTCCTGGCGGAAGAGGTGAGATTCGAACTCACGGAAGGTTTCCCTTCGCCGGTTTTCAAGACCGGTGCAATCGACCACTCTGCCACTCTTCCGGATCCGGGGCGCTGACGACCCGAATGGCAGCCGCCTCGGCATAAATGCTACAACGAATCGCCGGGCGATGGCGATCCGCCCGTGCCGCCCGACCGTGTCCGGGCCGGCGATCATCGTCAACCGGCATCGCGGGTATCCTTTGGTCGGCCAAAGTGGCGACAACCTGATGAGCAAGTGAAGCATCGACATGGCATTGACCGAGTTTATCCAGGCCAGCCGGCGCCTGTTCGTGCTGAGCGGCGCCGGTTGCAGCACGCGTTCCGGCATTCCCGACTACCGCGACGATGCGGGCCAGTGGAAGCGGGCCGCGCCGATGACCTTCCAGGCCTTCACCGGCAGCGAGGCGGCGCGGCGGCGCTACTGGGCCCGCAGCCTGGTGGGCTGGCCGGTCATGGCCCGGGCCGAACCCAATGACGCCCACCGCGCGCTGCAGGCGCTCGCGGCGGGCGGCAGGCTCAGTGCGCTGGTCACCCAGAATGTCGACGGCCTGCACCAGAAGGCGGGCACCGGGCACGCGATCGACCTGCACGGCCGGCTCGACAGGGTGATCTGCCTGCAGTGCCACCGCCGCAGCGACCGGCATCGCTTTCAGCAACGGCTGCGCCAGGACAATCCGGGCTGGGCCGGGCGGCGTGCCGAGTTGGCGCCAGATGGAGACGCCGACCTGGATGAGACCGATTTTTCGGACTTTCGGGTGCCGCCTTGTGAGCAATGCGGCGGTATCCTCAAGCCGGATGTCGTGTTTTTTGGCGAGGCGGTGCCGCGCGAGCGCATAGCCCGGGCGATGGCCGCGCTTGAGGCCAGCGACGCGATGCTGGTGGTGGGCAGCTCGCTGATGGTGTTCTCGGGCTTTCGGTTTGCCCGCCGGGCCGCCGAACTGGGCCTGCCGCTGGGATCGGTCACGCGGGGCGTGGGCCGGGCAGACAACTTGCTGACATTCAAGGCCAGTGAACCCTGTGACCGGGCGCTGGCCTTTCTCTTGAACGGAGTGGCCGTATGAGCGCCTGGGTCACGCTGATCCTTGTCCTGTCGCTGATTGCCTATGCGAGCAATCGCTTCTCGCTGCAGACTGTCTCGTTGTCGGTGATCAGCGGGCTGGCCGTGATCTATGCGCTCGCTCCCGGCGACGCCGCGCCGTCGGTGGCGCCGGCCTTCTCGGGCTTCGCCAGCGAGGCCCTGGTGGCCATCGTCGCGCTGATGGTGCTGGGCAAGGCGCTGATCATCACCGGCGCGCTGCAACCGGTGTCGACGCTGCTGTCCGGGGCGCTGGCCAGTTTCCCCCGCCTGGCGTTCGCTGCGGTGCTGACCGGCGGCTTTGCGATCAGCGGCTTTCTGAATGACACGCCGGTCGTGGTGATGCTGATGCCCATCCTGCTCGGCGCGGCACAGAATGCCGGCCGACCGGCCGGCACCATGTTGATGCCGATGAACCATGCGGTCATCCTGGGCGGCATGATGACCGCGATCGGCACCTCGACCAACCTGCTGGTCAACGGCCTATCGGCCGGCAATGGCGGGCCTGCGTTCGGCTTTTTCGACTTCTATCTGATCGCGTTGCCGCCGGCGATCCTGGGCCTGCTCTACCTGATGCTGGTGGCCCCCTGGATCCTGCGTCATGCCGGTGAGGTCGATGCCGGCGGTGACGACGAATTGTTTCTGTCGGCGTTTCGCATCTCGAACGACAGCATCCTGGTCGGCAAGCCACTGCATCATCTGCGCAAGACACTGGACCGCGGCATCGTCATCCGCCAGGTCGAGCGCCATGGCAAGGCGATGGTGCGCTTTCCTACCCTGCAGTTGCTGGCCGGTGACCAACTGGTGCTGGCCGGTACCGCCGAGCGCCTGCACAAGGCTGGCGAGCAACTGCACCTGAGCCATGGCGACGGCAAGGCGGTGGTCGAGGAACGCGGCGGCGGCGAATCGTTGGTCAGCCGGCGCTGCATCGTGTCGGCGGGCAGCCCTATCGTGGGCCGCACGGTACGCCAGAGTGCAATCGAATGGCGGTTCGATGTACGCGTCACCGGGCTGAGCGAGGCCACTTCGCGGGTTCGCGCCTCGAGCGCGGCCGACCTGCCCACGTTGCCTATCCACGCCGGTGACACGCTCTTGCTCGAGGGGTCCGAGGACCGCATCGGCCGTGCCTGCGAGATGCTTTCGTTGGTCCCTGTCGGCGAACCGCTGCGACGGCGCGCCAGTGGCGACGCGATGTTCGCGTTGGGGATTTTTCTGCTGACCGTGGCGGCGGCGGTCTTCAAGATCGTGCCTATCTCGGTGGCGGCGACGATCGGCGTGCTGCTGACGGTTGCCACCAACCTGCTGCGCTGGGAAGACAGCGAAAATGCCGTCGAGTGGCGGATCGTGTTGATCGTCGCCTCGTCGATTGCGCTCGGCGATGCGTTGGTGCGTAGCGGCACGATGGCGATCCTGGCAGACCACCTGGCCGCCGTCGCCGGCGACTGGCCATTGCCTGTATTGCTGGCCGCGATCATCACGGTCACCGGCCTGCTGACCAACTTCGTGTCCAACAACGCGGCAGCCGCGATCATGACGCCGTTGGGACTCGAACTGGCCCGTGGCCTGAATGTGCCGCTGGAGCCATTCGTGCTGGGCGTGCTGTTCGGCGCCAACCTTTGCTTTCTCACGCCATTCGCTTATCAGACCAACCTGCTGGTGATGGCCGCAGCCGGCTACCGGTTCAACGATTTCCTCAAGACCGGCCTGCCCTTGTTCCTGCTGATGGTGCCCGCACTGACCGCCAGCCTGAGCTGGCACTTTTTCTAGGGTCTGTTCACCCCGGACCCGGTGTCGTCGACGCGGCGTTGCCCAGGCCGGCCGCGCCGAGCCGCTCCCACGCGATGACGCCGGTCTGCACGATCGCCACCCGGGCCGCCTCGGCGTCGCCGGCCTCGATGGCATCGATGGCCTTTGCCCAGCACTCGAGCAGACGTAACGCCCAGTCGCGCGGCAACATGGTATTGCCTTGTCGATACAGGTGCATCTGCAGCACCGGCCCGCCCCATACCTGGTTGACCAGCCACGACAACTGGCGCGAACCGGCCATCGCCATCAGCTTCTCGTACAGCACCAGCGAGTGCTGGTTGAAGGTCACGTAGTCGGTCATCGGCGCATCGGCCACCGCGCGCACGTCGGCCAGCAGCGCGCGCATCTGCGCGATTTCCTCTGCGCCGGCCTTGGCCGCGGCATACTCGGCGCCCAGTGCCAGCAGGCAGGTACGGGCCTCCTGGCGCTCGCGCAGCGTTTCCAGGGTGACCGGCAACACGCGGGCACTGACCCGCGGCCGATTGATCACCAGGCCGGCCCGCTCGATCAGTTTGATCGCGTCGCGCACGGGACCGCGGCTGACGCCGAAACGGTCGGCCACCGCCTGCTCGGCGATCCGCTCGCCGGCCACCATCCGCCCGCTCAGGATGTCATCGGCCAGCACATCGGCGATCTGCTCGGGCAGCGTGCGCGACACGTGCAGGGTTTCCTCGCGCCTCATGATGCCAGGCCGTCCGGATCGGTCCGCCCCTTCATGCCGGCCGGCACGACCAGCCACGGCATCAGCGGCGGCCCGTTCGCCGCATCCTGCTCGGCCAACTCCATCCGCGCGATGGTCTGCAGATGGACTTCGTCGGGCCCGTCATAGATGCGAAACGCCCGCGCCTCGGCAAAGAAGCTGCCGACCGGGGTGTCCTCGGTGATACCTGCCGCCCCGAATGTCTGGATCGCGCGATCGGCCACCTGGTAGCAGGCCTCGGCGACCGCCAGCTTGATCATCGAGATGATCCGTCTTGCGCCTATCCCGCCCTTTTCGTCCAACTGGCGCGCCGCCTCGAGCGTGAGCAGGCGGGCCTGGTCCAGCTCGAGCCGCGACCGCGCGATCCACGCCTGCATGGTTTCGCGCTCGATCAGACGCTTGCCGAAGGTCTCGCGCTGCCGTGCACGCTCAATCATCAGACGCAGGACGATCTCTGCCCCGCCCAGAAAGCGCATGCAGTGGTGGATCCGCGCCGTGGCCAGGCGCACCTGTGCGGCCGCAAAGCCCTTGCCGCGCTCGCCCAGCAGATTCTCGGCCGGAACCCGCAGATTGTTGAAGCGCACCTCACCGTGCGGGCTCCAGCGGTGCCGGGTGCCCAGGATAGGCACCTGGCGCACGACCTCGAAGCCCGGTGCGTCGGTCGGCACGATGATGCTCGAGTGCCGCCGGGTGGGCGGCGCCTGCGGATCGGTCACACCGATCGCGACGACGAAGCGCCAGTTCCTGACGCCGCAATTGCCGACGAACCACTTGCGCCCGTTGAGCACCCACTCGTCACCGTCCCGGTCGATCCGGCAACCGATGTTGCGCGCGTCGGACGAGGCCACGCCCGGCTCGGTCATCGCGAAGCCCGAGTAGATGCCCCCTGCCAGCAGCGGGTCCAGCCACTTCTCGCGCTGCGCCGGGCTCGCCAGCTTGTCCAGCATCTCCATGTTGGGCAGGTCGGGCGCATGGCAGTTGAACAACTCGGGCGCCCAGTAGACCCAGCCAAGCACCTCGGCGATCGGCGCGAACTGCACGTTGCTCAACCGGGTGCCGGGCTGACCGTCGGCCAGACCCGGCAGCCCGAGGTTCCAAAGGCCCTGGGCCCTGGCTTTTTCTTTCAGCGCGTCGATCAGCGCCGGCCTGTGCCCGGCCGGGTTGGCTTCCATCTCGCGGTGCACCTGCGCGTGTCGGGGAAGCACTTCGGCCATCATGAAGGCCTTGAGACGTTCAAGCACCTGCGAGGTATCGGGATTCATGGCGACTCCTGGATGGGGAACGGGCGGCCCGGGTCATCGACCCCGGAACTGCGCCTTGCGTTTTTCGAGAAAGGCACTGGCGCCCTCGAGGAAATCCTCGGACACGAAGTTTCTGGCCGCGGTGCGCCGCTCCAGCTCGAGCACGCCCTCGAGGCTCGTCGGATAGTCGGCAAAGAAGGCCTTGATCGTCGCCTGGGGCAGCGGCGGGCCCTTGCTCAGGCGCAACGCAAGCTTTTGCGCATCGGCGAGCGCCCCGCCCTTCGCGCTGACCTGGTCGACCATGCCCATCGCGTGGGCCGACGCCAGGTCGACCTCCTCGCCGGTGAGCAGGATCCGACGCGCGCGCGCCACGCCGACCCGCAAGGGCAGCGTCCAGAACAGGCCCCCGTCGGGCGAGGCGCCAACGCGCACCTGGGCGGCGCAAAACCGCGCCCCCTCGGCCGCCACCACCAGATCGCACCCCATCGCCACGCCCAGCGCGGCGCCAAAGGCCGGCCCTTCGATCGCGGCGACGTACAGCTTGCCGGATTTGAGCATCGTCGCCAGGAACGGCGCGCCCCGCTGCAGGCGCTCGAGCATCTGCGCCTCGTCGCGGATCTCGCGCAACTGGTCCAGGTTGCCACCGGCCGAGAACACGCCATTGGCGCCGGTCAGCACCATCACGCGCAGCGACTCGTCGGCCTCGAAGCGCTGCTGCGCCGCGTTCAACGCCTCGCGGACCCCGGGCGCACCCATCGAGTTGCGCCAGGCGAACGCATCGAGCGTCGCGGTCAGCACCGCACCGTCCACCTGCTGGTGCACCGTGCCTTGATCGGCATCCTTCATGACAACATCTCCAGTCCGTGATTGAGCAGGCGCTGCTGCTGCCAATGGGGATCACCCAGCAGACGCCAGAGAAAGTTCACCCGCATCAGGTAACGCCCGATGCCCAGGTCGCGGGTCATGCCGATCGCGCCATGCATCTGGATTGCCTCGCGACAGATCCGATCGCCGGTGTCGGCGGCCAGGCAGGCCGCTGCGGCGACATCGGCCCGCGCACTCGCCCCCATCGGGTCGGCGATCAGCGACAGGCTGGCGCCCAGCACCTGCGAGCGCAGCATCTCCAGATCGGCATGCAGGTCGCTGGCGCGATGCTGCAGCGCCTGGAAAGACGCCAGGCGCCGCCCGAATTGCTCGCGCACCTGCAGGTAGGCCAGCGTCTGCTGCATCGCCGCCTCGCATCCGCCCAGGGTTTCGGCAGCGGCCCAGAAAGCCGCCTGTGTGATCGCCTGCCCGAGTATCCGCCCGGCATCGGCCTGCCCGCACAGGCGGGCGGCGGCCGTGACCTGCACGTCGCGAAGGTGCACGGTCGCCAGCGCGCTGCCCTCGACCGACGGATAGCCCTCGATCTGCAGACCCGCGGTGCCAGCGGGCACCAGGAACAGCCCCAGGCCATCGTCCAGCCGTGCCGACACGATCAGCCACTCGGCGTCGGCGCCGTCGCAGACGAAGTGTTTGCTGCCATCGAGACGATAGCCGGCGTCGGTCGGCCGCGCCTGCGTCGCCGGTCGGTCGACGTCGTAGCGTCGCTCGCGCTCGTGAGCGGCCAGCGCCATCCGCAGCCCGCCACTGCCCAGCGACTGCGCGTCGAACCCTGACGGCCATTGATCGGAATGATGGGCCAGGATCGCACCGCACATCACCTGTTGGGCCAACACCGGCAGGCGTACCAGGTGCTGGCCGAACGCGCGGGCGACGATCATGGTCTCGACGGGCCCGCCGTCGCTGCCGCCGAGCCGTTCGGGCAAAAACGCCCCCAGCAAACCCAGTTCGGCCAGCTGCTGCCAGAGCGTGCGCTGCATCGCCTGCGCCGCCGCCGGATCGGCCAGCGTCGTGTGCTGCCACAGCTGCCTGAGCACACGCCCCAGCGCATCCTCGATCATCTGTTGTTCTTCATTGAGCAAGAAGGACATGTCGTCTCTCCGGGCAGGCGGTGATCCGCCGATTGATCATCAGGCGCAGGTATTCAGAGGTTGAGCACACGCTTGGCAATGACACCGCGCTGCACCTCGGCGGACCCGCCGGCAATCGCCGGCCCGCGAAAATAGTACCGTGCCTCCTGCGCGTGGCGGGCGTCGCTGACCAGGCCCAGGCGCTCGATTGCCTCGGCATCGTCGTAGACGGCATCGGCAGGCAGCGCATCGGGCCCCAGCAACTCTGCGATCGCCTCGTCCACCAACTGGTTGGCCTCGGTGCCCTTGAGCTTCAGGGTCGACGCGTAGGGCCCGATCTCGCCAGTGCGCACCAGCATGTCCAGGCCGCGCATCACCGTGTACTCCAGTGCCCGCACCCGCACGATCAGTTCGGCGATACGCGCTCGCACCTGCGGCTCGTTGATCCGCGGCTGCCCGTTCAACTGCAGGGTCTTGGCCAGGCGCACCAGGCGCATCAGGCGGCGCTTCGCCTCGGAGTGGCGGGCCGCGTACAGGCGTTCGTGCTCGAGCAGGGCCTTGGCCACGGTCCATCCGGCGTTTTCGTCGGCCACCCGGTTTTCGACCGGCACCCGCACGTTCTCGAAAAACACCTGATTGAACACGTGCGCGCCGTAGAAATGATGGATTGGTTGCAGGCGGATGCCCGGCGACTCGAGATCGATCAACAGGAAGCTGATTCCCGATTGCTTGGCGACCTCGGTGTCGGTGCGCACCAGGCAGAAGATCCAGTTCGCATAGTGAGCATGCGACGTCCAGATCTTGGAGCCATTGACCACGTAGTGATCGCCATCGCGCACCGCGCGCGTGCGCAAAGAGGCCAGGTCCGAGCCCGACGAGGGCTCGGAGTATCCCTGGCACCACCAGTAATCGAAGCTCAGGGTTTTGGGCAGAAAACGTTGTTGCTGCTCGGGGGTGCCGTACTTGAGCAGGATGGGGCCGATCATCCGCGTATTGAAGCTGATCTGGTGCGGCGCGCCGGCCAGCGCCAGTTCCTCGTCGAAAACGAATTGCTGGCGCACGCTCCAGTCGGTGCCGCCCCATTGCACCGGCCAGTTCACCGCCCCCCACCCCTGCCCGACCAGCGACTGCTGCCAGGCATAGTACTGGTCGCGCGTCAGGTGGCGGATGTGATCTGTGCGGCTGCGCAACTCCTGGTCGACATGGGTGTCGACGAACGCGCGGATCTGTTCGCCGAAACGCTGCCTCGGCCGCGGCATCGAAGTCACTCATCACCGCCCTCCGTACCGCTTGGCAAAGCGCTCGATCGCGCGCTTCGGCATCGGCCCTGAGCCCAGCCATCACGTCGGCCGTCGGACGAGTCTCGTTGAACCAGCCGATTCCTGCCCGGCGCCGCTGTGGGCCAGCGCCTTGACATCGTGCTCGCCGTCGCACCAGGATATCGCCGACCAGGATGTCGTGCAGCGAATGCCCCAGCGGCTGCGGCGCATCGGGGGCGGCCCATTCCTCGGACCAGGCCGAGCGGGTCTGGCGAAGGTTTTCCACTCTCGGCGCGACTGATCACCGCATCCTCGGCATTGGCCTGGACCAGGCTGCGGATCTCGTTCGCGGTCAGGTGCGAGGCGTTTTCCTCGGTCAGCAGGAATGCCGTGCCCGGCCCACCCCCTGCACCCCAGCATCAGCGCTGCCGCGATGTGCTCGCCGGTCGCCACGCCACCGGCCGCCAGCACCGGCGTGTCACCGGCCAGCGCGACGATGCGGGGCACCAGGCTGAAGGTGCCGATACCGCCGGTGTGCCCGCCGGCATCGGTGCCCTGCGCGACCAGGATATCGGCTCCCGCCTGCAGTGCCTTGCGGGCGTGTTTTTCCTGGCCGACCAGCGCCAGCGTGGTCTTGCCACTGGCCTTGACCTGCGCGACCACGTCGGCCGGGCATCCGACCCCCAGCGCAACCAGATCGACGTCCGATTCGACGACCGCCTTCACCTGCAATGCGGTCACTTCCTGGGATCGTACGAAGCGGGTGCGCATGCCGGGACCGGACGGCTCGGGGACCTCGTACTTGGTCGCCAGGCCGGCGACGAAACTGCGATGCCGCTCCGGGATCTGCGCCTCCATCTGCTCGCGGTTGTTCTCGGCGGGGATGACCGCCGGAATCACCAGGTCGACACCGAACGGGCGCTTGCCCACCAGCGCGCGGATCTGGGCCAGTTCGTCGCGGATCTCGTCGGGCAGCCGGCGGGTCGCGCCGTAGACGCCGAAGCCGCCGGCATTGCAGACGGCCGCCACCGTCTCGACCGAGTGGCTGAATCCAAAAATCGGCACCTCGATGCCGAAACGATCGCAGATCGCGGTATGCAGGGTGGCCTTGCTCATCAGCTTTTCTCCGGTTTCAATTGAATCGCGCAATCCAGCGCACAACCGCCCTGCCCCCTGGAGCGGACGGCGAACGGGTTGATCTCGATCGACTGCATCCAGCCGGCGTTGGCGGCGATCAGCCGTGACAGGCGCGACACGGCGTCGGCCAGTGCGTCGACATCACGGGCGGGTTGGCCGCGAAGCCCGTGCAGCAAGCGCACGCCCTTCAGCGATTCGATCATCTCCACTGCGTCAGCAGCCGACACCGGCGCAAGCCGCACCGCGATATCGTCCAGCAGCTCGACGAACACGCCGCCCAGCCCGACCATCACGACGGGGCCGAGTTGGTCGTCGACCCGGGCGCCGATCACGACCTCGACGAAATCGCGCTGCAGCGTCATCAGCAAGGCCCCCTCGATCCGGGCCTGCGGTGCTGCCCGGCCCAGCGCCGCGCGCATCTCATGCCAGGCGCTCGCCACCTCGTGCGCATCGGCCAGCGGCAGGCGAACGCCGCCGATGTCCGACTTGTGGGCGATATCGGCGGACAAGACCTTGAGCACGTACGGCGCCGCCAGCCCGGCCGTCGCATCGGACACCGACCCCTCGGGCGCCAGCCGGTGAAAAGCCGGCACCGGGAGGCCCGCGGCCGCCAGCAGCCGGTAGCCATCCGCCTCGTTCGGCTGCGCGGCCGGCGCCGGTACGACCAGGTCGTCGATCCTCGGGCGCTCTCGCGGCGCCCGCGCAAAGGCTGCACCCATGGCGGCCAGCGAACGCGCGGCCTCGACGGCACGGGACGGATCGGTAAAGACCAGGCCGCCGGCATCCTGCAGGCGGCGCACGGTGGGCGCATCGAACATGCCCACGGTGATGAAGATCACGTCCGGAAACTGCCGGCCCAGCGCGTCGAGGGTCTCGACGTAGGCCGCCACGCGGTCGGCACCCGGGCCAGACGGCCGATGAAGGTGATCGCGATATCGGCCGCCGTGTCCGCGAGCCCCGGTGTCATCGCCTGGCGCAACAGGCCGAAATCCTGGGTCACCTGGCCCGTGACATCGAGCGGGTTGTTCGGCGACTGAACGGCACCTTGGCCAGCAAGGTCGCCCGGGTGGCGACAAGCCGGGCAAGGCCAGCCCGGCGCCGACGCAGGCTTCGGCCATCATCGCTCCCCGCCCGAAATGGTGGTGAGCACGCGGTTGCCGCCCGCGGGCCGGGCGCGCAGCATCAGCTGGCCCAGGCCCAGCAGGTTCTCGATCGTGTGCATGCGCAACGCGCCGGTCTCGGCGAACAGTGCATCGAACACGCGATCGTCCCCGGCGAGCGCATCGGTGTGCGACATCACGGCCCTGGCGCCGGCCTCGGTCGACCCGACCTTGATCAACCCGACCGGCACCTTCAGTTCGCGCGCCCGGCGCAGCGCCCGCACCAGCGTCGGACCCTTGCGCGCGCCCTCGAGATAGGCCAGTACACCGCACACCGCGGGGTCCTCGATCACCGCCTCGAGCACCTCGGCAAATTCGATGTCCACCTCGTTGCCGGTGGCAACCCACCTGCCCACCTGCAGGCCCATCTCGATCGCCTGGGTCAGCATGTAGTTGCCCAGCGCGCCACTTTGCGTCACCACCGCCAGTGAGCGCGGTCCTCTTTGCAGCGCCGCCCCGCCCGCCTCGCCCCAGTCGGCGGCCGCGCGACTGAACGTGGCAAAGACGCGCGCCTCGAAGTTGATCATGCCCAGGCAGTTCGGTCCGAGAATGCGCATGCCGCCGGCGTGCCCGATCTGCTGCAGTTCAAGCTGCGCATCGCGACCGGCGTCACCGGTTTCGGCGAATCCGCCGGCAAAGACCACCAGGTGACGGGTGCCGGCCGCCGCGCACTCCCGTGCCGCCTCCAGAACCCGCTTGGCCGGCACGACCAGGATCGCCAGGTCGACGGGCCCGGGCAGATCCCCGATCCGGGCCACCGTTGGCAGGCCCTGCACCACCGGGCGGGTCGGGTTGACCACGTGCAGCCGGCCCGCGTAACCGTAGGTGCGCAGCGCGTGCAGCGGTCGCCCGGCAATGCGCTCGATGTCGTCCGACGCGCCGATGATGGCGATCGACTCCGGCGCGAAGAAACTCGATAAGGACGCGGGTCGGCCAGGCGCTGCGGTCATCGTCTCGCTCTAGAGTCGGACGGCCGGTGCGGCCATCTGGAATTGTTAACAGTTTTCAAGTTACGCCGTCGCCAAAGGGCTGTCAAGCCATCGCGCTCGCCGGCCGCGGCGACGAAAAAAACGCCGTGCAACGCACGGCGTCTGTCTCCCGGCGCGAACCGGGAAGCGCAACGTTTCCCGAGAGCTTACTTGGCCTCGGGCGGGCGCAGCGAATCCGGCACGGTAAAGCCGCTTTCCTTGTAATACCGGTAGGCCCCGGCGTGCAGTGGGATGTTCATTTGGATCAATGCGTTTTCCTTGGTCACGGTTCGGGAGCCCCAGGCCGCCATGTCATGGATGTCCTTGACGTTTTCCCACACGGCCTTGGTCATCTCGTAGATCACCTCCTCGGGCACCTTGTTGTTCGTCGCCAGTCCGATCCAGGCGGCCATCGTGTAGACCGGCTCCTTGTTGACCACTTTGTCGCCGTAGGCTGCCGGATCGATCGTACCAAGCGAGAACCCGGGACGGTTGAGGATTTCCTTGATCGCCGGCTCCTCGATCCGGTTCTTCGGAATGCCCAGGATGCGCAGCGGCGAACTTGATCCGAACTCCTCGATCAGTGTCGAGGGGACCGAGGTCGGAATACCGGTCAGGTCCATCTGCCGGTCGCTGAAGGCGGTACGGCCCGAGGTCCAGTCGAAGCGCATCAGTTCGTAGTCTGCCTTGGCCTTCAGACCGGTCACCGCTTCGATGAGTGCCGAACTCACGGCAGGCGCCTGCCCGCCCGGCGGGCCCAGAAAGAGCTTCTTGCCCTTCAGGTCCTCGAGCGTCTTGATGCCCGACTCGTCCCAGACCAGGTAGTGATACATGCCCAGCGGGAAGTTGAACAGACCACGCACGTTCTTGGCCAGCTCGGGCGCACCCTTGACCTTCTTGTACATGTCTTCGCCCCGCTTCATCGAATCCAGGATGCCGGGCGACGTGGCAAACAGGTCGATGTCACCCTGTGCGCCGGTGAGAACCGACTTGGTCACCGGTTTGCCGCTGGACATCTGCACCTTGTACTTGGTGTGTTTCTCGACTGCCTGCACGAAACCGAGGCTGACGGTACCGAGCGTGCTGCCGGGCTGAACGCTCTCGAAGCGGAAGATGTCCTGCGCGACGGCCGGCACGGCGGCCGACAGGGCCGCGCCGGCCGCCAGTGCCAGCAGGCCCTTGGTGAAAGCTTGGGTCATAGTATCTCCTTGTAGTTGGAAACGAATCGATTCAGGCGGCAACCGCGCGGACACCGGGCCGCCGTGCCAGGAGCATCAGCACCACCGCCAGTGCGATCCCGCCAAGCTGGTAGGGCAGCATCACGGTCAGGATCAGGGCGACGGCAACCAGCCGCAGCACCCGGGACCACATCGCGAGCCGCAGGTTCTCGAAGCCGGCAATCGCGGTTGCGACCAGGTAAACGGCCAGCGACAGCCGCAGGATGACCCAGGCAAGTTCGCCCCACTCGAAACCGAGTATCAGCAACAGGCTCTGGTTGTAGACGAACACGAACGGGATCAGGAACCCCGACAGCGCGAGCCCCACCGCCATCGCCGCCGTGCCCATCGGGCTGGCGCCCGAGATCGGCGCGGCCGCAAACGCCGCTATCGCAACCGGGGGTGTGACGGCGGACAACACCCCGAAGTAGAAGACGAACATGTGCACCGCGACATCGGGAATGCCCAGCTGCTTGATCCCGGGGCCCAGCACCAGCACGATGATCAGGTAGGCGGGGAACGTCGGCATGCCCATGCCCAGCATCAGGCAGGCACCGGCGGTGACCAGCAGCGCGATGAACAGGTTGGCATCCGAGATCACATTGATCGCGGTCGCAAAACGCAGGCTGATGCCGGTCAGGTCGAGAATGGCCAGCAGGATGCCGATGGGCACGACCGCCATCATCAGGCGTGCGGAACTCAGGCCGCCCTGCATCAGTGCGGTCAGCAGCACCGCCGGGTTCTTGCACCGCCGGGCTGACGATACCCATGACCAGCGCACTGATCGTCGCCCAGAACCCGGCCATCGCCGGTGAGCGCCCCATGATCAGCACGATGATGATCACCGCAATGGGCACCAGGAACATCGTCGCGTTGACCAGGTCGGACCACGCGAGTTTTTCGCGTTCGGCAACCGGCGTCGGCTCGATCCCCAGGCGCCTCGCCTGCAGCGCCACCGTGGTGAACAGGCTGGCGTAATAGAACAAGGCCGGCAACAGTGCGGCAATGCACAGCTGCGCATAGGGCACGCCGGTCAACTCGGCCATCAGGAACGCGGCCGCCCCCATGACCGGCGGCATGATCTGTCCGCCCGTGGACGCGGCGGCTTCGACCGCCCCGGCAAAAGTGCCCGAGAAGCCGCGCTTCTTGATCATCGGGATCGTGAACGCCCCGGTGCCCACGACATTGGCGGCCACGCTTCCGGACATCGTGCCAAAGACCGCACTGGCCGTGATTGCCGCGTGGGCCGGCCCGCCGCGCGAGCCGCCCGCCAGCGCGAATGCGATCTTGATCAGGCTGTCGCCGGCGCCGGTGGCCTGCAACACCGAACCGAAGACCACGAAGATCATGATCAGTGACAGCACGATCGCGGTCGGCAGACCGAATACCCCCTGAAACCCAAACCACACCACCTCGACGATCTGCTCGACCGAGAACCCGGTATGACGCAGCAGACCGGGCAGGTATTCACCGGACAGCGCGTACAGGATGCCCAGCAAGGCCACGATGGCCAGCGGCAGGCCGAACAGGCGGCGGGTGAGTTCGATCAGGGTCAGCATCGCGCCCATCGCGACGACCTGGTCGAACACCGAGAACTCGGCGACCAGGTTTTCCATGTCGTCGACGCCGGCCAGGAACCGGTAGACCGCCAGACCCATCACGACCAGCATGACCAGGTCGAGCAGGCCGACCGCCCACCGGGCAAAGCCGCCGCCACGCTTGAGGCCGATGAATCCCGGCGACACCAGCACGACGACAGCGGTACACATGAACAGCGCCACCGAGCGATGCAGCGTCGGCTCGAACGCACCGAAGTAGGAAACATAGATGGCCTGCACGGCCAGCACGAATGCCAACAGGTAACCCAGATTGCGGGCCCACTTGACTGCCACGTGCTCCGGCGACGCGTTCCGATCGGAT
>JAWKYE010000048.1:0-30914 GCA_041396665.1 Burkholderiaceae bacterium
GTGCGGGCCGATTCCTCGGATGGCTCGCAGGCGCTCCGGGTCTTCACGATCGGCATCGGCGATGTCAACGAGGCGCCAGCGGGGACCAATGCCACGGTGACGGCGATCGAAGACACGCCGTATGTTTTCCAGGTGGGGGATTTCGGCTTTACCGATCCTGACGCCGGCGATACGCTGGACGCGGTGCGCATCGAATCGCTCCCTGCGGCAGGTTCGCTGACGCTGACCAACGTGCCGGTCAGCGTCGGCCAGGTCGTGGCAGGGGGCGACATCGTGTCCGGCCAGTTGCAGTTCGTTCCGGTGGCCGATGCCAACGGCGCGGGCTACGCGGGCTTTGGCTTCTCGGTGCGTGATTCGGGCGGGCTGTTCGATCCCGCGGCCAAGGTGATGACCATCGACGTCACCCCGGTCAACGATCCGCCGGTGATCACCAGCGACGGCGGCGGCAGCAACGCGTCGATCACCGTCGCCGAGAACACGGCGACACCCTTCGCCACCGTGGCGTCGATGGATGTTGATGGCGGTCCGCCGGTCTACAGCATCGTCTTGCCGGGGCTGGGCTACGGGGACGATGCGGCCCGGTTCACGATCGATCCGGTGACCGGTGCAGTGAGCTTTGGCAGCGCGCCCGACTTCGAATCGCCGGCCGACGCCGACGGCGACAATGTCTACGAGCTGCGAGTCCAGGTGGACGATGGGCAGGGCGGCACCGATGTGCAGGACCTGTCGATCACGGTCACCAACGTCAACGAGGCCGGGGTGTCTGCGATCACCGACGTCGATGGCGCGAGTGACGTGGTGGCCGAGAATGCGCCCAACGGGTCGCTGGTCGGCATCACCGCGCGGGCGACCGATGGCGACACGACCGATACGATCGGCTACGCGCTGGACGACGACGCCGCGGGGCGCTTCGCGATCGACGCGACGACCGGGGTGGTCACGGTGCTCGATGGCAGCCTGCTCGATCGCGAGGCGATGCCGACCCACCAGATCATCGTGCGCGCGGATTCATCGGACGGTTCCTTCACGACCCGGAACTTCAGCATCGCGCTGACCGACGTCAACGACAATGCGCCGGTGATCGTGCCGGGGCAGGTGCTGACGGTCGCCGAGAACAGCGGATCCGGCACGGCGCTGGGCAGTGTGGCGGCCAGCGACCCAGACCTGGCCGGTGCGTTGCAGGATTGGCGGATCGTCGGTGGCTCGGGCGCCGGATCGTTCGCGATCGATCCTGCCACCGGGCAGGTCTCGGTGCTGAATCCGGGCGCGCTCGACTTCGAGGCGAACCCCGGGTTCGAGTTGCTGGTCACGGTATCGGACGGGGCCCAGGTGTCGGCGCCAGCGACGGTCGACATCGTGCTGCTCACTAATGTCAACGAGGCACCGACCGGTGCAGCCGGCGGCCGTGAGCATTGCCGAGAACAGCGCCAATGGCACCGTCGTCTGGACCATGCTCGCCAACGACCTGGACCAGGCAGACTCGCTGCGCTACGCGGTGGCCAGCGCCAGCGAGCCCGGCGCATTCGTGATCGATCCGGTCACCGGCGTAGTGACGGTCGCCGACCAGGGGATGCTCGATTTCGAGACCCGTGTCGGCATCAACCCCGGTTTCTCGCTGGTGATCAGGGTCCAGGATGGCGACGGGCTGTCGGCCGACGCCGCGCTGTCGATCACCCTGCTCGACATCAACGAGGCGCCCACCGATCTCGCACTCGATCCGGCCGCCGGTTGGGCGGTGCCCAACCGGGTCGTCGGGCAGGTGAGTGCCAGTGACGAAGACGTCGGCGAGACCTTCACCTACGCGCTGCTCGACGATGCCGGTAGCCGCTTTGTCATCGATGGCATCACCGGCACGCTGTCGACCAGTGCCAGCCTGAGCGGATCGCGGGCCGCGTCCGGCACCTTCGAGATCATCGTGGGCGTGTCGGATGCGGCGGGCAACAGGTTCTCGAAACCGTTTCTCGTCAGCCTGGCGTCGGTGGCGGCGCCGGCGGTGTCACCGGACCTGCGTGAACCGTCCGATCCGATGCCAGCACCGGTACGGGTCGTACCCAGCCAGCCGGTCGTGTCCAACCCGTTGAACCAGCCTCGCAGCCCGGAGTCGGTGTCCGCCGATGATGCGGGGGATGCCCGGTTGCCGTTGCAACAGCCCGATCCGGCGCCCGTTGCGCGGCTGGTGTTCGATGTCGATGCCGACGGCACGCCGATCGTCACGTTCGAGTCGTTACCGGGCCGTTCGCGACCCGCGACCGACCAGCCGGTTCGCGTCGAGCCGGTCCTGCCGCCGGAGTCGGCCGACATCGTGGTCACCGATTCGTTCACCGAGTGGCTCTCCGAACTGCTCGCGATCAAGCGGGGCCAGATCGACTTTCAGCTGCCGGGCGGGGATGGCGCTGCCGATGATCCACGCGATAATCAGCCGGCGGATGCTTTCTCCACCACCTACCGGGTCACGGCCACGCTGATCGGCACGACATCCATCTGGTGGCTGGCCCGGGCGGGCGGCCTGCTGGCGTCGATGCTGGTGGGCTCTCCTGTCTGGCGCAGTATCGACCCGCTGCCGATCGCGATCGGCAGCGAGGCGGATGACGATCAGCAACCGACGCCGGATGACGGGTTCACGATTGACAAGATCGGCCGCGTGGCGCAACGGCGCTGAGCCTGTCGGAGGCTTCCGGATGGGGAATTGACCATCCAAGTGGATGGTTGTATGATCCGGACCATGCCAGCGCCCCCCAAGTTCAAGACCAGCAAGCCACCCGACGAGAAGATCACGGTCAACGTGTCGGCGATCGACCTTGGCCGTATCGACCTGCTGGTCCAGGAGGGCTTTTATGCCAACCGGACCGAACTGATCCGGACTGCGATCCGTCAATACCTGACCAGCCATGCCGACGTGGTCCGCACGGTCTCGGAACAGAAAACCCTGGTCATCGGTATCCAGGATTTTTCGGCGGCCGACCTGGAAGCCGTGAAGTCACGCGGGCAGATGCTGGACATCAAGGCGTTGGGGCTGGTGCGTTTCGCCGCCGATGTCACCCCGGCGCTGGCGCTGGCCACGATCTCTTCGGTGGCCGTGCTGGGCGCCTTGCACGCGTCGTCGGAAGTCAAGAAAGCCCTGGCGACACGCATCGCCCAGGCACACCGTTCACCTCTTTCTCTTGGAATCATCTTGCACAAACCTTTTCAGGACCTGATGGCCTCGGCCACCGCCATGACCCGCCGTGGCGATCTCGCCGAAGCGACCGCCTTGATCCAGCGCGCGCTGGCGGGCCACGCGCTTGCGTCGGCCCCGCCGGCGCCGGCAGCTCCGGACGCGACCTCCTCGTCGCATGATCCGGACGTCATCGAAGGGCAGGTGCGGGAGGTCTTCCCGGAAGGTCAGGCGCCGGCGCAGCCGTCGCAGAGCAGCGCGGACCAGTTGCTGTACGGCGTGTTCGGTACCGGCGCGCAGCAACGCCGGTACCGCCTGTTCATCCCCGGGCGGCAACCGGCACAGGCGATGCCGCTGATCGTGATGCTGCATGGCTGCACCCAGGATGCCGATGATTTTGCGCGTGGCACCGGCATGGATGCCAAGGCGCGCGAGCATGGGTTCGCGGTGCTGTATCCGGAGCAGTCGCAACGCCTGAACCCGCAGCGATGCTGGAACTGGTTCAAGCGCCAGCACCAGCAGCGCGACCGCGGCGAACCTGCGGCGCTTGCCGAACTGACCCGGATCATCAGCCGCCAGCACACGATCGGGCAGAAAGGCATCTTCGTCGCCGGCCTGTCGGCCGGAGGCGCGATGGCCGCCGTCCTCGGCCACGTGTACCCGGACCTCTTTGACGCCGTGGCCGTGCACTCCGGGATCGGCGTTGGCGCGGCCAGCGACCTGGCGTCGGCGCTGAACACGATGCGCAAGGGGCCGATGGCAGACGCCCAGGCGTTCGGTGCGGGGCTACCGAGGGCGATCGTCATTCACGGAGACCGCGATCCGACGGTTCACGCCAGCAACGCCGACCCGATCGTCGATCACTGCCTGTCCGGCAGGACGCCGCGTCCCCAGCCGATGATCAGCCGCGGGTCATCGAACGGACGGGATTGGACACGGACCCGCTATGCCGGTGACGACGGTCCCCTGCTGGCCGAGCGATGGAGCATCGCCGGGCTGGGGCATGCCTGGTCGGGCGGGCAGCCGTCGGGCAGCTACACCGACGTCACCGGCCCGGATGCGAGCGAGTTGATCGTCCGATTCTTCCTGGGTGGGCCGGACGCCTGACGCAAACGCCCGACAGGCCTACGCTGGTGCGCTGACCAGCCCGGGCAAACTGGCGCATGATGTCGCGATGAATCGATGCGGTACTTTCCTGTCCGGCCGCGTTGGCGCGCGCCGGCCGCGTCGCGCTTGAACGGGCGCCGCGTCGGCCGGATCGGCCGCCGGGCAATCGGCCTGCTGGGCCTGGCCGGCGTTGCGCTGGTCACGCTGGCCTTGTGGGCGGGCATCGCCGGCATCACGCTGTCGGCCGCGCATTGGCGGGTGCCGGTCGGCTCGGCATTGTCGGCGGCGTTGGGGCGCGAGGTCTGGGTACAGGGCCCGATGACCTTGCGTATCGGCTGGGCGAGCCGGCTGCGCCTCGAGCAGGTGCATGTGCGCAACCCGGCCGGCTTTGACGATGTCGATGCGCTGTACCTGTCGGCGATCGAGGCACGGGTTGCCCTGATGCCCTGGTTGCGCAGTGGCCGGTTGCACCTGGAGACGCTGCAGGCCGATCAGGCGGTCCTCAACGTGGCCCACGATTCGGCCGGCCGCCTGAACTGGGCGGATATCGGGTCGGCCGATGCCAAGACGCCTGCCTCGGGCGATGAGCCGATCGCGCTGGTCATCGAGCAGCTGCGCGTCGCGCGCCTGCAGATCGACTACCTGGGCAGGGGCGGCGATCGTCGCAAGCTCTCGCTGACCGACATCCGCGCCAACGTCGCACAGGACGCGCCGATGCACGTGGCCTTTCGCGGGCTGGCGGACGACTTGTTCGCGTTCGAGGGCAGCCTGGACCTGGGGTCGCTCGCGACGCTGCGTGACTGGCAGGCCGGCCGCGCGCCGTGGCCGCTGGCCGGCGAATTGCGCGCGCTGGGGGCGACGTTGACCGCCGATGGCGCCTGGCGCCCCGACGGCTTGTCGCTGCAGCTCGGGTTCGGCGCGCCGGAACCGGCCCGCGCCGCGCAGATGGTGGGCATCGCACTACCGCCACTGGGTCCGGCGGCGCTGGTCACCCACCTGGCCACGGCCGACGGTCGGTTGCGCTGAACGGCTTGAGCCTCTGTGGGCAGCAACCAGTTGCAGGGCGACCTGGTGATCGATCTGCAAGGCCCGCGACCCCGCCTGAGTGGTGAGTTGACGGCGCCGGTGCTCGATCTGGCGGCCTTGCTGCGTGGCACCGCCCAAGTGCCCCGCGGTTCCGGGGCCCCCATTGGCCAGCCGGATGACCGTGACCAGCAGGTGACCGAGGAGCCGCCGGCCATCGACACGCTGGCCGGTTGGTACCAGTTGCATGCGGGCGACCCGATCGATCTGGCCTACCTGCGGGGGATCGATGCCGACCTGCGGCTTCAGGTCGGCGAGTGGCCGACGCTGCCGGGCGACCTGCGCCAGGACCCGGCTGCACCTGCAACTGGCCGACGGCCTGCTGCAGGCGCCGATGTCGGCCACGGTGGCGGGGGTGCAGATGCAGGGTGACTGGCAGTTGATGGCGCACGAGCCCGCCGCGCCTCGAACTGTCGCTGGCACCGCAAACACCCCGCTCGGGCAACTGGCGAGCCTGCTGTTCGGCCTGGACGGGGTGCAGGGTGCGCTGGGCGGCATCGCCGGACGGATCGTCGGGCAGGGCGCCTCGATTGCCGAACTGGCCGCCTCGCTCGATGTGTACCTGGCGATCGCACGCGGCGGCTTCACCTATGGCAACCAGCCCGGCCAGCGGCCGGTGGCCTTCACGTTCGATTCGCTGGCCATGCAGGTGCCGGCCGGCGGGGAGCTGACCGCGCAGGCCAGTGGCAGCCTGCTCGATCAACCGCTGTCGGCCACGCTCGATGCGGGGCGCCTGGTGGACATGCTGGCCACCGGCCGGGTGCCCCTCGATCTGCGAGCCCGCTCGCGCAGCGTGCGCGCGCGGCTGCACGGCGTGGTCGGGCCGCAGGCCGCATCCCAGGGCGGGCAGGCGCTGCTGACGCTGGAACTGAAGGCGGCGCAGGCGCGCGATGCCGCGGCCTGGCTGGGCTTTAGCGCGCGCCTGGCCGCGCCGCTGGCCATGGGCGGGCGCCTGGTGTTCGATGACGGCAACTGGGTGGTGTCCGGCGGGCGGTTCGCGGTCGGGCGCAGCGGGGTCTCGGCACAAGTGAGCCAGACCCGGCGGGGCAGCCAACCGCTGCTCAGGGCGACGATAGAGGCGGACAGCATCGACGTGCAGGAACTGCAGGCCTTGTTCGCCCGCGCCCAGGCCGACGTGTCGCGTCGCGAGGGCACGGCGGCGCCACCGGCCGGCAACCTGCTGGACATTCCGGTGCTGCCCGCCGAACTCGACCTGACCGACACCGACCTGAGCCTGGCGTTGCGGCGCGTCCAGGGCACCCGGCTGGACATTCGCGACCTGGCGTTCGATGCGGCGATCCGCGACGGCAACATGGATGCCTCGCCGTTGCGCATGGCGGTGCTGGGCGTCCCGATGCGCGGCGCGCTGGCGCTCGATCTGCGCAGCCGTCGGCCTGGCGGGCAGTGGTGGTTGTTTGCCGAGAAAGCCGACG
Source organism: Burkholderiaceae bacterium (assembly GCA_041396665.1). GTDB lineage: Bacteria > Pseudomonadota > Gammaproteobacteria > Burkholderiales > Burkholderiaceae_E > JAUIAI01. The sequence continues at coordinate 6,778 of JAWKYE010000048.1, forward strand.
TGGGGGGGGTGCTGCGCCGGCTGGGCTTGTCGCAGGACATCGACGCGATCGTGGATGAGCTCAGCCTGCACCTGCGGGCAAGCGGTCAGCGCCTGGGCGATCTGCTGGACAACGCGCGGTTGACTGTCGAGGCCAATGGCGGGCAGATCAGTGTCGGCGACCGCAATACCGGCCAGCGATTGAACATCGGGCTGGAGGCGATGACGCTAGCGGCCGAGCAGGGGGCCGCGCTGGCCGGGCAGATCCGCGGCCGGCTGCAGGGTCAGCCGGTGCAGATCGAACTGGGCACCGCCCCTGCTGGCGGTGCTGGTGAGCGCCACCGAGACCTACCCATTCGAGGTGACCGCGCGTGGCTGGCCGCCACCGAGGTGGCATTGTCGGGCAGTGTCGGGCGTCTTCATTTGGCGAGGCGGCGCGCAGCCAGGCGGCGGCGGGCCAGCTGCAGCGGTGGTGCTGCGCGCACGGCGAGCGCTCTGGCCGGCATTGGCGATCTCGTCGGCGTGGCGTTGCCTGCGTAGCCTGTACGCGGCCAAGGGCACGCTGATCGTGTCGGCCGATGGCTGGCCGTCCCCAACCCGTCACCATCGGCCAGAGCCGGCCAGAGGGCTCCGGCAGCCTGCTCACCCGTGAACGGCCGCCGCGGCTGGCGATGGCGCTGCGTGCGCCGGCGATGCAACTCGATGACTTCGCTTCGCCAATGGCAGCCGTTCGGTGACGCCTCGGCAGCGCCGGGCAACAGCGACGCGGCCAGCCTGCCGCGGCAGGCCGGCGACGTCAGCCGGCGCACCCAGGCGCTGTTCAGCCCTGCCGTGTTGCGCCGCCTGGATGCCTCGCTGAACCTGGGCGTCGATGCGCTTCGCTCGGGTGAGGTCGGGCTGGGCAGTGCCCGGTTCCAGATGACGCTCGCCGACGGCAGGGCGGTGCTCGGCCTGCTGACGATGCGCACCGACGGCGGCAGCGCCGGATGCGCGGATCGACTACACGCCGACGGACACCGGCGTCGGTCTGCGGGTGTGGCTGGGCGCCGACCGGTTCGACTACGGCCGATCGCCCGCCGCCTGCAACCGGGCTCGGACCTGGACGGGCGCACAGCCTGCGCGCCGACCTGGCCAGCGAGTCGCCGTCGTTGTCGCAGGCGCTGGCGATGGGCAACGGGCGCTGGACTTCATGGTGCAGCCGCAGGACTGCAAAGCGGCGTGTTCGACCCAGGGCGACCAATCTGTTCATCGCGCTGGCCACGCGTGTCGATCCCGATTCGGCCTCGCGCGTCAACTGCGGCATCGGGCGCTTCAACCTGCGCCAGGGCCGCCTGTTGTCCGAGCAGATCCACTGACACGACCTTTCGGTACGGGTCGATGGCCAGGGGTCGTCGACTTCGGCGAACAACAGGTGACCTGCGCATGGAACCGACGCCCAAGCGCGCCGAGTTCTTCAGCCCGGCCACCCCGCTCGAGGTCAGGCGGCCTTCGAGGCCTTCGATGTCAGCCCCCGCGCCGGCGACATCGCGGCCACCGTCTTCCGCTTGCTGACCTCGGTGCTCTGGGTGCCGGCGCAAAAAGCTCATGGGCCGCGTTGCCGCAGGATGGATCGGACGTGTGCCGCTCGAGGTGGCAGCTGGCGCCTATCCGCCGTCCGCCGATGACGCACCGGCCGGGGCGGATGGGTGCGCCCCGGACCCTGCCTCGCGACAGGGCACAATCGCAGGCGCCGCCCGCGGCGCCCGAAGACTTGTACGTCTACTGAAAGGATCCTGCCCCTTGTCGTCTGCCGCCACGCCCGCCGCTGCCATTCCCCCGCGCGCGATCGTCCTCGTGATCGTGCTCACGCTGGTCTGGGGGACGAACTGGCCGTTGTTCCCGCTGGCCGTGCGCGAGATCTCGGTCTGGACCTTCCGCGCGGTATCGGTCACGATGGCCGGCGCCTTCCTGTTGTTGATCGCCCACCTGCGCGGCCAGTCGCTGGCGATCCCGCGCCGGGCCTGGCCCATCCTCGTGCTGGCCGCCAGCAGCTACCTGGTCGTCTGGAACATCGCGAGCACGTTCTCGGCGGTGCTGATCCCGTCCGGGCAGTCGGCGGTGCTGGGCTTCACGATGCCGTTGTGGGCGGCATTGCTCGCCTGGATGGTCCTGGGCCAGGCGCTGACCCGTCGACAGGTGGTCGCGGTGGTGCTGGGCGTGATCTCGGTCGGTCTGTTGATGGTGCCCGGCCTGGGCGCCTACGCCGACGCGCCGCTGGGCTTCGGGCTGGGCCTGCTGGCCGGGTTCGGCTGGGCGGTGGGCACGCTGATCCTCAAGCGCCTGCCGGCCACGGTGCCGCCGCTGGTGCTCACCGGCTGGCAGCTGTTGATCGCCGCGGTGCCGCTCACCGTGGCGGCGTTCTGGCTGGCCGAGGGACCCTGGTTCATGCCGACGACGCAGTCTTTGGTGGTCATCGTCTATATCGCGCTGATCCCGATGAGCGTGGGCAATGCCGCGTGGTTCACCATCGCCGGCCTGCTGCCGGCCAATGTCGCCGGCCTGAGCTCGGTGATGGTCCCGGTGGTCGCGATGATCTCGGGGGCCATCGTGCACAGCGAGCCACTCGGTCCGCTGCAGTTGCTCGCGATGGCCTGCAGCATGCTCGCGCTGTCACTGGTGCTGCTCAAGCCCCGCCAGGCAAAAGCCGCTAACGCGTAAACGGAAAGACCTCGCCGGGGGTGCCGGGCCGCCAGGGCGGCAGCTTGCGCATGATGCGCAAAAAGCGCGGTGACGCCACGAAGCGCTGCAACCACGCCTGCAGTTGCGGCAGCGGGTGCCGCGCGAACCGCGCCGGGTCGGCCATGGCGAACTGGCGGATGAACGGCGCCAGCGCGATGTCGGCCAGGCTGGCCGCGGGGCCGAGCAACCATGAGCGGCCGGTGAGCCGTCGCTCCAGGTCGTGCAGCCAGGTCAGCGCCGCCTGTTCATGGGCATCGGCATCCTCGCCGGGAAACCGGCTCGCGTACTTGTACCGGTCAAGGTGATGTTTGAACGGCCCGTCGCAGGCGTCGATCAGCGCCTGCGCATCGGCCCGGCCGGCATGGGTCAGCCAGTGTTCGGGATCGTGCCCGGCCAGTGCCCAGTGCATGATGTCCAGGCTCTGCTCGAGCACTAGGCCGTCGGTCAGCACCAGCACCGGCACGGTGGCCTTGGGCGATGCCGCGAGCAACTCGGCCGGCTTGTCGCGCAGCAGCGTTTCGCGCAGTTCGCAGCGCACGCCGGCCGCGTCCAGCGCCAGCCGGGCGCGCATCGCGTAGGGGCAGCGGCGAAACGAGTAAAGCACCGGCAGCGCGCCCGCCGCGTTCATCGAGAGACGCGCCGGCTCATCGTGCGTCGTCCTCGTCGCGCGGATCGCCGGCCAGGCAGGCCGGGCAGCCTGTCGGCTGCCGCGGCTGACCGCACCGCGGGCACAGCGCGTGTCCGCCCGGTTGCAGGTCGTGGTCCAGCGCGACCCGCTCGTCGAACACGAAGCAGTCGCCCCGCCAGAGGCTGTCGGCGGCCGGGACGTCTTCCAGGTACTTGAGAATGCCGCCGGCCAGGTGGTACACCTCGGGATAACCCTCGGCGCGCAGCAGGGCGGTCGATTTTTCGCAGCGGATGCCGCCGGTGCAATACATGGCCACGCGCGGCTTGCGCGCGTGGAACGGCTGCTCGCGCAGCCACTGCGGCAGCTCCCGGAAACTGCGGGTCCCGGGATCGATCGCGCGTTCGAAACGGCCCAGCGCGACCTCGTAGTGATTGCGCGTATCGATGACGATGACGTCGGGATCGCTGATCAACGCGTTCCAGTGCCTCGCCTGGACGTAGGTGCCGACGCCGCTGGCCGGTCCCAGTCCCGGCTGTCCCATCGAGACGATCTCGGCCTTGATCCTGACCTTGAGCCTCTTGAACGGCTTGTCCGGCGACACCGACTGCCGGGCCTGCAGGCCCGACAGTCGCGGATCGGTGCGCAACCAAGACAGCCACTCGGCGATGGCCGCGCCCTGGCCCGCGATCGTGCCGTTGATCCCTTCGTCGGCCAACAGGACAGTGCCGCACAGCCCGAGGCGGCGTGCCGCCAGCAGCAAGGATTCGCGCCGCCCGGGCAGATCGTCCAGGCACGAAGCGATAGAAGGCCGCGACCTGCCAGCAGTCGTCAGCCGCGGCCGGCCGGGCTGCGGCGTCATCATCGTGGGGCACGTTGCGCGATGGGCGGACGGGGGTCACCAGGTGGCCTGCGGCAGCGCCACGATCTCGTCGGCGCTGGTGATGGGACGCGGATTCGATCGGACCCACAGGTTGTTCAACGCACCGTCGGCGATCTTGCGATGCTGCGCTGGCTCGACGCCCTGGTCGGCGAGCCGGGTCGGCATGCCGAGCGAGGCGATCAGCGCGCCGATCCGGTCGGCAGCCTCGGCGGCCTCGGCCGCCGGATCGGCGCCGTGCAGCGCGCGCGCGATCAGTTGTTGCTGCGAGCGGGTCTGCGCGAGGTTGTAGCGCATCACGTGCGGCAACATGATGCACGACGTGTAGCCGTGGCTGATGCCGGTGACCGCACCCAGGCTGTGGCCGATGCCGTGGCTCGCGCCGTAGGGTACGCGCAGGATGCCCAGCCCGCCAGCCAGCCCGCCTGTTGGCATTGCAGCCGGGCAGCCAGGTCGTCGGGATCGGCCAGGGTGCGCGGCAGGCCCTCGCTGAACAACCGCAGCGCCTGCAGGCAGGTGGCGGTGACCAACGGGTTCGACTGCACCGAGCAAAGCCCCTCGATCGTGGTCCAGGCCGCGCACTCCGGTGGACAACCAGAGCCAGGCGGGCGTGTGGCGGGTGATCGCCGGGTCGAGGATGACGGTCGCGGCGCCGATCGTCTTGCCGGCATAGCCGTCCTTGATACCGCGCCTGGGGTCGGTGCAGCCGCCGAAGTCGGAGAACTCGGCACCGCCCAACGTGGTACTCACGACGATCTGGCGGCAGGGCGAGGGTTTGACGTCTGGCACGCGCCGGCTGCCGTCCGGTTGACTCCCAGGCACCAGTCGCCCAGTTGGTCGGCTTCGGTCAGGTCGCGGGCCAGCGCGATCTGCATCACCTTGGCGGTATCGATCGCGGTGCCGCCACCGACGGTCACGATCAGGTCGGGCCGATGCGCGCGCGCCGCGTGCGCCGCGCGGATCACGCTGTCGCGCGGCGTGTGCTCGACGCATTCATCGAACACCGTGACGGCGCGCCCACCCAGTTCGTCGCGGATGCGGGAAATCGCGTCGGTCTGCCGGTTCAGGGTCTTGCTGGCAATGATGAACACGCGTTCGCTCGCGCGTCGCTCGCACTCTTCGCGTACTGCCTGGGCGGCCGGCCTGCCCCAGATCACCCGGTCCTGGGCGAGGTAGTCGTGGGTGCCCTGGGGCAGGGGGTCGGTCATCGGGGGCTCCTTGGGTGCAATCGTTGCGCGGCGGATCATCGTCGATGCAGTGGCATCATCGAACTCCCGCGATTTCGCCCACCATTTTAAATGGCTGTGTCCGCTACCACCCCGGGGGCGGCGCCCCTGCCGACCGAGCCCTCGGGCTGGCGGTGTCTGGGCATCGATTTCACGTCGGCGCCCGGCCCGCGCAAGCCCATCGTCATCGCCCACGGCGCGATCCGTGACGACGGCCTGCACCTGCTCGGGCTCGAGCGGCTGGTCACGCTCGGGCAGTTTCGCGAGGCGCTGCGCCGCCCCGGGCCTTGGATCGGCGCCTTCGATCTGCCGTTCGGCCTGCCGCGGGCATTCGTTCAGGGCCAGGGCTGGCCGCTGCAGTGGGCGGCCTGCATGACGCATTACTGCGCGCAGCCGCGCGACCAGTTGCGTGAACGCTTCAAGGCCTGGTGCGATGCCCGCCCGGTCGGCAGCAAGTTCGCGCACCGCGCCACCGATGGGAGCGCCGGCTCGAGCCCGTCGATGAAGTGGGTCAACCCGCCGGTGGCCTGGATGATGCATGCCGGCGTGCCGTGCCTGCGCGAGGCCGGCCTGCACCTGCCTGGCCTGGCCGAAGGCGATCGCACACGCGTCGCCCTGGAGGCCTACCCGGGCATGCTGGCGCGCCGGATCGACCGGCGCTCGTACAAGAGCGATGCGCGCGCCGGTGATACCGCGGCCCGCCGGGCGGTGCGCCGGGCGCTGGTCGACGCGCTGCTCCAGGGGCGGGTGCCGGTGGGTCTGGCGCTGCGGGCAAGCGATCCCTTGCTCGAGCAACTGGTCGCCGAGCCGGGCGCGGACGGCCTGGACGCGGTGTTCTGCCTGGCCCAGGCGGCCTGGGCCGCCTGTCGGCACCGGCACGGCTACGGTATGCCCACCGGGGTCGATCCGCTCGAAGGCTGGATTCTGGGCGCCTGAGGGCGTGAATTGGCGATGATCGGACCCAATGCGGGCCGTCTGTGTCGGGTGTCACGGAACCGACAACGGACGGCACAGTCTCAGTCACACTGGAGCATCCACTCCTGCTCCCGGAGGCAACATGAGAAAGTCGCTGCTCTTTATCCTCTCCCTGACCCTGGGCACCCTGCCGGCATTGGGCGCCGCCCAGGGACTGCGGGTCAGCCTGGCATCCGACACTTTTGGCGAACGTCTCAGGCCGGTCACCGCCACGCCCTTCGACCCGGCATCCCATCCCCAGGACTCGATCTTCGCCGACGAACGGTTCTCGGCCCGGTCGCTGGCCGTCGACATCGTCCTCAATGCCTGGCGGGTGCACGGCGACGATGCGCTCATCTACCGCCAGACGGTTGCCGAGCGTGCGCCAATCGAAACCCGCTGGCGCATCCGGGCCTCGCTGAACCGCGTGATGCTGCGCTACGAGGTCTCGTTCTGAGCGCCTTGCCGGTCCGCCGATAAGCGCCGTGGTTTCGGTCTTATTGGCGATGCGACTGGTCGGGACTCCCGTCGGTTCCTACCAGCCGCCCGGCCGGGCGCGGCCTCGGCCTTCACCAGAAATCATTACCCTTGGCGAAGTCACCTCCCGCGGTACGCAATGACTTCGCTCGTTAACTCCGACCCGGCAGCCGCCGATGTCGCCCCAGACATGATTTCGCAAACCCAGCAGGCGGTCCAGCCGCTGGTCGAAGGTGGCGCCGTGCTCGCGGCGACCAACCAGGAGATGAATGCCGAGGTGGCCGGGTTCGAGCCGTCGCTGCTGGGCATCCGCGGCATGCTGGCGTTCCGGGTCGGCCTGTTGATGCTGGCCGCCGACCTGGTGCTGGGCGGCCTGGCGTTCTCGGTGTTCGGCATGGCCGCCGAGATGCGGGCGGCGCGCGAGGTCTTGCTCGGGCTCATCTTGTTCAGCGTGGTGGTCGCCGCGCTGGCGGCCTGGGCGATGAGCGGCGGCCTGAAGAAGCGGATCGAGGCCGTTGCGTGGCTGCTCGAGCGCACCCAGGAGGGCGAATATACGATCCGTACCAAGCCGTCCCGTTCGGACGAGTTGGGCCTGCTCGAGCGGCGCGCCAACCTGCTCAGCTCGTCGGCCGAGGTTCGTGAGAAGCGCATCACCGAATCGGCGATGACCGATTCGCTGACCGGCCTGCCCAACCGGGCATTGCTGACCAACCGGCTCGATCACCTGATCGGCGCGGCCAAGCGCGATCGCACCGAGTTCGCGCTGGCGCTGATCGATCTGGATCGTTTCAAGTGGGTCAATGACACGCTCGGTCATGACGCAGGCGACATCCTGTTGCGCGAGGTGGCGCGTCGTCTCAAGGCCACTGTGCGCACCAGTGACACCGTGGCGCGACTGGGCGGCGATGAATTCGTGTTGTTGCTGCAAGGCGGCCTGGCCTCGGCGCAGGCCGTCGTGCATCACGTGCTCGAGGCCATGAAGGTGCCGCTCAAGCTGCAGGGCCAGGTGGTGGACATCGGCCTGAGCGTGGGTATTGCGGTCTATCCCGAGCACGGCAAGGACGCATTGTCCCTGATGCGGCTGGCCGATGCGGCGATGTACCGGGCCAAGCGCAAGCAGGCCGGCCAGCCCGAGGCGGCCAGCGACACGCCCGCCTCACAACCGGCACGCAACCGCGAGACCCTGTCGATGGTGGGCGAGATGCGCCGCGCTCTGGCCAACCGCGAGTTCCTGCTCGAGTACCAGCCCAAGCTCGACCTGAACACCGGCCTGATCCGCAGTCTCGAAGGGCTGGTGCGCTGGAAGCATCCGAAGCGCGGGATGGTCAGCCCCGGCGAATTCATCCCGATGGCCGAACAGACCGGTTTCATGCGCGAACTGACCCGCTGGGTCGTCGTCGAGGGCGCTGTCTTTGCCAGCAAACTGGCGACCGAGGGGCTCGAGGTCAGTGTGTCGATCAACGTGTCCGCGATCGACATCGAGCATCCGGCATTTGCCGAGACCGTCTCCGCCATCGTGCGCGAGCACAAGCTCGAGCCGGGACGCCTGTGCCTGGAGATCACCGAGAGCGGCGTGCTCAGCGAAACCGAGAACGCGCTGAACAACCTGCGCAACCTGGCCAAGCTCGGGGTCAAGCTGTCGGTGGATGACTTCGGCACCGGTTACTCGTCGCTGTCGCAGTTGCAAAAGCTGCCGGTGGACGAACTCAAGGTGGATCGCTCGTTCGTACACGGGATGATGACCAACCGCGGGAACGCGACCATCGTCAATTCGACGATAGAACTGGGCCGGCAACTGGGCCTGAACGTCGTGGCCGAAGGGTGGAGACGCAGGCCGGTTACGCGCCCTCGCGGCCATGGGCTGTGACGAGATCCAGGGCTTCTTCCTGGCCAGGCCGATGGCCGGCAGTGATGTCGTTGCGTGGATCAAGATGCGTCACTCGCTGCATGACAGCTCGCAGGACGAGTACTTCAAGATGCTCATTTCGGGCTAGGGTTCAATCGGCCCGGATGCCCGTTTCAATTGTTTCAGCAATGGTCGGGCAAGGCGGTTTCATGATGTAAAGTAGGGTCCCTGATGCGACCGGATGATGTTGTCAGCCTGCCGTGCCGACGGGGCGCAGCCGTCACCTGCCAAGAGGAGCCCTGGGATGGCACAACTGCGAATGGCCGTGGCGGCCGACGAGCGCGATATTCTCGGCTCGTTCGAGCAGCTGCTCGGCAGCCAGATGCAGCGTTACGCGCCCGGAATGGGCCTGCACCGCAGATGCGCTGGCCACGGTCCGCTACCGGATCGAGAAGCGCCAGCTGATGGTGGCCGAAGACAAGGGGCATCTCGTGGGCGCCGCCAGTTGGCGGCCCAGGCTGGCCGCGCCGCCGCAACGCAATGTCCGCTACGTCGACAAAACCTTGTTCGTGCCGCCGCAGTGGCGTCGGCAGGGCATCGCCCGGCAACCAGTGCGAGCGGCTGCAGCGCGATTGCCGTGACCGGGCGATCTCGCAGATCCGCATCGAGCGCACGCTGGGTACGCCGATGCACGCGCTGCTGGCCGCATCGGGATTCGTGGAATACGACAAGGCCTTCGTCTGGCCGGCCCCGTCGGTTTCGCGATAGGGTCGCCAAGGGCCGGCGGCGGGCGGCCAACCACGATGTGCATCGAGCCGCCCAAACCAGCGTCCGACCTCAGGTTTCGAGCCGGAAGGCCACCTTCAACGTGACCTGGTAGTGGGCGATCTTGCCGTCGACGACATGACCCCGCGACTCGGTCACTTCGTACCAGTCGACATGTCGCAGGGTCTTGGCCGCGGTGCCGATGGCGTTTCGTATGGCTTCGTCGGTTCCCTGGGTCGAGGTGCCGACCATCTCGACGTACTTGTAGACGTGCTCGCTCATTGTTGTCTCCCGGTTGCGCTCGAATCCAGCACACCCAGCATATCGCGTGCCCGGCGATGCGGCTACCGACCAAGTGCGTCCATGCCGGCCACCGCGTCCGGGGCCGGTTGACGACACGCAATGAATCCGCTCGCTCGGTGCGCTACCCTGTTGCAGTGGCGCTCGATGCGCGAGGTTATCCCCAAGGAGTGAGTCATGAACAGAGTCTGGCCGATCATCCTGGGTCTGTCGTTGGCGAGCGTGTCCCTGGTTTCGTCTGCGCAAGGCCGCTGGCACTGGGAGGCGGGAGCCGATGTCGCCGAGCCGACCCGACACCTGGGCAATGCCGACCTCAAGACCGGGATCGGTTTCGAGGGCCTGCTCAGTGTCGATATCACGCCGCGTTTCGGCCTCTACGGCGGGGTCGACTGGCATCGCTTCGAGGCGGGCAGGGCGCTGACCGGGTTCCGGGTCGACGCACAGGAAACCGGTTATGTGCTGGGCCTGCAGTGGCAGGACAGATTCTCCGCCACCAGCCGCCTGGGCTACCGGCTCCGGGGCGGCGCCACCTACAGCCAGATCGAACTCGAGGACCGGCACGGCGACAGCTATGCCGACTCGGGGCATGGTTCGGGCTGGGAGGTCGGTGCGGCCTTGCTCATCTCGCTGCCCAACCAATGGACCCTCACACCCGGCATCCGCTACCGGGCGGTGTCTCGTACGCTGCCGATCGGCAATGACCGGGTGCCGGTCAACCTCGAGTACGTTCGGATCGGCGTCTCGGTAACCCGGCCGTTCTAGGGCCCGCGGCCACCGGTCGGGGCGCAGGCATCGCGCCGGGATCCGGCGGTGAAAAACCGCTTGACAACCGGCCTGATTTAGATAAAAGTACGATCGTTCGTTTTATTAGCTGATCAAGGGCTGCGTGACTGCGATGCTGTTGTTCTTCCCGATGTGCTCGTTCCGATACCTGCTGCGTCGCCACCCGGCGATCGCGCGCTGCCGGATCGGCCGGTGAGCCTGCCGCAAAAGACCGCGCCGCGGCGGGCGCGGCGCACGAAGGGCGAGCAGACCCGCGGCGCCATCGTGCAGGCCGCCATCGAGCAGGCGGCATCGCAGGGGCTCGAGGGATTGACGATCGGGTCGCTGGCCGAGCGCACCGGTCTGTCCAAGAGCGGCCTGTTCGCGCACTTCGGTTCGCGCGAGGAACTGCAGATGGCAGTGCTGCACGCCTACGAGCAGCGCTTTCTGGCCCAGGTCCTGCGCCCGGCGTTGGAAGCCCCGCGCGGCCTGCCCCGGTTGCGGGCGATCTGCCGGCTCTGGCTGCGCCAGATGGCCGCCGAGGCCGACTCCGGCTGCATCATGGTTTCGGGCGCGGCCGAGTACGACGATCGACCCGGCCCGCTGCGCGACGAACTGGTCGCCATGGTGCAGCGCTGGCAGGGTGAACTGGCGCGGGCCGTGGGCCAGGCGGTCAGCGAGAAACACCTGCCCCAAGGCATGGACATTGCGGCATTCGTTTTCGAGACATACGGCATTGTGCTGGCGATGCACCACGAGGCACGGCTGCTGCGCAACCCGCGTGCCCTCGAGCGTGCCACCCAGGCGTTCGAGCGCCTGCTCGAGTTTCAACTTTCCCGGCAGGCGGCATGAGCCGCGGGCCACTTCAAACAACGATCCAGGAGCATTGAACATGGCCCAATACCTGCCCCCCCTGCGCGACATGCAGTTCGTGCTGCACGAAGTGCTCGATGTGCAGTCGACGCTGCAACAGATGCCCGCCCACGCCGAGGTGAACGCCGAATTGATCGACCAGGTGCTGACCGAGGGCGGGCGCTTTTGCAGCGAGGTGTTGTTCCCGTTGAACCGCGAGGCCGACGAGGAAGGCGTGCACTACCAGCCCGATGGCGAGGTCAAGACGCCCAAGGGCTTCGTCGAGGCGTATCGCCAGTACTGCGAGGCCGGCTGGCCGACGCTGACCTGCAATCCGGACCACGGTGGCCAGGGCCTGCCGAACGTGATCGGCATGGCGATGCAGGAGATGCTCAATTCGGGCAGCCAGGCCTGGACGATGTATCCCGGCCTCTCGCACGGCGCCTACGAGTGCCTCAATGCGCACGGCACGCCCGAACAAAAAGCGACGTACCTGCCCCGACTGGTCAGCGGGGAATGGACCGGCACGATGTGCCTGACCGAGCCGCACTGCGGCACCGACCTGGGCCTGTTGCGCACCAAGGCGCAGCCCAGTGACGATGGCAGCTACGCGATCACCGGCACCAAGATCTTCATCTCGGCCGGCGAACACGACATGGTGCCCAACATCGTGCACCTGGTACTGGCCCGGCTGCCCGACGCACCGAGCGGCACCAAGGGCATCTCGCTGTTTCTCGTGCCCAAGTACGTCCCGGATGCCGATGGCAAGCCGGGCAGGCGCAACGGCGTCAAGTGTGCGCGCGTCGAGGAGAAAATGGGCATTCACGCCAATGCCACCTGCGTGATGGATTTCGATGGCGCGAGCGGCTGGCTGGTCGGCGAGGCCAACCGCGGCCTGAACGCGATGTTCGTGATGATGAACGCCGCCCGGATGGGCGTCGGCCTGCAGTCGCTGGGCCTGATGGAGGTGGCCTACCAGAATGCCGCCGCCTACGCCAAGGAGCGGTTGCAGATGCGCTCGCTCTCCGGTCCCAAGGCGCCGGACAAGCCGGCCGATCCGATCATCGTGCATCCGGACGTGCGCCGGATGCTGCTCACCCAGCGGGCCTACACCGAAGGGTGCCGGGCCTTTGCCGCGTGGCTGGCGCTGCAGGCCGACGTCGCCCACGCCGCCGAGGACGAGGACGAGCGCAAGCGGGCCGATGACCTGCTGGGCCTGCTGACCCCGGTGGTCAAGGCCTTTCTCACCGACAACGGCTTTGCCGGTACCAACCTGGCGATGCAGGTGTTCGGGGGTCACGGCTTCATCCGCGAGTGGGGCATGGAGCAGTACGTCCGTGATGCGCGGATCAACATGATCTACGAGGGCACCAACGGCATCCAGGCGCTCGATCTGCTGGGCCGCAAGATCCTGCAGGACAGCGGCGCCAAGATGCGCCTGTTCGGCCAGCTGGTGCGTGACCTGGTCGAGGCCGAGGGCACGAACGACGACATGGCCGAATTCATCAACCCGCTGGCCGAGCTGGCCGGCAAGGTCGAGAAGTTCACGATGGAGATCGGCATGAAGGCGATGTCCAATCCGGACGAGGTCGGTGCCGCGTCGGTCGATTACCTGCGCGTGATCGGGCACCTGGTGATGGGTTACTTCTGGGCGAGGATGGCCCGGGTGGCACTGGACAAGCAGGACAGCGGCGATGCGTTCTACACCGCCAAGCTGGCCGTCGCGCGCTTTTACTTCGCGCGCCTGATGCCCGAGACCGCCGGCCTGATGCGCAGTGCGCGCAGCGGTGCCGGCAACCTGATGGCGCTCGAAGCCGACCTGTTCTGATCCCCGGCCGGGCGCGCACCTGCGTCGCCCGGTCAAGTCAATTCCCCAGGAGAAATCAATGTCCAATTTCATCGTCCGCAAGGTCGCGGTGCTCGGCGCCGGGGTCATGGGCGCGCAGATCGCCGCCCACCTGGTCAATGCCCGGGTGCCGGTCATCCTGTTCGACCTGCCCGCCAAGGAGGGCGACAAGAGCGCAATCGCCAAGCGCGCGATCGACGGTCTGCGCAAGCTGAACCCGGCGCCACTGGGCCATCCCGACCTGGCCGCCCAGATCGTGCCCGCGAACTACGAGGACGATCTCGAGGCGCTGGCCGGGTGCGACCTGGTGATCGAGGCGATCGCCGAGCGCCTGGACTGGAAGCACGACCTGTACAAGAAGATCACGCCGCACGTGGGCGCGCAGGCGATCCTCGCCTCCAATACCTCGGGCTTGTCGATCACCTCGCTGTCGGCGGGCTTTGACGATGCGCTCAAGCGCTTTTTGCAGCGATGCACTTTTTCAATCCGCCGCTGCATGCACCTGGTCGGGCGCTCATTCCCACGGCCACGACCGAGGCGGGCATCTCGATCGGCTCGAGAGCTTTCTGACCACCACGCTGGGCAAGGGTGTCGTGCGCACCCGCGACACCCCGAACTTCATTGCCAACCGGGTCGGCATCTACGGCATGCTGGCGACGATGGCCGAGGCCGACAAGTTCGGCCTGAGCGTCGACGTCGTCGACGACCTGACCGGCGCGCGGCTCGGGCGGGCCAAGTCGGGCACGTTTCGCACCGCCGACGTCGTGGGCCTGGACACGATGGGCCACGTGATCAAGACGATGCAGGACACGTTGCCCGATGATCCGTTCGCGCCGCTGTGCCACCCCAAGGTGCTGTCGGCGCTGATCGTAAGGGCGCGCTGGGCCAAAAGAGCGGTGCCGGCTTCTACCGCAAGGAGGGGCGCAACATCCTGCGCATCGATGCGGCCAGCGGCGAGTACGTGGCCGGCGGCGGCAAGGCCGACGAAACCGTGGCACGCATCCTCAAGAAAAAGACCTGGGCCGAGAAGCTCAAGCTGCTGCGCGAATCGACCAATCCGCAGGCGCAGTTCCTGTGGTCGGTGATGCGGGACGGCATGCAGTACTCGGCGATCAAGCTCGAGGAGATTGCCGACAACGCGCGCGACCTCGACCATGCGCTGCGCTTTGGCTTTGGCTGGAACGAAGGCCCTTTCGAGATCTGGCAGCAGGCTGGCTGGGCCGACGTGGCCTCTTGGATCAAACGGGACATCGACGCGGGCAAGGCAGCTGGTCAAGGCCGATCTGCCGGCCTGGGTGTTCGAAGGCGAGGTGGCCAGCCGCGGTGGCGTGCATCAGCCCGATGGGTCGTGGTCGCCGGCCACGGGCCGGTTCGTGCCGCGCTCGGAGTTGCCGGTGTACCGGCGCCAGGTGTTCGGGCGACGCTGGCCGGCGACGGTGGTCAAGCCGGCGAGGCAGTCGGGCGAGACCGTGTTCGAGGACGATGACATCGCCTCTGGACGCTGACCGAGCGCGGGGTCCACGATGTCTGATCGCCTCGATCAAATCCAGATGCACGCAATCGGCCCCGGCGTCACCGCCGACCTGGTCAAGGGGATCGGTCTGGCCGAGGAAAAGTACAAGGGCCTGGTCGTGTGGTCGCCCGACGAGCCGTTCTCGGTGGGTGCCGACCTGCAGGCGATGCTGCCGTTGTTCGCAGGCGGCGGTGCGGCGGCGGTCGGCCCCGAGGAAGAAAAAAGCTGCAGGATGCGATGCTCGCTGCGCTACGCGCAGGTGCCCACGGTCGTCGCCGCAGTCTCCGGCATGGCGCTGGGCAGCGGTTGTGAGTTGGCCGTGCATTGTGCGCGCCGGGTCGCCAACCTCGAGAGCTACATGGGCCTGGTCGAAGTCGGCGTGGGCCTGGTGCCGGGCGCCGGCGGCCTGACCTACGGGGCGCGTCGCGCCGCCGAGGAGCACCAGGCCGCGCCCGAGGCATCGCTGCTGCACTTCCTGAAAAAATACTTCATGGCGGCCGGTACCGCGCAGGTGTCGCGCTCGGCGATCGAGGCGCAGACGATGGGCTACCTGCTGGAGGCCGACCCCATCGTGTTCAACCGCCACGAGCTGCTGTACTCGGCGGTGCGCGAGGCCAAGTCGATGAGCGACGCCGGCTACCGTCCGCCGCGCCGGATGCCGTTCAAGGTGGTCGGGCGCAGCGGGCGCGCCACGATCATGGCGCAACTGGCCAACATGCGCGACGGCGCGATGATCTCGGCGCACGACTATCACCTGGGCAGCTGCATTGCCAACGTGATGTGCGGCGGCGATGTCGAGGATGGCTCGATGGTCGACGAGGTGTGGCTGATGGCGCTCGAACGCGAGGCCTTCGTTTCCTTGCTGACGAACCCCAAGACCCAGGAACGCATCATGGGCATGATGCAGTCCGGCAAACCCGTTCGCAACTGATCGCCACTGACAAGGATTCAAGATGAGCAAGCAAATCGAAGAGGCCTACATCGTTGCGGCCACCCGTTCCCCGATCGGCAAGGCGCCCAAGGGCCTGTTGCGCCACCTGCGTCCCGATGACCTGCTGGTGCACGTGCTCCGTAGTGCGCTGGCCCAGGTTCCGTCGCTCGATCCTGCCGCGATCGAGGATGCGGTCGTGGGCTGCGCGATTCCCGAAGCCGAGCAGGGTCTGAACGTGGCGCGGATCGGCGCACTATTGGCGGGGCTGCCCAACACGGTTGGCGGCATCACGGTCAACCGCTTTTGTGCATCGGGCCTGAGCGCGCTGGCCATGGCGGCCGACCGCATCCGGGTCGGCGAGGCCGACGTGATGATCGCGGCCGGCACCGAATCGATGAGCCGCGTGCCGATGATGGGCAACAACCCGTCGATCAACCCCGCGGTGTTCGAGGGCGACGAGAACATCGGTATCGCCTACGGCATGGGCCTGACCGCGGAGAATGTCGCGCGCCAGTGGAAGATCACCCGCGAAGCGCAGGACGAGTTCGCGCTGGCCTCGCACCAGAAGGCCCTGGCCGCCCAGGGCTCTGGCGCGTTCGCCGACGAGATCGCGCCGATCGACATCGTCGAGAAGCATCCGGACCTGGCCAGCGGCGAGCTGCGCGAGCACAGCCACACGATGAGCCAGGACGAAGGCCCGCGCGCCGACACCTCGCTGGAGCGGCTGGCGCGCCTGCGCCCGGCGTTCGCCTCGCCCAAGGGCGTCGATGGCAAGGCATCGGGGATGGGCACGGTGACTGCGGGCAACAGCTCGCAGACTTCGGATGGCGCCGGCGCCCTGATCGTCGCCTCGGGCGCCGCACTCAAGCGTTTCAACCTGACGCCGCTGGCCCGCTTCGTGTCGTTCTCGGTGCGCGGCGTGCCGCCCGAGATCATGGGGATCGGGCCCAAGGAGGCGATTCCGGCGGCGCTGAAAAATGCCGGGCTCAAGCAATCGGACCTGGGCTGGATCGAGTTGAACGAGGCGTTCGCGGCGCAGGCACTGGCGGTGATCCAGGATCTGGGGCTGGATCCGGCGGTCCTGAACCCGCTGGGCGGCGCGATCGCGCTGGGCCATCCGCTGGGAGCCACCGGCGCGATCCGCGCGGCCACGGTGGTACACGGCCTGCGCCGTACCAGCAGCGCTACGGGATGGTGACGATGTGCGTGGGCACGGGGATGGGCGCGGCGGGGATCATCGAAGAGTGTAGTGGTGAGCCCCCACGGTCGGCGCTTCGCGCCTCCCTCGGCAAGCGCCAGGGCCGGCCTTGCAGGGCCGGCCCGCTACGGCCAGCGCCAGGCGGCGCCCGGCGAAACCCTGCCTACGCCCCCGCGGGGCTGCCGGGCCACGCAACGGCTTCGGACAGCCCGCGCGCTCGTTGCATGGCCCGGCGGCATCTTGCTTTCAGTCTCGCGGTTTACTTGGACGCGCCTCGGCTTAAGCCGCAGGGCTCGCCTTTGGGTCCGGCGGTCGTGCGTAGGGGCCTGCTCGCTGCCTTCGGTCGCCCGGCAAGCCTTCCAGTGCCGGGCCACGCAACGGCTTCGGACGGCCGCGCGCTCGTTGCATGGCCCGGCGGCATCTTGCTTTCAGTCTCGCGGTTTACTTGGACGCGCCCTCGGCAAGCCGCCCGTGACGGTTCAGAGTAGGCGTTTCCTGGCGTCTTGGTATTCGCGTTCCAGGCGATCGACCATGTCGGCGACGCTGGGGATGTCGTCGACAGCGCCGATGCCCTGGCCGCAGCCCCAGATGTCGCGCCGGGCCTTCTTGGCCTCGGTGCCGCCCGAGCCAGTTCATCTTGCTCGGATCGCTCTGCGGCAGGTTGTCGGATCAGGCGGAGTTTTCGATCGAGGCGCGCAGGTAGTTGCCGTGCACGCCGGTGAACAGGTTGGTGTAGACGATATCGGCGGCCGATCGCGACGATGCCTTCCTTGCTTGGCCCTGGCTGGCGTTGGCCTCGCGGGTGGCGATGAAGGCCGAGCCGATATGGCCGAGTCGGCCCCCATCGCCTGCGCCGCGAGCACCGCCTGGCCGGTGGCGATGGCGCCGGACAGCGCGATCGGCCCATCGAACCAGCGACAGGTCTCCTGGGTCAGCGCGAACGGTGACTGCGTGCCCACGCATGGCCGCCGGCGCCGGTGGCCACGAGGATCAGGCCGTCGGCCCTTTCTCGATCGCCTTGTGCGCGAATTTCTGGTTGATCACGTCGTGCAGGACCATGCCGCCATAGCTGTGGATGGCCTGGTTCAGATCTTCGCGCGCCCCAGCAGGTGATCACCAGCGGCTTGCTGTATTTCACGCACATCTCGAGGTCGTGCTCCAGGCGCGTGTTCGACTTGTGCACGATCTGGTTCACCGCAAACGGCGCCGACGGGCGCTCGGGGTGCGCCTTGTCCCAGGCGGCCAGCGCCTCGGTGATCTGGATCAGCCATTGCTCGAGCCCCCTCTCGGCGGGCCAGGCATTGAGCGCGGGGAAAGAGCCGACGATGCCGCTGGTGCACTGCGCAATGACCAGGTCGGGATTCGAGATGATGAACAGCGGCGCACCGATGACCGGCAGGCGCAGGCGGGACTTGAGCGTGGGCAGATCCAAGACGGCCTCTCGTGAAGGGATTGCAGGACGTAGCGCGAAGCAGCATACACTGCCTGCGCCTGCAGGGACCTGTGCCCGTGAATCGGGTGCCGCAGGCTGCCGCCGTGCTCAGGGCGCCTTGGCCACCCGGTTGCGCCCGGCCTGCTTGGCCGCGTACAGCGCCTGGTCGGCGCGGTCGATCAACTGCTCGTCGGTTTCGCCCGGCTTGTACTGGGCCACCCCAGCGAGACCGTGATGTTGGTCAGCACCTGGTCCGGAATTGGCCCGGCGGATCCGGCTGCGGGCCACCGATTCGCGGATCCGTTCGGCCACCGCCGCACCGCCCTGGATATCGGTCTCGGGCAGGATCAACGCGAACTCCTCGCCGCCGTAGCGGGCCACGTGGTCCTTGCGCATCACCCCGTCGTTCAGAATGCGTGCCACCCCCTGGATGACCTTGTCACCGAAGATGTGGCCGTGCTCGTCGTTGATCGCCTTGAAGTTGTCGATGTCCACCATCACCAGCGTCAGGTGGTGGGGGTCTTTGCGGGTCGCGGCCTGGCTTTGCTCGATCTGGCTGCCTGAGTTGGACGCGAAGATGCGCCGGTTCAACAACCCGGTCAGCGGATCCATCTGTGCCTCTTCGCGGGTCCTGGCCAGTTCCTCGGCCAGCCGCTGCACTTCGGAGCGGCTGTGGGCGAGCTGGGTGTTCAGGCCGCGCATCGACTTGCTGACGATGTCCAGGTCCTCGCGCAACTCGACGATCTGGTTCTGGATGTTGTCGGCCGCGCCCGGCGAGTCGATTGCCGCCGAGAAGTTCATCAGCCGGTCATCGAACATGCCGGCCGACGTGCTCGCATCCTCGACCGACTTGTCCACCTGTTCGAGCACGTCCAGCAGGCTGGCGCGGCCTTTGAGGACCGCCTCTTCGTAGCGGCCGATCACGTGCCGTTGGTAGACGTCGAACGTCAGGTCCTGCGACAGCCGGTCACTGGACTTGAGCACCTCGTCCACTTCGCTGCGCAGCGCCAGGTTCTCGCCGCGCACGTATTCGTACCAGACCGCGTACGAGATCGGCGCGAAGCCCCGGCCGTGGCGCGAGATCATCGGCAGCGCCATGCGCAGCAACTCGGCACTACGGTCGGTGTCCGGATCATCCCGGCCCTGCGCCTGGCGCTCGGCCAGCATCGGTCGTGCGCTTGCCGGGCGCCGGGCATGATCTGCTTGTCTGACGTTTCGTCCATGGCCGCGGAGGGCATCCTTGCCGATTCGATTGACTCCTGCTCCTGAACGGCTGTTCGGGTCGCAGACTAGGCCCTGAGTGTCTAGCGCACACGGGCTCGCCGATCGGTTCATCAGACGGGTTTCAGACCGGCATTTCGGGTCATGAGGGCGCGGCTCAAGCCCGGGCGCTACACTTGCCTGTTTTCCCGGCCCGATCCGAGCGATCGGCGGGACCACAGGACACCCGTACGCGACTTCGCCGCGTCCCGCGCCCCGGCGCCGGCACGTGACCCCGCCGTTTCGCCCGGTTCGGATTGGCGGACCCTCAAGCGGCTGTACCTATCCTGGTGGCCTACCGGTGGCGGGTGGCCGTGGCCTTGCTGTGCATGGTCGGCGCCAAGGCGGCCACGGTGTCGGTGCCGATCGTGCTCAAGTACCTGGTCGACCTTGGTTCAGGGCTCCGCGCCGGGCAGCGCGCAGGCGATGCTGGTGGTGCCGGTGGCCCTGGTCGTGTTGTACGGGTTGCTGCGTTTTGCGACCACGCTGTTCACCGAGCTGCGCGAGTTCGTGTTCGCGCGGGTGACGACGCAGGCGATCCGCTCGGCAGCGCGCTGTCGGTCTTCAGCCACCTGCACGGCTTGTCGCTGCGCTTTCATCTCGAGCGCCAGACCGGCGGCCTGACCAGCGACATCGAGCGGGGCACGCGGGCGATCTCGTCGCTGGTGTCGTTCACGCTCTACAGCATCCTGCCCACACTGATCGAGATCTCGCTGGTGATCGGCTACCTGGTCATCAACTACGACGTCTGGTTCGCGGTGATCACGCTGGGGGCCCTGGTGCTCTATCACCGGCTTCACGTTCTACGTCACTGAATGGCGCACGAAGTTTCGCCGCGAGATAAGATTCACTCGACAACCGTGCCAACAGCCGGGCCGTCGACTCGCTGATCAACTACGAGACGGTCAAATGCTTCAACAGCGAGGGCTACGAGGCGCAACGCTACGACGCCAGCCTGGCCCGCTACCAGGAGGCCCGGCTGCGCAGCCGGGGCTCGCTGGGTCTGCTCAATGTCGGCCAGGCGCTGATCATCTCGACCGCCGTGGCCCTGATGATCTGGCGGGCCACTGCCGGGGTCGTGGAGGGGCGCATGACCCTGGGCGACCTGGTCCTGGTCAATGGCTTCATGATCCAGCTCTACGTGCCGCTGAATTTCCTGGGCACGCTGTATCGCGAGATCCGCCAGAGCCTGACCGACCTGGAGCGCATGTTCGGCCTGCTCGATGCGAACCGCGAGATCCAGGATTCGCCCGGTGCGCGCGAGTTGCAGCTGGGCTTTGGCGACGCCCGCCAGGCGCCGGCCGTGCGTTTCGAGGCCGTCGACTTCGCCTACCAGGCCGACAGGCCGATCCTGCGCGGGATCGACTTTGCGATCGCACCGGGAACGACCACCGCGGTGGTCGGCGCGAGCGGGGCCGGCAAGTCGACATTGTCGCGTCTGCTGTTCCGGTTCTACGATGTCACCGGCGGGCGCATCTGCATCGATGGCATCGATATCCGCGAGCTCACGCAGGCCAGCCTGCGTGCGGCGATCGGCATCGTGCCGCAGGACACGGTGCTGTTCAACGACACGATCGGCTACAACATCGCCTATGGCCGGCCCGGTGCAAGCGAGGCCGAGATCAACCAGGCCATCGAGGCGGCGCAGCTCGCGCCGTTCATCGCCCACCTGCCGCAGGGGCTGGACACCACGGTCGGCGAGCGGGGCCTGAAGCTCTCCGGCGGCGAGAAACAGCGGGTGGCGATCGCCCGGATGCTGCTCAAGAACCCGCCCATCCTCGTGCTCGACGAGGCGACGTCGGCATTGGACACGACCAACGAGCAGGCGATCCAGGCGGCACTGGACGTGCTGGCCGCGCGGCGCACCGTGTTTGTGGTCGCCCACCGGCTCTCGACCGTGGTCAATGCGCGCGAGATCCTGGTGATGCGCGATGGCCGGATCATCGAGCGGGGCGACCACGCGACGCTGGTCGCCCGGCGCGGCGAGTACGCGAGAATGTGGGCATTGCAGCAGCAGAGCGGGCGCATCAGGCCACGTGCGTGACCACTCGGGCTGGCTACTGGATCACGCCTTGCCGACCACCGACAGGGGCACGCGTCGCAGGCGCAATGCGTTAGTGACCACAAACACGCTGGACATCGCCATCGCGCCGGCCGCCAGCTGCGGCGACAGCAAGGTGCCGGTGAACGGGTACAGCACGCCGGCCGCGACGGGGATCAGCAGCACGTTATACGCGAACGCCCAGAACAGGTTCTGGCGGATGTTGGTCAGCGTGGCCGCGGCCAGTTGCCGGGCCGCCGGCAGCGCGCCCAGGCGGCCGGACATCAGGACGACATCGGCGGCGGCCATCGCGACATCGGTTCCCGGGCCGATCGCGATTCCGACATCGGCGCCGGCCAGGGTCGGTGCATCGTTGATGCCATCCCCGACGAGGCCACCGGCCCGTGCCGCTCGCGCAACTGGCGCAGCAGCGCCAGCTTGTCCTCGGGCAGGCACTGCGCATGGATGTCGGTGATGCCCAGCTCCCGGCCGATCGCCTGCGCGGTGCGCTCGTTGTCGCCGGTGATCATCGCCACCGCCAGCCCGTCGGCCCGCAGCCTGGCCACGGTGGCGTGGGCATCGTCCTTCAGGCCGTCGGCCACGCTCAGCACGCCGGCCGCACGCCGGTCGATCGCCACGTAGACCAGCGAATGACCCTGGTCGGCCAGGGGGTCGGCCAGCGGATCGAGATCGATGGTGGCGATGCCCTCGCGTTGCATGAACGCCCGGCTGCCCACCAGCACCGCCTGGCCCTCGACCGTGGCGCGCGCGCCGTGGCCGGCCGCGGCCGCGAAGCCGGTGGCGACCGGCAGGTGCAGTCCGCGCGCCTGCGCGGCTGCAACGATGGCCTGCCCGATCGGGTGCTCCGACCGTTCCTCGACGCTCGCGACGCTGGCCAGCAACGCGTCTTGTGAGTAGTCACCTACCGGCAGAATCTGCTGTAGCGACGGCCTGCCTTGCGTCAATGTGCCGGTCTTGTCGAAAGCGACCACTCGCACACCATCGAGTGCCTGCAGCGCGCTGCCCTGGCGGAACAGCAGACCCAGCGTGGCCGCCCGGCCGATGCCGACCATCACCGACACCGGGGTCGCGAGGCCCATCGCGCAGGGACAGGCGATGATCAGGACCGCCACCGCATTGACGATGGCCAGGTTCAGCGCAGGCTCGGGGCCGAACGCCAGCCAGGCTCCGAAGGTGACGACCGCCAACCCCATGACGATGGGCACGAACCACAGCGCCACCTGGTCGATCAGCGCCTGGATGGGCATCTTCGAGCCCTGCGCGGCTTCGACCATCGCCATGATGCGATCGAGCACCGTGTCGCCGACCGCGTGGGTCACGCGCATCGTCAACCCGCCCCCCTGGTTCAGCGTGCCGGTGGCCAGCGCATCGCCCGGACCCCGACGCACCGGCACAGATTCGCCGGTCAGCATGCTCTCGTCGACGTGGGATTCGCCCTCGATCACCTGGCCATCGACCGGCACCCGTTCGCCGGGCCGGATCTGCACCCGCTCGCCGGGCACGATCGAGGCGATCGGCACCTGCTGGTACTGCCCGTCGCGTTCGACCCGCGCCATGCTCGGCTGCAGGCTGGCCAACCGGGAGATGGCGTCCGTCGTGCGGGCCCGCGCCCGGCCCTCGAGCCAGCGGCCCAGCAGGATCAGCGTGATGATCACCGCGGCGGCCTCGAAATACACGTGCACGGTGCCCGCGGGCAGCACCCCCGGCAGCAGCAGTGCCACCATCGAGTAACTCCAGGCGGCTAACGCGCCAACCGCCACCAGCGTGTTCATGTCCGGTGCGGCATGGCGCAGCGCCTTGAACCCCAGTGTGAAGAACGGCCGGCCGGGACCGACGATGACCGCGGTGGTCAGCACCATCTGGATCCACCAGAGCGTTCCCTGGCCCAGCGTCGCCATCAGCCAGTGATGCCAGGCCGGCACCAGGTGACCCCCCATCTCGAGCAGGAAGACGGGCAGCGCCAGGCAGGTGGCCCAAACCAGTCGGTGCAGCGCCTGCTCACTGTCCTGCTCGTGTCCGCTGGCCTCGGCCGCTGCGGTGGCCGAGGCCGACATCTGCCGGTGCGGATGGCTTTCGTAGCCGGCCCGGGTAAGGCGTTCGGCCAGCGCGTCCGCTTCGGCGCGGGCGGCATCCGCGCCCAGGTCCAGCGTCACGGTGGCCCGGCCGGTGGCCAGGTTGACCGCGGCATCGGTCACCCCGGGATGTTTGCGCAACACCTTCTCGACGCGGGCGACGCACGACGCGCAGGTCATGCCGGTGACATCGAGCGTGACGACGTCGCCGTCGGTGGCGGCAGGGACAGCGGGGCTAACCATCGGGGATCCCGGGCAGAGGCGGTGAAGGAGTGAGTCCTGACCTATTATCGGGCCTGGCCCCGATTGTTCAACCCTGCCGCCGGCATGGCCACCGGTCACCACGTCGCCTGCCATTGCAGATCCACCAAGCACTGCCATGACCCTCGTCCTTCCGGCCACCCGCATCGAGCGTTCCCGCGTCAGTCCCGCCATCAATC
>JAWKYE010000049.1:0-28894 GCA_041396665.1 Burkholderiaceae bacterium
GCGTCCCAAAACCACGGGCGGACAGGCGTTCTGGAACGGCCGACTTGGCGTCATCGTGATCCCCTGGCGACGAAGGTTCGGGCCGTCGGCCCGTCGCTGGCCTCAATATACCGGAGCGCTGCTGCCACGCCGATGGGCGCCTGCCGGCGCCCGTTGTCCCGGCCCTACCGTGCCCGTCAGTCACCTCGCGCATTCGGTTAGAATGACGCCTTAGCCGGCATCGACAGTTGACGACGCCCGGAGACGTGGCCGAGTGGTCGAAGGCACTCCCCTGCTAAGGGAGCATACGGTCAAAAGCCGTATCGAGGGTTCGAATCCCTCCGTCTCCGCCAATGGGGTAGTGTTTGCGGCAGTTCGGGCCGGTAGTTGCGACTTAACCCACCATCCTACCCGCCGACCAGAAAATGGTCCTTTTGGCCTTAATCCTTTTGGCCTTAATTTCTGTCTGCTCGAATTCTGGCGATCGCAATACTCGGATCGGCGTCCAGGGTCTATGCTCGCCTTAGTCCCATTCATCGTGCCCTAACCGCAATATCTCACCGTTCCTATTGAAATAGGCCTTTGGTTGGTGCATAAAGCGAGTGCGAACAAGCATTTACGCGAACCAACAAACAAAGGCCTATGAGAACAGAGTGTAAACCAGGACAGCTGCAATTCGAAGGGTTCGGTCGTCGCGAGGTAGTGGGCGCATTTGACGGGGGCCGGATCAGTACGGATGGCGGGCTGATGCTGCTGCGCGAGGTGGAGCGGCACACGGGGGTGCTGGCACGACTGGCCAAGTGCTTCACCGACCATCGCAATGCCAACAGCATCGAGCACACGGTGCTGTCGATGGTGTCGCAGCGGGTGTTCGGTCTGGCGATGGGGTACGAAGATCT
The DNA here is from genome assembly GCA_041396665.1 of Burkholderiaceae bacterium. Lineage (GTDB taxonomy): Bacteria > Pseudomonadota > Gammaproteobacteria > Burkholderiales > Burkholderiaceae_E > JAUIAI01. The sequence continues at coordinate 879 of JAWKYE010000049.1, forward strand.
GAACGATCACGACCAGTTGCGCCAGGACGCGTTGCTGGCGATGGCGTGCGACCAAGCTGATGTGCTGGGCGAGCGGCGGGATCGCCAGCGTGACCGGGGCAATGCGCTGGCCGGCTCGAGTACGCTGAACCGGCTCGAGTTGAGCGAGCCTGAGCGGGCTGCCAGGAGCCGCTACAAGCGGATTGCGGCCAATAGCGAGGCGCTCGATGCGTTGCTGGTCGATGTGTTCATCGAGTCTTATCGCAAAGCGCCCAGCACGATCTGGCTGGACCTGGACGCCACCGACGATCCGCTGCATGGCGCTCAGCAGGGGCGGTTCTTCCACGGTTTCTACGGCCACTACTGCTACCTGCCGCTGTACATCTTCTGCGGCGAGCATCTGCTATGTGCGCGCCTGCGCACGGCCAACCAGGACGGGGCCGCGGGCAGTGTGGACGAGTTGCAGCGCATCGTGGCGCAGATTCGCCGGCACTGGCCCGCAACGAAGATCAACATCCGAGCCGACTCGGGGTTCTGTCGCGAGGCGATCATGAGCTGGTGCGAGGCCAACGGGGTCGGCTATCTGCTGGGATTGGCGCGCAACAAGCGGCTGCAACGGATCGTGGGCCAGGCGATGGAGCAGGCGCGCGCCGAGCATCAGCGCACGGCACAGGCGGCGCGCCGATTCCGGGACTTCACCTACCAGACGCGCCAGTCCTGGAGCCGGCGCCGGCGCGTGGTGGGCAAGGCCGAGTATCTGAGCAAGGGGGCCAACCCGCGATTCGTGGTGACCAATCTGTCCAAATCCGAGGCCGATGCCAAACAGCTGTACGAGCGGCTGTACTGCATCCGCGGGGAGATGGAGAACCGGATCAAGGAGCAGCAACTGGGGCTGTTCGCCGATCGCACCAGCACCGCCACGATGCGGGCCAATCAGTTGCGCCTGTACTTCTCCAGCTTCGCCTACGTGCTGATGCACGGGCTGCGCCGGCTCGGATTGGCCGAGACGTCACTGGCGCGCGCGCAGGCGACAACGATCCGGCTCAGGCTGCTCAAGGTGGCCGCCCGGGTGACGGTGTCGGTGCGGCGCATCGTGCTGTCGTTCTCCCAGGCGTATCCCTGGGCACGGGAGTTCGCCTACCTTCTGGGCCGGCTGCGACAGTGCCCGAGCTGGCGGCCCAGCGGGTAGCTGGGCATTCTTGGAATAAGCGCTGGTGCCGATGGACCCCTGGGCGATGAAGGCGCTCGCCCGGCGCTGGCAAGAGCCGGCAATTGCGCACCAAAAATGCGCAACAACTGCGGCGCTGGCGCACGTTCGGGTGAGAAACGCTCCCGCTGGAACGTCGGAGGCGAATCAAGCGTCAAAATCGCACGCCAGGAAGGGCAGAATCAGCGCGCAAGCCTAAATCGGTGAGCGATGCGGGCTAGTCCTTGTTGGACATCGCCTTCAGTTCGCTTCGAAGGCCCCCCAGGAAGTAGCGAACATGTGTCGCGATCACCTGCTCTACCGGCAAGGGGTTGGCGTTATGGTAGATGTGCCGGCGAATAGCAAGGTGCGAGATCGCGCCGTGCAGCACCCAGGCGATCTCGCGATTCTCGGCCTTGTTTCGAGAGGCTTTCAGGCCTGCTTCGACAGCGGCCTCCCGGACGATCAGGTTCAGGATATCGCTGAGGATCTCGTCGATGTAGGTTTGCGCCATTGCCGCCTCGGCCAATGACGCAAAAAGAAAGAGCCGCAACCATCGACGAGTCAGCACTTGGTCGTAATAGGCCTGATAGAACGTGACAAGCCGCTGATCCATAGGGACTTTTCTATCCCGAAGTTGCGCGAGCCATGTGGCTCTGAATGGCCCTTCGATTTCCTGTCGATAGACCTGTTCGAGCAACGCGGCCTTGGTCGGGAAGAAACTGTATAGCAGACGTTGCGAGACGCCACAGGCCTGCGCGAGCCCGCGGGTCTGGGCCGTCAGGCCATACTCGGAAAAATACTCTCCTGCCTTGGCGAGGATCTGGGCCCGGCGAACTTCCCGTGGCATCCGAGTTCGACCCTGCGGCGCACGCCCCTCGCGACCCGTCTCGGCACCGCTCGCGCTTTTGGTCCGTGCATCACTTTCGGCTTCTTTCTTCAACGCAGGCCCGCCCTTTCTTGGTCAACACAGGTGAGAACCGCATTCTCCCCCGTGTTGTTCCCTGCCGCGGTACGGGTTGCCCGTGTTATCGTCATTTGACGACTTGGCCTGAGGCCCGGGTCATTGGATTTTTGGCAGCTGGAAAGCAACTGGAGAACCTGGACATGATCGTCGAAATGCGGACCTATCAAGTGCACCCTGGGAAAGCTGCGGAGTTCCTCAAAGTCTATCAAGACACAGGCCTTGGGATCATCAGCCGATATGCCAGGCTACTGGGTTGTTACACCACGGAATCGGGCACCCTGAATGCGATCGTCTTTCTCTGGGCTTATGATGATTATGCTCATCGAAGTGGCCAGCGGGCGAAGCTTGGCAGCGACGCGGCCTGGCAGGCGTTTGTCCCAACCATCCTACCCTACCTGGTCAAGCAGGACAGTGTCTTCCTGAGCCCGACGGCTTTCTCTCCGGGCTGATCAAACAGGGACTCAGCTATCCAGCGCACTCTGGTTCTCCACGCAGGCGCGCGCTGCGCGGCCCGGTAGGCCCGTCCGATCACCGATTCGACCATCTCGCCGTTGCGCAGGGATCGCGATGCCGATCGACACCGTGGCCGTCCAGCGTTAGCCGCCGCCGGCAAGCGCGATCGGCGCATCGGCCAGTCGTTGGCGGATGCGCTCGGCCAGGGGCTTCCGTATCGTCGGCCGGCGTGTTGCGCAGGATGATCGCCGCTGCGCGGCCGTCGCCGAACACGCCCAGCTGGTCGCCCTTTGCGCAACGCGGCGGCGATCGCGCGCGACCTCGAGGTCGATCACCTCGTCGCGGGCGGCCGGCCGCGGGGCGCCGCCAGCCGATCGAGCCGGTCGATCTCGACTCACCACGCAGTGGCGTTGCTGGGTGCCGGCCGCCTGCGACGACAATGTCCGCAGCGCCTCTTCTCGAAAGGTTCGCGACCCACCTTGGCCGGATCGAGCACCGGTGGGGACGACCGTCTTGGCGCTTGTCTGCTGCACCCGCCCGGTCAGTTCTCGCGGGTGAGCGCCGCTGGCCTCGCGTCCGGCCTGCAACTGCTCGCCGGTGCGCGCCAGCGATTCGCGCAGTACCGCCTTCGGCCACAGACGATCCAGGCGCTCGCCCATACTCTCCGGCGCTGCTCATCGGTCAGGCCCTGCGCGAACGATTCGATCGTGGCAGCGTAAGAGGCCGTGCCCTGGGCGGTGTCCTCGAGCGCGGCATCCACCTGTTCCAGGATACCGGTCATGCCACCGCGTACCGCCAGCACCGGCAATGCTCGCGCGCCGCTTGCCACCAGGTGGTGCTCGTACAACTCGGTGGCCGAGCGGGCGTCGATGCGGTTGCCCTGCTTGACGATCTCGCCCAGCACATCGCGCAACTCACCACATGGCCGCGGGCGTACTCGTACCAGACCGCGAAGCTCACCGGGTTGAAGCTTCTTCCGCCCTGCCGCGTGGCGACATCAGCGGCAGCACCTGCGCCAGCAGTTGCTTCTCGTGCTCGAGGTCTCGGGCTTCTGTCTTGGGCTTCCACACGGGCGTGGGCCTTGGCGCACACGCGCCAGGCCGGGGGGATCCAATACCGATACCGACCGGTCACCCTGGATCTTTAGCCTGACCGGGAGTGGGTCGTTTGCCAGGACGACCGCCGAGCGTGGGGGCTTCAGACCTCTATCACGATCTTGCCAAAATGCCCCGCCCCCTTGAGTGCCCGGTAGGCGTCGGGCGCCTGCGCCGAACGGGACCCGCTGATCGATCACCGGTCGCAGTTTATTGGCCTCGATCGCGGCATTCATCTCGCGGAAATGACGGCTGCGAGCCGACGTGATGCCTTGCAGCGTGATCGAGCGGCGCATGATCGCGGTCGGATCGATGGTGCCGCCGGTGAGCACACCGATCAGGCCTATCGTGCCGGCCACCCGGGTGCAGCTTGACCGACTGCGCCGAGCGTGCCTCGCTCCCGGTCTCGACCACCAGGTCGACGCCGACCCTGCCGGTCAGCGCCAGCGCCTCGGCCCCCCAGTCGGGCCGGTCGTGGTAATTGATGGTTTTCCACGCGCCCATCTCGTCGGGCCCTGGCCAGCTGGCGTCGCCGCCCGACGTGATGATCACCCGCGCCCATCACGACCGCGAACTGCAGCGCGAACACGGAAATCCCGCCGGTGCCCAGCAGCAACACCGTGTCGCCGGCCTTCAGGTGGCCGACCGGCACCAGCGCGCGCCAGGCGGTCAGCGCCGGCGCACGGCAGCGTCGCCGCCTCGTCGAAATCGAGGTGGGCCGGGATCCCGACCAGGCCATCCCCGCGCAACACCACCTGCCCGACAACACGCCGTCGACGCCCCAGCGCGCTGGCCATCGCCTGCAGCGCTGCATGACCCGTCGGTCCACTTCGAAAAAGCGACCCGGCCACCCGGACCACCCGGCACGAACTGCGTGACTCCCCTGCCCGATCGCCAGCACTGCCGGCGCCGTCCGAGTTGGGCACGCGCGGCAGTGCGACGCCGCGCGCCACCGGATCGGCCAGCACGCCCAGGTCACGAAAGTTCATGAGTTGGCCCGCATCCGGACCAGCACCTGGCCGGGCCCCGGCGACGTTCGTCCACCTCGACGCAGGCCAGCGCATCGAACCCGCCTTCGCTGCCGCCGCCGGTGGCCTGGATCTGCCATTGCTTCATCTGAATCCTCCTTCGCTGTTTCGTGCCCGATGATCTCACCTCCATCATTTCAAGGCCATTGGCCACCCCATGGAGACCCGGACGACCCTGCACATCGTTCGACTGGGTTCGGACCGCTGTCTGACGAAGGTCTGCGCATCGGCACCGTGCGCCGACCGCCCCGCGGCGTGCCCTGGGGCCGACTTCGCCCGCGCGAACCGGTACGGGACGTCTGGCCTCGAACCCTCGCGCCGGCGCCCGACACCGTGAAGATGGCATTGCAGGCGCGGACAGCCCGGCGCGCTGGCGGGCGTTCACCCGGGTCTATCGCGCCGAGATGGCCAGCCCCGGGGAACCGTCACTCGATCGCGCCGTGCTGGCACGCCTGTCGCACCAGACGAACCTGTCGGTCGGCTGTTACTGCGAGGACGAAAGCCGCTGCCACCGCTCGGTGCTGCGCCAGCTGTTCATCGAAGCCGGCGCGAAAATGGACTGAAGGCGGTCGGCTCCGCGCGGCCCCGCCATTCGCCCCGGCCCCTCGTTCAGGCGATGCCATCGGCCTGCAGTTGCGCGATCTCGCCGGCGGAGTAGCTCAGTGACGCCAGGATCTGCGGCCCGTGCTCACCGAGCGCCGGCGGCCCGCCGGGCACGCCCAGCGGCTGGCCGTCTATGCGCACCCCGGGTCGGGCGATGCGCACCGGCCGGCCGACGGCCTCGGTGGCGGGGAAGGTCTGGACGAAACCTCTCCCGGCCACCTGCGGCTGGGCCAGCGCCTGCGCCACGCTGAGCACCTCGCCGGCCGGCACGCCGGCGGCATTGAAGCGCTGCGCCCACACGGCGGCCGGCGCCGCCGCCAGTGCCTGCTCGAATGCCGCGTTGAGCGCCATCCGGTTCACCAGGCGCGCCTCGCGCTCGGCAAAGCGCGCATCCGCCACCAGGTCTTCGCGATGCAGCACCCGGCACGCGTTGACGAACTGCTGCTGCGTGTTGGCCGCCAGGTTCAGCAGACCGTGCGCGGTGGCAAAGGTGGCCGACGGGCTGGCGGTGAGGTTCTCGTTGCCGGCGGCCACCGGTTCCTGCCCGGCCACCAGCAGGTTCGACACCGCCCATCCCATCGAGGCGAGCATCGCCTCGAGCATCGACACGTCCAGGAAGGCCGCCCGCCGCCGGCCCTGCGCGTCACGCGCGGCCAGCGCCGCGCACATCGCCATCGCCGCCGTCAGCCCGCCCACGGTGTCGGCCACCGGATAGCCGACCCGGTACGGCGCCGTGTCAGGCGCGCCGGTGATGCTCATCACGCCCGACAGGCCCTGGATGATCTGGTCGTAGGCCGGCAACTCGCGCATCGGGCCATCCTGCCCGAAGCCGGAGATCGCGCAGTAGACGAGCCGCGGCTGCACCGTCAGCAGGCTGGGGTGGTCGAGTCCCAGCCGCTGCATCACGCCGGGCCGGAAGTTCTCGACCAGCGCATCGGCGCTGGCCACGAGGCGGCGGAACACCTGTTTGCCCCGCTCGTGCTTCAGGTTCAGGCACAGCGACTGCTTGCCGGCGTTCTGCGCGAGGAACGACACGCCCATCCCGGCCCGGTTCAACGCCGGGTCGGCGCCCAGCTGGCGCGCCAGGTCGCCGGTGCCGGGCATTTCCACCTTGATCACCTCGGCGCCCAGGTGCGCGAGCTGGTGACCGCAGAACGGCCCGGCCAGCACGTTGGTCAGATCGAGCACCCGCACCCCGGCCAGCGGTCGCGGTGAACGGTCGGGGCCATCGCAGGCGGGAGTGGAATCGTCGGACATCCGGCACACCGAAGCAGAGGCAGCGGGCAACTTAGGCGTTGCCGGCGCCCGCGTCAACCGCAGGACATAGGCCGGCGGCCGAACGGGCCAGGGCGTCGGATCAGGCATCATTGTGCCCATGACTGCCACCGCGCCCGCCGCCTCGATGACCGATGACGCCCTGTCGCTGCTCAAGCACATCTGGGGCTATGACGCGTTCCGGGGCCGGCAGGCCGAGATCATCGAGCACGTGGCGCAAGGCGGCGATGCGCTGGTGCTGATGCCCACCGGCGGTGGCAAGTCGCTCTGCTACCAGGTGCCCGCGCTGCTGCGACCTGGCGTGGCGATCATCGTGTCGCCGCTGATCGCGCTGATGCAGGACCAGGTCGATGCCTTGCTGGCGATGGGCGTCAAGGCGGCGTTTCTCAATTCCTCGCTGCCGGCGGCCGAGGCCGCGCGCGTCGAGGCGGCGGCCCAGCGCGGCGAGATCGACCTGTTGTACATGGCCCCCGAGCGCCTGCTGTCAGAGCGCGGCGCCGACCTGCTCGATCGCTGCCGACCCGGCCTGCTGGCGATCGACGAGGCGCACTGCCTGTCGCAGTGGGGGCACGATTTCCGGCCCGAGTACGCGCGCCTGGGCAGCCTGCGCGAGCGCTACCCGGGCATCCCGTGCATTGCGCTCACGGCCACCGCCGACGGCCCGACCCGGCGCGAGATCGTGCGCACGCTGGGCCTGCAGAACGGTCGCGAATTCGTCGCCAGCTTCGATAGACCCAATATCCGCTACCGGATCGTCGAACGGGGCGACGCGCGCGTCCAGTTGATGCGCTTCCTGGAAAACCACCAGGGCGAGGCCGGCATCATCTACTGCCTGTCCCGTCGCAAGGTCGACGAAACCGCGGCCGCGTTGGCCGCGGCCGGCTGGCCGGCGCTGCCCTACCACGCCGGCATGGACGCGGCCACGCGCGCCGACACCCAGCGCCGCTTCCTGCGCGAGGAGGGCTGCATCATCGTCGCGACGATCGCGTTCGGCATGGGCATCGACAAGCCGGACGTGCGCTTCGTCGCCCATCTGGACCTACCCAAGAGCATCGAGGGCTACTACCAGGAAACCGGCCGCGCCGGGCGTGATGGCGAACCGGCCGAGGCCTGGATGGTCTACGGCCTGCAGGACGTCGTGCAGCAACGCCGCCTGATCGATCAGTCCGATGCCGACGAGGCCTACCGGCGCCTGGCCGGCGGCAAGCTCGACGCGATGCTCGGACTGTGCGAGACCATCGAGTGCCGGCGCGCCCGGCTGCTGGCCTACTTCGACGAACCCCACGAACCCGGCTGGCGCTGCGGCAATTGCGACACCTGCCTCGAGCCGCCCAGGACCATCGACGGCGCCGACCTGATGCAAAAGCTGTTGTCGGCGATCTACCGCACCGGGCAGCGTTTCGGTGCACAACACGTGATCGACGTGCTGCGCGGCACGAGCACCGACAAGACCAGCCGCTTCGGTCACGACCAGCTCAAGGTGTTCGGGGTCGGGGCCGACCAGGGCAACACCGAGTGGCGCGCATTCCTGCGCCAGGCGATTGCCGCCGGGCTGGTGCGGGTGGATCACGAGCACTTCGGCGCCCTGCAGCTGACCGAATCGGCGCGGCCGGTCTTGCGTGGCGAGCAGCCGATCCGGCTGCGCCCGCCGCAAAAGGCCGCACCCGGTGGGCGGCGACGCGCCGCGGGCGGCAGCCGGCGGGTCGAGCCCCTGTTGCCAACGCCCGAGGCACAGGGCCGCTTCGAGCGTCTGCGCGAATGGCGTTCGGCCACCGCCAAGGAGCGCGGCGTGCCGCCCTACGTGATCTTTCACGACCGCACGTTGCAGGCGATCGCCGAGCAGGCGCCCACCCGCCTGTCCGAACTCGAGGATATCAGCGGCATTGGCGATCGCAAGCGCGACGAGTACGGCGAGGCGCTGATCGCATTGCTTTCCCAGTAAGCACCGCAAGGCGCCCAGGACCGCCCCGCGCGCTCAGAACAAGCGCTGCAGCGGCACCCGCAGACGCACCGTGAACGGGCCGCAGGCATCGGCATCGACCAGTACCCGCTCGAAGGTGAACGCCTGGACCGGCGCCCCCACCGCCCGTGCGGCATCGATCTCCACCCGGTAGGCGCCGGCCGAATCGCCACCGGCCAGCGAATACACCTGCAGGCCGCTCGAGGTCCGCTCCCAGGCGACCATGGGTTCGGCATAGCCGCGCCAGAACACGGTGCCGCTGGCATTGGCCGCCACCGGGCGGCCGCTGTCGGCGTCGACGAACTCGGCCACCACCGCCGGATAGCCCGGACCGACGCAATCGCCGGCCACGACCGAGATGTAGCCATAGCCACAAGAGGCCAGCGACAGCGTGACCAGTAAAAGCGAGACGAGACGCAGGCGGACAGGGTTCATGACGGAAAAACCCTTCCGGGACGCATTCGGTTGACCGCCATCGGCCGGGCAATCCGGATCGCGCCTTCTTGACACCGGGCGAGCCGGCACGGTATTGATGGGGGCCCGGTTCCGGCCATTTCCCACGGAGACATCCTTCATGCAAGTCGTTCCCAGCGGTCAAACCTGCGGCGCCATCGTGTCCGGCCTCGATCTGCGCGAGCCGCTCGCGCCGGCACGGCTTGAGGCACTGCGCCAGGCGTGGCTGAAGCACCAGGTGATCGGTATCGTCGGCCAGTCGCTGTCGGTCGACGACCTGGAGCGCTTCGCGCCGCAGATCGGCCCGTGGGGGGACGACCCGTTCATCGCCGCGCTGCCCGGCCACCCGCATGTCGTCGAGGTGCGCCGCGAGCCCGATGAGCAGGCGCCGCTGTTCGCCGACAACTGGCACTCCGACTGGAGCTTCCTGGGTTCTCCGCCGGCCGCCACGATGCTCTACGGCAGTGTCGTGCCACCGGTGGGGGGCGACACCTTGTTCGCCAACCTGCACGCCGCCTGGGAGGCACTGCCGCCGGCGATGCAGGCGCGGATCGCGCCGCTTCAGGGCATTCACTCGGCCAGCCGCAGCTACTCGAAAAAGGGCCGCTACGGCGAGGCCGACAAGGGCCGCTCGATGACGATCAAGAGCAGCGACGACGCGCTGGCCACCCAGACCCACCCGCTGGTGCGCACCCATCCCGAAACCGGCCGCAAGGCCTTGTTCGTCAGCCCCGCCTACACGGTGGGCATCGAGGGCATGCCCGAAGACGAAGCAAAGTCCTTGCTCGCCGAACTTTGCGCCCATGCCGGCGAAGAGCGCTTCGTCTACCGGCACACGTGGCAGCCGGGCATGCTCACGCTGTGGGACAACCGCTGCCTCAACCATCGCGCGACCGGCGGTTACGAGGGCCACCGGCGCCTGTTGCACCGGATCACGATCGGCGAGCGCAGCCTGGCACCGGCCCCCTAAGGCCCGTCCGAGCGGGCGCCACTCAGCGCCCGGGCAGCACCAGGTCGACCTGTTCCCCGCCGGCCCCGCCCGGCTTCATCGCGGCCCGTACCGTCACGCTGCGCACGCCGTCGGGAATCCGCACCCCGCCCAGGTCGCGGGTGAAAGGCTGCTCGGTCTCGTGCGGATGGAACAGGATGCGCGTGCCCAGCACCCTGCCCTGACCATCGACGATCTCGAAGCGATCACAGTAGTAGTCCCAGCCGCGGTCCTGCGAGCGGATCGTCACCTCGAAACGCCACTCATCGCCTTGCTGGCTGGCGACCGCCTTGAGCACGTCGGCCTCGCCGGCGATTGCGCCGCCCAGCGACAACAAGGCGCAAACCGCGGCGCCCGCCGATCGCCACCGGCCGGCGCCCGGGATCACGCGGAAAATGGAATGCTCGGTCATGGGCTTGCCCCCGTCGTCGACGAACTCAGTCGAATGAGTAAAAGTACAGCAGGTCCACCGCGCTCTCACTGCCGGTCTGCGCCCGCAGCGACAGCCGCTGGCTGATCTCGTACTGGATGCGCAGCAGGTTCCAGACCCCGCGCACGCCTTGCTCGTAGCTGACCAGGACCTTGTCGCCCAGCCGCTTGGACAGCGCGACCACCTCTTCACGGGCGGTGCTCGACGAGGTGCCCTCGGCACCGGGCAGACCGGTGGGCGCGCCGCTGTTGCGCACCGCCTGCTGCTGCCCTGTTTCGGACGCATACCCCAGCCCGATGTTCTCCAGCCCCAGTTTGTCGGCCATGCCGCCGCCCGAGATGCTGCCATCGTCCTGGCCGATCAGGGTCATCGCCGCCTCCTTGAGCGCCAAGGTCTGCGCCGCCCCGGCGGCATCGTCGAGCGGCGTCCCCAGCACCAGCCAGGACAGCTTCTCGGCATCGTTCATCGCCGGGGTGCTCAGCAACTCGATCCGTGGGCTGAGCGCGGTCCCGGACACGGCCACGCCCACTTCGACCGGCAGGCGCGGTCGCACCGCGTAGATATCCAGGTTCGGATTGTCGGCCGGACCGTTGAACACCACGTTGCCGCGCTGGATCTGCAGGTTCTGGCTATACGCGGTGTACGACCCCTTGGGAATGCGCACGGTGCCGGTGACGCTGGGCGACTGCGGCAGCGTGCCGCCCAGGTTCAGGCTGCCGGCCAACGTCGCATCCACCCCGCTGCCGACCACCCGTAGCGACTTGCCCAGGTCGATGTCCAGGTCGGACGCCACGGCCACCACCTCACCGCTGTTCTGCGAGGCTGCCGCCTGCGGCTTGGGGGCCTGCTCGTCGAGCACCACGACATCATCGGGCAGGCCGGGCACCCCCGAGGCGCCGATCTCGATCAGCCCCTCGTCGAGCTGCATCCTGCCACTTAGTCGCGCGCCCTGCGCGCTGCTGCGAAACACGCTTTGGCCACTGACGACCACCTGCTGACCGGGACCGAGGCAGGGACCGCCAGCCGGCGGGTGACCAGGTTGAACTGGCCATCGAGAGGCAGTGCGCCGGCGGATTACCTTGGTCCCGGGCTCGAGCATCCGCGCCGAACCGGTCAGCGACACGTCGCCCTCGCCCGGCGAATTGAGCGTGAACCTCTCGAGCACCAGTGAACGGCCATCGAAACGAGCCAGCAACTGCCCCTCGTTCATCCGCCAGCCCATCAACGGCTGCAGCAGCGTCAGGCCGGCGCCGCGGGCCGTACCCCGCCACTGGGGCTCGAGCAGGGTGCCGCCCAGGTCGCCTGCCACATCCAGGCGCCCGTCCACCTGCCACTCGGGCCCGATGAACTGGCGCGTGAACTTGAGCGATGGCAAAGCCAACGACACCGTGCCGCCCAGCCTGCCCGCATCGACCCGCAGGTCGGCCTCGTTGCGCACGGCGGCCAGACCCTCGCGCTGGCCGGCAGGCGCCTGCAGCGTCGCCTGCAGCCGGGCGTTCAGGTCCTGCGCGTTGCTGCCGTCCAGCGAAAAGCTGCTGTCCAGCCGAAGCTTCTCCAGACCGGCCGGCAATGCCTGGTCGCTCGCCAGCGCGACCAGGCGGGCGATCCGCACACCGTCGATGCTGCCGCTCACCGAGGCCCGTGGCGCCTGCGCATAGTCGGCCTGCAGCCGCTCGAGTTGCAGGATGCCTTCGGCCAGCGCCAGGCGCAGGCCGGCCAGGCGGGCCTCTCTGGGCGAGACCGACAACTCGGCCCGGCGCGTCATGCGCACCGGCAAATCGCCGGCCAGGCGCAGATCGGTCAGCGACCCGTCCCAGCGCAGCGCGTCAACCGCCAGCGCACCGGCGGCCGCGAGGTCCAGCCGCTGCCCGCGCGCCTGCACCATCGACTTGAGCGTGTGCTCGCCAACCCGCCCGCCCAGGTCGAGTGTCAGGTTGTCAACGGTCTGCCCGGCCGCCTCTATCCGGCGCGCGCGCAGCTTGAGCTCGAACGCGTCGGCGGCGCCGACACTCGCGATCAGCGGCAGCGCGGCCTGCACATCGAGGCTGGCGAGCCGGTAGACCTGTTCGCCAGCCTGCCATCGCAGCGCCCGACCCTGCGCATCCAGCCGCGCCTCGAGTCGCTCGAACGGGCCGCTCAGCCGGCCCTTGCCCGTCAGGCGTCCGCTCAGCGCCGGTGCCAGCAGGCCGGGTTCCTCCAGCGCCAGTTCAAACGTCAACTGGTCTTTGGCCTGTCCCAGCGCGCCGCCGGCCTTCACCTTGTTGCGCCCGTAGCGCAGATCGACCAGCACGTCGTCGATGCGCGCCGGCGCGGCCTCGGCCGTCATCGCCAGCCGGCCCCGGGCCATGCCGGCCAGCGCCCCGCCACCGGCCCGGCTGTCGATCAGGTTCAGCGTCAGCGAGGCGTCGACAGCCGGCTTGAGCGAGCCTTGATGGAAAACCCTGCATTGAGCAAGGTGTCGCGCCAGCGCTCGTCGGGCAGGCTGCCCGGCTTGAGAAAGCGGGTGGGCCGAAGGTTCTGCACGCTGCCCGACACGGTCAGGGGCATCGTGTCGACCAGGCCGATCCGCCCGGTCGCGCCGATGCGGCTGTCGGCCAGCGACACCTGCAGGCTTCGCAGATCGAGCGCCTCCTCGCCGACGCTGGCCAGCAGGGTCAGGCTGGCGGCCTTGGCCAGCGGCGCCAGGCCTTCGACCGGGGTCAGCCCCGGCGGCTGCGAAAGGCTGACCTGCACCAGGCTGTTGCCCGGGATCGAGCGTGCCACTGAGCCGGGTCGGCGGCACGTCCGCAACGAACTGCGCCAGGTCGATGTCTTCGAGCATCAGGCCGGCGACGGTCAGCACCTCGGTGCCCAGCAGCGTCAGCGTTTCGCCCAGGCCGATGCGCATATCGCCCCGGACGGTGCCCGGCGCCTGCGTCCCGGGCAGTCCTATCTTCAACCGGCTCAGACGCAGGCCGCGCAGCAGCGGATCGGCCGCCTGGCGAAACGACCAGTCGGTTTCAAGGTGCGCAGCGGCACCCGTCCTCGGACAACCGGCCCGGCACACATTGGACAGCTCGAGCTGGCCCTGCCAGTCGATGGTCACGGGCAGCGTGCTCCGGCACCACGCTGCCGGCCGACCCCGGTTGCCGACCCGGGCGTTGATGATGCTGCGGCCGGCAGGCCGGCGCGCACCGCCGCCAGGTCGAGTTGCTCCACTTCACCTGGGCACGCGCACCACGGGCACCGGTTCGAGCAGGCGCAGGTCGGCGCGCACATCGGCGATCGCGCCAGCCACCTGGCCGCGCAGCACGGCCTTGAAATCACCGGCTCGGCCGTCGGCCCGCAAGGTCAGCCGGGCCGGTAACCCGGCCGGTTCGCCGGCAAGGCCGCCGCCGCCTCGATCAGTGCGGGGCCAATCCGGCCTCGAGACACCGCCGGTCACCTCGCCCCAGGCGGTGACAAACAGATCCGCACGCGCGCCCGGCCGTTCTCGACGTGGGCGGACAGCCAGGTCGGTGATCACCAGCGGCTCACCGGGTGTCGACCAGCACGCCGGTGGCCGCCTGCGGGGGGTCGTCGGACAGAGTCAGCAACTCGAGCCGGCCGATCGACAACGGCATCGACATGCACGTCGATCGGCAGCGCCAACTCGGGCAGGATCAACGGGTCGGCCTGCGTCGCCGGCTCGCCCGGCGGCAACGTCACCCGCACCGCGGCGGCGCGCAATTCGCCCACCTGCAACCGCCCACCCGACAACGGCCACAATGACCAGGCCGTCTTCAGATCATCGACCTCTATCACCTGCCGATCATTGACCACCCGGACCCGCCGGGCCTGCAGGCCGCGTCGGAAATTGCCGCTCGCCCCCTCGACCGTCAATTCGATTCCCGCGTCGGCGGCCAGTCGCGATGCCTGACCCAGCACGATGTCGCGCGCGCTGTCCGTGCCCAGCCAAAGCAGCAGGCCGACGAACAACAGCACCAGGATGGCAAGCACCAGCAGCCCCGCCGCACCCAGCGCCAGACGCCCGCGCCACGGGGATGGCAGCTGGCCCGCCGGCACCGGTTCGGACGAGGTGCGTGCCGGGCTCATCGGGACTCAGAAGTTGTAGCCGATCGAGAAATGCAGCCGCCAACGCTCGACGGCACTCCCGTAGGCCAGGCCGCTGATCGGGCCGACCGGGGTGCGCCACCGCACGCCCAGCCCGTAGCCGGCGACACCGTCCAGGTCGTTCCGCGAATCGCTACTGCCATAGTCGAAAAAGGCCGCCAGCGAATACAGTTCACTCATCCTGTGCTGGTACTCGAGGCTGCCCACCGCCAGGTAACGCCCTGACGATCGCGCCGGCATCGGGCACGCCCAGCGACAGGTACCGGTAGCCGCGGATCGTCTGCGAGCCGCCAGGTGCGAAAGAGGTTCTCGCTCGGAATGTCCTCGCGCGAGCCGGCCGAGACGACGCCCATCTCACCGCGCACGATGAACACCCCGTCGTCATTGCCGGCCAGCGATGCCGGCAGCGGAAAGTACTTGACGATGCGCCCGTAGAAACGCACGAAACTGCGGGTCGTGAACAGGCCCTCGCGGGCACCCGAGACCTGGGCATTGATCGTGTACCCGCGACGCGGATCGATCGCCGAATCGACGCTGCGCCGGTTCCACGAGTAACCCAGCACCAGCGCGTGGCTTTCCTCGTACGAACCCGGTTCATCCAGGCCCGGCGCCAATCGCACCGATTCGGTCTGGTACTGCACCGACAGGAAGGACTCGGTGATGCCCTCGCGCCGGCCCAGGCCGATGTAGCTGTTGCTCAGCGTCGAGGTCTGGCCCTCGATGTCCTCGCGCGACAGGCGGCTGCCGAACCCGACGAAATTGTTGTCGGCATCGAATGGCGTGCGCACGTTGGCAAAGGCCGTCTGGCGTTTCTGCGACAACACGACCGCCGATTCGAGCCGCCAGTCGCGATTGAACAGGTCGCGGTGCTCCAGGCCGATCTGCCCGCGCACTCCCTCGTCGGTGCTGTAGCCGATGCCCAGCGCGGCCCGCTTGGTCAGCTTCTCGCCGACCTTGATCTTGAGATTCACCCGGGTTGCCTCGGGATTGGCCGCCAACTCGTTCAGGTCGGGCAGCACGAACACCTCGTCGAAATAGCCGGAACTGCGGATGCGCGCCTGGAACAGGAGCAACACATCGAGCGTGTACGGATCGCCGACCTTGTAAGGACGCAGGTCGTCGATCACCCGCTGGTCGTAGCGCTCGAGACCCTCGACCGTGTGCTGCCCGAAGGCGATCCGCGGCCCGCTGTCGATGTTGATCGTCAGCGACGCGGCGGTCAGCTCGCGCTTGATGCTGGCCGTGCTGTCGACGATGCGCGCGCGCAGAAAACCCTGCTGGTTCAACGAGTCGATCAGCCGTCGCTTGCCCTGCTGCCAGAGCGACGACTGAAAGAAGCTGCCCTCGGGCAGTGCCCATTGCGACAACGCGTACTCGCGCGCCTGCTCGTTCAGGTCACCGCTGCCGGTCAGCTTCAGGTCGACCCGGTTGACCGTCGTGCGCGGTCCCGCGAACACCTTCAGGCGCACACCGTCGGGCAGCAACTCGGTTTCGGTGCGGCCCGAGTAATAGCCCTGCGATCGCAACACCGCCTGGGCATCCTTGTCCAGGCTGGCCACCAGGCCATCGAACTGCGACGGGTCATAGTCATCACGTCGCCGCCAGCGGCCAACGAAGCTCTCTTCGAGAATCTGCTTGGCGATGGCTTCCGGGCCTTCGACCTCGAAGCGGTAGTTGCCCGCTTTCTTCCTGACCTCGGCCTCGGCGGGGCCGGCCCCGTTGCCAGTGTCCTGCGGTTCGGCTGCGACTTCGCCCGCGGCCGCCGGGGCCTCGCCGGAGGCGGCTTGCGGCCCGGTCGGCGACAGCGTCGAACAGGCGCCGGTCAGCCCGAGCAGCAGCCAGAGTGCCAATGCGCCGGCGCGTCTCGCAACGGCCGGCAACTGCGGGGGGCGGGTCAGATCAGACAACGACCGTCGGCGCCTGCCCGGGCGGGGTCGCCCGAACCTGGCCGATCTCGTAGACGGTTTCGCCGGCCTCGCGCAACTGCGCGGCCGCCGCCGCCGCATCCCCGGGAGCGAGGATGACCACCATGCCGATGCCGCAGTTGAACACGCGGTACATCTCCTGGGCATCGATCGCGCCTTCGCGCTGCAGCCAGTCGAACAGGGGCGGGCGGGGCCAGCTGCTGCCCTCGATGCAGGCCTGCAGGCCTTCTGGCAGCATGCGCGGCACGTTCTCGAGCAGGCCGCCACCGGTGACATGGATCAGCCCCTTGACGACACCGGTGCGCACCAGCGCCAGCACCGGGCGCACGTAGATACGGGTCGGGGCCATCAGCGCATCGGCGAACGGACGGCCGTCGAAGTCGAACGCCAGGCGCTGCGGGTCCAGGCCGCCCAGCGAGCGCTCGACGACGCGGCGGATCAGCGAATAGCCATTGGAATGCGCGCCGCTGGAGGCCAGCCCCAGCAAGCGGTCGCCGGCCTCGATGGACCTGCCGTCGATCAACGCCGCCTTCTCGGCAATGCCCACGGCAAAACCGGCCAGGTCGTAGTCGCCATCGGGGTACATGCCCGGCATTTCGGCGGTTTCGCCGCCGATGAGCGCGCAATTGGCCTGTAGGCAGCCCTCGGCAATGCCACTGACCACCGCCTCGGCCGTGTCCACGTCCAGCTTGCCGCAGCCGAAGTAGTCGAGAAAGTACAGCGGCTCGGCCCCCTGCACCAGGATGTCGTTGACACTCATGGCCACCAGGTCGATGCCCACGGTGTCGTGGCGCGCCAGATTGATCGCCAGGCGCAGCTTGGTGCCGACCCCGTCGGTACCGGACACCAGCACCGGCTGCTTGTAGCCTGCCGGCACCTCGAACATCGCCCCGAACCCGCCGATGCCGGCCAGCACCCCCTGGCGCAGCGTCTTCTTGGCCAGGGGCTTGATGCGATCGACCAGCGCATCGCCGGCCTCGATGTCGACGCCGGCATCCTTGTAAGAAAGTGGCGAATTCATGAAATTGTCCAGGTCGGGGTCAGGGGTCTGGCGCCAGGCAGACGGCGTCCGGCAGACCCGCGATTCTAGCCTTCGCGCGGATTTGTCGCAGATCTGCCGCACCTGCCGGCAACGGCCTCAGGCCGGACCTACGCCGGCCTGCCGGCCCGGTTACGATACAGGCACGATTTGTACCCGGTCCCCCGGTCTCCTGATGCCTCTGACCCCCCGCCAGACCCAAACCGCCCTCTGGACCGCGATCGCGGTAGTGCTGGCCGTCGTACTGCTCAACCTGGGGCCGGTGCTGACGCCGTTCATCATGGCCGCCATCCTCGCCTATGCGCTCGAGCCGGGTGTCGTCTGGCTGCACAAGATGCATCTGCCGCGCGGCATCGGCGCGATCATCATGGTGACCCTGACCTTTGTCAGCTTCTCGCTGCTGTTGCTGATCGTGCTTCCTATCGTGCAACAGGAGGTCAGCGAGATCCGCGACCGCCTGCCGGGGGTGATCAACACCATCACCCGCGACCTGCTGCCCTGGCTGCAGCAAAAGACCGGCATGGACCTGACGATCGACGTCGCGTCGATCCGCGAATGGCTGACCCAGAATGTGACGACCTTTGGCGACGACGTGGCCGCCAGGGTGTTTGCCTATGCCAAGTCGGGCTGGGGCGCGGCGCTGCAGATCCTCTCGCTATTGTTCCTCGTGCCCGTGGTCGCCTACTTCCTGCTGGTCGACTGGGATCACATGCTCGAGCAGTTGCACAGCCTGATCCCGCTGCGCTGGGAGGCCGAGGCCATGGCGATGATCCGCGAGGTCGACGGCCTGCTGGGCCAGTACTTTCGCGGCCAGGTGCGGGTGTTGCTGATCATGGCCGCTTACTACTCGGTCACCTTGTACATCGCCGGCTACAAGCTCTGGGCGCCGATCGGCGTGCTCAGCGGCCTGCTGATGGCCATCCCCTACCTGGGCTTCACGATCAGCATGGTCTTCGCGTTGATCGACGGAATGCTGCAATTCGGTCCGCTCAAGGCGGTGATCGTCGTGGCCATCATCTACGGGGTGGCGCAGGTGCTGGAAAGCACCTTCCTCACGCCGCGTCTGGTCGGCGAGCGGATCGGCCTGCACCCGGTGGCCGTGATCTTCGCGCTGCTGGCGTTCGGCGCGGTCTTCGGTTTTGCCGGTGTGCTGCTCGCGCTGCCGCTGGCGGCCGCGCTGGCCGTCGCGCTGCGCAGGCTGCGCGGCGCCTATCGCGACAGCGAGTTCTTCAATCGGGAAGCCGATAGCTGATGCAGCAGTTGCCGCTCGACCTGGTCAAGGCGCCGCCGCCCACGTTTGCAAACTTCGTCGTCGGCTCGAACCAGGAAGCGCTGGCCACGGTCCGGGCGGTGGCCGATCACACGCTCCCGGCCGGCCTGCTGCTGCTCTGGGGCCCGCCGGGCAGCGGCAAGAGCCACCTGTTGCAGGCGCTGCGCGACAGCGTGCCCGGGGCTCTGCTGCTCGATCCCGCCCGGGCCGCGTCGATCCCGCAGGGCGGGCTGATGCCGGACGCGGCACCGGCCCCGGTGATCCTCGCCGAGGACGTGGACGGCTGGCACGACGCGGCGCAGGCCGGGCTGTTCCACCTGATCAACCTGCTCAAGGCCGAACCGCAGCGGCGGCTGGTCGTCACCGCCGCCCAGCCGCCGGCCGGCCTGGCGCTGCGCGAGGACCTGCGTACCCGGCTGGCGGCGGGCCTGGTGGTGGGCCTGCGGCTGTTGTCCGACGAGGACAAGGCCCGCGCGTTGCTGCAATCGGCAGCCGAGCGCGGCCTGCGCGCCGACCAGGCCGTCGTGCACTGGCTGCTCACCCACCAGGTGCGCGACATCCGCCATCTGATTGCCACGCTCGATGCGCTGGACCAGTACGCGCTGGCCCGCGGCCGGCAGCTGACGTTGCCGCTGTTGCGCGAATTCGAAAGAAACCGTCTGCCGGGCGCCGGCACTGATACACTGTCCACATAAACATGAATCTGGCCCTGTTCGACCTCGACTACACCCTGCTCCCCATCGACAGCGATCACAGCTGGTCCGAGTTCCTTGGCGACATCGGCGTCATTGACGGAGCCGAACACAAACGCCGTAATGACCAATTCTTCGAGCAGTACAAGGCGGGCACCCTGATCATCGAGGAGTTCCTCGCCTTCCAGCTGGCCCCGCTGGCGGCCCACGATCGCCGGCAATTGAACGCCTGGCACGACCGGTTCATGGCCGAACGCATCCTGCCGGCCATCCGGCCGGCGGCCCGCGACCTGGTCCGGCGCCACCAGCAGGCGGGCGACCTGTGCGCCATCGTCACGGCCACCAACGAGTTCGTCACCGGCCCGATCGCCCGGGCCTTCGGCGTCGACCACCTGATCGCGATCGAACTCGAAACCGATGCCGCCGACCGCTACACCGGCCGCCACCGCGGAGTGCCCTCGTTCCGCGAAGGCAAGATCACCCGTACCAACGACTGGCTGGCCGGACTGGGCCATGCGCTGCCCGACTTCGACCAGAGCTGGTTCTACAGCGATTCGCTCAATGACCTGCCCCTGCTGGACGAGGTCTCGGATCCGGTGGCGACCAACCCGGATCCGCGCCTCGAAGCGCTGGCCAGGGACCGACAGTGGCCGATTCTCAAGCTGTTCGAGGATGCCGCGACATGATCCGCAAGTTCATCAACCGGATGCTCAGACGCAAAGGCCCGCATGCATCGGTGCGCAAACACGCCCGACGGCATCGGGCGAGCGACCTGGGCATTTCGCACACCAGTGTCTCCAGTGCCGCGCTGCGCACCTGCGAGGGCCTGCAAAAGGCCGGCTTCAAGGCCTACGTGGTCGGCGGCGGTGTGCGCGACCTGCTGATCGACGCGCGCCCCAAGGATTTCGACGTTGCCACCGATGCCACCCCGCAGGACGTGAACAAGTTGTTTCGCCGCTCGCGGATCATCGGCCGGCGCTTCCAGATCGTGCACGTGATCTTCGGGCGCGAAACCATCGAGGTCTCGACCTTTCGCGCGCTGCAGACCGACGCCGAGACCGATGCACACGGCCGCGTGCTGCGCGACAACGTCTGGGGCAACCAGGAAGAAGACGCTGCCCGGCGCGACTTCACGATCAACGCGCTCTATTACGACCCGATCGCCGAAGAGGTGCTCGATTACCACGACGGCGTGCGCGACATGCAAAAGCGCGTGATGCGCATGATCGGCGACCCCGAGACCCGCTATCGTGAAGACCCGGTGCGGATGCTGCGCGTGGCCCGCTTCGCAGCCAAGCTTGGCTTCGAGATCGAGACCAAGACCGCCAGACCGATGCAGTCGCTCGCCCCGCTGATCAAAAACGTGCCCAGCGCCCGGCTGTTCGACGAAATGCTCAAGCTGCTGATGTCCGGCAGCGCGCTCGACTGCCTGCACCAGTTGCGCAAGGCGGGTCTGCATCACGGCTTGCTGCCGCTGCTGGACGTGATTCTCGAGCAACCCGATGGCGAGCGCTTCATCACCGCGGCGCTGGCCAAGACCGACGAACGGATCCGCGCGGAGAAGAGCGTCTCGCCAGGTTTTCTCTTTGCCACGCTGCTCTGGCAGACCGTCAAGACCCGCTGGCAGGCCAACGAGAAGGCCGGCGAACACCAGGTGCCCGCGCTGATGATGGCGATCGACACCGTGCTCGATGATCAGGCGGGCCAACTGGCGATCCAGAAACGCTTCACCGCCGACATGCGCGAGATCTGGTCGATGCAGCCACGCTTCGAGCGGCGCCACGGCCAGGCGCCGTACCGGCTGATCGAGCACATCCGTTTCCGCGCCGCCTACGACTTCTTCCTGTTGCGCGGTGAATGCGGCGAACTCGACCCGGCGCTGTGCAAGTGGTGGGTCGACTTTGCCGAGGGCGACGCCGGCAGCCGCCACGACCTGATGGCGAAAAAATCGGACGATGGCGGCCGTTCCGGCACTTCGAGCCGTTCGCGCAGCCGCAGTCGCAACCGGCGCCGACGCAGCCCGATGAATGCCGACCAGGCCAGCCTGGACGCCGCCGCACGCGAATTGCAGTCCCATTCGACACCGGCCGATCGCGCCGGCCGCGGAAATGACGAATGACGCGTCAGAACTGATTGTCCCTGCGCGGGCCTTTGTGGGACTCGGGGCAAACCTGGGCGACGCCCAGGCCGCGCTGCGCGACGCGATCGCCGCGCTCGGCCGTTTACCCGGCACCCGGGTGAGCGGCGTCTCGCGTCTGTATCGCAGCGCCCCGGTCGATGCGCCGGGCCCCGATTACGTCAATGCCGCGGTCCGGCTCGAGACCCTGGTGTCGGCCACCGATCTGCTGGCCGCGATGCAGGCGCTGGAAAGCGCGGCCGGGCGCCTGCCTGCCGGCCGCCATGCGCCACGCGTCCTCGATCTGGACCTGTTGCTGTACAACAGTGACAGCCTGATCACCGCGCCGCTCACGCTGCCGCATCCGCGCCTGGCCGAACGCGCATTCGTGCTTCGACCGCTGGTCGACATCGATCCGACGCTGGTGCTGCCCGATGGCCGCGCCGTGCTGGACCTGCTCGCCAGGCTGGGCGCG
Organism: Burkholderiaceae bacterium; assembly: GCA_041396665.1. Classification (GTDB taxonomy): domain Bacteria; phylum Pseudomonadota; class Gammaproteobacteria; order Burkholderiales; family Burkholderiaceae_E; genus JAUIAI01. The sequence continues at coordinate 22,904 of JAWKYE010000049.1, forward strand.
CAGCGGATCGCGGCCATCGAACCGGCGCCCGGATCCGACGCATGACCCCCGGTGCCCGACCCGCGCCCGGCTCGCCGTTCGAGCGCTGGCGTCATATCGTGATCGAGGGGCCGATCGGCGCCGGCAAGACCTCGCTGGCGATCAAGCTGGCCGAGCGCTTCGGCGCCCAGACCGTGCTCGAAGCCCCGGATTAGACCCCCTTCCTGCAACGATTTTACCGGGACAGCGCCCGCTACGCACTACCGACCCAGCTCTTTTTCCTGTTCCAGCGGGTCAACCAGTTGCGCGACCTGGCCCAGCGCGACTTGTTCGACCAGGCGGTGGTCGGCGACTTCCTGCTGGACAAGGACCCGATCTTCGCGCAACTCACGCTGGCCGACGATGAACTGAGCCTGTACAACACGCTCTACCAGAGCCTGCGCCCGCAGGCACCGACCCCCGATCTGGTCATCTACCTGCAGGCCCGTCCCGACGTATTGGTCGAGCGGGTCGCGCGGCGCGGCGTGCGCATGGAGGCCGACATCTCCGAAGGCTACCTGCGCTCGCTGGTCGATGCCTACAGCCGGTTCTTCCATCACTTCGATGCCGCGCCGCTGATGATCATCAACACCGAACACCTGAACCCGATCGACAAGGAAGACGATTTCCAGACCTGCTGCGCCAGCTGACCGAACTGAAAGGCCGGCGGGTCTTCTTCAACAAGAACTAGGTCGAGGCCGGGGCTCAATGGTCCGAAGTGAAGTACTGTTCGTAGGCGAACAACGCGACCGCGCCACCGGTGTGTAGGAACACGACATTGTCCGTCGGGCGAAAGAAACCCTGACGAACCAGGCCAAGCAGGCCGGCAAAGCCTTTGCCCGAGTAAACGGGATCGAGCAGCAAGCCCTCGGTGCGCGCCGCCGAGGCGGATCGCCTCGACCGTACTGTCGGCCGGCACGCCGTAGCCAGGGCCGACATAGCCGTCATCGACGAGGACCTTCCCGACAGCGACCGGCGCCTGGCCGAGTCGTTCGGCCGTGGCATTGACCAGCCGGTGCACCGCGGCGATCTGCGCCGCCTTGGGTTGGCGAACGCCGACGCCCATGACCGGGATAGGCGATTCGAGTGCTTCGAAACCGGCCACCAGCCCTGCCTGGGTCCCGGTGCTGCCGGTCGCCATGACCAGCCAGTCGATCCTGACCCCATCGAATCGGACTGCCGGACCAGTTCCTGCGCGCAGGACACATAACCGAGCGCACCGGTGGCATTGGAACCGCCACCGGGAATGAAATACGGTCGGCGTCCGTCGGCACGCAGGCGTTGCGCGACCAACTGGGTCTCGGCATTCATGTCCAGGCCCGGCGGCCGGTATTCGAGGGTCGTGCCGAACAGGTGATCGAGAAAGACATTGGCCGACGTGTCGTAGGCCGGCCCGGGTTCGGCCACACGGCGCTCGAGCAACGCGTGGCAGTCCAGGCCATGCCGACAGGCCGCGGCGGCTGTCTGGCGGACATGGTTCGATTGCACCGCGCCCTGGGTGATCACCATGTCGGCGCCCTGCTCGAGGGCCTCGGCGATCAGGAATTCTGGCTTGCGGGTCTTGTTGCCCCCGGTCGCCAGCCCGGTGCAGTCATCGCGCTTGACCCACAACGCGGGCCCGCCCAGCTCCCGGGACAGGCGGGTCATGGGTTCCAGCGGAGTCGGCTGGTGGAAGGGGAACCCGCGCAAAGCGGTTCAGGTCGAGCATGTCTTCTCCTCAGGCCGATTGCGGCCGACGTTTTTGGTGCATCAGCGGATGATGCCATGCAACTGCACTGGTTCGAAGACCTGCCCAGCCTGTCGAGGCGATCGTCAGGCGCCGGCGGATCGCGAGCCGGCTGCACGCCGTCTACGGGAACCCGGTCGGCAGCGCGCCGTGCATCCGGGGGCGGGACGGCCAGGGACCGGCCTGGTTTTCGCTGGGCCTGGTCCGACCGGACATCGACGGGCCGGCCGGCACTGGCCGGCCAGGCGTGCCGGCAGTCAGCGCAACACCAGGCGGGCGTCGTCGTGTGCCGGGGTGCAGCGTCGGCCAGCGGGGCAAACCTGTTCGGATTGCCGCTCTGCCAGCGCCAGCCATCGACGCACATCTGCTCGACACCCTTCTCGGCACGCCAGCCGAGCAACTGCTCGGCATGCGCCGGGTCCGCGTAGCAGGCGGCGATGTCGCCCGGTCGGCGCGGGCCGACCTTGTACGCGACCTGCGCCCGCTGGCCTTCTCGAACGCACGCACCATGTCCAGCACCGAGTAGCCGTTGCCGGTGCCCAGGTTGACGGTGAATTCGCCGGGCGCGGTAAAGCGGCCGCTCGAGCGCGGCCAGGTGTCCCTTGGCCAGGTCCACGACGTGGATGTAGTCGCGCACGCCGGTGCCATCGGGGGTGTCGTAGTCGTCGCCGAACACCGACAGGTGCTCGCGCCGACCGACTGCCACCTGGCTGATGAAGGGCATCAGGTTGTTCGGAATGCCCTGCGGATCCTCGCCGATCAGGCCGCTCTCGTGCGCGCCCACCGGGTTGAAGTAGCGCAGGTTGGCGATCGCCCATTGGGGGTCGGCCGCGGCCAGGTCGCGCAACATGAATTCGATCATCCACTTGGAGCGACCGTAGGGGTTGGTCGGGCCGGTGGGCGCGTCCTCGCGGATGGGTACGCTCTGCGGATCGCCGTAGACCGTGGCCGACGAACTGAACACGAAACGTTTGACCCCCGCCTCGCCCAGACATTGCAGCAGGTTCACCGTGCCCGAGACATTGTTGTCGTAGTAGGCAAGCGGCTTGCCACCGACTCGCCGACGGCCTTGAGCCCGGCAAAGTGCATCGTCGCATCGAAGGATTCCTCGGCCAGCAGCGCCATCACGACGTCGCGATCGCGGATGTCACCGACGACCAGGCGCGGGCGCACCCCGGTGATGCGCTCGATCGGTTGACCGACTCGGCGCTGGCGTTGCTCAGGTTGTCCAGGATCACCGGGCGATGACCGGCTCCGATCAACTCCACCACCGTGTGCGAGCCGATGAAACCCGCGCCGCCGGTGACCAGCACCGTGTGTCTGCCTGTACCTTTCGTCACCTGAGCACTCCGCATAAGGGCCTAACAAGGCCGTCAGTGTCCCATTGTTCCGCCTGCCGTGCCCGCTCGGCCGGTGTCATCGGTCGAATGCGGCGGAAAACCGGTCGATGGGGCCGGTTCGGGGCTGACGGTCACGAACGGTCAAAATACTGTCATACGCCCAAGACCAGGCCAGCCGGGTGCCGGGTCGGCAGGCCTGCCGGATGTCGCTCGCGGACGGCTTGTCGCCGACAGCCTCGGGAACCTTCAGGTGACCCGCCGCACGCGAATGCGCTGACCTTGTGGCGCGCCCAGTTGCGGGTGCATCCTGCCGGCCACCGCCCAGGCGGCCAGCAGCCCCAGCCCGCCCACCGCGAACACGGCCGGCAGGGTCGCCACCTGCAGGACCAGCCAGACCGCGGCGGGGGTCAGCACGTTCGCCAGGTCGCGAAACGTCGAGAACACCGCCGACATCTCGACGCGCTCGCTGGGTTTGACCGACATCATGAACGGCAGACCGCCACAGATGTCCAGCAACACGAGATAGCCGGCGCCACACAACAGCAGCGCGATGCTCACCCAGGGCCACGCAGAAAAGACGGCTGCCGCGATGAAAAAACCTCCCGAGGCGAGAAAGCCGGTCCGCACCGCCTGGCGCAGCGACCGGCGCTGCATCCAGCGCAGCATCAACGGCGTCAGGAACAACGCGGTCGAGGCCAGCGAGGCGGCCACGCCGCCGACCTTGTCGCCAAGCCCGCTGGCGATCGCGAAGATGCCCAGATAGACCAGGTAGACCGCCCAGCCGCAAGAGCGCATCACGGCCAGGAACCAGCCGGCCACCAGCCGCGGTTGCGCGAGAAACCGCCCGAGATAACGCAGGGGATTGGGTGAGCCCCTGCGGGTCGGCCGCTTGCGTTGCGCGCTGCCCATCCCGGTCAGCCAGAGCAGGCAGAGCATCGTGCCCGCCGCAACCGCCACCAGCACGAACGGTGCGCCATGCCAGTACTGCAGCAGCCATACCCCCAGGAACGGACCGGCCGCCCAGCCGGTACCCGAATAGACCAGACGCAGGGTTTCCAGGCGGCTCAGCTGGTCGCGACGGACATAGTCGAGCACGTTGGCGTTGTAGCAAACGAAGGAAACCGCGGTCGCCAGCGACGTGCACAGCAGCGCCAATGCGGTCAGCCTGCCGCCGAACATCCCCAGGCTGGCGGCCAGCAGATAGAGCGTGGCGCCAGCGGAATGCACCCACCGGCGCGGGACGTGGCGGATGAGCAGCGGCACGGTCAGCGTGACCAGTAACGACAACAGGCCGACCGCGAGGTAAATCTCGGATACGCTGACCGCATCGCCCCAGACGCGGTACAGGACCAGCGGATAGACCGCCAGCGTCAAACCGCGCGCGATCGCTTCCGAACCGCCGATCAGGGCGAAGCTGCGCAGCGAAGGGACGGGGGTGCTGGCCGAAGCGGTCAATCGCCGCCGTCCCAAGACAGGCAGACCACCGGGGCACTGGCGGCAACGCGCAACGGACGAGCCGCCTGCCACCGCCCTGGTTCGATCGATACCCGTACGCCGTGACGCGTCGCCATGCCCTGCCCGCCGTGATGTGCGTGCAAGCATACGCCGGCAGGAGACACCCGGACACGGGTGATGCGGCGATGCCGCGACAAGTGTTCAGTTCTGATCCGGGGCATTGTCAATCCTGCCAACGATATGGCAATCTGGGCCGATGACAAGCGCGATCTGCTGAGCCGTGACACGCCAACCCAGTGCGACCAGCAAGACCGGGCTGATCCTGATGGGCGGCGGGGCCCGTGCCGCCTACCAGGTTGGCGTACTCGACGCCTTGCATTCGATCCGGCTCGCCAACGGCTGCCCGGCTGACACCAACCCGTTCCAGGTCATCTGCGGCACCTCGGCCGGGGCGATCAATGCGGCCGCGCTGGCCGCGGCGAGCGACCGCTACGGCGAGGCGATCCAACAGATCTTGTCGGTCTGGTCGGGATTCGACCCCTCACAGGTCTACCGGACCGATGCGGCCGGCGCGCTGCGCAATGCGGCGCACTGGGTTGCCACTCTAGGGCTTGGCTGGATGATCAAGTCGCAGCCAAGGTCGCTGTTCGACAATTCTCCGTTGACCGACCTGTTGCAGCAGATGATCGACTTCGCCCGGCTGGAGCGCGCGTTCGAGAACGGATCCGTGGATGCGCTGGCCATCACGGTTTCAAGTTACACGTCGGGCCAGCATGTCACCTACTACCAGTCGCGCGCCGAGATCGCGCCTTGGTTCCGAACCCAGCGCCTGTCCGTGCGCAGCCGCATTACGCTCGAACACCTGCTCGCTTCGAGCGCGATTCCGTTCGTCTTTCCAGCCGTGAGGCTGAAACTGAACGGGCGCGATGAGTACTTTGGCGACGGCACCATTCGGCAGACCGCGCCCATCAGCCCGGCAATCCACCTTGGCGCCCAGCGGGTGCTGGTCATCGGGGTCGGCCAGGTGCAAACGGGCAGGGTCAACGCTGATCACACCGGCTCGCAGTTCACTTATCCCAGCCTCGCGCAGATCTCCGGGCACGCGTTGTCGAGCATCTTCCTGGATGCACTTGCCAACGATGTCGAGCGTCTGAACCGGGTCAACCATACGTTGGAGCTGATCCCGGAACCTGCGCGCCGGGAAAGCGGCTTGCGGCCGGTCGACGTGCTGGTGATCTCGCCGAGCCAGCGCCTGGACCAGATCGCGATTCGCCACGCCAAACGGGTACCACTGACGGTGCGCACGATGCTCGCCGCCCTTGGTGCCACCGACTCACGCGGCGCCGGCCTGATGTCCTACCTGCTGTTCGAGTCCGGCTACACCCGGGACCTGATCGCCCTGGGCCGCAAGGACACCCTCGCCCGGCGCGACGAGGTGATCGCGTTCTTCAG
>JAWKYE010000050.1:0-25308 GCA_041396665.1 Burkholderiaceae bacterium
AGGGCCCGGGGAAGGGACAGCCTTCCCACGGGCATCACCATGTAGATCGACGTCAGAATGAACACCTCGCCGATGAACCCAAGAAGATACAAAAGCATGCCCGAGGCAAGCCCCAGCGACCAGTTTTGACCCATGAACTCGATGCTCTCGAGGCTCAGCGCCTGCAGCGTGCCGGCCACGATGGTCACCAGGAGCAATCCGATGCCCAGGCAGAGAATGTAGAGGTAGGGCATGACCGCCGAGATCAGGAAATGCCGCCGTCGGATCGAGACACGGTGAAAGAAGATGACCGACATCGCGTTCTCCAGCACCGTGAAGGCCAGCGAACTGAAAAACAGCATGGTGCCCAGCAGCACCCAGCCCATCACCACCCTGTGCTCGAGAAACGCCGCCAACTCGGCCACGATCGCATCGGACTGCCCCGGTATCAGCCACGCCAGGTACAGGCTCAGGGTCTCCAGCAGGTCAGCCTGGTCCACCAGGTGCGACGCGCCGATGACGATCAGAATGAGCAGCGGGACGATCGACAGAAGCGCGTAATAGGCAACCGCTCCGGCCAGCAGCAGGCCCTGGTTGGCGCGAAAGCCGTGAATCGTGGCCGCGATGAAGGCCCAGGGATGCGCGGCCAGGCGCTTCATCGACGCAACCTCGGCCCGCAGGCCTGGCCGCTCGATCATCGCGTACCGCGCCGAGGGCGGGTCAGCAGGCCCGCCTGTCCGACCTTGATCGGCATCGCGACGCTGGGTCAGGACGGGGAATTGCCCGTACAAGACACGCCGCGGTACGCGCGAACGCGGCCGATTCGACGGGGATCACTGTGCAAGGTGTGCCCCGGCAAACGGACGGTAGGCGTCACGACGACATTCGAGGACGAACAACCGGCCACCGCCCGCCCCGGCGCATCGAATCGTTGCCAGGATCAGCAGGCTGCCGGCTCCATTGCGGTCTATCCCCAGCGGGCGTTCACGCTCGATGTAGCTCATCATCAATCGACCGATGTTCTGTCCCGGCGTCCGGGGGTTGATCGGCAATTCGGGAATCAAGGTACGGATCGTGGTGCCGTTGATCTGCCCGGCATCTCGATTGGCCAGCAAGGCCATCGCTTCGCTGCAGCGACTGACTTTGCCGTAGGAATCGAATGTCAGCCAGGCGCCGGATCGATCGCCTGGCGTCCAATCGGGGTCGATCTTCGAAACGCCTCGGGCCGCCGGGTAGCGCTTTGGTAATCGATGCCTGTCGGTGATTAGACTCATTTGGCTCAGTCCTGTCTCTCGGTTTGGAGTAGGCAGCATGCTCGTTGATCGGCACGCGGCATTTTTTCACTAGAGTTTGCAATCTAGTCGTCTTGTCGGCGCCACGATATACCGCGGAATAGGTAATCGGTGGGTCCAGCATGCGGCCCGATGCCCGATCCTTGATGATCGTCAATCGGCGGGCAACTCAGGGCTGGACCAGCCCCTCGCGCACGGCAATTCTCGTCAGGTCGGCGATCGAATGCACATCGAGCTTACGCATGATGTTTCGGCGATGAGTCAGCACGGTCGCCACCGAGATGGACATACGGGTCGCGATGGCTTCGGAGCGGTGCCCCTCGGCCAGCAATTGGAGAACCTCGCGTTCCCGGGCGCCAAGCTTGGCCAATGCACTTGTTGAATGGGATACGTCAGCGACATTGTCCAGCGAGGCGGCCAATTCCTCGCCCAGATAGGTGCGGCCATTGGCAAGAGCCCGAATGGCCTTGACCAATTCACGGCCTGCGGCGCCCTTGGAGAGATAACCCTTGGCGCCCGATCGGAGCATCTGGCGCACGTACCGCTTGTCGATATGGGCTGACAGCGCGAGGATACTGATCTGCGGGCCCTGCAACAGGATTTTGGCGGCTGCGTCGAATCCGTTCATCTCTGGCATGGCGACGTCGAGTACGACGACGTCTGGTTGCAGGTTTCGAGACAACCGGATCGCTGTACGCCCGTCGCCGGCCTCTCCGACGATCTCGATCTGCGGGTCCTTGGACAGCAGCGCGCCCAAGGCCTCCCGGATCAGGCCATGGTCATCGACCAGCAGTACCCGTATCGTCATCGGTCATCACCCGGGGCTCGACGCGCGCGCGTTTGCTTGCCCAACGGCACCGACAGCACGGCGACCGTGCCGTTGCCCGGAATGGAGTCGATCTTGAAGTCGCCATCGATGAAGCCGATCCGCTCGCGCACACTGACCAGACCGTACCGTCCGCCAACGCCGGGCTGCGCGAGAACGGGCTCGCTGAAGCCTACGCCGGCATCTGACACCTTGACCAACACTTGGCGCCTCTTGACCGACACGGACAGGTCAGCCCGGCTGACCTTGGCATGCTTGGCCACGTTCACCAAGAGCTCCTTCACGCAGCGGAACAACAAAGCGCGAACCGTGGGGTCGAGAGTCGAGAATGATCCGCTGTGGCTGCTGTCGACGGTGACTTCCAGTCCGTAGTCCCGCTGCATCTCTTCGGCCAGCCACTCGAGCGCCGATACCAAGCCCAGATCATGCAGCACAGGAGGACTCAGGCGATACATCAACGAGCGCGCGGCGCCTTCCGCTTTCTCGATCAGTGAGACGAGCGAAGCGTCCAGCGCAGTGCTCCTTCAACCCGCCGCCGTTGTCCTTCTGGCGGTAGAAGAGGCGATATTCGGGAGCGATCCATCGAGCGAGAGTCGCATGGTCGCCACCGCCAGCGGCTGGCACAAACGGTCGTGTAGTTCGATGGCGATGGCGCGACGCTCACGCTCTTCTGAGACGGCGAGCTTGAACAACTCGAGACGTAGCAGTCGGACACGCTCCTCCAATTGAACTCCAATGACTGCGAACGCGCAGTGCGGGCGGCCAGCTCTGCTGTGCCTTGTGCCGAATATCGGTGATGTCTACGAAGTTGTGATGATGACTCCCTCGGATGTCTTGTCCGGATCGATCAACGGCAGTATCCGGCGCAGGTACCAACGCGCACCGTCCGGGCTGATCTCGCTTTCGGCATGCTGTCGGTCCGACAGCACCCGGCGAACCTCCGCGAACCAGCGGTCGCCAGGCGAAAACGCGCCAATCGGCCGCCCGACATCAGGCGCAGTCCGAACAGGTCGTGGTGGTTGGCGAAAACCACTTGAGACAACAGTCCGAATCCAGGCATATCGTGGCGATTTCGGAGCTGGCCAGCAGATTCTGGAGGTCGCGTTCGGCGGCTTCGAGCTCCGCGATCTTGAACTGCAACTGTTGGTTCACCGTGTTCAGTTCTTCATTGAGCGCCTGCAATTCTTCCTTCGAGCTTTCCAGCCTGCCTTGCCGATTGCAGTTCCTCGTTGACCGACAGACTCTCTTCATTGATGCTGGTGCCGATTCGGCAGTGACCACCATCCGCTCGATGGTATCCCTCAGGTCGTTCCGGGTGGCATCGAGGTACTCGAGTTGCCGTATCAGTCTTGCCGCCGCATCGTCACGGTCCAACTCGAGGGGCGGGCGGCCGGTACGTTCTCGAACACGGCCAGCAACAGGTCGTCGTCATCCTGGTTGGAGTTGACTGGCAAGACCGTCAGGTGGACTGCTTTGTAGGCGGTGTCCCGCCGGACACGGGCGGCATCGACGACAACCGTCGAACGGCTGGCATGCGCCTAGAAATAGCCTGCTTCAGTTGCGAGCGAAGCCCTCACGCCAGGGCAAGCAGATCGTTCGTCGGGCGACCTTCGGTTGAGCCAGGTAGTGATCGGTCGGCCCGACGAAGTACAACGCCTTGAACTTGGCGTTGGCTCTGGCCTCGCGGCGGGCGCAAAACGCTCGATGATCCGCCGCTGGACCGCGCCAGCATAGTCCGACCCGGCGACAAGGTGTGGCGTAGGGAACGGACCCCGGGCAAGGCAGCAGACCCGAGTGGGCGCCCTGGCAAGGTCAAGGAGGTCGCTGGGAGCCTTGCCGCTTCGCCTGAAGATCCGCCACTTGTCGGACAAGGCCTTGAAGCGATCCTCGTTCCGGCCGAGTGACTCGGCAGCGCCCAGGAACAGGCAGCCATTTGGGTTCAGACCGAAGTGAAACAGCCGGATGATCTTCTCTCGCTGGGGCGCCTGAAGGTAGATCAGCAGGTTCCGGCAGATCACGAGATCCAGTTTCGAATAGGCTGGATCGTGCAGGATGTCGTGCCTGGCAAAAACCACGCAGGCGCGCAATTCGTCCCGGACCTTGTATCGGTTCTCTCCGGGGAGCTCGGTAAAGAAGCGTAGTAATCTATCCTCGGACAGCTGTTCGGCAATGCCCGCGGGATAGACGCCCGCCCGGGCGACCGCGATCGCATCGTCGCTGGCATCGGTCGCCAGGATCTGGACAGGGCAACCCTTGCCTTCGCGTTCCAGATGTTCGGTCAGCAGGATGGCAATCGAGTAAGCCTCCTCCCCGGTCGCCGATCCGGCCACCCAGACCCGGATCGGCGTGCCGGCCTTCCGTTCGCGCGCCAACGGCGCGATCACATGGGTTCCAAGCGTAAGCCAGGCAGCCGGGTCACGAAAGAACCCGGTCACGCCGATCAGCAGATCCTTGCACAAAGCGTCCGCTTCGCCAGCCTCATCGGTCAGTAACTCGGCATACCGTTGCAGCGTGGTGATCCCGCGCAGCCCCATCCTGCGTTGCACTCGCCGATCCAGCATCGTGCGCTTGTAGCCGGTGAAGTCAATCCGTGTACGCTCCCGCAACAACTCGAGGATTGACGCGAATGCAGCCCGTTCGGTATCGTCGTCGACGACCGGCAGCTTGGTCTGAGTGACGTACGGGTGTCGGGCATAGTTGCCCAGCGCATCCGGCATCCTGGCGATCGGCAGGATGGCATTCACGAGGCCGCTTTGAATCGCGCTTCGAGGCATGCCATCGAACTGCGCGGTGGTAGGCTCTTGCACGATGACCAAACCTCCCTTGGCAGCGATCGTGCGCAGGCCGATCGCGCCGTCGGCGCCGCTGCCAGACATCACGACGCCGATCGCACGCTGACGTTGGTCATCGCCCAGCGCTCGAAAGAAGTGATCGATCGGCAGCCGGCGGGTGGTTGGCTTGAGCGCCGACACCCGCAGGTGTCCGGCCTTGACTGACAAGGTCTTGCCTGGCGGATTGGTATAGACACGGCCCGGCTTGATGGCGATGCCGTTCCTGGCCTGCTCGACCGGCATATCGGTACACCTGGCCAGGAGTTCGGGGGCATGGCTCTCATGAGCGGGGTCCAGGTGCTGTATCACGACAAAGGCCAGTCGATTCCCGGCGGGCATCAGGCGAAGGAATTCCTTGAGCGCATCCAGTCCGCCCGCCGACGCCCCAATGGCAACGATGCAAGAGCCCGGCTCTTGCCGCTCGAAGCTGCGGCTGCTTGTTCGACTGGCGGATGTCATGGTGGGCGAAGGACGAAGCCGACGCGGCATCGGGGTGCTGGAACGTGATTTCAATGGTACCGAGACCCTGCCCGCTGAGTGCCGGCTGAAACCTCTATCACCGGCTGGCTGACGGCCGGCGCTCACTCGAGCCGCGCAGCGAGCAGGCGAGTTCCCGTTGACAATCCTCAAAAAGCGATCGGGGGATTCAGTTTTCCATGGTTAAATGGACGGCCTCGGAACACCCGCGGATTGCCCGGACAGTCAAGGAGGAGATCATGCAGTCGGATTCATTGTTGAAGAAATCCGGGTCACGGAGGAACTGAGTTGGATCCGCAGGTGGACGAAGCGCAGATCGGCGTTGCCTCGTCGGACGGCGCCATCACGCTGACCGGCTATGCGTCGCTAGCTATCCCGAGAAACACGCCGCGGTCGAGGCGGCGAAGCGGGTGCGCGGCGTCAAGGCAGTGGCTGACGAGATCATCGTGGATCTGGCCAATCGATACCGGACAGATGACTCGACGATTGCGGAGCGGATCTCCCATGTGCTGCAATGGAGTGTGCCTGCGGCCGGGAGCGGCGTGCAAGCCAAAGTGGAGAATGGGCTTCAGACGCTGTCGGGTCAGGTGGAATGGGATCATCAGCGGGCCAAGATTGCACAGCAGGTTCGTCATGTCGCGGGCATCAAGGGCTTGGTCAGTCTGATCGTTTCAAGAAGAGCCGCGCCGTTCCCGAGGATCTGAAGGCAAGGATCGAGCAGGCGTTGATCCGGAACTCGGAGCAAGAGGCCCGCAGCATCAAAGTCACGGATGCCGGCAGCACGGTCACCCTCGATGGGCGGTGAAGGTAGCTCTTCGAGCGTGGATCTGATTGAGAACACCGTCTGGCACGTTCCCGGTGTGGCCACAGTGGTTGATCGAATACGGGTCGGCTAGATGCCCTGCCGCGGTGGTTCGCTGGCAGAACCCGGCCTGGTTTTGCCAGTTGTAAGTAAGCGACCAGCGGACCTGCGCGCCCTATCGGTTGCCGATTACCCGTTCCGCGGTATTTCCAACGAGCGGTGAAACGCCTAAATTGTTGACGAAGGTTAAGCTGAGGACACCGCGGGTCGACGATCTGGCGATCCCCGAGCAGGCTGTTCCGGTGGCGTCCGTGCCTAAAACGACGCGGCGGGATCTACCCTTGCTGACGTTCCTACGCCCCACGTCGTCGACCTGTCTGGACGGGAAGCGCCGAGCGTGGCGCCCGTACCAGGATCGAGAGGGTATCTGTCAGAGGGACCATGGGACGGGACGAGATCTGGCTGGAGTCGGTGATCAGATCCGCGATGGATGCGATCATCGTCCTGGACGGGCTGATCCGGTTGTTCAACGAAGCGGCCGAGGTGATATTCGGCTGTCAAGCCTGCGAGGTTATCGGCGGTCCTCTGGACCGCTTCCTGCCACCTGGTCCACGGGCGCATCCTGAGCGATGGATCCGGGATTTCGGCCACGATGCGCCTGGCAATCGTCTGGTTGGGGGATGTGCACGGCCTGTCGGCGGCGCTGCGCGCGGACGGCGTCGAGTTTCCGATCCTGGCGTCTATCTCCATGTCGAGGTCGAGGGCGAGGAGTACTACACGGTCATTTTGCGAGACCTGACCGAGCAGGTCGCAGCCGAGCAATCATTGCGCTGAGCCCAAGCCCGTGGCGCAGGCGCTGTCGATTCAGCCACTGGTGCGGGAGGATGAGCGGCGGCACCTGGCCAGTGAACTGCATGACGAACTGGGTCGATGCTTGCGGCACTGCGCATGGATCGGCCACCGGAAAGCTGAGCCGCTGCCGTGGACGGACTCGGCCAAGGCATTGCTGGATAACCTGGATCGACTGTCGGCTTCGTCGGTTCGCTCGGCCAGGCGAACCGTTGCGGCCCTATTGCCCTCGGTGCTGGATGATCAGGGGTTGATCGAAGCGTTGGATCACCTGACAAGTGAGTTGAATGGTCGCGGGGGAATAGGTTGTCGATTCGAAGGGCATGCGGATATTGCCGACATCGATATCAGGCTGTCCTCGCGCTTTACCGTATTGTGCAAGAGGCGCCGACCAATATCCAACACCATGCGAATGTGCCACGGTACGTCGTGCGGCTCGCCAGCGATGGGGAGTATTTGCAGCTGTCAGTCTGCGATAACGGCATCGGAATCGACACCCAGGCACCACGCCGCAAAGACGCCTTTGGACTCACCGGTATTCGCGAACGGGTGCGGGCCTTTGGAGGCTCGGTCCGTATCGAAGGCCAGCCAGGTAGCGGAACGCGTGTCAGTGTCAGGGTGCCGATGAAGCCCAAGACCGGACTTGTGCCCGACGATGAGCGTGCACTGCCGGATCGCTAACCGTTGCAAGGCTCACGGGACGGGGCTGGTCCGACTGCAACATCCATGTGGTCAAGTGAGATCATGAGTCAGTCAGTACAAAGCAGACGGGTCGAATTCGATGCGGGTTGGCTTCCCGGGCCCCCGGAGATGCCTTCGATGGTGCCGGGAACGTCAGCGCGACGCCGGTGGCTTAAGACGGCCCGGTATCTCACCGAGTCTGCGCCTGTGTCCAACCGGAATCGCTACGGATCGCAGTGCGGATTTGAACGCGATCTGGCGTTCTTGCAAGAAACCGCCCAGTGTGCGCCGATGGCCGGGCCAGAACGGGCCACAGGCAGTATGTCGATGGCATCGGCGACTACACCGATCGTTCGATGTCTCTATGGAAACTCGCGTCCAAGTGACTGCCGACAATGGTGACCGGCCTGCAGTCGCTGCAACCGGCCTGTAACGCGAGTCAGCGGACCAGCACGAGCGGGCATTCGAAGAGATCGACAAGTTGGCCTCCAGCGACGTTGGGTAGCACCGATCGGTCCGCCGACATCAGCACGAAGGCGCATCGCCGTGCCCGCAGGACGGATTCCAGGCGGCTGATGTCCAACGGCCGGATTTCGGCGAAGCTGATCGCGGGAACATTCTGATCGAGCAGTTGTTCCACCTGTTGTTGCAACGACAACGCCGCCGTGGGTTGCTCGGCGGCGAGAATGACCGCGACCTTCATGCTGTTTGAACGTGCCAGCTTCGCGGCCAGGATGAGGGCGCGGGTCGCTCCGGCTGAACCATCGTAAATGACGCCGATGGTTCTGGCAGAGTGCTGCCGATTGCCGGCAACCGCGGCTGCTGGCCAGGTCGACCGGAAGGGTGGATATCGGTGATGCTGATCGGCAACGCTGATGAAGACAAAGATCGATTCGAGCGACTGCCAGCGCTTTGTTCCACCAGCTGACCCTGACCACTTTGACCGTTGCGCGGATCTGGTGTTGACTTACCGACTGGTCGACCTGACGATGCAGTCGCTCGATCAGCCGGTTGGTTCTCTGGCTCAGGGCCTCGGTATCGAGGCGGCTCGCCTGGCCGGTGGTCCTGTTGACTTCATGTGCGAAGGGCAGCCCCGCGAGACGTAGCAGGTTGCGGTCTTCAACGAACATGACCACGATCTCCGCATCCGCTCGCTCGGCCAGTGCGACTGCATGAACCAATGCCTGCTGGCCAAGGTGCCGATGATCGAATACGACCAGGATTCGCCCGATGACCTGCTGGTGTGCTTCTTCGATCATGCCCGTCCTGCCTTGGATTCGGTCGAAGCGAAGCGGCGCCGTTTCTTCGAGAGTTCGCCAAGCCGGGCCGCCACCCTGCCATTGACGGTTTCAGCGACCGGCCGGGATCCGCCTGCCGTCATGACCCCTGCTTCAACGCCGGTCAGCAGGCAGATGGCCTCGTCGACACTGTTTATCGCGTAGACCGCGAACCTGCCGTCGCGAACGGCCTGTACGACTTCATCGCGAAGCATCAGATGCTCGATGTTCGCACCAGGAATGAGGACACCCTGATCGCCGGTCAGTCCGCGTTCATTGCAGACATCGAAAAAGCCTTCGATCTTCTCGTTGACCGCGCCGATCGGCTGGATGTCGCCATGCTGGTTGACAGATCCGGTGACCGCGAAGCGTTGATCGATCGGCAGTCGCGACAACGAGGAGAGGAGCGCACATAGTTCGGCCAACGAGGCACTGTCCCCTTCGACCATGCCGTAGGATTGCTCGAAGACGATGCTGGCCGAGATCGATAGCGGTTGGTGCTTCGCGTATCGGGACGCCAGAAAGTTCGAGAGGATCAGCACACCCTTCGAGTGAAGAGGGCCGCCAAGTTCGGCTTCCCGCTCGATGTCGATGACTTTTCCCTCTCCCAGACGGGTGGTCGCGGTGATCCGGGTCGGCCATCCGAATCGGTATTTTCCGAGTTGGAGGACGGACAGGCCGTTCACCTGGCCAACCTTGGCTCCTTCGGTGGCGATCAGGATCGTGCCGCGCCGTATGCTCTCGTAGTGCGACTCCTGGACCCGTTTGCTGCGGTAGGCATGCTGGTCGATGGCCTGTTGAACATGTGGCGCGCCGATCACTGTCGCATTTTCGCGGGTAGCCCAGTGGTTCGCCTCGCGCAGCAGATCGGTCAAGTCTCTGAGATTCGTCGACAGCTTTCGGGCGTCTTGGGCCAGTCGTCCTGCATGTTCGATCATCGTCGCCACCCCGGCGGCAGCCATCGGTAGCAAGCCATGCAGGCGGCCCAGAGTGGCAAACAGCCCTGCATACAGTCGATCCGCGCCGGTTTCGCGCAGCATCGTGTCGTCGAAATCGGCCATGACCTTGAACAGATCGGCGAAATCCGGATCGTACTGGCTCAGCAGATAGTAAAGGCTCCGATCGCCGATCAGGACTACCTTGACCTTGATCGGAATGTGTTCGGGTTCAAGTGAAACCGTGCTGATCAGACTGACGCTGCGCTCCAGTGAATCGAGCCTCACCTCGTGCGCCTTCAGCGCACGTTTGAGTGCGTCCCACGCAAGCGGCTGCTGAAGCACCTGGCGGGCGTCCAGAACCAGGTAGCCACCATTGGCCCGATGCAGCGCGCCAGCCTTGATCAGGGTGAAATCCGTCATCAAGGTTCCCATCTGGGCCCGATATTCCGAACGACCGATCAGGTTGGCGTAGCTTGGTAGATCTTCGTAGACGACCGGAGCCTGTGTCAGTGCCGAATTGTCGACCAACAGATTGACTTGATACCGTAGTAGCGCCTCATTGGTTTGCAGTCTGGCGAACATCGCCATCGGGTTGCCCGGTTGTTGTGGCATGAACGCCATGACATTGTCGATCACGTCGGACGCGACGGCGCCGAGATACTCGGAGAGTTCGGGGACATGTCCGTAGTGCGTGGTGAGACTGGCGATCAGGTGGTCGACCGCGTTCTTTGCGATCTCCCGGTTGATTTCCTTGATCCGTTCGCTGGCCTCTTTTGCCCACTGCGGCAATTGACGCACCGCTTTCTGCAACGTCTGTTGCATCGTGCGAATCTCCGCCTCGATCCGGTTTCGCTCACCTTCCGGCAATGCGGCGAACTCCTCTTGCGGGAGGACCTCGTCGCCTTTCTTGATCGGAGCGAAGGCGAATCCGGCCGGCGTGTGCATCAGCAGAAGTTGGCGGCTTCGGGCCTGCTCGGCGGTCTGCTCGAACATCTTGCGCTGCCGATCGGCGACCGATTGCTCGATGTCCTCCACTCTTGCCCGATAGTCTTCACTCTCGAAGGCCGCGGGAATGGCGATCTGAAGATCCTCGACGAACTGCTGCATGTCGGTACGCAGCTTTGCGCCCATACCGGCCGGCAGCCTGATGGCATTCGGTTGGTGAGGCCGGGCAAAGTTGAAAACATAGCACCAGTCCGGTGGCGGGGCTCCACCCTGCGCCAGGCGACTGACCATCTCGCGGGCGGCGGTCAACTTGCCCACGCCCGTCGGACCGAGGAGGAAGACATTGTAGCCATCGCCCGGCATCGTCAAACCGAAGTGCATGGCATCCATGGCCCGATGCTGACCGATCGAGACGTCGATGTCCTCCAGTTCGGAGGTTGACCGGAAGTCGAATCGCTCGTGATTGCAGGTTGTGCGAAGAACATCGGCGCGTAGCGCGGCAATAGGGTCATTTCAGCTAGTTCGGTCGGCGGGGGCCATCAGGTATCGGCGACAGGCAGATTCAGGCGGGTCGGCTGCCAACTGCCGTCGACCTGCCGGCACTCGGTTTCATAGAAGATGCGGTTGACCGCATTCTCCCGTCGCATCGCCCTGGCGCCCTTGACTCTCGTCAATCGCGCTGCGAGCACCGTTCTAGGTCTTTTCTGGGCGCGGAAGATGGCTGGTATCGATGGAACGAAACGTCACCAGACCCCTACGGCGGCCAGCGCCGACAGCGCGAAACCGGCATGGTAGCCATCGGTGATGTCGTGCAGTCCCCGTGGCCCATCCGGCCAGTGCACCGCCGACCCCCATGGCCAGCAGCACGGTACCGTAGATCGTGGCCTGGGCGTCACCGGCGAACAGACGCGACGACAACACGGCCACCAGGGGCCCGCGCGACGAGACCGTGCCGAACAGGATCACGAAGCCGACCAGCAGGGGTGCTGGGCCACATCGAGCAGCGCCAGCAGGCCGATCCCGCCGATCGTGCAGGTAGGACACGGTGGCCACCGCGCGTTCACCGTGTTTTTCGGCCAGCCAGCCCGGAGTACATCATGCCCGCGGTCGAGATCATGCCGAGCAGGCCGAACACGGTGGCGGACACCAGCGCATCGAACCCGGCCTCGATCAGATAGGCGACCAACTGGATCATCGTCGTGAAGGTGGCCAGCGTCGTGAAGAACATCACGCCGGCCAGCTTCCGAAACTCGCCTCGCGCAACGCCCGCAGCAACGCCGATTTCACCCCTTTGCGCACGGCGCTCTCGCGGCGCGCCCGTAGCGCGCTTTCGCCACTGAGGATCGTCTTCCAGGGCAGCAGCAGGATCAGGGGCAGCAGCAGCAGCGGCGCGAGGGCCAGGCTGCGGTAGGCCGCGTGCAGGCCGCGGGTGTCGATCAGCCACTGGCTCAGCGGCGAGAAGACCAGCACGCCCATGCCCAGCGACGCGTAGAGCAGGCTCATCGCCGAGGGCAGGCGCCGGTCGAACCAGTAGCTGGCCAGCATCGACGCCGGCACCATGCCCAGGGCGGCTGCGCCGGCACCGCAGGCGACGCCCAGCAACAGGTAGAGGTGCCACAACTCGGTGGCCGAACCGGCGAACCAGAAGCCGCCACCGAGCAGCAACAGGCCCAGCAGGTAGCAGACGCGAACGCCGATGCGGTCGATCAGGTAGCCCATCAGCGGCGCCGACAGGCCGTAGACCAGCATGTAGGTCGAATAGATGACGGTGATGGCCGCACGATCGGCCTTGAACGCCTCGCCCAGCGGCAGCAGAAAGACCGCGAAGGTCTCGATCAGGCCGCGTGACAGCATGTTCATCAGCACGCCGACCGTCAGCACGACGGCGGGCAGCACGATGTGTTGCCGAGACATCGCGCGCTAGGACCTGTTCACGCTAATGGCGCACCCGCTCAGCCCATGTTCATCTGTCGGGGCAGCCAGAGCACGATGTCCGGGAACGCCAGCAGGACGGCGATCGTCACGACATCGGCGATGAAGAACGGCAGGATGCCGCGAAAGACATCGGTCAGCGGGATATCAGGCCGGACCCCGTTGACGACGAAGCAGTTCAGGCCGATCGGCGGCGTGATCAGGCAGATCTCGGCCATCTTGACGACGATGATGCCGAACCAGATCGGGTCATAGCCCAGGCCGATCACCGCCGGGTAGACGATGGGCAGCGTCAGCAACAGCATGCCGATCGCGTCCATGAACATGCCCAGCACCGCGTAGAACATCAGGATGCCGATCATGATCAGCAGTGGCGGCAGCGGCAGGTGGATCACCCAGTCGGCAAAGGCCTCGGGCAGTCCGGCAAAGCCCAGAAAGCGCACGAACATCAGCACGCCCCAGATGATCGAGAAGATCATCACGGTCAGCTTGGCGGTTTCAAGCAGGGCCTCGTTCAGGTTCTTCCAGCGCATGCCCTTGAACAGCGCGAGGATGAAGACGACGAAGGCGCCGAGTGCGCCGGCCTCGGTCGGTGTCGCCCAACCGTAGTACATCGCGGTGAAGATGATGACGACCACCGCGAAGATCGGGAAGGTTCCGGGCAGCGAGCGGACACGCTGGCTCCAGGTGAAGCCGCCGATCGGACGCCCCAGCGACGGCTTGAAGCGGCACATCAGGATGATCATGACGACGTAGATCAGGGCCGAGACCAGACCGGGCAGGAAGCCGGCCACCAGCAGGGCCCCGACCGATTCCTCGACGATGATCGCGTAGATGACGAGCAGCGCACTGGGCGGAATCAGTGTGGCCAGCGTACCGCCCGCGGCCACCACGCCGGCCGCCAACTTGCGGTCGTAGCCGAACTTGAGCATGTCCGGGATTGCCGTTCGGGCAAACACCGCGGCGGTGGCGGTACTGGCGCCGGATACCGCGGCGAAGCCGGTCGCGGCCATCACCGTGGCCACGGCCAGACCGCCGGGCACCCAGCCCAGCCACTTGCGCCCGGCGTCGAACAAGGCCTCGGTGATGCCGGCGTGAAAGGCCAGAAAGCCGATCAGGATGAACATCGGCAGCACGCTGAGCGTGTAGGTCACCGACTTGGAGTGCGGAATGGTGCCGGCCATGCCGGCGCCGGCGTCCCAGCCGATGATGCTGACCAGGCCCAGCAGGCCGACGACCGCCGCGGCGATGTACACGCGCACGCCCACAAACACGAGCACGATCATCGCGACCACGCCCAGCAGCCCTATGTTGTACGGATCCATCTTATTTTCCTGAGGCCGAGTCTTCGATTTCCTTGGCGGCGATTTCCTCGACCGTCAGGATCCGCGGCACTGCGACCGGAGGCAGTGCCGGATTGCCGATGAGCCTCAGGTAACCGGCGAAATTGACGAGCAGGCGGATCAGCAGCAGGCCGAAGGCCAGCGGGACCGCGAGTTTGGAGGGCCAAACCGGGATCTGCGTGTCGATCGTGCTGTCCCCGGATTCCCAGGCGCGCATGAAGTGATCCCAGCCGTACCAGATCAGCACCGCGATCAGGAAGATGGCCACCAGCGTACCGAATGCCTCCATCCCCCAGTGCAGCCGACCCTTGGCCTTGTTGACGAACAAGTCCATGCGCACGTGTCCACCGACCCGCTGGCAATAGGCGATCGCCAGGAACGCGAACGAGGACATCGAGATCTCGACAAAGTCGATGTAGCCCGAAATGGGCATGTTCAGTAACTGCCGGCCCAGCACCTGGCCCATGCCGAAACGCATCAGGCCGAAGATGAAGAACGCTGCAAACAGCGTGAAACCATTCTCGACGCGCCAATCCGCGGTCGATCCTGGCATGAAGCAGCGAATCGCGTGGACGTCAACTGCTTCTGGATGCAGGCTCATGTTCGGACCTTCTGTTTCTCGGGGTCGGAGGGTGGGCGGCAGCGGCCAGACTTACTTCTTGGCCGCTTCGGCAGCGGTCTTGAACACCAGGTCGATCAGTTCCTGGCCGTCGAAGCTATCCTTGTTCTGCTCGACGAACTTCGCCCAGACCGGCTTGCCGCCGATTTCGCGGAATTCTTCCAATTGCGCTTCCGAGTAGCGGATCGCCTTGAGCTTTTTCTCGAACATCGGCAGGTTCTTGGCGTCGATATCCACGTATGCCTTGATCTGCTTGGCGGTGATTTCCGGCTTGAGGTCCGTCAACAGCTTCTGGTACTGCTTGGGCAGCTTGTTGAACGACGTCTTGCGGAACACGATCGGGCAGTCGCTGGTGCCCGGCGCCATGTTGGTCGTGAACCAGTCGGAGACCTCGTGGATCTTGTACGCGGCATGCGCATAGGTGTACGGGAACGAGGCGGCATCCATCGAGCCGCGCTGCATCGACGTGTAGACCTCGGTCGCCGTGGTGGTCGTCTTGGTCGCGCCGAGCAGGGCCATCGCGTCACCGACACCGCCACCGGCCCGTACCCGCAGGCCATTCCAGTCGGCCAGGCGCTGCGGCGGCTCACCCTTGCCCAGGAACTCGTACTGGGGCAGCAGCGTCGATGCGTAGACCATCGCGTCCCACCAGTCCATGTCCTTGATCAGCGCCGGGTGCTTGTACAGACAGCTTCGCGCACGGCGTTGCTGACCTGCCAGTCGCCCAGCGGCAGGAAGGGCAGCGTGAAGACCATGAACGCCGGGTTCTTGCCCGGGTGGTAGATGTTGCAGAAGTGGGCGCCATCGATTGCGCCGATCTTGATGCTGTCCAGGTTCTCACGGTCCTTCGAGAAGGTGTCGTAGCCGATCTGGATCTTGAACTTGCGCCGGTCTTGGCCTTGACCGTCTTGGCCAGTTCCTCAATGCCCACGGTGAAGGCACGCGGTTTGCCCCAGGTCGAGAAGCGCCAGTTGACGCTCGGGCCATCGACTTCGGCGGCGATGGCGGTGGAACTGACGGCGAGTAGGGCGCCGGACACGGCAAGCGTGATCATGTTGCGATGCAAGATCATGTTGTCTCCTGATTTCCTTGAATTCCAATCAAAGCATCACCGACCGCCGGGGCGAGGTAATGCTCCCTGAAGGATCTACCCTATTGCGAGCAGTGCTTGCCGCGCCGCCCCGTGATTCATGTCACGGGCTCGAACGATCCATCAATTGGTGGTAATACTCTTCGCGGCTGGCGCTCTGGCGCGAGGCCAGGCGCTTGAAGGCGTTTTCAGGCAGATTCACATAGCGGCGCCGATCACCACTGAACCGGCATTCGCGCCAGCCGGCCAAGGTCAGCCAGGCCCAGAACTCGGGTTCGGGTGGCTCGGTGACCTTCATCCGGCGGCCGTCGAAATGGATATGCGAACCCATGCGCGGCGCGGGGCCGGCCTTCTGGCCGGCGCGTTGCAGGCGCAATCGCATCCCAGCGTGCAGGCACGATCAAGCAGGCTTGGCATGACTCGTCGGGAAGTGGGCGAGCCTGCAGTTTAGTGGCGACAGACGGAGCGACCCGTGCGCGATGCCCGGAGTTGTTGTCGATAGCCGACATCGGGGCGGCCCAGCCAGGGGATCAGGCCGATGCATCGATCTTTGGGCCCCGGTTGCCGGGACCTCTTTGGGTCGACGGCCCGGCGCGCGGAGTGCTGCGCCGGCCCATCAACGCCTGCTTTGCCGGAACTCACCCCATCGGATCGCCAGTCATCGCCGTTCGCGCGGCCTCGGCACGAGTCCGCGTCTTGCCATCAGCAGTGGGGCAGGGCGGCCAAGTTGGGGCACTCACCGACGTTGGTGGCGGTGGCCCCGGCCTTTTCTGCTTCGGCCTTGACCTCGGCGCGGGTCAGCGGCACGTCCTTGATTTGCGGCGCGGTCTCAGGGCATTCGCGTGTTGCGCGTACGCGCTGCCGGTCCAGGCGAGCGTCAGGCCGAAGATAACGGGGGTGGCAATGATGGCTTTCTTCGCAGGTGTTCTCCTTGGGCTTGGTCTTTGCGGCCGGGCCGCGATCTGAGCAGTGTCACCGGAGCAGGTAAGGCGGCGCGAGAATCGTCAGTTCGTTGACGTCGCGGCGGCGCGCTTCGAGCCGCTTGGCCCGTGTCTTTAGAACACCGCGGCCCTCGATCGGCCAGATATCGACCAGCGTGTCGCCATCGACGACATGGTAGTGATCATGCTTGTCGACGGTCGGGTCGCAGTGCGGAAGCACGACCAGTTCGAGCAGGTGGCCGGGCACTGGGCGCGTGGCGCCCGTGGGTAACATCAGCTTGCCATGTTCATCGCCCTGGAAGCCATAGCGCAATCGGCCAGGGCGCCGCCGCGATACCCGCGGGGCCGGTCCACCCATCGAGAACCGCTTGGTGCCCGCATCGGTTGTCACGAATCCATCGTGGTTGGCGCTCATGACCCGGGTCGCCACGAACAGGCTGTTCAGCAAGGGGGACCGGGCGGGTTTCGATCGCGTCGTACTCGACATCCATGAAGACATAGCTGCCCTGCCAGTTCGGTGTACGCCTGCCGGACCATCCAGTTCGACGCTACCGGTCCTGCCGCCGATACCGCGCCCTGATCAGCCCGGCGGCATCCCGACCGGCGACAGGCCGGCCCGGTGCGTGCGCGCCTGCTCGGTGCGCAGGGCCAGCGAGGCCGTGTGTTGCAGGCTGCCGGCATAGGCATGGATCCCGCCAAAGCGCAGCCCGCCGCTCGCGTCGACGGCCTTGCACAAGGCCAGTGCATCGTCGATGTCACGCGCGCCGATCCGCTGGTTGCCGATGTCCAGCGCGACAACGATCGTCAGCGGGCGGGCGCCGCTATCGGCGGCCTGCGCGAGTTCGCGCAGGTTGTCCATCGCGTCGACGACGATCATCGTGTCGGGCTGGCGGGCGGCGAGGGCGAGCAGGCGGGCGATCTTGGCCGCGCCGATCGCTGGCGAGGTCACGAGCAGCCCCTCGATACCGCCATCGGCCAGGGCCTCGGCTTCCCCGAGGGTCGCGGTGCAAAGGCCGACAGCACCGGCCTGGCATTGACGCCGGGCGATCTGCACCGACTTGTGGGTCTTGGCATGCGGTCGCAGGGCCACGCGTTGCGCCCGGGCGAAGCGGGCCATCTGGTCGATGTTGTGCTGAAGCGCGGGCAGCTCGAGGACCAGGCACGGCGTCTGCAGCAGGGCCCGTGATCCGGGCTGACCGACCAGGGCGGCGTTGGGACTCTCGCGGCTCATCAGGCATCCGGTCCGGTGAGTGTCTTGACGATCACCGGGAAGTAGGCATCGCCCAGCCCGGCCTCGATGGCCTTGTGGAAGCGATCGCGCACCTGCCGGGCGCCGGGGAGTTGCAGACCCTCGGATTCGGCCAGCTCGAGCGCGTATTCGAGGTCTTTGAGTGCGTAGGTGACGGGAAACGCGCGTAGCGGAAAATCGTCGGCCAGCAGCGCCTTGACGCCGTGGTTGCGCAACGCGAAGCTGTCAGCCGACCCCTTGCTCATCGCTTCGAACAGCAGTGCCGGGTCGACGCCGGCGGCACGCGCGGTGACCAGCGCCTCGCTCAGCGCCGCCACGGTCTGGAACAGCACCATGTTGTTCATCTGCTTGAAGATCTGGCCGGCGCCGATCGGGCCGCACAGCGTGACCTCGGCCGAGAAGCAACGCAGCAACGGCATCACCTGCTCGAGCACGGCGGCATCGCCGCCCACCAGCGTCGACAAGGTGCCGGCCTGCGCGGCCTGGCGGGTCCGCGTGACCGGGGCATCGAGAAAGGCCACGCCGCGTTCTGCGAATGCGGCATGCAGGCGGCGGGTCAAGGGGACCGGGGTCGTGCCCAGGTCGAGCACGATCTGGCCTTCGCGCGCCGCCGACAGCAGGCCCCCGTCGCCCTCGACCAGCGACGCGACCTGGGGACCCCCGGGCAGGCAGAAGAACACGGCGTCGGCCTGCTCGACCAGTTCGCGCACGGTGGCGCACGCGACGACGCCGTCGTCGGCCAGTTGGGCGAGTGCCGCCGGCTGCGGGTCATGGGCCAGCACCTGCGCAAGGCCCGCCTGCGCGGCCTTGCGCGCCAGGTGGCGGCACATCGGCAGGCCCATGACGCCAAGGCCGATGTAGCCGACGGATCGGATGCTCATGAAGGACTCCCCGGACGATGACGCGATCCGGCACCGGCCGGATCATCAGCGGCAAGTATTGCATGTCGCCGCGTCCTGCCGACGCCGGGGCCGTGGTCTCAATCCAGCGACGCGTGTTGCACGAAGACGAGCTCGCAAGAGCCGTCTCCGGAATCGGCGCGCGACAGTGAGCTGCGCCAGCGCCGGCCATTGTTCGAGACCGCCTCCACCAGTTGGCCCCGCAGGCTGACCAGGCCACCGGCGCGGGCCCGCTCGAGCACCCTGCGCACCGCGTCGTTGGCCGGGATCAGGTGCATGTTCGCGGAGCTTTCGATGATCTCGCGCAGCGGAATCGGCGGTTCACCCGACCACGAGTAGTGGTACCAGCGTCCGTGTTGACGGATGTTGAGCTGCCGGTAGACCGACGGGTCGGCCATCCTGCGCCAGCCAAGGGCCAGGTCGATAGGCGAGAGATCGGCCCCGGCATCGAAGCGGTAGTCCTCCCGAGACAGGATGCGGGCGCGGATGGCAAAGCCGGCCAGCGGCCGGATCGCATGATCGCGGAACTGGAAGGCCGACAGGTCGGTCGGGTGCTGCAACGGATCGTCGCCAATGAGCGGGGTGAGTGGCGCGACCGATGCCGGCAACATGGCCGTGGCTTCGAGCGTGTCGATTCGCTGTCGCTGGTGCCAGGTGGCGAACGACAGCGTCGCGAGCAGCGCCCCGATCAGCAGCCGGCCGGTCATCGCGGGGGCGGAGTGCCGCTGGCCGGCTCAGACCGCGGACCGGTTGCCGAGCACCGCATCGGGGGCGTCGATTGCGGCATCGGCCGCGCCGGGCAGCGCCTGCTCGCGCGGTCGGCCGAGCGCAGCATCGAAGGGCTCGGGCTCGTGGACACCGTAGCCCTGGACGAATCGCACACCGGCACTGCGCATCGCCTCGCGCGTGGCATCGTCGTCGACGAAGGCGGCAATCGTCTGCACGCGGAGCACCTTGGCAATGCGTTCGACCGAGTCGACGAAGGCCCGGTCGAGCTGGTTGTCGGCCGAATGCTGCACGTAGCTACCATCGACCTTGATCCGGTCCACCGCGATCTGCGCGATGCCGTGAAAACTGCGCAGCCCCGTCCCGACCTTAGTCCAGTGCCGCCGCGCGGCCCGGTGCCTTGAGGCCCGCGACGAAGCGGGCCGTCGCCTCGACATCGACCAGCGCGGCCGCCTCGGTGAATTCGACGGTGAACCAGCGGCCCTCGACGCCGTGGTTGGCCAGGGTCTGACCCAGGAAGTCCAGCGTTCCGGGATCGCGCAGGCTGGCCGAGGACAGTTTGATCGTCACCTCCGGCAGCGGCCTGCCGGCCAGTGCCAGCGCCTGCAGGCTGCGCGCCGTCAGGCGCAGCACGCACCGGTCCAGCGGCACCGCCAGGTTGAAGCGCTCGGAGGCCGCGAGAAAGGCTGCCGGGGCGATCACCCGGCCATCGCCGTCCGGTAACCGGACCAGCATCTCGTATCGATCGGGGTCTTCGGGCGCGGCATCGAAGGCGCTGATCTTTTGCGCGTACAGCACGAAACGGTCCTCGTCGATCGCCTTGGACAGTCGTTCGGCCCAGCCGGTATCGCGCAACAGGGCGATCCGTTCCTCGTCGCGCAGCAGGAAGGTCTCGGCGCGGTTGCGGCCGCGCTGCTTGGCCTGCAGGCAGGCCGCGTCGGCGCGGGCCACCAGCACCTCGCCGCTTGGCCGGTCATTCGAGAACTGGGCGATACCGATGCTGCCGCCAAAGCGGAACTGCCGGTCATCGCGCACGAAGCTCAGTTGGCGCATGGCCAGGATCAACTGTTCTGCCAGCGTCTGGCAGGCCTCGAGCGGCATGTCCCGCAGCGCGACCGCGAACTCGTCACCGCCCAGCCGGGCAAGCAGGCTGGCGCGCGGGCAATGCCGCTGCAGCAACTGACCGATCGCGCAGAGCAGCTCGTCGCCGGCCTTGTGCCCGCAGACGTCGTTGAGGATCTTGAATTCGTCCAGATCGATCGCCAGCACGCACGGCGGCCAGGCCTCGGGATCGTGCGCGCCGAGCATCAGGTTCAGGGCATCGACGAAGCCGCTGCGGTTGAGCAGCCCGGTCAGCGCGTCGTGCCGGGCGGCGTGTTTCAGTTCGACCATCAGGCGATGGCTTTCGGAGACATCGCGCACGACCAGCACGAATTCCTGCTGGCGGGTGCCGGCCCGGCCAAGGCCGGAGATCGACAGCTCCAGGTGGCGGATCGTGCCATCGTCGGCCTGCAACGTGCGCTCGAATACCTTGGCCGCATCCCCGGTCCGCTGCTCGAGGGTCATCGATTCGCCCAGACGCTGCAACAGGACGCTCAGGCGTTGCTGCGACTCGAACGGGAACAGGTCGTCGATCGGCACGCCTATGCTGTGCCGGGCCGGGCAACCGAGTATCGCCTCGGCGGCCGGGTTGGCAAACTGCACCCGGCAGGCGTGATCGACGGTGATCACCGCCTCGTTGAGTTGGCCCATCGCGACATGCGAGAGTGCACGTTCGGCACGGGTTCGGGAGCGCAGATCGTTCACCTGGCCGCCGATACCGGCCAGCGCGAACAGCACGAGCATGCTGGCACCCAGGTCGAGCAGGGCGTTGGCGGGCGGATAGAGCAGCGGGTCGGCGCTCCTGAGATACATCGCCGCCTCGAACGACATCAGCATCACCAACGCGGCGGCATAGCGCATCAGGCGCAGGAAACCGAACCGGAACGTGGCAAAAGCGAAGGCCAGCGGGATGAGCATCATCACCACGCTGCGGCCTGCCGGACTGGCGGCATGGGCGATCATCAGCAGCGTCAATGCCGCGCCGAACATCTGCGGGATCGTCATGCTGGGATCGCGAAAGCGCTTGTTGACCCCCCCCAGCATCAAGCCCAGGAACACCATGCACTGCAGCGCGATCGCCCCGGCGCCGGCAAAGAACCATCGTGTGGCCAGCAATCCGGTCCACGCGAGCATCGCGATCACGCCGATCACGCCCAGCGACGCGAGCGCGGCAAACGCCGTGCGCTGGATTCGCAGCGATTGCGAATGATCACGCAGGCTTGCCAGTCGGGTCCGGGCGTTATTCTTGTCGGGTTCTTCGGCCATGTTTCCAAGAGAGCATCGGCAGCGGTGGCCCTGGGCCGGGCGGTCGGTCCGGGCGCAACAGCTGCCTGTGCGGCCATTGTTTCATCGGGTGAGGGGATATCAAAGGCAGCGGACGCAGTTGGTCTGGCGCCAGCGGCCACCGGTCGGAACGAAACGTCTGAATGGCAGGTACGGGCCCGGATCAGCACCGAGTCGGCGGGCGAAGGATGCCGGCGCGGCGCGAACGGCTACACTGGCCGGCATGAATCATTCAGCGATCAAGCCCCGGGTCGGTGGCTGGCCGGTCACCGCGGCGGCCAGGCGGCGAGGCGCGGGCACCGCCGGCCCCGGTCGGCTGCTGCTGCTCAACAAGCCGTTCGATGTGTTGTGCCAGTTCACCGCTCAAGGGGGGCGCCGGTGCCTGGCCGATTTCGTCCGGGAATCGGATGTCTACCCGGCCGGCCGGCTCGATCGGGACAGCGAGGGGTTGCTGGTCCTGACCGACAACGGCCGATGGCAGCACCTGCTCACCGAACCGGCGAGACGCACGCCCAAGACCTACCTGGCGCAGGTCGAGGGCACGCCGACGGACGCGATGCTGCTGGCACTGCGCAGCGGCCCGGTGCTCAACGACGGGCCGAGCGGGCGTTGCGAGGTGGCGCAGGTGACCGAACCGGCGTGGCTCTGGCCGCGTGATCCGCCGATCCGCCACCGGCTCAAGGTGCCCACCGCGTGGCTGGAACTGACGATCCACGAGGGCCGCAACCGGCAGGTGCGGCGCATGACAGCCGCCGTCGGCCTGCCGACCCTGCGCCTGGTGCGGCTGCGGGTCGGCCCCTGGTCGTTGGACGGCCTTGCCCCCGGCCAATGGCGCGAGGACCGCTGGCCGGATTGAGCAGCGTGCGGAGGACCTCAGGCGGCCTGCAGCACCGCCAGCCAGTCGGGCCCGTCTTTGCCCGGCACGGCCAGCGGGTCGCGCGGCATCACGCGGTTCGCGAGCACTGCCTCGGCCAGCGTGCGGCGGTGCGCATCGCCTGTCTTGAACGCCTCCCAGGCCATGATCGTCGCGCTGGTCAGGTGGTACAGGCTGCTGGCCGCGCTGCGTGTCAGTTCGGGCCGACCTGCCGCCGCCGCCACCAGCGCCTCGGCCGCCGGCCACAACGGCGGGGCGGGGTCGAAGCCGCATTCGCCGGCCAGCGCCAGCATCCGGTCGCGTAACAGCGGCAGGCTGCCTTCGCGCTTGACGGCGCGCAACACGTCGAGTGCCACGATGTTGCTCGTGCCTTCCCAGATGCTGCCCAGGTGGGCATCGCGCAGCAGCTTCGGTTCGGGGAATTCCTCGATGTAACCACAGCCGCCGCGCACCTCCATCCCGTCACCCACGACCTGGCGGGCATCGCGACAGGCGCGGAACTTGATCAACGGGGTGAGGATGCGAAGCAGTGCGTAGCTGTCGCGATCGCCGGCATCGGAGCTGCGCATCACCTGGGCGGTGTGCAGCACCATGCTGCGCGCCTGCTCGGCGCGCATCAGCATCTTCACCAACTGGCGTTGCATCAGCGGCAGCTCGATCAGGTGTTTGCCAAAAGCCTTCCGGTTGCGCGCCACGAACAGCGCCTCGGTCACCGCGCGGCGCATCATGCCGGCGGCCCGCACCCCGTTGGAGAGGCGCGAGTTGTTGACCATGTCGGCGATCTGCTGAAAGCCGCTGCCGACCTCGCCGACCATCCAGGCCAGCGCCCCTTCGAGCCGGACCTCGCCGCTGGCCATGCTGCGTGTGCCCAGCTTGTCCTTGAGGCGCACGATCCGGAAATGGTTGGGGGTGCCGTCATCGAGGTGGCGCGGCAGCAGGAACAGACCGACGCCGGCCAGCCCGGGCCGCTCGGGATCGACCCGGGCCAGCACGAAGGCCAGCTCGGCGTCGGCATTCGAACAGAACCACTTGTCGCCGCTGAGCCGGTAGCGGCCGTCGGCCGCCGGCTCGGCGCTCGCCTCGGTGGCGCCGATGTCGGAACCGGCGCCTTGCTCGGTCATGAACATCGCGCCCTGGTACAGCGTGTCCAGGTCCTGGCTGGCCAGCATCGGCAGGAAACGCCGGATCAGCTCCGGGCTGCCGTACTTGCGCAGCGTGCGGGTCAGGCTGTCGGTCATGCTGACCGGGCACAGCAGGCCGAACTCGGCCTGGGCGAACAGGAAGGTCAGCACGTACTTGGCGATCGGTGGCAGCGGTTCGTCGACCCCGAACACGCCCGCCCGATGGCTCATTGCCGCCAGGCCGAACTCGGAAAAGGCCAGGCGCTCCATCTCGCGGTAGGCTGGGTGGTATTCGATGCGTTCATCATCCAGGCCGCGCCGGTTCCGATGCACCAGCACCGGCGGATTCTGGTCGGCGAGTTGGGCGAGGTCGCTCAGCGGACCACCGGCGAGGTCACCCAGCGCGTGCAGGCGCGGCGTGAGGACGCTCGCCAGCGCCTGCGGCACGTACAGTGGGAGCAGCCGCGCGAACGCGGGATCGGCCGACCAGAGATTGAGGCCGTGCGCGTCTGGAACGGGCGAGATAGTGGACGCCTGAAGCGTCATGGCCGAATCGGTGCTGCCCATTGCGGTCTCCTTGGGTGACGGTCGTACTGGCTATTGTAGGAGCGGGTGCGGGCCGCGCTCAAAACGCCTTCAGGCCCTTGAAATCGATCTCCTTGAAGTAGGCCTCCTTGTCCTGGGCCGAGCCGCTGCCGGTCACCGAGACGAGGATCCGGTTGTCGACCATCGATTGCAACTCGCCGTCTTCCTTGACCATCACCTTTTCGCGGTTGATCCGCTTGACCGTGCCTTGTGACGCGGCGGCGGCGCTGTTCATGATCATCGCCATCGAGGCGATCAGTGGCGAGTCGGCGACGATCGAGATGCGCACGGTGTCGTCGCCCTTGCGATAGCTGGCCTCGGCACTGGTGCCGCCGCCGAACGCGGCCAGCCCGGCGCCGGCGCTGGAACCGCTTTTCTGATCATCCATCGTCCAGCCGGCCAGCGCCTTGGGCAGGAAGCTTCCCAGGTTGGCCGCGCGCTTTTGCGACAACAACTGGGTGGCGTAGGTCAGGTCTTCGCTGGCGGTGGCGAAATCGCCCTCGGCATACGCCTTCTTGGCGCTGTCCAACGTATCGGTGAAGTCATCGGCGCTGGCCGGCATGGCCAGGACCAGCAGGCTGGCGGCAACGAGGGGGGCAAATCGCTTCATCGGGGGCTCCGGCAAACAGTCTGGGAGCGGCTTCGCA
>JAWKYE010000051.1:0-24587 GCA_041396665.1 Burkholderiaceae bacterium
CGTCACGGGTGAAGAAGTGCGTCTGCAGGCCGCTGACCTGCAAGGTCGGCCCGTGGGCCGGGTCGGTGGACGGTTCGGCGGACACGGCGACCGTCGCGAGGTCGGTCGGCTTCATCGGTCAACGGCTCAGGCGCGGGTTGAGCACGTCGCGCAGCCGGTCGCCGACGATGTTGATCGACACGATCGTCACCAGCAGCGCGATGCCCGGGAACACGCTGATCCAGTACTTGCCCGACAACACGTACTCGAAGCCGTTGGAGATCAGCACCCCCAGTGACGGCTCGGTCTGCGGCAGCCCGACCCCGAGGAACGACAACGTCGCCTCCAGCGAGATCGCGTGGGCGGTCTGCACCGTGGCGACGACGATCAGCGGCGCCAGGCAGTTGGGCAGGATGTGCCGGAACATGATCCGAAAGTGTGACAGGCCCAGGCTGCTGACCGCTTCGACGTATTCCTTGCGCCGCTCGACCAGCGCCGAGCCGCGAATCGTGCGGGCGTAGTACGCCCATTGCACGACCACCAGCGCGAGGATGATCTTGTCCATGCCCTTGCCCAACACGGCGATGAGCATCAGCGCGATCAGCGCGGCCGGAAACGACAACTGCAGATCGACCAGTCGCATGATCAGGTTCTCGGTACGCCCGCCCACGTAGGCGGCGAACAAGCCCACGGTGATGCCGACCAGCAGCGCCAGAAAGCCGGACAACACGCCCACCGACAACGAGATCCGCAGGCCGTACAGAATCGCCGAGTACAGGTCGCGCCCTGCCCCATCCGAGCCCAGCCACATCCGAAAGCCCGCGTACGACTCCCCGCCCGGCGGCTGGCGACCATCGAGAATGTCCACCTGCGCCAGGTCGTACGGATCCTGCGGCGTGATCCACGGGGCGAACACCGCCAGCAGGATGATCGACAACAACACCAGCGCGCCGACGACCGCCGTGCGGTCCTCGACGAATTGCGAGACGAAGCGGCGCAGCGGCGTCATCTCGGCCGCCGGCGGTGCGTCGGGGGGCAACTCGGGCGAATCGGGCAACAACGCCGGCGCGTCGGTGATCGGAGCATTCATGCGGCGGCCTGTTGCAGGCGGACCCGCGGATCGAGCAGCGAGTAGATGACATCGACCAGCAGGTTGATGATCACGAACAGCAGCACGATCATCAGCAGGTAGGCGACGATGATGGGGCGATCGAGCGTGATGATCGCCTCGATCAGCAACTTGCCCATGCCGGGCCAGGCGAAGATGGTCTCGGTGACCACCGAGAATGCGATCAGCGAGCCGAATTCCAGCCCGAGCACGGTGATCACCGGGATCAGGATGTTCTTGAGCAGGTGCACGCCGATCACCCGGGCATCCGACAAGCCCTTGGCCCGGGCGAACTTGATGTAGTCCTGCATGAAGGCCTCACGCACGCCGGCCCGCGTCAGGCGGATCACCAGCGAGATCTTGAGCAGCGCCAGGTTGACCGCGGGCAACGCCAGGTGCGACAGGCCGTCGGCGGTGAACAGGCTCAGCCGCAGGCCCGCGAACAACTCGACGGTGTCGCCGCGGCCGGTGGCCGGCACCCAGCCCAGCATCACCGCGAACACCATCATCAACATGATGCCAACCCAGAACGTGGGCAGCGAGAACCCGAAGATGGAGCCGGTCATGATGATCCGCGACACCGGGCTTTCCGGGTGAAGGCCGGCATACAGGCCCAGCGGCAGACCGATGACGATGGCCAGCAGCAGCGCGGCGAACGCCAGTTCCATCGTCGCGGGCATCCGCTGCAGGATCACGCCAAGGGCGGGCTCGCCGAACGTGAAGGACTTGCCCAGATCGCCCTGCAGCGCGCCGGTCACGAAGTTGAAATACTGCACCCACACCGGCTTGTCCAGGCCGAACTGGGCGATCACCTGGTCGATCTCGGCCTGCGTGGCGTCGGGGCTGGCGAACATGTGCACCGGGTCGCCGACGACACTGACCCCGAAGAACACGATCACCGACATGATCGCGAGCACGATGAGGCTCTGGATCAGGCGGCGGATGACGAAGGCGGACATGGCGGGAAACCGGCAGTGATCAGGCGGCGGGCAAAGGCGGCAAGGACCAGGTCCGGGCCCGCAGGCCCGATACCGGCCCTGACCCGGGCATCAGGTCACTTCACCTTGCGCGCGAACTGCGCCATCGTCCACTCGTCGGTGCGCGCCTCGTAGGTGACCCCCTTGCGCGCGCCCCAGGCATTGACCTGGTAGTGCACCGGGATGATCGCCACGTCCTCGATCGCCATCTCGGTGGCCTTGGCCAGCAGTTGCGCCCGCTTGGCATCGTCGACCATGCCCACCGCCTGCTCGATCACCGCGTCGACCTCGGCATTGGAATAGCGGCCGCGGTTGGCGGTACCCATGCCCTTGGACTTGTCGTAGGTGTGGATCAGCGAGCGCAGCGGCGACGAGGCCTCGCCCGAACCGGCACCCCAGCCGGCCAGGTACAGCGAGAATTCCGGCGTCTTGTCCTTGCCGCCGGTCGAGGCCCGGCTGAAGAACACCGAACGGGGCAGCGTCTCGACTGCCGCCTCGATGCCGATCCGGGTCAGCATCTGGGCCACCGCCTCGAGGATCTTGGCATCGTTGATGTAGCGATCGTTGGGCCCGTGGATGGTCATCTTGAAGCCATCCGGGAAACCCGCCTCGGCCAGCAAGGCCTTGGCACCCTTGACATCATAGGCAACCGGCTTGAGCTTCTCGGACACGCCGAAAAAACCCGCCGGCAACACCTGGCCGGCCGGAATGGCCTGCCCCTCCATCACGCGGTCGACGATCGCCGGCCGGTTGATCGCCATCGAGATCGCCCGGCGCACACGCACATCGAGCAACGGGTTCTTGATCGGCTTGCCGTCCTTGTCGCTGATGTACGGCGAGTCTTCGCGGAACTGGTCCATGTGCAGGTAGATCACCCGGTTCGAGACCCCTTCGCTGATATTGAGCTTGCCATCCTTTTTGAGGCGGGCGACATCGCTGGTCGGCACGTCGTTGATCAGGTCGACGTCGCCGGCGAGCAGCGCCGCGACCCGGGCCGGATCGGACTTGATGGGTTTGAGAACCGCGCGCTCGAACTCGAACTTCGGTCCCCAGTAAGCGTCGTTACGGGCCAGCACGATCCGGTCGCCCGGTACGTACTCGACGAACTTGAGCGGACCGGTGCCAACCGCCGCCTTGCCGCTGTTGTACTCGGCGGTCGTGCCCTTGCAGCCCACGGTGTCCGACACGATGTTGATCGTCGACACGTCGTTGGCCATCAGCGGGTAAGGCTCGGTCGTCTTGATGTGCACCAGGTAGTCGTCGACCTTGACGACCGTCTTGCCCTTGGCATAGAGCCCGAAACCGGCCGGCGAGTTGGGCACGTTGGGCGCCCGCTCGAAAGTGCAGACGACATCGTCGGCATTGAAGTCGGACCCGTCATGGAACTTCACGCCCTTGCGCAGCTTGAACTCCCAGGTGAGGTCGTCGATCGGCTTCCAGGACTCGGCCAGCCCGGGCAGCAATTCCTGGTTCGATCCCTGGTTGATCAGCCCGTCGAAGATCTGTGAGGCGACCTGGTTGTTCGGTGTGAGGTTGTGGAAATGCGGGTCTATCGACGTGGCCTCCGATGCCAGGCCGATCCGAAGCTCGTCGGCCAGCGCCGGTCCCGAGGCCAGCACCAGGCCCACGGCCCCGATTGCTGCAAAGCACCACTTGGTCATCATGACTTCCTCCAGTCGAATTTTGGCTCCGTCCCCGGTCGATCGCCATTGCGGCGCACCGAAGCTTTGTCGCCGATAGTAATTCATATCCCGCCGCGCAACGCCATTCCCGCCAAACCGAGGTTCTTGCCCCCGGCCCGGCCACGTTGGGTAACAAAAAGACTGGATTCCCGAGTCCGGCGAAGGATCAGCGAATGAAAGAACTGTCGACGACCGACTTGCTTGGCCGGCTGATCGGGTTCGATACCGTCAGCCGGCATTCGAACCTGGCCCTGATCGACTTCGTGGCCGAGTACCTTCAGGCCTTCGGGGTCGCGTCTACCCGGGTGCCCGACGACACCGGCAACAAGGCCAACCTGGTGGCGACGATAGGCCCGCCGGAGCAGGCCGGCCTGGTGCTCTCCGGGCACACCGACGTCGTGCCCGTCGACGGCCAGGACTGGCACAGCGACCCTTTCGTCGCGCGCCATGCCGATCAGCGGATCTACGGGCGCGGCTCGGCCGACATGAAGGGCTTCATCGCCAGCGTGCTGTCCCGCGTGCCCGCGATGACCCGTGCGCCGCTCAAGCGGCCACTGGTGCTCGCGCTCTCGTACGACGAAGAGGTCGGCTGCGTCGGCGTGCGCAGGATGCTCGCCCAGATGGCCCAATGGCCGGTCAAGCCGATGGGCTGCGTGGTCGGTGAGCCGACCTTGATGAACATCATGATCGGCCACAAAGGCAAGCGTTCGCTGCGGGTGACGATCCGCGGCACGGCCGCGCATTCATCGCTGGCGCCCACCGCGGTCAATGCCGTCGAGTACGGCGCGCGCCTCACCGTCTTCATCCAGGACCTGGGTCGGCAACTGGCCGACAGCGGCCGGCGCGACCCTCTTTACGACGTGGCGCACACCACGGCCCACGTGGGCGTGCTGCGCGGCGGCACCCAGCTGAACATCGTGCCCGAGCAATGCGTGCTCGACTTCGAGTTCCGGGCACTGCCGGAGGATGATGTCGACCAGATGGTGTTGGCCGTCAAGGCGCACGCGGCGCGCGAACTCGAGCCGCAGATGCAGGCGGTCGCACCCGGTACCGGGATCGATTTCGAGATCCTCTCGGGTTTTCCGGGCCTGTCGACGGCGCCCACCCACGGCTTCGTTGGCAAGATCAAGCAACTGGCCGGTCGCACCGACCATGGCAAGGTCGCGTTCGGCACCGAGGCGGGCCTGTTCAACGACCTGGTCGGCGTGCCGTCGGTGATCTGCGGCCCCGGCAGCATCTCGCAGGCCCACAAGGCCGATGAATTCATCGACCTGTCCGAGTTGGCCGCCTGCGACCGCTTCATCGACGCGATCATCGGCAGCTGCACCGCCTGACCCCTCCCGTTCAATCCCCCTTCCGTCACCGACCCGATCCGCGAGCCCTGCGATGCCCAGCCCCTCCCTGCCCAACGAATACCCGATCGAACTGAACCGGCCCGATATCTCCGGTGCATGCGGCGGGCAATACCGGTATGGCTACCTCTGGCGGTTCGAATCGGGCAAACCCGGCCCGCACGTGATGATCTCGGCGATCGTGCACGGCAACGAGCTTTGCGGCGCGCTCACGCTCGACTGGTTGCTGCGCGACAAGCCGCGCCCCGTGCGCGGCACCCTGAGCCTGGGTTTCATGAATGTCGAGGCGTTTCACCGCTACGATCCGGCCGATCCGAATGCCTCGCGCTTTGCCGACGAGGATTTCAACCGGGTCTGGGCGCGCGATGTGCTCGACGGCCCGCGCGACAGCATCGAGCTGCGCCGGGCGCGCGAGATCAGGCCGTATCTCGATACGGTCGACCTGCTGCTGGACATCCACTCGATGCAGCATCCGGCGCTACCCTGATGATGGCCGGCCCGCTGGCCAAGGGGCGCGAGCTCGCGCGCCAGGTCGGTACCCCGAAGACCATCATCAACGATGCCGGCCACGCCGCCGGGCGGCGGATGCGCGACTACGCGGCGTTCGCCGAGCCGGGCAGCGAGCGTAACGCATTGCTGGTCGAGTGCGGCCAGCACTGGGCCGCGGCCAGCGGCGAGTTGTCCGACGACTGCGCGGTGCGCTTTTTGCGCGTGACCGGTTGCGTCGACGACGGCTTTGCCCCCCACCTGGGGCGCGACCCACTGCCGGCCAACGACTGCTTCGAGGTCACCGATGTCGTGACGATCCAGGCCGAGCTGTTTCGCTTTGCCAGCCCGTTCACCGGTGGCGAGATCCTGCCCAAGGCCGGCACGACGCTGGGCTGGGACGGCGATCGCGAGGTCCGCACGCCGTACGACGACCGCATGCTGGTGATGCCGTCGAAACGACTCTATCGCGGGCAGACGGCGGTGCGGCTGGCGCGACGGGTCGGCTAGAACTCAGAAGATACCGGTGCGCACCGTGCAGGAATGGGAGCAACGGAGAAAAGCCTGATCGGGCCCAGCCCGGATGCTCCTGATGGTGGCAGATCAGAACCCTCAGGCACTGCTGGCGGTCGCTTCGATTTGAGCGTGCAGGCATTCGGAACGTGCCCGTGTCGAACATCGACGCTACCAACTGCCCGACGCCCCACCCCCGCCAAACCCCCCGCCCCCGCCGCTGAAGCCGCCGCCGCCGCCAAACCCGCCGCCGCCCCCGAAGCCGCCACCCCCCAGGATCACCGGCGGCCCGGAGCGGTAGGTGTGCCGGCCCACCCGGCGCAGGCCACCGCCGCCGCCGCGGCCACCGCGTCCGCCACCGAACAGGAAAAGCAACACCAGCGTGACGCCACCGGCAGCGATGGCGATCGGCGCCTGCGCGCTATAACCGAGCGCGGTGACCCCGCTGACCACGGCGCCCAACGGCCGACCGAGGAAGGGCCCGATCAACTGCGACAGGAACATGCCGACGATGAAACCGATGGCGACGGCGCCGAACACGTCCCCCATTGGATCGTCGGACGATTTCTTCGCACGCACCGGCTCGGGCAGCGCTTCGCCATCGACCAGGCCGATCAAAGCCGTCGTGGCCGCGGCCAGGCCGTCCGCGTAGCGGCCCGCGCGAAAGGCCGGCGTCAGTTGTTCGGCAATGACCCGGCGCGCGGTGGCATCGGGCACGACGCCCTCGAGCCCGTAGCCGACCTCGATCCGGGCCTTGCGGTCATTGGCGGCGACCAGCAGCAGCAGGCCATCATCGACCTTCTTGCCCGCCACTTCGGCGCGGCCCAGCTTCCAGGCCTCGACGACCCGTAGCGAATACGACTCGATCGGTTCGTCGCCGGTCGTGGGCACGATCAGCACCGCCAGTTGCGCGCCCTTGCGGGCCTCGAGCGAGGCCAGTTGCGATTCGAGCGCCTGGCGCTGGCCTGCATCGAGCCAGCCCACCTGGTCGATCACCCGCGCGGTCAACGGCGGCACCGGCACCTGCGCCTGCGCGGCGCCAGTCCAGGCCAGCAGCGACACAAGCGTCAACAGCGCCGCCCAAAACGCCGCCAGCGATCCGGCGCGAGCCGCCCGGCCGGGCAATCGACGTCTTCCGGTCAGCGCGGGCCAGCAGACCCCGACCAACATCACTTCACCGGCTTGCGTTCGAAGTCCACGGTCGGTGGCGTCTGGATCGCCTGCTCGTCCTCGACCGTGAACTGCGGCTTGGGCTTGTAGCCGAACACCATCGCCGTCAGGTTGGTCGGCACCTGGCGGATCATCACGTTGTAGGCCTCGATCGATTCGATGCTAGCGCTTGCGGGCCACGGCGATCGGTTCTCGGTGCCCTCGAGCTGGGCCTGCAGGTCACGAAAGTTCGCATCCGACTTGAGCTGCGGGTAGTTCTCGACCGTCACCAGAAGCCGCGACAGCGCGCTGTTGACCCCGGACTGGGCCTGCTCGAACTGCTTGAGCGAGGCCGGGTCGGACGGATTGACCTGGATGCTCGAGGCCCTGGCCCGGGCCTCGGTGACCGCGGTGAGCACGTCGCGCTCCTGGTCGGCAAAGCCCTTGACCGTGTTCACCAGCGACGGGATCAGGTCGGCGCGGCGCTTGTACTGGTTGACGACCTCGCCCCAGGCCGACTTGGTGGCCTCATCCGCCACCTGGATGCTGTTGTAGCCGCATCCGGACAGGCCCAGCATCGTGCCAACGACGATCAGGGCCATCACGCTGCGAATGAT
The DNA here is from genome assembly GCA_041396665.1 of Burkholderiaceae bacterium. Taxonomy (GTDB): domain Bacteria; phylum Pseudomonadota; class Gammaproteobacteria; order Burkholderiales; family Burkholderiaceae_E; genus JAUIAI01. The sequence continues at coordinate 7,864 of JAWKYE010000051.1, forward strand.
TCTTGACATCGGTTTCTCCTTGCATTGCCGGCGGCAACTCGTCCAGTCCTCGCGCAGTTTAGCGCGACACCGGCGCTGCGCCCGGCGCGACGAATCACGGTATAGTCTTTTCCACCGCGGTGCCTCGCACCGCATCAGCCCCTTGCCCCATAGGCCGACCGCATCATGAGCACCCCCCAAAGCCCCGCCAACGACATCGCCAACCTGCGCCGCGACTACCGGATGGCCGCGCTGAACGAAGCCGATGTCGATGCCGATCCGCTGGCGCAGTTCCAGCGCTGGTTCGACCAGGCCGTCGCGGCCGACGTGCCCGAGGCCAATGCGATGGCGCTGGCCAGCGTCGATGCGCAGGGCCAGCCCACCGCCCGGATCCTGCTGCTCAAGGGGGTCGAGGCCGGCGGCTTCACCTTCTTCACCAACTACCAGAGCCGCAAGGCCCGGGAGTTCGAACATAACCCGCGGGTCGGGCTGGTGTTTCTGTGGTACGCGATCGAGCGCCAGGTGCGCGTCGATGGGCGCATCGAGAAAATCCCGGCCGCCGAATCCGACGAGTACTACCTCAAGCGCCCGGTCGGCAGCCGGCTGGGCGCCTGGGCCTCTCCGCAAAGCGAGGTCATCGAGTCGCGCGAGGTGATCGAAGCACGCGAAACCCTGTATCGCGAGAAGTATGGTGACAACCCGCCCCGCCCTGACCACTGGGGCGGCTACCGGGTGATGCCCGACATGATCGAGTTCTGGCAGGGGCGCACCAGCCGCATGCACGATCGCCTGCGCTACCGGCGCACCGGGTCGACCTGGCTGCTCGAGCGCCTCGCGCCGTGACCGGCTCTGCGGCCGCGGCGGTGTGAAGCGTCACTGACCGGCGCACCGCATGCATCAGCCGGTCCTGCCCAGTCCCATTGGCTTTCTGCTGTTGCCGCAGTTCACCAGCATCGCGCTGGCGTGCGCGATCGAGCCACTGCGCATCGCCAACCGCTACGTACCCGACAAGTACACCTGGCAGGTGTTGTCCCTCGATGGCAGCCCGGTACCCGATGGCAATGGCACCCTGGTGCAGGCCGACCACGCCTATGACCGGACCGGCCGGCTCGGATCCCTGTTTCTGCTGGCCGACATCCGCCCCGAGCGGTTCTACTCCAGGCCCCTGAAGGACTGGCTGCACCGCCAGGACCGGCAGGGGGTGGTACTCGCCAGCCTGGATACCGCGTGTTTTGTCCTGGCGCGCGCCGGCCTGCTGGACGGTCACCGCGCTACCCCGCACTGGGAAGTCATCGACACCTTCCGCGAGCGCTTCGCGAACGTCGCCATCAGCCCGACGCTGTTCGACATTGGCGAACGGCGCCTGTGCGGCGCCGGCGGCAGCGCCGTACTGGACATGATGCTCACCGCGATCGGCCTGGACCATGGCCAGGCAGTGGCCAACCGGGTGGCCGAGCACTGCCTGGTCGATCGCATCCGCGCAGCCGACAGCTGGCAACGGATGGCGCTGCCGCTGCGCAGCGGCGCGCATCACCCGACGCTGGTGCGCGCGATCCGGCTGATCGAGGACAACCCGCAGCCGGCCCCGACCGTATCCGGGTTGTCGCGCACCCTGGGCATCTCGGAGCGACACCTGCTGCGCCTGTTTCGTGATCACCTGGGCGAGACTGCGCACGACTACCTGCTGCGGGTGCGCCTGGAAAGGGCGCGGGCGCTGCTGGTGCAGTCCGACCTGAGTGTCACCGAGATCGCGCAGGTCGTCGGCTACGGATCGGTCGCCCACTTCTCGCGCGCCTATCGCCGGTTCTTCGGGCGGACGCCCTCTGCCGGGCGGCGCAAGACCCGGCCCGACAATCTGCTGATGGACGCCGATCGCTGACCGCGTCGTTTGCATCTCATTCGCGCCGATGTCCGATACGGGCAATTAACCGGCCGTCACTGCCATGTGCGCAAAGGCGGCAACGCGTAACGTGCTGGCATACGAAGCGCGGAGACATCCTTGGCCAGCGATCTACCTTCCCATACCGGCGTCGTCATCGTTGGCGGTGGCATCATCGGTTGCTCGGTCGCCTACCACCTGGCGCACCTGGGTATCACCGACGTCGTCCTGCTCGAGCGCCGGCGGTTGACCTGCGGCACCACCTGGCATGCGGCGGGCCTGGTGCCCCAGCTGCGCGCCACCCGTAACCTGACCGAACTGGCCCGGTACACGTCCGAATTGCTGCGCTCGCTCGAGGCCGAGACCGGCCAGGCGACCGGCTTCAAGCAAAACGGCTCGATCGGTGTCGCCCTGAATGCCGAGCGCCTGGAGGAGTTCAAGCGCAACGCGGCGATGGGCCGTGCCTTCGGGGTCGATGTCGAACTCATCGGGCCCGCCGACATCCGCGACCGCTACCCGTACCTCGACCTGCAAGACATTCACGGCGGCATCTGGCTGCCCAATGACGGCCAGACCAATCCGGTCGATACGACGATGGCGTTTGCCAAAGGCGCCCGCCAGCGCGGCGTGAAGATCGTCGAGGACATCGAGGTCAGCCGCATCCTCTGCGACAACGGGCGCGCCACCGGCGTGTCCACCCCGCTTGGCGACATCACGGCCGATGTGGTCGTGCTGGCTGCCGGCCTGTGGTCGCATGAACTGGCCCGTCCGCTGGGCATCCGCCTGCCGCTGCACGGGGCCGAACACTTCTATGTGGTCACCGAGTCGATCGCCGGCCTGCCCTCGTCGTTGCCGGTGCTGCGCGTGCCGGACGAATGCGCTTATATCAAGGAAGATGCCGGCAAGCTGCTGGTCGGCGCGTTCGAGACCGTGGCCAAGCCCTGGGGCATGCGCGGGATTCCGCCGGGGTTTTGCTTTGACAGCCTGCCCGATGATGTCGATCACTTCATGCCGGTGCTCGAGAAAGCGATGGCACGCCTGCCGGTGCTCGCCGACACCGGCATCGCCACCTGGTTCAACGGCCCGGAGAGCTTCACCCCCGACGATCGCTACCTGCTGGGCCCGACCGCCGACGTTCGCGACCTGTTCGTCGCCTGCGGCTTTAACTCCATCGGCATCCAGAGCTCGGGCGGCGCCGGCAAGGTGCTCGCGCAATGGATCCGCGACCGCCAGGCGCCAATGGATCTGGTCGACATCGACGTGCGCCGCTTCATGCCCGTCCAGGGCACCCGCCGCTACCTGCACGATCGCACTGTCGAGAGCCTGGGCCTGCTGTACGCAATGCACTGGCCATTTCACCAGTACCGCACTGCGCGCGGGGTGCGACGCTCGCCGTTCCACGACCGGCTGCTCGCCGCCGGCGCCTGCATGGGCGAACTGGGTGGCTGGGAGCGGCCCAACTGGTTCGCCGAACCCGGCGAATCGCCAGCCTATGAATACAGTTTCGGCCGGCAGAACTGGTTTGCGCGTTGCGCCCGTGAATGTGTGGCCACCCGCGACGCGGTGGCGCTGTACGACCAATCATCGTTCGCCAAGTTCCTGGTCCAGGGAGCGGACAGCTGCGCGGTGCTCAACCAGCTGTGCTGCGCCGACCTGGATGTGGCCGACGGTCGAATCGTTTATACGCAGTGCCTGAATCCGCGCGGCGGCATCGAGGCCGACCTGACCGTGACCCGGCTGGCGCGCGACCGCTACATGGTCGTCACCTCGGCGGGCAGCCATGCCCGTGACCTCGCCTGGATGCTCGAGCACTGCCCGCCGCAAGCCCGCTGCGTCTTCACCGATATCACCCCGGGGCTGCCGATGCTGGGCCTGATGGGCCCGAACTCGCGCGGCCTGCTCCAGTCGGTCAGCGATGCCGATTTTTCGGACGAGGCATTCGCTTTCGGCCAATCGCGCGAGATCGAGATCGGCTACGCGATCGTGCGGGCGAGCCGCATCACCTATGTCGGCGAACTGGGCTGGGAGTTGTACATCCCCGCCGATGTGGCGCTGCACGTGTTCGACCTGCTTGTCGAGGCTGGCGCTGATCACGGGCTCGTGTTCGCCGGCTACCACGCGATGACCGCCTGCCGGATGGAGAAAGGCTATCGCCACTGGGGCCACGACATCGGCCCCGACGACGATCCGATGTCCGCCGGCCTTGGCTTCACGATCGCCTGGGACAAGCCGGGCGGTTTCATCGGCCGTGAAGCCCTGCTCGCGCTGCGTGCGGCCGGCAGGCCGTGTCGTCGCCTGGTGCAACTGCAACTGGCCGACGACAATGAATTGCTGTATCACGAAGAACCCATCTATGTCGATGGCCGCCTGGTAGGCACCACCACCTCGGGCATGTACGGCCACCGACTGGGCGCATCGCTCGGCATGGGCTACATCCGCCTGGATCGGCCGGTCACCGCTGAAACTTTGTCGAACCACCTGATCGAGATCGAGGTGGGCGATCGCCGCGTGGCGGCAAAGGCGCAACTGGCGGGTTTCTACGATCCGCGCAATCAACGCATTCGTCCCAACGCAACGGAGAAGGCCAATGGCTGAACAACGTGAACCGATGACGATCTATATCGCGCGCAGGATCGTCACGATGGATGACTCGCTGCCCGAGGCAACCGCGGTCGCTGTGATCGGCGAGCGGATCGTCGCAGTCGGCGACGTCGATTCGATGCAGGCCTGGCGCGACAACCGCCAGGTGACGATCGACGAGACCTTCAAGGACAAGGTCCTGATGCCGGGCTTCATCGACAACCATGTCCATCCGTTCCTGGGCGCGATCCTGTTGCCTTCCGAGATCATCGCACCCGAAGACTGGCGCCGGCCAGATGGTGGGGTGGCCAAGGCCGCCAACAGCCCGAAGGAATACCAGGCGCGGCTGGTCGACTGGATTTCGCGCGAGGCGGGCCGCCAGGAAATCCTGATCTCATGGGGATACCAGCCTTCCGAGCATGGCCCACTGGATCGGGCCGTGCTCGATCAGCGATGCCCCGGAACCCCGCTGGTGGTCATTCAGCGCTCGTACCACGAGCTTTACCTGAACAGCAGCGCGATGGAAAAGTTCGGCCTGTCCGAAGCCGTGAACGGTACGCATCCTCAGGTGAACTGGAGCAAGGGCCATTTCTTCGAGACCGGGAAGTCCGTGGCGATGCGCAAGCTGATGCCGCACCTGATGAAACCTGACTGGTACGACCGCGGACTCGGGATGTTGACGCAACTATGCCTGCAGGGTGGCATCACCACGATGGGCGATCTGCTGTTTGGCGGGGTCGACCCCGACTACGAGATCGCAGCACTGGATCGCGCGATCACCCAACCCGGCAAACCGGTCCGGGTGGTGAACGTGCTCGATGGGCGCAACTTTCCGAACCGCGCGGCATCCCGCCCGATGGGGCCGCCAGGCGAACCGATCGATTTCGCGGCGGGTCTGCCAGCAATGGAAGCCCTGCAGTCACAACAGGGCAAGCACGTGCAGTTCATCCGGGCGGCCAAGCTGTTCGCCGACGGCGCGATGTTCTCGCAGCTGATGCAGATGGGCAAACCCGGTTATGCCGATGGCCACCACGGCGAATGGCTGATGTCGCCCGAGGTCCTGGCCCAGGGCATCAAGGTCTTCTGGGAGGCCGGCTACCAGGTGCACGTTCACGTGAACGGAGACCTGGGCATGGATGCCGTGCTGGATGCGCTGCAGGCCGCGCAGCAGGCAATGCCGCGCTTCGATCACCGCTTCACAGTCCACCACCTGGGCTTTCACAATGCCGCGCAGACCCGCCGCCTGGCCGCGATGGGCGTGGTGGCCAGCGTGAATCCCTACTATATCCACGCCCTGGCCGACTCGTACTCCATCCTCGGCCTGGGTCAGGACCGGGCCTCGCAGATCGTGCGCGCCGGATCGCTGGTCAAGGCCGGCGTGCCGGTGTCGTTTCACTCCGACTACCCGATGGCACCGGCCGAACCGCTGTTCCTCGCCTGGTGCGCCGCCACCCGGACCACCCGCAGCGGGCGCGTCGCGGCGCCTCCCGAACGACTCACGCTCGAGCAGGCGCTGCGCGGCATCACCATCGATGCAGCCTTCGCGCTGAAGATGGATCACGAGATCGGCAGCATCGTTGCCGGCAAGAAGGCCGATTTCACGGTGCTCGAGAGCGACCCGTACGACTGCGGGGCCGACGGCCTCAAAGACCTGAAGATCTGGGGTACGGTGTTCGAGGGCCAGGTAAGCCCGTTGGAACAACCCGCCGCCAGCGTGCATGCGGCCCGGGCTGCCACCGCGCAGGCCGGCCCCGTGCGCAGCCGGTCCGCCAACCGCCTGCGGATGGTCGACGATGCCGCTGCGCCAGCGGTCGCGACCACTGCGAGATCGTGCGGGTGCTGGCCAGCATCGCCCGCGAAACGCTGGGACTGGTCCGGCCCGCTGCCCGGACGACCTGAAACATGCGCATTGCCTATTCCAACGAAAGCCAAAGGAGAAGACAGATGACAAACATCCGACTGGGCCGAAAAACCCGAGTTGCGGCGGCGCTGCCGCTGCCGCTTTATTGCCTGCGCTGGCATCGGCGCAGGCCGCCCCAACCGCGGGCGGCGTACTCAAGAGCTACACGTCCGGCTATCGCACCCTGAATCCGGGCGTACAGTCGGGCGCCACGACCGGGCGCCCGGCGTGCAGATCTTTGCCGGCCTGGTGTTGGTCGACGACAAATTCCAGGCCACGCCCTATCTGGCCACGCGGTGGGAAAAATCGGCCGACGGCCTGTCCTACACGTTCCACCTGGTCGATGGCGCGACCTTCCATGACGGCAAGCCGATCACTTCCGAAGATGTGGCGTTCTCGCTCGATGTGGTGCAGAAGAACCACCCGTTCGGCCAGGCGATGTTCGGCAATGTCGACAAGGTCGAGACGCCCGACGCCAGGACCGCCGTCTTTCGCCTGTCCAAGCCGATTCCGGGCCTGCTGCTGTCCTTGCAGCCGTTACTGATGCCCATCCTGCCCAAGCACGTGCTGGGTGACGGGCAGGACATCAAGAAGCACCCGCGCAACATGGACCAGGTCATCGGCTCGGGGCCGTTCAAGGTCGTCGAGAACAACCCGGCCCAGCAGCTGGTGCTGGCCCGCAACGAGCAGTTCTTCATCAAGGATCGTCCGTTGCTCGACGGGATCACCTACCAGATGGTCAAGGATCCGCTCAGCCGCATGCTGATGCTGGAAAAGGGCGAACTGGACTACGCCGGCTTCTCCGGGATGCGGCCCAAGGATGTCGAGCGTCTGGAAAAAGTACCAGGCATGTCGGTGACGACCAGCGGCTACGAGGCCATCGGCTACATCCACTACCTCGAATTGAACCTGCGCAAGAAGCCGTTCGACGATATCAGGGTGCGTCAGGCACTGGCCCACACGATCGACCCGGCCTTCATTGCCAAGGTATTGTTCGCGGGGCGTGCTGCGGTGGGCACCGGCCCGTTGCACACCGGCAATCCCTACTATACGAACGATGTTCCCCGGTATCCGGCCGATCTCAAGAAGGCCGCGGCACTGCTGGACGAAGCCGGTTATCCGCTCAAGAACGGTGAACGGTTCGGGTTCACGCTCGATGTCGGCCAGTGGGCGCCACAAACCCACGACCCGATCGCCGAGTACCTGCGTGCCCAACTGGGCAAGGTGGGCATCAAGGTCGAGTTGCGCCGGGCGCCGGACTTCGGCACCTGGGTATCGCGGGTCTCGAGCTTCGAGTACGAGGCGAAGGTAAACGGCTCGTTCAACTACCCGGACCCGGTGATCGGCGTCCATCGGCATTTCTCGTGCGCCAACATTCGCAACGTGATCTGGGCCAATACCCAGGGCTACTGCGACAAGACCACCGACGCACTGCTCGACCAGGCCGCAATCGAGACCGACGAGACCAGGCGCAAGGGCCTGTATGCCGACCTGCAGAAGAAGATCGTCTCCGACCTGGTCTTCATCTACCTGCCCGAAGAGTTCACGACGACCGCCTATGGATCGAAAGTGCAGGGGTTGCCGAACTCGGCTTTCGGCCCGTTGTCACCGATGCACGAGGTCTGGTTGAAAGCGAACTGATCGGCGCAAGGCAGCGACGGGGGCCGACATGCGATATCTGGGCAGAAAACTGCTGAATGCCGGATTGTTGCTGCTGGCCGTCCTCGTCTTCAACTTCACGCTGATCCATGCTGCGCCAGGCGATCCTGCCGAGGTTCTGGCCGGTGAGATGGGTGGCGCGACCCCGGAAATGATGGCCCAGATCCGGGCCGGGTACGGGCTGGATCGACCCTTCCACGAGCAACTTCTGACCTATCTGGGCCGGGTGGCCCAGGGGGACCTGGGCTACTCGTTCTACTTTAACCAACCGGTCACCCGGTTAGTCCTTGAGCGCATCGGCCCAACGCTGCTGCTGGTCATCTCGGCACTGGTGACGGCAATCCTGGTCGGCACCTGGCTTGGGGTGCGCTCGGCGCAAAAGCCCAATGGCTGGGCCAGCCACCTGGTCACCGTGCTGGCGCTGACCGGCTTCTCGGCGCCGGTTTTCTGGGTCGGCATCCTGTTGATCATCCTGTTCTCGGTCATCGTTCCGCTTTTCCCGATCTCGGGCATGGTCACGCCGGGGGTCACGGTCTTCGGGCTGGAGCGGATGTTGGATATCGCCCGTCACCTGGTGCTGCCGGCGCTGACGCTGGCTACCATCTACCTCGCGTTCTACAGTCGGCTGGCACGTGCCAGCATGCTCGATGTGCTGGGGGCCGACTACATCCGTACCGCGCGCGCCAAGGGCATGAGCCGGTTCCTGGTCATCTACAAGCACGCGCTGCGCAACGCGGTACTGCCGGTCGTCACCTATGCGGGCCTGCAGTTCGCGCAGGTCATCTCGGGCGCCGTACTGGTTGAAACCGTCTTTGCCTGGCCGGGTCTGGGCACCCTCGCCTTCGAATCGATCCTGCGGCGGGACTCTCCTACCTTGCTGGGGATCCTGTTCTTTTCCGCGGTGATGGTCGTCGTCGTGAACATCCTCACCGACATCGCCTACCGGCTGATCGATCCCCGGATCCGCAACGCATGACGAGCCCGGCAAACACCCCTACGATTGCGCCGCGCGCGGTGTCACCCACCGGCCAGGCATGGCGGATGTTCATCAAGAACCGGGCGGCGGTCATCGGCCTGGGGCTGCTGGCGGCCATGCTCTTCATGACACTGTTGGGACCATACCTGTACCCGGTGGATCCGGACGAAATGGTGTGGATGCCCCTGACGCCGCCCGGCGAGTCCGAGTACTGGCTGGGCACCGACTTCGTCGGGCGCGATATCCTGGCCGGGCTGATCAACGGCGGGCGCGTCACGCTGACCGTCGGTTTTGTCGCCGCCCTGCTGACGATCGTCATCGGCGTGAGCGTCGGCGCGATTGCCGGCTATTACGGCGGACGGATCGACAATGGCCTGATGCGGATCACCGAGTTCTTCCAGGTCCTGCCCCACCTGCTGCTGGCAATGGTCGTGGTGATGTTGTTCTCGTCGACGATGGTCACCATCGCGATCGCGATCGGCGTGGTCTCCTGGACTGGCACCGCCCGCCTTACGCGTGCCGAGTTCATGCGCCTTCGCGAACTCGACTATGTCACCGCCGAACGATCGATCGGCGCAGGCAACCGGCGGATCATCTGGTCGGTCATCCTGCCCAATGCCGCGCCACCCCTGATCGTCTCCAGCGCGCTCAGCGTGGGCACGGCCATCCTGTTCGAGGCCGGGCTGAGCTTTCTCGGCCTGTCCGATCCGAACACCATGAGCTGGGGCCGGATGATCGGTGCCAACCGGCCGTACATTCTCGAGGCTTGGTGGGCGGTCACCCTGCCCGGACTGGCGATCTTCATCACCGTGTTGGCGATCAGCCTGATTGGCGACGGCCTGAACGATGCGATGAACCCCAAGCTGAGGCAACGATGAGCAAGGCAGCGCCGACACTGCTGTCGGTCCGGGATCTCGAGGTCGAGTTCGATCTGCAAGGAGGCCGATCGCGGGTCATCAACCGGGTCAGCTTCGACCTTGCTCAGGGCGAAAACCCTGGGCATCGTCGGCCGAATCGGGTTGCGGCAAGAGCATGACGGCGCTGGCCATCATGCGACTGATTCGATCCGCCGGGTCGGATCAGCGCCGGCCGGATCCTGCTGGATGGCGAAGACCTTGTCGGGGCAGGCGAAGAGCGCCTGATGCAGATCCGCGGCAACGATATCTCGATGGTCTTCCAGGAACCGATGACCTCGTTGAACCCGGTGTTCTCGATTGGCGAACAGATCGCCGAAACGGTGCGCCAGCATACAGGTGCCAGTCGCCGGACGGCCCACGACAGGGCAATTGAGATGTTGCAGATGGTCGGTATCCCGGCGGCCGGAAAACGCGTGAACGATTTTCCCCACCAGATGTCCGGCGGAATGCGCCAGCGTGTGATGATCGCGATCGCGCTGGCCTGCGAACCCAGGCTGTTGATTGCCGATGAACCGACCACCGCGCTGGACGTGACCATCCAGGCACAGATCTTCGACCTGTTCCTGGAACTACAGCAACGGATGGGCACGGCTGTCATCCTGATCACCCATGATATCGGTGTGATTGCCCGGATGGCCCAACGGGTGATGGTGATGTACGCTGGCAACAAGGTCGAGGAAGGCCCGGTGAGAGCGGTTCTCGACCAGGCCCGGCATCCGTACACACAGGGTCTGATTGCCTGTGTGCCCCATCTTCGCGCCAATGCTCCAGACGATCCGGAACCCTTGCTCGAAATCCCGGGTGTCGTGCCCGGCGTTGCCGAACTCGCCCGTCCTGGCTGCCCTTTCGCCGACCGGTGCGCGCAAGCGCTTGACCGATGTGGTGTCGACAATCCCCCGATGTCACAGATCAGCGAGCATCATCGCGCGGCATGCTGGCTGTTACCCCAGGACGCGGCCCGATGACGAGCTCAGAACGCGCGCTGCTGCAGGTCACCGACCTGAAGGTCCACTTCCCGGTTCGTCGGGGAGTCGTCGTGCACGCAGTGGACGGAGTGAGTTTCTCGGTGCGCCGCGGCACGGCTTTCGGATTGGTCGGAGAAAGCGGCTCGGGCAAGACAACGACGGCTCTGGCCTGCGTGCGCCTGGCCCAGCCCACCAGCGGTCGTATCGTGCTGGACGGGGTCGACATCACCACGCTCGAAGGACAGGCGCTGCGGGCGATGCGACAGCGGATGCAGATCATCTTCCAGGACCACTACGCCAGCCTGAACCCGCGTGAACGCGTCGCGGACATCGTTCGCCGCCCGCTGGATCTGATGAATGTCGGCACCCTGTCGGCACGACGCGCCCGGGTCGACGAGTTATTCGCGATGGTCGGCCTTCGACCCGAGCAGCAGTCGCTGTTTCCCCACCAGTTCTCCGGTGGACAACGCCAGCGAATCGGCATAGCCAGGGCGCTGGCCACCGGGCCTGCGCTAATCGTCTGTGATGAACCGGTGTCCGCGCTCGATGTCGCGATCCAGGCGCAGATCCTGAACCTGCTGATGCAGTTCAAGCGCGATCTTGCACTGACCTACCTGTTCATCAGCCACGACCTCGAGGTCATCAGCACGTCTGCGAGATTGCCGTCATGTATCTGGGTCGCATCGTCGAGCGTGCCTGCGCAAGGCACTGTTCACCCGGCCGCTGCACCCGTGCACCCGGGCTTTGCTGTCCGCCGTTCCCTCAGCGCGGCTGAACGAGCACCCGTGGGGTGAGCCGATCAAGTTGCAAGGCGAACCACCGAACCCTATCGATCTGCCCAGCGGCTGTCGGTTTGCCGCGCGTTGTCCTTTTGCCATCGACCGGTGCCGCAACGAAGAACCGGAACTGCAAAGCGCGGGCGCCCAAAGCCTCGTGGCCTGCCATCGGGTGGTGTTGCGCGACGGGATCGGCGAATTCTCCTGAAACCCGCTGATCGGATCGGCCCGCCGGCCTGCATCGTTTACCTGGGACGCGCCATGCCGAATGAACCCTGACGCCGGGTCGCCAGCGCCAGCACCTGGTCCAGACAGTCGGTCACGTCGCGAAGCTCGGTCTCCAGCGCCTGGCGGGCCTGCAACCGGTCGGCGGCGAGCAGATCGCGGCGCTCGGCCAGCTTCGAACGCGGTCTCGTAGAGCGTCTTGGACACCGATTCTGGCGACGACACCTCGGTCAGTTGCAGCTCCTGCTTACCCAGCCGCAGGACATCGGCAAGAAAATCCGCCCTGCCTTTCGCGGGCGCGTCCCCTGCCACCACCAGCGCGCTGGCCAGCACCCGGTAGGCATCGACGAACGCGCGCAACACGCCGTGGGCCACCAACGGCTGCACCTTGGCGAGCATCGCCGTCACCGCATCGGGCCCGGCCGCCAGCTGCGCGGCCCAGTCCGGGAAGCGATCATCGGCCGCGCGGGCCAGCTCGTCCTGAAACACCTGCGGCCCGGCCAGGTAGAACTCGAAGCGAAACAGCTCGCGCAGCGATTCGCCGGCCGCCGCGAAGGCGGCCCGCGACTGACCGGGACCGGCCCGGGCCGCCTGCAGCAGCGCGATCTCGGCAAAGGCGTCGACGATGAAGTGATGAATCGCCGTATTGCGGTAATAGGCCGCCTTGTGATGCTGCTCGGGCTGGATGTTGTACAGGCGCTCGAGTCCCTCGTCGAAGTAGCTGACGATGCCGGTATCGTGCAGTTGGCCCAGCGTGGTCTTCAGCTCGTTGTCGTCGTTGAAGCGGGTCAGACCGACGGTCTCGATCCTGCGACGGCGCACGAGGATCGCGACACTGCGCGCCAGTGATCTGATCTCGGCCAGGTTCTGCGCGCGCCGTCCGCTGGCCAGCAGGATCAAGGTCAGGATGGCGGTCGCGGTGATCGGCGTGGCCCGGTTCATCGCCATGGCCACCCGTTGCGCCAGCGCCTGCACCAGCTCGGTTCTGGCCTGCTCGGGCATGGGCAGCACCAGTTGCGACTCGTCGGTCAGTTGCGGCAGGCTCAGCTCGGTGCCGAATCTGACGAAGATGCGACCGTGTGACTTGCCGCGCTTGAAAAAGCGCAGCATCCAGCCCATGCCTTCGGCCTTCTTCGATTTGCCGCGCTGTTCAATCGCATAGTCGTCGACCTCGGTGATCTGGTCATAGGTGACGCTGACCGGAATGAACGCCAGATCGAGCTGGCCGGTGCGCAGCACCGACTCGACCACATAGTTGAACAAGCCATAGCGTGGCGGCAGCAGCTTGCCGGTGCGCGAGCGGGTACCCTCCAGCGCCCACAGCACCGAGAAGCGCTTCTCGACCAGGTAGTCGATGTAGCGGCGGAAAGTGCCCTTGTAGACCTCGTTGTCCTGGAACGAGCGTCGCAGGAAGATGATCCCGGCACGGCGGGCGAAGGCGCCGATACCCGGGGTGCTCAGATTGATCCCGCCAAGGGTCAGGGGCACCGGCAGGTCGGCATCGAACATCACCAGCGAAAACGCCACCGTGTCCAGCATCGACTTGTGGCTGATCAGGAAAACGACCGCACGACTGCCGATCAGCGAGGCCACGTGGGCCAGTTGCTCGTCGCGCACATCGATTTCGGGATCGTGGTTGCTGCGCACCGCCGCCCGGTATAGCGCGGTCAACAGGTCCAGCGTCAGCGGGGTTTGCGACGCCGCCATCTCGCGCAGGTAACTCTCCGCCCGCGCCCTCACCTTGTCCAGCGGCTGCTTCGTCTTCTCGACTCGGCTGCCAGTACCTGCTGGAACCGTTGATCGGCGAACACCTCGTGCGGCAGCCGCGAGATCTTGTAGCGCGCGCCGCGCGCGAGGCGCTCGGCGCGCTCGAGCACCAGGATCGCCTGGTCCAGCAGAAAGTCGACGAACGCCTGGCTGGCGGACACGCGATCCTCGCGGTGTTGGAACCTGTCCCACATGTCCCGGGCCCAGAGCGCCGTCGCCACTGACGTAACGCAGCCGTTCGGGCCGGTGACCGGCGAGCCAACGTCGCTGCAGCGGCCCGGGGTGTGTCCTGCTGCCGTGAAACAAGTCCTGGAGCAAGCCCTTGCCCCGTCTCCTGCCGGGAAACCACGCGATGCGCAGCGGCTGCAACCAGACCCTGGGCACCGGCCCGTCGCGGGTCCGGGCAGCGCTGTCGAAGGGCAGCATCTCGGTTGCCAGGCGGTCCCGGGTCTGACGGGTGCCCAAACGGATGAACGTCAGCTCCGTCGTTCCCGCCCCGGCCCCCGCCCGGCGGGCCCAGCGTTGCAGCAACTGCGCCTCGAAGCGGTCGCGCGCATCGAGCAGGAACACGACGCGGGTATCGTCGTCCAGCGGCCAGGCCGGCGGTTCGGGTTCGTGTCGCTCTGGGGTCGGCAAACGCCCTACTCCTCCCAATCGAAGCGGGCAACCGCCACCGCGCCGAACAACGCGGTGAAGCCCATCATCACCGCTACCGGCATCATAGCGGCCTGCAGCGGCAGGCCGCGCCAGGTCATCGCGTCCAGCCCGTCGATCGCCCATCGGGTGGGGACGAACAGCGAGACGGTCTGCAGCCATTGCGGAAACATGAACGCCGGGATCGAGGCGCCGCCGAGCATCACCAGCAGCAGCGTCGCCGAGGATCGCCAGGCCGCGAGGTGGCCTCGGGCGTCCGGCCGAAGTGCTGCGATCATCAGGCCGAGCTGGATGTCAACAACGAGAAGGCCAGCAGCACGGCGATGAAGCCAACGACGCTGCCCTCGATCCGCACCCCGAAGACGCTGATCGCCACTGCGTAGATCACGGAGAAAATGACCAGCGCGATCAACGCGCAACTGACGATCCGACTGCCCAACAGGCGGCTACGCGACAACGGGGCGGCGCGCATTCGCTTCCAGAGCCCGAGCCGGCGCATCAACAACAGACCGACCGCCAGTTCGACCCCCATCAGCAGCACGAACTGCACACCCATGCCGGCGAACGAATGGGCGTAGCCGTTGTAGCGGAACCCGGCTTCGGCCCGGCGGCCATCTCGCGGGTCGAGAAAGGTGCCGACAAACCTGGCGCATCCGATGCGCCGGGCGTCGTGCCGGCCTGTACCTGCGCAATGCTGTCGAACATCCTGGTCAGTTCGTCGCGCCGTTGCGCCGGCATCCCGGGGTTGGTTGCGACCTGCTCGCGCAGACCCTGCAGCAGCGGGGTCGAACCGCTGAAAACACCATTGCCGACCTGCTCCATCGCGTGTTGCGCGAGCAGGCCGCGCACCAGGGGCAGCACCATCGCCTGGGACGGGTCGTAGCGCAGGACGATCTGGGGCTTGTCGGCAGCGCCGAACATCGACGGACCGCATCATCGGCAAACCCGGCAGGACCAGCGTCACCGAGGCCGTACGTCGCCGGCATTGACCGCCGCCACGGCCGTCGCCTCGTCGGTCTCGCGCAGTGTCAGCGCCGCATCATCACGCAGCGCCGCAACGATCCGCGACGACACTTCGGAGCGGTCCAGGTCGGTGATGGCCAGCGGCACGTTCGCCGGCTTGACCGACCCGTCGCCGAACAGGCTGCCGAAAAAGGCCGCGATCAGGATGGGCGCCGCGATGCTCAGCGATCACCGAGCGCCGGTTCGAGAAATACAGCACGAGGTCTGTTCGCACCAGGGCAGCAAAGGCATTCATGTCAGGATCCGGTTCCTTGCAGGGTTGGCAGATCAGTCACGCGATCAATCACGCAGTTGGCGCCCGGTCAGCGCCAGAAAGACATCTTCGAGATTGGCCCGGCCCGACCCGAGGTGGCGCACGGTCGCACCCGCCGCGCTCACCACCTGCAGCACGCCCGGCGTGACCCTTGCCAGGTCGTCGATGCCCAGCACCAGCCGGCCGGCTTCGCAGCGCACCTGGCTCACGCCGGCGATCGCCTGCAGCGGGCCGGGATCGAACGGCCCGTCGATGTCGAGCTGCAGCGTCTGGGCGGCCGGAAGTGTGCGCAACAGCCCGGCCAGGGTGCCATCGGCGACCACGCCGCCATCGTCGATGATCACGATGCGGTCGGCCAGACGCTCGACCTCTTCCATGTAGTGGGTCGTGTAGATCATGGCCTTGCCGGCAGCGCGCAGCGCCGCGAGGCTGTCGAAGATCGCGTTGCGACTTTGCGGATCGACTCCGGCGGTCGGTTCATCGAGCAGCAACACGTCGGGATCGTGCACCAGCGCACAGGCAAGATTGAGCCGGCGCTTCATGCCGCCGCTGAACGTGGCCGGCTTGTCGCGGGCACGCCCGGCGAGACCCACCAGCTCCAGCACCTGCGCGGCTCGCCGCTTCAGGTCGGCCCCGGAGAGATCGTAGAGGGCACCGAACAACTCGACATTGGCCAGCGCCGGCAGATCCTCGAACAACGCGATGTCCTGCGGAACGAGGCCGAGGCGGCGCTTGAACGCGAATTCATCGTCGGACAACGAGAAGCCGCCGAGGGTGACCGAGCCGGCATCGGGCCGCACCAGGCCGCTGATCATGCCGACCGTCGTCGACTTGCCGGCACCGTTCGGTCCCAGCAGGCCGAGGATCTCGCCGGCGTTGACCGTGAGCGACACGTCCCGCACCGCGGCGATCGATCCGTAGGACTTTTTCAAGGCGCCGGCCTGCAGCATGTCGGACATCGGGACTTCCGGGAATGGTGATGCCCGACATGCTACCCGGCCGGTGCCGACGACCGGCCGCGGTGCGACCAAATGCGCCGGCGACGGCGCGAAACGCCGGCGAAAGGCGGCGAACCGGACCGTGCCAGAAACCCCTAGGTCTTGATCGTGGCGCCGCCCGCCTCTTGTGCAGCGCTGCGCTGGCGGCTGTGCGCACGCCGGTAGCGACGATC
>JAWKYE010000052.1:0-24539 GCA_041396665.1 Burkholderiaceae bacterium
CATCCATGGCGGCGCTTCATGGGCATGGTCTACGAGGGCATCATTCTGTTCGGCGTCCTCTGGTTCGCCGATTACGTGTTCTCGGCACTCACCCGCTTCGATGGCAGCCCGGGCACGCTGCGGCACGTATTCCAGGCGTTCCAGTTCCTGGTCCTTGGCTGCTATTTCATCGGATTCTGGCGTCGCGGCCTGCGTACGCTGCCGATGAAGACCCTATCGCTGCAGGTCACGGACCGCGAAGGCCGTTCACTGACGACCGGTCGCGCGGCCCTGCGTTACCTGGTCGGGGTGGCGCTGTTGCTTGCGGCGCTGGCGCTCGCCAAGTGGGTGCATGGCACACTGGTGCTGCTGGTGGCGATGCCGTGGGCCTGGTCGCTGATCGACCCGGACCGCCAGGGACTGCATGACCGGCTGGCCGGCACCCGGCTGGTCACCTGGGACCCGGTGCAGGACCGATAGCGGCGGTTGGCAGGCTCACCCGACGCCTGCCCTTTTCGGGGGCTTTTGGTGACGTGCGTCACGGTGATTCCCGACCGGTCTGCGATGATCGGTGCATGCCATTCTCCCAATTCCTGCTGCGTCGCGTCGCGCTGATCGAACAAGCCTCCCGGGGCTATGGTGACAGCATCGGCGAAAAGACGCTCTACGATTGCCTGCGCGACCTGGGCGAACCAGGCGATGGCTTTGCCGTGATCGTGGACTGGGGACTGATCAGCGGTCTGCTCACGACGATCCCGACCGACGGCGGGCGCCGGTTCCGGATCAACCGGCGTGCACTGGCGCGGCTACGCCAGGAGGCCAATGGCGAAAGCGGCTCTGAACAACGCCGCCATCCCGGTGTTCGCGACCGGGGTCAGTAAGCCGGGAGAATCCGGCGCTGCCGGTTCAGATCTTCACACAGTCGACGTAGTAGCGGGTTTCGCCGTCCTCGACGAGCGTGACCAGTCCGTGCACATCGGTCTCGAAACCGGGAAACCGCCGGTTGAACTCGCGCGTGAATTTCAGGAACTCGACGATCGACTTGTTGAACCGCTCACCGGGAATCAGCAACGGGATGCCCGGCGGATACGGGGTCAGCAGCATCGTCGTCACCCGACCCAGCAACTCGTCGATCGGCACGCGGTCGACCTTGCGATGCGCCAGGCATTCGAAAGCGTCGCTGGGCCGCATCGCCGGCTCCATATCGGACAGGTACATCTCGGTCGTCACCCGTGCGACATCGTTGCGTCGGTAATCCTCGTGCACCTGCTGCGCGAGATCGCGCAGGCCGATCCGCTCGTACTCAGGGGAACGCCTGGACGAATTCGGGCATCGCGCGCCATAGCGGGCTGGTTCGCATCGTAGTCGGCCTTGAACTGCTGCAACTCGGTGACGAGCGTGTTCCAGCGACCCTTGGTGATGCCGATCGTGAACATCACGAAGAATGAATAGAGGCCGGTTTTTTCGACGACCACGCCGTGTTCGGCCAGGTACTTGGTGACGATCGAGGCCGGGATCCCCTGCTTGGCGAAACGCCCGTTGATGTCCAGGCCCGGCGTGACCAGCGTGGCCTTGATCGGGTCGAGCATGTTGAAGCTGGTGGCCAGCTTGCCAAAGCCGTGCCACTTGTCGCTCGAGCGCAGGATCCAGTCTTCGCGATTGCCGATGTCCTCGAGCGCCAGCGCCTTGGGCCCCCAGACGCTGAACCACCACGAGTCACCGTATTCGCTGGCGACCTTGCGCATCGCCCGGCGAAAGTCCAGCGATTCGAAGATCGATTCCTGGACCAGGGCCTTGCCACCGGGCGGCTCCATCATCGCGGCAGCGACATCGCAGGACGCGATGATCGCGTACTGCGGACTGGTCGACGTGTGCATCAGGTAGGCTTCGTTGAAGCGGAAGGTGTCGAGCTTGCGGGTTTCCGGAATCCTGGACCAGGATCTGCGAGGCCTGCGACAGGCCGGCCAGCAACTTGTGCGTCGACTGGGTGGCGAAGATCATCGCATTTTTGCTGCGCGGCCGGTTGCCGCCGATCGCGTGGTACTCGTGATAGAACGGGTGAAACACCGCATGCGGCAGCCAGGCCTCGTCGAAGTGCAGGTTCTCGACGTAGTCGCCCATCGTCTCCTTGATGCGCTCGACGTTGTACAGCACGCCATCGTAGGTCGACTGGGTGATCGTCATGACCTGCGGGCGGGCCTTCTTGTTCTTGACCAGCGGGTTCGCCTCGATCTTCTTCTGGATGTTGGCGGGCAGGAACTCCTCGTGCGGAATCGGCCCGATGATGCCCAGGTGGTTGCGGGTCGGGCGCAGGAAGATAGGCACGGTGCCGGTCATCATGATCGCGTGCAGGATCGACTTGTGGCAGTTCCGGTCGACCAGCACGACATCATCGGTGCCGACGCTCGAATGCCAGACGATCTTGTTGGACGTCGAGGTGCCGTTGGTGACGAAAAACAGGTGATCGGTCTCAAAGATCCGCGCGGCATTTTTCTCGGAGGCCGCCACCGGGCCGGTGTGATCAAGCAACTGGCCCAGTTCGTCGACCGCGTTGCACACGTCGGCGCGCAGCATGTTCTCGCCAAAGAACTGGTGGAACATCTGGCCGACCGGCGACTTCAGGAAGGCCACGCCACCCGAATGGCCGGGGCAGTGCCATGAGTAAGAACCGTCGTTGGCATAGTTGACCAGCGCCTTGAAGAACGGCGGAGCCAGCGAATTGAGGTAACTGTTGGCTTCACGGATGATGTAGCGGGCCACGAACTCGGGTGTGTCCTCGAACATGTGGATGAAACCGTGCAATTCCTTCAGGATATCGTTGGGAATGTGGCGCGACGTGCGGGTCTCGCCGAACAGAAAGATCGGAATATGCTCGTTGCGCCGGCGGGTTTCCTTGATGAACGAGCGCAGATCACCCACCGCCGTGCTTTCGGCACCATCCTCGCTGATCTCCTCGTCGTCGATCGACACGATGAACGCCGAGGCCCGGGCGGCCTGGTTGGCGACCATCGCGACATCGAAGTAGGTGAAGCCGCCCACGACCTCCATGCCCTGGTCTTCCAGGCCTTTGGCCACCGCCCGAATGCCCAGCCCGCTGGCCGATTCGGCGCGCCAGTCTTCGTCGATGATGATCACGGGAAAGCGAAATTTCATGCACGGAACTCCGGGGTCAGGGGGGCTGGAACAAGGCGGGAAAGCCTTACATCATAAGACCCCCGCAATTCAGGGGTGTCGACCGCACCCGGACTGACGCGCACAAGCCACGCCGCCGCCCGCAGCGCCAGCGCAGCGGCGCCCCCCGGAAGTCGCCGCTGCGGCGCTTGTCAGCCGCTCTGGTGGCGCAGCAACCGGCCGGGCAATGGCCCTTCCAGCGGCATCATCCGGCCGGCATCGTCGACGATGCGCCTGCCGGCGACCCAGACGCCATGCACGCCGAGCGGGTCGGTCATCAGGCGTGCGCCACCCGCGGGCAGGTCCCGTGCCCGGTAGGCCGGGCCACGGCCCACGGTGGCCGGATCGAAGAGCATCAGGTCGGCACAGCCGCCCACGGCAATCCGGCCGCGACCGTCCAGACCGTACAGGTCGGCCGGCTGGCGGGTCAGGCGCCGCACGGCCTCGGGCAGCGACAGCACGTTCAGGTCGCGGACCCAGTGCCCGAGCAGGTGCAGGCCGAAACCGGCGTCGTTGAAAAAGGTCAGGTGGGCACCGGCGTCGGACAGCGACACCAGGCTGGCCGGGTGCTGGAGCATCCGGCCCACCGCCGCCTCGTCCGAATTGGCAGCACCGCCGAGAACACCGTGTCCAGGTTCTCGGACAGCGCCAGATCGAGCATCAGGTCGAGCGGGTCGCATTGTCGTTCGGCGGCCAGTTCGGCCAGGTTGCGCTGCTCGAGCGCCGCGTTGCGCGGGTCGGCGACCTCGACGATACGCACCTTCTGCCATTCCCCCGCTGAACAGCCGAAAGACCGCCGGGCGGGCGATCTCGTCACGCACGCGCTGGCGAAACGCCGGGTCGGCCAGCACCCGGCGCAGCGCCTGCCCGACTTGCCCAGCGCGTCGCGCCAGGCGGCCAGGCCCTCGACCGGGTACGGGGAGCAGAATACCGTGAAATCATTGGTCAGCGGGCAGGCCGAAACCGCGCCGGCCATCTGTGGCCCTGCTGGCGGGCGGCCTCGATGGCATCGAGATCGGCGAACACCGCCTATGGATTGGTGCTGTTGTGCAACAGCGCGGCGACGATGACGGCCCGCCCGGTGTCGGCGGCCAGGCTTTCCAGGAACGGAATGGGCGTATCACCGCCCTTGGTCAGCATGAAGACTCCCTTGTCCGTGTCCTTGAGCGTGCCGACCAGCGCGCGCATCTCGGCCTCGTCGGCCAGCCGCGACGGCATCGGCCGACCCCCATGACCGTTGTGCGCCGGCGAGGTCGACGTGGCAAAGCCGATCGCGCCGGCGCGCAGGCCGTCGGCGACCAGCTGGCGCATCTGCGCGATCTCGTCGGCAGTGGCAGCCCGCTCGGCCGCCGCCGCCCCCATCACGTAGGTGCGTACAGACGAATGGGCCGTGGACGAACGCCGCCAGGTTGATCAGGGCAGCCCTGCTTCTCGAGGCTGTACCGGGAATCGACCGAACTGCCAGTCGATACCGGCCCGCAAGACGTCCAGCGACATGCCCTCGACCTGGGTGAGGTTGCGCATGATCAGCTCCCGATCGTCGGGACGGCAGGGGGCGATCGTGAAACCGCAGTTGCCGATCACCGCGGTGGTCACGCCCAGGCGCGGCGACGGCGACACGTGGCGATCCCAGGTGACCTGGGCATCGTAATGGGTGTGGTTGTCGACGATCCCGGGCATCAGGCAAAGACCGTCGGCCTGCACGGTCTGCGCCGCGGGCTGGTCGTCTGCGCCCAGCGCCACGATCCGGCCCTGGTGGACCGAGACATCGACCTGCCGCGCCGGCTGGCCCGACCCATCGAGCACCTGGGCTCCCGTGATTCGCAAGTCGATCATCTGCAGTGGCTCCGCGTTCGGGTTTGGACTGGCATCAAATTAAGACAATCTTAATCCGCACCCGCAAACTGTCTGCCACGCGTTGCCCCCGGGCAGGTGCGCTACACGGTTGTCGTCACGCCTGTCGGCAACCCTTGCTCCAGGAGCCTTCCCGCGTTGCTCGACCACCCAACATGATCGTCGAGGAAATGTCCGTGATTCTGACCGGGGCCACGTCACCGGTGGCTTCGCGCTGGCCGAGCCATTCTGCGCGCGCGGCATCCCCGTCCTGTTGGTCGACGCCTCGTCCGAAGCGCTGGCCCGGATGGCCGCGGTCCTGGGCCGCTTTCACCTGGCGAACATCGAATTGCTGGCCGCCGACCTGGCCGTGGGAATCGGGCCGGGCCGCCGTCTGCGGATTGGCCGCGCAGCGCGGGGCCAACCTGCTGATCAACAACACGGTCAGCCGCGATGCGACGGCACTGCAGAACTGGCTGATCCCGCCTGGAACGCTCGTTGCACGAGCGCGTGATGCTGCCGGTCCTGCTGACCCGCTCGATGCTGCCCCAGCTGGCGCAGGCCCGGGCCGCCGGCATCCTGAACATCGGTTCGGGCTACGACCGGATCGGCACTGCCGAGCACAGCATCGATGCGCTGACCGACTTCGGGGTTGCGCGGCTTCAGCGACGCGCTACGCCGTGAACTGGCCGGTTACCCGATCTCGGTGATGTACCTGGCGGCGGGCCGGTTTCGTGCGGCCGGCCCCGACATCCGCGGCAACCGGCCTGCCGCTGCCGAACGAGACCTCAGCTGGGCCAGCCAGCTGGCTGCTCAGGCCTGGCGACAGATCGTCCACGACCTGCTGCATCGCCTGTCGACACCGGTCGGGCGTTGTTCTCCTGGTTGGTCGGTTGGCTGCCCGCCGGCCTCGCGGACCGGCTGGTCAGGCCGGCGGGCCTGCCGGCGCCGGCGCAAACACCGGCGCCCCCGTCCGGCGTCGTACCGCCGGATCTCGCCGGGGCCGGCCGGGCGCCAGTCGCAGGCCGGGCCGGGGCCACAGGATCGGTGAACGCCACCTGCAGGCCGTGCAGGGCCGCGACCCGCGTGACGATGGACAAACCGGATGCCGCTGCCCTCGGCCCGCTGACCCGCTCGACGCGCAAAGCGCTCGCCGGCGCGCCCACGTTCCTCGGCCGACATACCCGGGCCATCGTCCTCCACCTCGAGCGAATTGGGGCCAAAGCGCAGCGTGATCCGCGATCCGGCCGGCGTGTGGCGCGCCGCGTTGTCCAGCAGGTTGCGCAGCATCAGCGCCAGCAGCGTCTCGTCGCCCAGCAGCGGCAGCGGCAGCACGCCCGGTGGCGGCCATTCGACCTGCAACTCCTGGCCGCCCGCGTCCAGCAGCGGCAGCGTGTCATTGATGGCCTGGGTGGCCACCGCCGACCAGTCGACCGATTTTCCCAGTTGCCCGGGGCCGACCGCATCCAACCGGGCCAGGCTGAGCAACTGGTTCATCAGGCGGGTGAGTCAGTTCAGGCCGACATCGAGCTGGGCCAATGCCTCTGCTGCGCGCCGTCTCGTGCGGGGCGAGACGCGCCGCGTCCTGTGCGGGCGCGCGCAACGCGGCCAGCGGCGTGCGCAGCTCGTGGGCGGCATCGGCCACCAGGCGCCGCTCATTGGCCAGCGTCGTCTCGATGCGTCGGAAAAGCGCGTTCATCGCGTCCACCAGCGCATGCAGGTCCGATGGCATGTTCTGGGCCGAAATCGGCGTGAGGTCGGCAGCATCGCGCCGGGCCAGGTTGGCCGACAGGTCGCTCAGCGGACGAAACGCGTAGCGAACGACGAACCAGGTCGCCAGCGCCAGCGCCGGCAGCAGCAAGAACCAGTACAGCATCTGGCTGTAGATCAGGCCGCTGAGCATCTCGGCGCGCTCTTCCATCTTGAACCCCACCGCGATCAACCAGGACTGGCCGGCCACCGGGCTGACCGGCAGGTAGTAGACCCGCCAGAGGTCTTTGCCCAGGGACACATCGAGAAAACCGGCCTGGCCTGCGATCCAGGGCAACGGCACCCGCAGATCCGAATCCAGCCTGGCCCGGCCTTGCTCGTCCCACACCGTGACCGCCATGTCGTCGAGCTCGGCATGCCCGGTCGAGGGCGTTGCCGAGGCCACGGGAGACGTCCCCGCGCCGCCGGCCGGCGGCAGCGGTTGCGCCGGCATCGGTCGATCGGCCAGCGTGCTGCGGATCTGCTGCGCCATGCGCACCTGGACGGTATCGAACAACTCGTCGACTTCCTGGCGGGCGTGCACATAGTAGAACGCCACGGCCAGCAACCAGAGCAGCCCGGCGGCGAGCAACAGGCCGATCAGCAGGCGCCGCTGCAGGGTCATGGTGCCGCGGGCCCGGGCGGGGTCGCGGGCCCGAGCGCGTAGCCGACGCCGCGAACCGTGCGTACTATCGATGAATCGAGCTTGCGGCGCAGGTTGTGCACGAACACCTCGAGCGCATTGCTGGCCGGGTCCTGGTCCCAGCCGTACAAGTGCTCGAAGATCTGTTGCTTGGACAGCACCCGGTTGGGAAAGCGCAGGAACACCTCGAGCAACGCCAGTTCGCGGCTGGTCAGTTCGACCGGCCGGCCCTGCCAGTGGGCCAGCTTGGCCGCCGAGTCGTAGCGCAACGCGCCATGCTCCCAGATCGTGTGCGCACTGCCACGGGTGCGCCGGGTGATCGCCCGGATCCGGGCCGCCAGTTCGCGCGCCGAGACCGGCTTGATCAGGTAGTCGTCGCCGCCGGCATCCAGGCCGTCGATCAGGCTGCTTTCGGCATCCCGGGCGGTCAGGATCAGCACGTGGACATTGATGTCCTGGCGGCGCCAGCTGGCGAGCCAGGACATGCCGTCCCGCCCCGGCAGTCCCAGATCGAGGACGACGCAACCGTAGTCGACGGTTCGCAGCGCGGTGTCCGCACTCGATCCGTCCTGGTACCAGTCGACGGTGAAGCCCTGCGCCTGCAGGCCCGCGCGCAGACCCTGGCCGAGCAACTGGTCGTCTTCGACAAGCATGATTCGCATTCGTGCAGTGTAGCTTCCGTCGCGAACCCCGTGCCGCGGTGCCGCCTCGACGAATCGCGTTCAGCCGGCATTAAGGTGGGACCAACACACTGCGGGCTCATCGGTTGCCAATCCCCCCACACCATGCCCGCCGGTCCCCTGACGATCGCCCGACCCCTCTCTCGCGAATCGCTGCTGATCTGCTCCGCCGTGCTGCTCACGACCCTCGGTTGTTGGCCGTTGTGGCGGGCGGTGGTCGATCTGCCCGAGTTCACGCCGGGCCTGCTGGCCTCACTGGGCGTGGCGGTCCTTGGCCTCAATCTGCTGCTGGTCACGCTGCTGACCCCGGGCAAGGCCTTCAAGCCGGTGTTGATCGTGCTGCTGATCGGCAGCGCGGTAGCCACCCATTTCATGCTGCGCTACCGGGTCTTTCTCAACCCGGACATGCTGCGCAACGCTGCAGACCGATCATCGCGAGGCCGGCGAACTGCTCAACGCCCGCCTGCTGACCGACGTGCTGCTGATGGGTGCGCTGCCCGCGCTGCTGGTCTGGCGTCTGCGCCCCGTGCCACGCGGCTGGCTTGCCGGATCGGGCCGGCGGTCGGTCCTGGTCGTGATCGCGCTGGCGATGATCGGTGGCGGCATCGCCACGCACAGCCGGGATGTCAGCGCGCTGATGCGCAACCACAAGTCGCTGCGCTACCTGATCAACCCGGCCAACTACCTGTACTCGTTCGGGCGGGTGATGATCG
Organism: Burkholderiaceae bacterium; assembly: GCA_041396665.1. GTDB lineage: Bacteria > Pseudomonadota > Gammaproteobacteria > Burkholderiales > Burkholderiaceae_E > JAUIAI01. Next base: position 8,769 of record JAWKYE010000052.1, read on the forward strand.
ACGACGGCGTGCAACCGACAGGACCGCTGACCGAACTGGGTGCCGACGTGGTGCGTGGACCACAATGGCAGCACCGCGAACGCCCGAGTCTGCTGATCGTGGTGCTGGGCGAGACGGTACGGGCGGCCAACTGGGGCCTGGCCGGTTACGAGCGCCAGACCACGCCACGCCTGGCGCAGATGCCCGATCTGCTCGATTGGACCGTCACGTCCTGCGGCACCGACACCGCGGCCTCGGTCCCCTGCCTGTTCTCGCCCGGAGGCCGTCACGACTACGACCCGGACCGCACCCGGCGCAGCGAATCGCTACTGCACGTGCTCGAGCGGGCCGGCTTCCAGGTCCAGTGGCGCGACAACCAGGGCGGTTGCAAGGGCGTGTGCACCGGGCTGGACACCTGGCTGTTCAGCGAACCCGGGCTTGCCCGGCAGGCCAATTGCCCAGACGATGGTTGTCTCGACGATGCGTTGCTGCTCGGCTTGCGCGAAGAGATCGGTGCGCTCGACCATGACCGGGTGCTCGTGCTCCATCAACTGGGCAACCACGGTCCCGCCTACTGGAAGCGCGTGCCGGCCGAGTACCGCAAGTTCCTGCCGGTGTGCGAATCAGGCGATCTCGGCGCGTGCTCGCGCGAGGAGATCGTCAATGCCTACGACAACGCCATCCTGTTCACCGACGCGTTGCTGGCCCGGTTGATCGAACTGCTGCGCGAGCAGGCAGACCGCCTCGATTCGGGGCTGATCTATGTGTCGGATCATGGTGAATCACTGGGCGAAAAGGGGCTCTACCTGCATGGCCTGCCCTACCAGATCGCGCCGCGCGAGCAGACCGAGGTGCCGATGCTGGCCTGGCTCTCGCCCACGTTGCGACAGGCCAACCAGTTGGATGAGCAGTGCCTGCCCGGCCTGCGCCGCGCCAATGCCCACCATGACCATCTGTTTCACACCGTGCTGGGCCTGCTCGATCTGCAGACCTCGGTCCGCGATCCCGACTGGGATCTGTTCGACCCCTGCCGCAAGTCCGCGAGCAACTGACCGTGTCCAGTAGTTCCTTCAGCCTGTCCGGCCTGGGCCACGGGAGCGGCGGCAGTCCCTGGCTGCATCTCCAGGCTTGGCTGTTACTGGGCTCGGCGCTGCTGTTGATGCTGATGTTCAACCGCGAGACGCTGGACATGACGGTCTCGGGATGGGCTTTCGATTCCGCACTGGGCGAGTTTCGCTGGCGCCACGCCGCATTGGTCGAGCAGGGGCTCTACCGCGGCGGCAAGTGGCTCTCCTACACACTGGCCGCGCCGGTGCTCTGGCTGGTCGCACAAGGCCTGCGCGGGCGCTCGCGCTGGCTCGGGCGGCGTGCCGCCTGGGCCACGCTCGCCGGCCTGGCGCTGATTCCGCTGGCCGTGGTCATCGCCAAGTCGCTCAGCGTCCGGCATTGCCCGTGGGATGTGCTCGAGTTCGGCGGCTATGCGCCGATGCTGGGCCTTTTCGATGCCCTGCCGCAAGGGATACGGCCGGGCCGCTGCTTTCCCGCCGGGCACGCGATGACCGGATTCGTCTGGCTGATCCTGGGCGTGACGCTACGCGAGCACCAGCGGCGTCTGGCCAACGCACTGCTGGCCTTCGCGCTGGGGTTCGGGCTGGTCATGGGCTTCACCCGCATCCTGCAGGGTGCGCATTTCGTCTCGCACGTGCTCTGGAGCGCCTGGCTCGCCTGGGCGGTGGCCGTCGCGCTCGGCGCATCGTTCAGGCTGCGGCTCGATCCACGGGGGCGCTGACCCGGACTGCGCGCCCGCGCGCTCGCCAGACTGCCTCCATCGCCAACCGTTGCGGGCGCCCGACCCCGCCCGCCCGCCGCTCCCGGCCCGGTATAAGATCGGCACCACCACCATGACCCACGCCTTCCTGCCCCTGCTTCGCCGTCGATGTGTCGATGCCCTCGGATTCAGCCTCGCCGGCTTTCGCCGGGCCTGGCAGGAAGAAGCCTTCCGGGTCGAAGTCTGCCTGGCGATCCCGCTGACCCCGCTGGCGCTATGGCTGGGCGGCTCGCCGATCGAGCGCGTGGTGCTGGTGGGGTCGCTCGCCGTCATCCTGATCGTCGAATTGCTCAACACCGCCGTCGAGGTGGTGGTCGATCGCATCTCGGTCGAGCGGCATCCGTTGTCCAAGCAGGCCAAGGACCTTGGCAGCGCCGCGGTGCTGGTGGCCCTGCTGTTCGGCATTCTCGTGTGGAGCCTGGTGCTTTGGCCGACATCGGGATGACGTCCCGATGATCGCGATGCGCGAAGCGTGGCAGCAGGGGCTGTTGGGCCGCGCGCACTGGCTGCCCAACCTGATCAGCGGCGTCGTCGTCGCGGTCGTCGCCCTGCCCTTGTCGATGGCCTTCGCGATCGCTTCGGGCGTCAAGCCGGAACAAGGCCTGTACACCGCGATCATTGCGGGGCTGGTCGTGGCCACGTTCGGTGGCACCCGCCTGCAGATCGCCGGGCCGACCGGGGCCTTCATCGTGATCCTGGCCGCAATCACCGCCGAGCACGGGGTGGTCGGCCTGCAGATCGCCACGCTGATGGCCGGCGCGATCCTGATCGTGCTCGGGGTCACCCGGCTGGGCAGCGTGGTGCGCTATGTGCCCGACCCCGTGATCGTCGGCTTCACCGCGGGCATCGGGGTCATCATATGGGTCAGCCAGTGGCCGGCGTTTTTCGGCATCGATGCCGGCACCGGCCCCCACTTCCACCAAAAGCTCTGGCACCTGTTGCGCGCATTGCCGCAGGCGCATCCGGCCACCACCGGGATCGCGGTACTGGCGCTGGCGGCGGTGCTGCTGACCCCCAGGATCGCCGGCCTGCGGCGGGTTCCGGGTCCGTTGGTCGCGATGGTCCTGGCCACCTTGGTCCAGGCCGTTGGCGGCTTCGACGGCGTGGCCACGATAGGCAGCGCCTTCGGCGGCATCCCGCAGAGCCTGCCGATGCCCAGCCTGCCCGAGATCACGCCGTCGCGGATGATCGAGCTGACCGGCGCGGCCATCACGATCGCGCTACTGGGCGCGATCGAATCGCTGCTCTCGGCGGTGGTCGCCGACACGATGGCCGGTACGCGGCACGACTCGAACCAGGAACTGATCGGCCAGGGCCTGGCCAACCTGCTGACCCCGTTGTTCGGCGGCTTTGCCGCCACCGGCGCGATCGCGCGTACCGCCACCAACATCCGCAATGGCGGCACCGGTCCGCTGGCCGGCATCGTCCATTCGGTGACCCTGGTGGCGATCATCCTGTTGCTGGCCCCGCTGGCGAGCCGGATCCCGCTGGCGGCGCTGGCGGCGATCCTGTTCTCGGTCGCCTGGCACATGAGCGACCTTCACCGGGTCGTGCGCCTGCTGCGCCGCGCGCCCAGGGCGGACGCCGCGATCCTGATGATCACGTTGGTACTGACGGTCTTCGTCGACCTCGTGGTGGCGGTCAATGCCGGGGTGATCCTGGCCATCCTGCAGTTCCTGCGCCGGATGAGCGAATCGGTCACCGTCGATCATGCCAGCAACGAGGCGCTTGCGCCGGCCCTGGCCAAATGCGGACTCGAGCGCCTGCCTGACGACGTACTCGTGTTCACGGTTCAGGGACCCTTTTTCTTTGGCGCGGTCGGCAAGCTGGACCGGGCGATGGTCGGCACCCGCGCCGACACCCGGGTGATGATCATTCGGCTGGATCAGGTGCCGTTTCTGGACGCGACCGCCCTGAACTCGATGGAGGACGCCATCCGCGATCTGCAGCTTCGCGGCGTCAGTGTGGCCTTGTGCGAGGCCAACCAGCGGGTGAGCGGCAAGTTGCAGCGCGGTGGGATCACCGCGCTGCTTGACGACGCCGACCCACGGGCCAGCCTGGCCGACGTGCTCGGACGGGTGCTCAATGCACCGTCCGGTCGAACGTGAACTCGCCATTGACGAAATCCACCGGCACGACATCGTCAGGTCCGTAACGCCCGTCCAGGATGCGCCGGGCGACCGGGTTCTCGATCTGGCGCTGGATTGCCCGCTTCAGCGGTCGGGCGCCAAACAGTGGATCGAACCCTTCCTTGGCCAGTTCGGCCAATGCCGCATCGCTGACCGTCAGCTTCAGATCGCGCTCGGCCAGGCGCTTCTCGAGGTCGCGCAGCTGGATCCGTGCGATCGAGGCGATATGCTCGGCCGCCAGCGCATGGAACACGACGATCTCGTCGACCCGGTTGATGAACTCCGGGCGGAAGTGCTGCTTCACTTCGACCATCACGGCGTCGCGGATCAGGTCGGGATCATTGGTCGCAGGATCTGACGACAGGCGCTGGATCTCGTGCGCGCCCAGGTTCGAGGTCATCACGACCACCGTGTTGCGAAAATCCACGGTCCGCCCCTGGCCGTCGGTGAGCCGGCCATCATCGAGCACCTGGAGCAGCACGTTGAAGACGTCCGGATGCGCCTTCTCGACCTCGTCCAGCAAGATGACGCTGTACGGCTTGCGACGCACCGCCTCGGTCAGGTAGCCACCCTCTTCGTAGCCCACGTAGCCGGGCGGCGCACCGATCAGCCGGGCCACCGAGTGCTTCTCCATGAATTCGCTCATGTCAATGCGGATCAGGTGGTCCTCGGAATCGAACAGGAACTGCGCCAGCGCCTTGCACAGCTCGGTCTTGCCCACGCCGGTCGGGCCCAGGAACAGGAAGGAGCCGTAGGGACGACGCGGATCGGACAGACCGGCCCGCGAGCGACGGATCGCGTCGGCCACCAATCCGGCGGCCTCGTCCTGGCCCACGACCCGCTGGTGCAGGTGGTTTTCCATCTCGAGCAGCTTCTCGCGCTCGCCCTGCATCATCTTGCTCACCGGGATGCCGGTGGCGCGGGACACGACCTCGGCGATTTCCTCCGCGCCCACCTCGGTTCTCAGCAACCGGGGTCGGTCTCCCGGCTCGGCGGCCGACGCCTTTGCCGCGCCGGCGGCCTCGCTGGCCGCCAACCGCCCTTCCAATTCGGGCAGCCGGCCGTACTGGATCTCGGCCAGCTTTTCATACTGGCCCTTGCGCTGCAGCTCGGCCATCTGCGCCCGCAGCTGGTCGATCTCGGTCTTGATCTGGGCGCTGCCCTGCACCGCCGCCTTCTCGGCACGCAGCAACTCGTCGTAATCGGCGTACTCCTTGTCCAGGCGCGTGATCTCGCTCTCGATCAGCTCGAGGCGCCGCCGCGAGGCTTCGTCGGACTCCTACTTCATCGCCTCACGCTCGATCTTGAGCTGGATCAGCCGACGATCGAGCCTGTCCATCACCTCGGGCTTGGAATCGATCTCCATCTTGATGCGCGCGGCGGCCTCGTCGATCAGGTCGATCGCCTTGTCCGGCAGGAAACGGTCGGTGATGTAACGGTGGGACAGTTCCGCCGCAGCGACGATCGCCGGGTCGGTGATGTCGACGCCGTGGTGCAGTTCGTACCGCTCCTGCAGGCCGCGCAGGATCGCGATCGTGTCCTCGACGCTGGGCTCGCCAACCTGGACCTTCTGGAAGCGGCGCTCCAGCGCGGCATCCTTCTCGATGTACTTGCGGTACTCGTCCAGCGTGGTGGCGCCGATGCAGTGCAACTCGCCACGGGCCAGCGCCGGCTTGAGCATGTTGCCCGCGTCCATCGCGCCCTCGGCCTTGCCGGCACCGACCATCGTGTGCAGCTCGTCGATGAACACGATCGTCTTGCCGGCGTCTGCCGCCACTTCCTTGAGTACCGCCTTGAGCCTTTCCTCGAACTCGCCGCGGTATTTGGCCCCTGCCAGCAACAGCGCCATGTCGAGCACCAGCACCCGCTTGTCCTTCAGGGTGTCCGGCACCTCGCCATTGATGATGCGTTGTGCCAGTCCCTCGACGATGGCCGTCTTGCCGACGCCCGGTTCGCCGATCAGCACCGGATTGTTCTTCGTGCGCCGCTGCAGGATCTGGATCGTGCGGCGGATCTCGTCATCGCGGCCGATCACCGGATCCAGCTTGCCGTCCGATGCCCGCTCGGTCAGATCGATCGTGTACTTCTTGAGCGCCTCGCGCTGGCCTTCCGCGTCGGATGAATCGACGCTCTGACCACCGCGGAGCGCGTCGATGGCCGCCGACAGGTTCTTGTGGTTGACGCCGGCCTCGCGCAGCAAGCGGCCGGCCTCGCCCGCATGCTTGCCATCGTTCTCGGTGGCCGCGAGCAGGAACATCTCGGTCGCCACGAACTGGTCGCCGCGCTGCAGCGCGGCCTTCTCGGACAGATTGAGCAGGCTGGCCAGCTCGCGGCCGACCTGGACCTCGCCACCATGGCCGGACACCTGCGGCAGGCGCTTGATCGCGGCATCGACGGCCGGCTTGAGGGTGCTGCTGCGCGCGCCGACCCGTTCCAGCAGTGCCCGGCCGGAACCGTCGGCATCGGCAACGATCGCGGCCAGCAGGTGCAGCGGGTCGATGTACTGGTTGTCATTGGCCAGGGCAAGGCTCTGGGCGTCCGCCAGCACCTGTTGGAACTGGGTGGTGAGCTTGTCGATTCGCATGTTGGATTGTTCCGTTGGAAGGTGGGGTCTGCCCGCCCGCCTGGCCGCAAGGGCGGCGCGGCGCGGTCAGGGCCTGACCGGATGACTCACAGATAGGGGCGTTCGGCGGATGTTCAAGCGCCAACCCCGGCCACCGACGGCCCCGTCGCGTCACCGGCATCGAACGGTTGGTGTAATCTTGGATGAATCACCCACCCGGCTTCGATACCCATGTCCGAAACCCCTCTGCTATTCCAGCCGCTGAAGCTTCGCGAACTGACCCTGGCCAACCGCGTCATCGTGGCTCCGATGTGTCAGTACTCGGCCGTCGACGGCTGCGTGCAGCCCTGGCACACGGTGCACCTGGGGCAACTGGCGTTGGCCGGCGCCGGCATGCTGATCGTCGAGGCCACGGCGGTCGAACCCGAAGGCCGGATCACGCCTGGCGATGTCGGGGTTTACGACGACGCCACCGAGGCGGCCATGGCCGCGCTGTTGGCCGACCTGCGCCGGCTCAATCCGCTGGCCCCGCCGGTGATGTGTCTGCAGATCGCCCACGCCGGACGCAAGGCGTCCAGCCACTCGCCCTGGGAGACCGGGCAACAGATCCCACTCGACCAAGGCGGCTGGGTGGCCAGGGCGCCCAGCGCGGTCCCGCACCTGCCCGGCGAACTGCCGCCGGTCGCGATGAACCCCCAAGACCTCGATGCGCTGCTGGAGCGCTTCATCGACACCACCCGCCGCGCGCACCGGCTGGGCTTCGATGCCGTCGAGATGCATGCCGCCCACGGCTACCTGCTGCACCAGTTCCTTTCTCCGCTGTCGAACCTGCGCGATGACGAGTACGGCGGCAGCCTCGAGAACCGGATGCGCTACCCGCTGCGCCTGTTGGCGGCCATGCGCGAGGTCTGGCCCGCCGACAAACCGCTGGGGGTGCGCCTGTCGGCGACCGACTGGGACCCGGCCAGCACCTGGGACCTGGACGAATCGGTCGAGTTCGCCCGCCGCTGCGAAGCACTGGGCGCCGACTGGATAGACGCCTCGAGCGGCGGCGTATCGCGCAACCAGAAGATCGCGCTCGGGCCGGGCTACCAGGTCCCGTTCGCCGAACGGATCCATGGCGCCGTCAGGATCCCGGTGATGGCGGTCGGCCTGATCACCGAGCCGGCCCAGGCCGAGCCGATTCTCGCCAGCGGCCAGGCCGACCTGATCGCGCTGGCCCGTCCCTTCCTCTACAACCCGCGCGGGGTCTGGCATGCGGCCGCCGAACTGGGCGCCCACGTGACCGCACCGGTCCAGTACTGGCGCTGCGAGCCGCAAACGGCGAAGGGGTTGTTCGGCAAGGTTGCCATCGGCATGCGTTGAGGAGCGGCATGAGCGTCCTGGAAGACCTGCACGCGCGGGCGAAGCGACACGAAGCCCGGATCGTGCTCTCGGAAAGCGGTGACATTCGCGTCCTGAAGGCGGCGGCCGCCGCCAGCCAGATGGGGATTGCCCGCGTCTCGCTGGTCGGACGCCCGCCCGAGGTCCTGCCGCCCGGCGTGTCCGGCTCCGCACTGTCGTCGGTCACCTGGGTCGACCCCCAGGACCCTTCGCTGCGCCAGATACTGAGCGATGCGTTGCACGAAGCCCATGCCGGGCGGCCGTTGTCCGACGGGGTCGCCGCAACGCTGCTGGCCGACCCGCTGGTCTGCGCCAACCTGCTGGTGCGCCTCGGGCTGGCCGATGGCACGGTCAATGGCTGCGTGCGCACGACCGCCGACGTGGTGCGCAACGCGATCCGGCTGATCGGCCTGCGCCCGGACGTCACGCTCGCGTCGAGTTTCTTCCTGATGTGCTTCGAGCAGCCTTTCACCCGGTCCAGGCGCGATGATCTTTGCCGACTGCGGCCTGGTGATCGAGCCCGACCCCGAGCAACTGGCCCAGATCGCGCTGGCCGCCGCCGACAGCGCCAGGCGCCTGCTGGACGAACCGCCCCGCCTGGCGATGTTGTCGTTCTCGACCAGCGGCAGTGCCAGCCATCCCCGGGTCGACAAGGTGCGCCAGGCCACCGCGCTGGTCCGCGCCCGCCGCCCCGACCTGCTGATCGATGGCGAAGTCCAACTGGATGCGGCGATCATTCCCGACATCGCCCGGCGCAAGATCCGCGAATCCGCGGTCGGCGGCACCGCGAACGTGCTGATCTTTCCGGACCTCGACGCCGGCAACATCGGCTACAAGCTCACCGAGCGGCTGGCGCGGGCCAGTGCCGTCGGCCCTTGCTGCAAGGCCTGCGGCATCCCGCCAACGACCTGTCGCGAGGCTGCTCGGACGAGGACATCGTCAACGTGATCGCGGTCACGGCGATCCAGAGCCTCGCCGCCTGAAACCGTCATTTCCTGCCCGGAGCCCGAGATGAACCCGATCGATGCCCACACCCTGGAGACATTCCGAACCGACGGCGTGGCGGTGCTGCGCAACGTGCTGCCGACGGCCTGGCTCGAGCGCCTGGCCGCGGCCATCGAGGACAACATGGCGTCTCCGGGGCCCTATGGCAAGAACCATGCGGACAGCGGCAGCCCGTACTTTGGCGACTACGTCAATTGGACCCGCTTTCCGGCGTTCAAGGACGTGGCCAGCGAGGGTCCGCTGGGCCAGGTGGCCGCGCAGTTGATGCAATCGCCCAGCGTGCGCCTGTTTCACGAGCACGTGCTGGTCAAGGAGGCCGGCAACCCGAGTGCGACGCCCTGGCACCAGGACATGCCGTATTACTGCCTGGGCGGGACGCAGACGGTGTCGCTCTGGGTGCCGCTGGACCCGGTGGCCGATGCGGTCTGCCCGCGCTTTCTGGCCGGCAGCCATCGCCGGCACACGACCTACGTGCCACGCCGCTTCAAGTCGCTCGCCCCCCTGGTGGGCGACACCAGCCGCTACGAGCCGTTTCCCGAGATCGACGAGGTCCGCGACGCGGCGTCGCTGCGCCACTGGGCGCTGCAACCGGGGGACGCGATCGCGTTCGATTACCACACGCTGCACAATGCACCGGCGAATCCGACGGCTACCCGCCGTCGGGTGGTGAGCCTGCGCTACGTGGGCCCTGACGTGCACCTGGTCGCCCGCCCGCACGAGGTCTCGCCGCCTTTTCCTGAAATGGGGCTGCCGATCGAGATGGGTGCCCCGTTGCCCGAAGACTGGTTTCCGACCGTGTGGCCGCGCCCTTAGCGGCGGTTGCGCGGTTCAGCTGTTCAACAACAGGATCACCCCGCCGACGATCAGCCAGATGCCCGCCGACTCCAGCCGGGACGCGCGCTGGGCGAATAGCTTGCGCGACAGCAGTTGCGCCATGAAGATCTCGACCAGCGCCAGCGTGCGCACCCTGGCCACGCTCTCGATCGCGAAGGCCAGGAACCACATCTGCGAGGCGAACGCGCCCATGAAGCCGGCGACCACCGAGGGACGCCAGGCGCGCAGGATCGCGGCCAGCGTGCCGGGTTCGCGCAACCTGAGCCAGATCGACAGCAGCACCGCCTGCAGCGTCAGGCCGCAGGCCAGCGTGACGGTCGCCCGCGAGTAATACGGGCCAAGTTCGAGCGCGAGGATGGCGCCCCGATAGCCGACGCTGGACAGCGCGAACATGCCCCCGGCCGCCACCCCCAGCCAGACCGGGCGCCAGTCGGTGATCGCGCCGGCCTGCTGGCGGGGCCAGGACATCATCAGCACGCCCACCGTGGCCACGACCACCGCGACCGACGCGGGCAGGCCGATCCGTTCGCCTAAAAAAATCGCGGCAAACACCGCGACCTGGATCGGCTCGGTCTTGATGACCGCGGTCGTGACGACGAATGAGCGGTGCCGCATCGCCGACAGCATCCAGGCGGTGGCAAGAATCTGCGCCAGCGCGCCGACCAGCAACCAGCCGATGAACCCGGCATCGAAGGTCATCGCCGGCAGGCCGAACCACCCGGCGCTGATCGCCAGGAACAGCAGCGCGAACGGCAGCCCGAACAGGAATCGCACGTGGGTGGCCCCGGCCGTGCCCAGCGTCTCGGTCAGCCCGCGCTGCATCGCGTTGCGCAAGGTCTGCCCGCCCGCGGCCAACAGCGTGAAGACGATCCAGAGCCACCCCGGGATGGTGTCAGTCACTGAGGATCCAGTAGCCGATCGCGGCGGCGGCCAGCGAGCCGAACAGGTGCAGCGATGCGTGCAACAACGCGGCGCCGGCGTGCCCTCTTTGCAGCAAGGTCAGCGACTCGAGCGAGAAGGTCGAGAACGTGGTCAGCGCGCCCAGAAAGCCGGTGACCAGCATCAGTCGCCAGGCCGGGTGGAGTTCGGGGTGGCGGCTCAGCCAGGCTGCCGCCAGGCCGATCAGCAGGCCGCCGCCGACGTTGGCCAGCAAGGTGCCCAGCGGGACCAGCCGGGGCGAGCCGTTGAGCCAGAGGGCCAGCCCCCAGCGGCACCAGGCGCCGGCCACAGCGCCAATGCCCACCGCGACGAAACCAGGCCACGACGCCGGGCCGGACATCGGCGTCAGCGCGCCGACCAGCGAGCCGCCGCGGCATCGTCCGACGCTCGCGACTCGACCCACCGATCGCCGTCGGGCGTATTTTCCTTTTTCCAGAACGGGGCCTGGGTCTTCAGGTAGTCCATGATGAACTCACAGGCGCGAAACGCCTCGCCGCGGTGGGCCGAGGTGGCCGCGACCAGCACGATCTGGTCGAGCGGCGCAAGCGTGCCGAAGCGATGAATCACCAGCGTGTCGATGACATCGAAGCGCCCGGCGGCCTGGCGACTGATGTCGGCCAGTGCCTTCTCGGTCATGCCCGGGTAATGCTCGAGGGTCATCGTGCGCACCCCCGCCCCCTCATTGAGGTCGCGCACGGTACCGATGAAGGTCGCAATCGCGCCGACCTGGGCATTGCCGGCGTGCAGGGCCCGCACCTCGGCGCTCAGGTCGAAGTCGTGCGCCTGGACCTTGACGATCATCGTCAGCCTCCGGTGACCGGCGGAAAGAACGCCACCTCGCCGCCGTCGACCAGCGCGGTGTCGGCACCGGTCACTGCGTGATTGACCGCCATGCGGATCGCGCGGTCGGTGGCCAGCGCGCTCGCCCACGCCCCGCCGCGCCCGATCAGCCACTGGCGCAGCTCGCCCACGGTGACGACCGACTCGGGTGGTTCGACGGTTTCGCGGGCGATGCCGACGCTCTCGCGCAGACTGGCAAAGTAAAGAACCTGTAGTTTCATCGGGATCAGTCCATCAGGCTGGCGAAGGGAATGAACGACACCAGGTCGCCACGCCGGATCGCATTGCCCGGCGGATTGTCGATCAGGCCATCGCCCCAGACGGTCGACGTCAGCACCGCCGACCCCTGGTTTCGGAATAATTCGAGCGCACCCTCGGCGGTGAGCCGCGCGCGCAGGAACTCGCGCCGCCGGTCGCCCCTGGGCAGATCGAACGCCGCCACGAGCGGCAGGCGTATTGGCGGGCCACCGGTCATGCCCTGCAGCCGCTGGATGAACGGGCGCACCAGCATCAGGAAGGTGACGAAGCTGCTGACCGGGTTGCCCGGCAGGCCGATGAAATGCGCCGGCCCGCCGCCGGCGGCACGACGGATCTGCCCGTAGGCCAGCGGCTTGCCGGGTTTGATGTTCAACTGCCAGAGCCGCAACTCGCCCTCGGCCTCGACCGCCGGCTTCACATGGTCTTCCTCGCCAACCGACACCCCCCCGGAGGTGACGATCAGCGCATTGTCGGCAGCCGCCTGACGCAGCGCCGCGCGCGTGCGCTCGAGCGAATCGGGCACGATGCCCAGGTCGGTCACCTCGCAGCCCATCTGCTGCAACAGGCTCACCAGCATGAAGCGGTTGCTGTTGTAGATGGCGCCGGGGCGCAGGGGCTCGCCGGGCATCGCCAGTTCGTCGCCGGTGAAAAAGCACGCGACCCGCAGTGGCCGCGCCACCGGCAGTTGCGCCAGGCCTACCGAGGCGGCCAGGCCCAGTGCCTGCGGGGTCAGGCGGGTGCCGGCGGGCAGGATGACGCTACCGGCGGCAATGTCTTCGCCGCGCCGACGCACCCAGGCACCAGGCTCGGGCACCTCGTTGAAAATGACATGATCGCCATCGGCCGTCGTCGATTCCTGCATCACGACCGCGTCCGCGCCCTCGGGAATCCACGCCCCGGTGAAGATCCGCGCGGCCGTTCCGGTGGCCAGCGCTTGGCCGACCGTGCCGGCGGGAATCCGCTGGGACACCGGCAGGCGCGCTCCGGGCCGGACATCGGCGGCGCGCACCGCATAGCCGTCCATCTGGGTGTTGTCCATCGCGGGAACATCCAGCGTCGAGCGCACATCGGCTGCGAGGACGCGCATCGCGGCGTCCATCGTGTCGACACTGACCGGTTCGATACGGGGTCGGGCCTCGTCTAGCAGGCGGGTCAGCGCCGTTTCAAGCGGCAGGAGTTCCTTGGACATCGGTCTTTGCAAAGTGATCGTGAATGAACTGGGCAATGGCCGCCGGATCGTTCAGATCCAGCACCGGCAGCACGGTATCGACTGGAGCGTCGGCGGCAACCCCCACTATGTTGCCATCATCGGTCCAGAGCGGGGGTTTGCCCAGTGCCGGCCGGTAGACCTCCAACTTGGGGATCGCGGCCCGCTTGTAGCCCTCGACCAGGATCAGGTCGCAAGGCGAGAACCGGCGCAGTTGCTCGGCCAGGTCGGGTTCGGCCTCATCGCGCAACTCGTGCATCAGCACCCAGCGCTGGCGGGAACTGATCAATACCTCGGCGGCCCCCGCCTCGCGATGGCGGAACGAGTCCTTGCCCGGCCGGTCGATGTCGAATGAATGGTGGGCGTGCTTGATCAGCGAAACCCGCTTGCCCATCGCGATCAGGCGCGGGATCACCTGCTCGATCAGCGTGGTCTTGCCAGAGCCCGAATAGCCGGCAAAGCCAAAGACGTTCATCCCGCAGCTGTCGCCGAGCACACCGACGCGATCAGCGACTTGAGCATGGGCACCGACGCGGGCATCAGCGTGTAGCGCTGCGTCGCCTCGGCCAGGTGCGCGAGGCCCGCCGGCATCGGCGGCACGATGCCAAGGGCCTCGTGGATCGTGTCGGCAAACTTGGCCGGCTGGGCGGTTTCGAGGCAGATCATCGGGACCCCGGGGTCGCGGTAGCGGCTGGCGACCGTCAGGCCGTCGGCGGTATGGGGATCGACCAGCAAGCCGTGGCGACGGTGGATGTCGCGGATCGTGTCAAGCCGCATCTGGTGGGTGCTGCTGCCCGACACCATGCCGAACAGCGCGACCCGGCCGAACGCGGCCTCACCCGACAGGTCGAACTCGCCACGGGTGGCGAGCTCCTGCCAGAGCGATGCCACTCTTTTCGTGTCGCGCCCGACCAGGTCGTAGACGAAGCGCTCGAAGTTGGACGCCTTGCTGATGTCCATCGACGGGCTGGAGGTGGCATGGGTCTCGCTTGCGCGCCGCACACGATAGAGGCCGGTGCGGATGAATTCGTCGAGCACGTTGTTCTCGTTGGTCGCCACCACCAGGCGCGCGATCGGCAATCCCATCATCCGCGCGATGTGCCCGGCCAGCACATTGCCGAAGTTGCCCGACGGCACGGCGAAAGACACCTGCTGCGCATTGTCGGTGGTGGCCGCGAAGTAACCCTTGAAGTAATAGACCACCTGGGCGACGATGCGCGCCCCGTTGATCGAATTGACCGCCCCGATCGCGTGGCGGCGCTTGAAGGCGGCATCCGCCGAGACCGCCTTGACCATGTCCTGGCAATCGTCGAACACGCCGCGCACCGAGATGTTGTGGATGTTCTCGTCCATCAGCGAGTACATCTGGGCCCGCTGAAACGCACTCATGCGCCCGTCCGGCGAGAGCATGAACACCCGCACCCCCTGGCGGGCCCGCATCGCGTACTCGGCCGCGCTGCCGGTATCTCCCGAGGTCGCACCCAGGATGTTCAGCTGCTGGCCGCGCTGCGCCAGCACCCACTCGAACAGGTGTCCGAGCAACTGCATCGCCACGTCCTTGAAGGCCAGCGTCGGCCCGTTCGACAGGTGCAGCAAGCCCAGCGAGTCGTCCAGCATGGTCAGCGGCGTGATGTCGGCCGACCCGAACACCTGTTCGGTATAGGAGGCGCGCACCAGTGCGCGCAGCGCCGGTTCGGGGATGTCGGTGGCAAAGCGCGACAACACCTCGAAGGCCAGGTCGGGATAAGCAAGCGGCCGCCAGCGCTCTAGTTCGGCCGGCGTAAGGCGCGCGATCTGCGCCGGCATCACCAATCCGCCATCGGGCGCCAGCCCGCCCAACAGCACGTCGGTGAAGCCGTCGGCCCCGAGCGGGCCTCCGCGGGTGGACAGGTATTTCATGTCAGGTCCGAAGCAGGGTCATGTGAGGGTTTCGAGCCGGATGCGCACGACCGGCGCGAGCACGGTGCCCAGCGCCTGGATTTTCGCCTGGGCCTGGTCCAGGCGCTTTTCCAGCGTGTTGTGGGTGAGCAGGATCACGTCGGTCTGGACCTCGTCCGGATCGGGCTCGCGCTGCAGCACCGCATCGAGCGAGATGCGCTCGTTTGCCAGGATGCGGGTGACATCGGCCAGCACCCCGGGTTCGTCGGCTACCCGCAGGCGCAGGTAGTAGGCGGTTTCGGATTCGCTCATCGGCAGGATAGGCGTCGCATCGAGCGCCTCGGCCTGAAACGCCAGGTGCGGCACCCGGTGCTCGGGATCGGCGGTCATCGTGCGCGCCACGTCGATCAGATCGGCGATCACCGCGCTGGCCGTGGCCTCGGCGCCGGCACCGGCCCCGTAGTAGAGCGTGCCGCCAACCGCATCGCCCCTGACCCAGACCGCGTTCATCGGCCCTTCGACATTGGCGATCAGTTCGCGGGTGGCGACCAGCGTCGGGTGAACCCGCAGCTCGACTCCGGGCACGATGTCAGGGCGCGCGGCATTGGCCTCGCGGCGTCGGGCCACGGCGATCAGCTTGATCCGGTAGCCCAGTTGCTCGGCGTATTTGATGTCCAGCGAATCCAGCCCGTTGATGCCCTCGATGTGGCAGCGATCGAACTGCACCGGGATGCCGAAGGCGATCGCCGCCAGCAGGGTCAGCTTGTGCGCGGCATCGACACCTTCGATATCGAAGGTCGGATCGGCCTCGGCATAGCCGAGTTTTTGCGCCTTGGCCAGGGTATCGGCGAACGACGTGCCGCGATCACGCATCTCGGACAGGATGAAGTTGGTCGTCCCGTTGATGATGCCGGCCAGCGACTCGATC
>JAWKYE010000053.1:0-20999 GCA_041396665.1 Burkholderiaceae bacterium
GTGGCGTCGTACATCACGCGATCGCCGATATCGAAGCGGATCACCGGCTGGACATGATTGGCCAGATTGGTCAGCAACGTGGTGTACGAGACGGTGCCTGGCGCGACCGGCCGGTGGCTTGCGTCGACTGCCTCGAGCACCACCCAGTCGGTGTTGACATGCAACCGTTGATGCCCGCATTCCCAGGCCAGCGGCAGGAACTCGGAGGCGCCGTAACTGTTGCACACCTCGGCCCCCAGGCCTTGTCCGATCATCCGCCGCATCGGCGCCGACAGGTGCTCTCCGCCGGTCCAGACTTCGAGCGGGTTGATCCGCAGCCTGCCCGCACGCGCTTGTTCGGCCAGCATCATCGCGGCGGTGGGATAGGTGGCGACGATGCTCGGCCGGAACGCGTTCAGGTCGGCAACCAGTTCCGCGGTCGGTCGCAGGATGGACAGGCAGCATGAATTGCGCGCCAGCCAGGGGTTGGTTTCCCAGAGACGGCGCATCGACACGTAGCTGGCGAAGTGTCCGCCGATCGCGCCGACGAAGGCGAAGCGCTCGCCCAGATAGAAGGGATCGATCAGGCGGGCCTACGGCCGCGGTGAGTAGCGCCGCGCCCCTTCGAGTGCGTCATAGACCGCCATCGCCGTCTCGTCCTGTACGAACACGCCGGGCTCACCGGTACTCCCCGAGCTTTCCCAGACCCGGTATCGGTCGAGGTAGGGCCTGCCGGCCAGATCGGGATCGGCACAGAATTCGCGCAGGCCCTCCAGCGTGATGCGCGGGTCGGTCACCCGATCGGCGAATCCGGTCATCATCTCGCGTTTGCCGGTCACGGGCAGCGCTTCGAGCGTGAGCCCGCCGGGCGGCCGGTCTCCCAGCACTTCCCGGTAGAAGCGGGTTCGTTGCGCGGCCGCCAGCAACTGGTGCAGCCGCCGGGCCTGGCGCTCGGCAATCCCCTGCGGGCCGGCCAGTGCGGCCGACAACACGTCCAGGCCTATCGTCATCGGCCCGGGCCTGCGATCGAGGGAATTGCCTGGTGTCTGGGCAGCCATACGTTAGATCGCCTGCAGGCCCCGCCGCCACCGGTCGGCCTCGTTCTGCTCGAACGGTTCGGTGCCGGGGTCCGGGATCGTGCGCGGGTCGTCGGGCAAGGGCAGAACGCCCAAGCCGCCCGGCTGATGCGATTCGAGCAGGTCGCGCAGTCCACCCATGGCCACGTTGAAAACCCTGATACGTCCATCGGCCATCGGCACGGCGATCGCGGCATCGTCGCCGAGCACGATGTTGGCCAGCAACAGGTTGTCCTCGTCCAGCAGGATGGCGCCATACGAGCCGCCGGCATCGTCCCCGGCATCGGCGGCCAGGCAGCGGCCGTCGGTCACCCGGGTCTCGACGGCGCTGTTGATCAACACCGGTAGCGGCCCTTCTTCGATACACCGGGCGTCGGTGACGATCAGCGCGTGGCAGCCCACGCGCTCACACATCACCGAGACCAGACCCTGCGCCAGACGTTGCTGGACGACGATGTTGTCATCGTCGGCAGACCCGAGGATTCGCCAGCCGGCGCGGTCTTCGACCACGGGCACAGCCGGTGCGCAACCGGAAAGGGCCAGGCCGCCGACGAGCAAGAGCAGCGGCAGCGACCGGATCCGGCTCCTGCTCACGCCCGCTCCGGGCAGTCGCCCAGGCAGGCACGAGACGGTTCAGCGCGCATGCTCGGCGGCCTGCTGGTTCTTGTTGCGCAAGGCATCGATCAGGCCGTCGACCCCGCTTCGATTGAAGATGGGCCGGAACTGGTTGCGATAGGTGGCGACCAGCCAGACGCCCAGGATGTTGAGATCGTAGATGCGCCACTGATCGCCGCTTTTCTCCAATCGGTAACCGAGTTCGATCGGCTCGCCGCGGCCGATGATCTCGGTACGCACGATGACGCTGCCGTCCTCCTGCACGGGGCTGGTGCGCCGCAAGCGGACCGTCTCGTCCCGTACCTGCGCCAGCGCCCCGGCGTAGGTGCGCAGCAGCAGGATGCGGAACTGTTCGGTCAGCGTGGCCCGTTGCGACGACGAAGCCTGGCGCCAGCCCAGGCCGATTGCCAGTTGCGTCATCCGCGAAAAGTTGACATGCGGCATGATGGCGTCGTCGACCAGTGTCGATATCCGGCCAAAATCGCCTGTCTGGATTGCCGGGTCGGCCTTGATCCTGGCCAGGACCTCCTGAGTCGCGCGCATGATCAGCTCCTGCGGTGCTTCGGCCATGTCCGCGCGCGCCGGCACGCTGCTCAGCGAGGCCGTCAACAGCAACATCGACAAGCCCGCCAGACGAGCCCAGAGAAGGCGTCGCAGCGCGCCCGGGGGCGCAAAGGGCACAATCAGTGGTATCCGTTTCATCGCGCAATCCCCCAATCTCCCGACACAGGATAGGCATCGGGCCGTGAAGCGGATTGACCAGGGTCAATTCGAACCCCTTCAGCCGGCGAACGACAGGAACAGAACATGGCAAACAAGATTGCAATCATCGGATTGGGCATCATGGGCCGGCGCATGCTCGACAATGCGGCCAGGCATCCGAAGTTCGAGATCAGTGGCGCCTGGGATCCGTCGGCAGACGCGATGGCCAAGGCGCGCGACGTGCTGCCCGGCCTGGCGGTCGCGGCCAGCGCCGAGGCCGCGATGGCGGGCGCAGACGTGGTTTACCTGGCTTGCCCGCCAGGACCGCGCAAGGCCTATGCACTGATGGCCGCGGCGGCCGGGCAGGGGGTCTTCATGGAGAAACCGCTGGGCACCGACAATGCGCAAAGCCGGGACCTGGTCGAGCGCCTGCGCCGCGCCCGCCTGCCCGGGGTCGTCAACTTCACCCAGGCGGCGTCGCGGGGCTTTGTCGAGCTGCAGCGGGCGATCGATGCCGGCGAAACCGGCGAACTGGTCGGTATCGACATCGTCGTGACCTACCCGTCGTGGCCCCGGCAATGGCAGCTCGATGCCGACTGGCTGCGCTACCGGGACGAGGGTGGCTACACCCGTGAAGTCATCTCACACTTCCTGTTCCTGGCCGGCCGCTTCCTGGGGCCGCTGACCCTTTGCCACGCAGCGCCCCGCTACCCGGACGATCCCGCGTTGTGCGAGTTGGACATCCTGGCGCGGCTGGCGACCGCCGACGGTCGGCCGGTCACCGTGATGGGTACCACCGGCGGGCGGCAGCCCGACCGCCAGGAAGTCACGGTCAAGGCGAGCAGGCTCAGCCACCAGTTTCGTGAGTTCTACCAGCTCTGGCGATCGGACGGCGGCCCGTGGGTGGAAGCACTCGATTGGTCGAGCGGCGAAGACCCCCGTCTCAGTGCGCTGCAGCGCCAGTTGACCGAGCTCGACAAGTGGCTGCACGGCCGGCCGCACAAACTGGCCACCGCCGAAGAGGCACTGGCGGTGCAGGAACTGGTCGAAGGCATACTCGCGGGGAGATCATGATGGTCGTTCGATCGCTAACGCTGCGTGCGGCTGTCGCGGGGATCGCCGGGATCGTCGGGACACTCGCAACCGTGCAGCCTGCTGGGGCCGCGCTTGCGCCGCGGTACCAGAACGCCCGCGACCTCGAAGTGGTCGTCGCATTCCTCCACCAGCATCCACGCGTCCTGGCCACGCTGCAATCGATCGACATGAAACGGTTTATCGTGCATTTCGGCCAGGACTGCTCGGTCTTTTTCGAGCGGGGCGCCGCGCCAGGGGACGGGCATGTCGGCCCCGCGCCGGCGCTGCGCTTTCACCGGGCAGACTGCCCGATCGACTGATGGACCGGTGCTCGCCGGGTCGGCTCAGACCGGCTCGTCGGCGCCCTGCAGGATCTTCATCCGCGCCTGGATCCGCTCGATCTTCTCGGTCTCGCCTTGTTGACGATAGATCTCGTGCAGGTTGCGCAGCATGCGCATCAGGATTTCATTGGCTGGCGCGGCCTGCAGAAACAGCTCAAGCGGTGGCACCGTGGCACCGCGCTCCCGAAAACCCTCTCGCACGGGTTCGAGCCGTTCGGAGATGTCTTCCCTGGACAGACTCTGCCCGGTGAAGGGATCGAGCACCACCGCCCCTTCGTGCAACTGCACGCTGACCAGGAAATGGCCCGGAAATGACAGGCCATGGCTTTCCAGGCCGACGGTACGGGCCAGTTCCATGAACAGCACGGTCAGGCTGATCGGAATCCCGCGGCGGGTTTCCAGCACCTTGTGGATAAAGCTGTTGGCCGGGTCGTAGTAGTCGTTGACATTACCCGCGAACGCCAGTTCCTTGAAAAAGAAAGTCAGCGTCACCTGCAGGCGGGCCATCTCGGTGCTCGCATCGCGGCAGCGGTCGGCGAGCCGCTTGGCCAGCGTGTCCACATCGGACAGCACCTGTTGCAGATCGAGGCCCGGGTATTCATCCTGCGCCAGCGACGCTGCCGCCTCGAGCAGCGGGATCTGGTCGGCCTCGGCCACTAGTGAGCGAAAGTAGGCCAGGTCGGAGACTCGTTCGTACATGCCCGTTAATGTAGCCGCGTTTGGCGACAGCGTCGCGCGAGCCCGTCGGCTGCGTCGGCGTCGACCGGACAGCCTTCAGGCGTCGCCCAGCTCGATCGGCTCGTCGACGAACACCTGGTAGCTCTGGCTCTTGGGTTTGTCGGCATCTTCGGGCCGCACGTACTGGATCGAGCTCTTGCCACCCAGCAGCGTGCGGGGCAACACCATGACCCGCGCGAATGCCGATGGCACATCGGCGTCGGCGGCCGCGAACACCGGATCGGGTCCGGTTTCGAACCACGGGCCGAGCGGCCCGTAGGCATGGCTCAGGCCCTGGGTGTCGATGCGTATGGAGCCGAATAACAGGCAACGGGTGCCGGCCCTGGTGGGTATGGGTCAACGCCTCGCCGCCCGGCGGGAAATCCACCCGGTCGCACCGCAGCAACCAGTCGCGGCCGGCATCGAGCGAGAACGGCGCGGCCAACAGCAGGCGGCTCTCGCGCAGTCCGGCTTGCTGGCGCAGTGGCACCGCGGCATGCCCGGCACCGGCCAGTTCCCAGCGCAGGACGCGGGTGGCCAGGCTGGCGCCGGCGATCTGTCGTGCGCCGCCCAGCGATGCGGCGCTGTTGGCCGCCAGCGTGACGCTGGTGCCGCTGCCCTGGCGCAGGGCCAGCGCGCCCTCGAGCACGTAGACGGCCCGCGCCGGCACCGGCGGCAACGCCACGGGTGCCGACTTGGCCTCGAGCGCATCCAGGTAGAGGTTCAGGGACATGTCCATCGTGGATCTCCGCCGACTGTCAGTGAAAATAGGCGCCGCCGTCGACGACGAGGGTCTGCCCGGTGATGAAAGCCGAGCCGTCGCCCGCGAGAAACACGACCGCGCCCACCAGATCGGCCGGGACCTGGTCGCGTTGCAACACCCTCGCCTTGAGCGAGATCTCCTGCAGCTTCTCCAGTTGGACCGGGTTCGCCCTGACGCCATCGGACAGCGTGAAGCCCGGGGCAATGCCGTTGACCAGGATATTGGCGCCGCCCAGTTCCTTGGCCAGTGCCCGGGTCATCGCGTTGACCGCGCCCTTGCTGGCCACGTAGTGCAGCAAGAAGGGCACGCCCTTGAACGGCGTGCCCGACGACACGTTGATGATGCGCCCGCCGCCGCGCTGGCGCATCAGCGGCGTGACCGCCTGGCAGGCATGAAAGGTGCCGATGACATTGACGTCCATGATCTGGCGCCACTGCTCGGTGCTTTGCTGCTCGAATGGCGAGGGCTCGAGCGACGAGTAGATGCCCGCATTGTTGACCAGGATGTCGAGGTGGCCGAACTCGTCGACGGCCTGGCGGGCCATGCGGTCGGTATCGTCGCGCGAGGCGATGTCGACCGTGATGCCGCCAGCCTGCCAGCCCTTGTCCCGCAGCGCCTTTGCAGCCTCGTCGGCGCCCGCGCGGTCGGCGATCAGTACCGCGGCACCCTGGCCGGCCAGTGCCTCGGCCATCGCCCGCCCTATGCCCATGGCCGCGCCTGTCACGATCGCGACTTTGCCCTTCAGGTCCATTGTCAGTCTCCGTTGGGTTGTCTGCCCCGATGATCGCCCGTTACGCGGGTCGCTGCATACCCCAGCGTCGTGTGATTTACCATGTTTGCTGATCGACAGGAGAGTGCGCGTGAGCAAGCCCCCCGACCAGGACAATCCGCCGCCAGGCGGCAGCGGATCCGCGCCGTGCTGGCTTGGCGAGGTCGATCCGGCGTACTCGGGGCTGGGCGAGGCCGATCCCGGGGCCTGGCCGTCGGCCGGCGATTGCGAAGCCTACATGATGCTGGCGATGCAGCAGGCCGGGCAGGCGGCGTTGATCGGCGAGGTGCCTGTTGGTGCGGTCGTGGTCTGGCAGGGCAGGGTGATCGCCCGTGCCGACAACCAGCCCATCCTCGATCATGATCCGTCAGGCCATGCCGAGATCCGTGCGCTGCGCGCGGCCGGGCAGGCGCTTGGCAACTACCGGCTGCCCGGCTGCGACCTCTACGTGACACTCGAGCCGTGTGCGATGTGCGCGGGCGCGATCCAGCATGCGCGGATCGCGCGGCTCGTCTACGGGGCCAGCGATCCGAAAACCGGCGCCTGTGGCAGCGTCGTCGACTTGTTCGCAGAGCCCCGGCTCAACCATCATGCGCGGGTAAGGGGCGGGGTCATGCAGCAGGCCTGTGCAGACCAGTTGCGGGCGTTTTTCGGGGCGCGCCGGCGGGCGGTGCCGCCAGCCATCGGCACCGCCCAAGACAACGGTGCCGATGGCTGAGCGTCGTGCCGGCGTCCCGCCCAGTGGTCTACTCGACCTTGGCCTTGTCGCGCAGCGACTTTTGCAGATCGATCACGCGCTGGCGTTCGAGTTGCTTGCGCAACTGCGGCTGGACCGACTCGAGTGACGGTGGCTGGGCCTCGCGGGTGTCGTCGAGCTGGATCACGTGAAACCCGAACTGGGTCTTGACCGGCTCCATCGTGAACTTGCCCTTCTTGAGCGCGACCATCGCCTGCGAGAAAGGCGGCACGAAGGTCTCGGGGCTGTTCCAGTCGAGGTCGCCGCCGCGGGCGGCCGAGCCCGGGTCTTTCGAGTCCTTGGCCAGGTCGGCGAACGCCTCACCCTTGCCCAGCTTGGCAATGATGTCCTTGGCCTGGTCCTCGGTTTCCACCAGGATATGGCGCGCCTTGTACTCCTTGGCCCCGGTTTGCTCCTTGGCCAGCTTCTCGTACTCCTTGGCGACCTCCTCGTCGGTCACCGGGCTGGCGGCCAGCACGTCGCGGATCAGGGCGCCGATCAGGATGTCCTGGCGGGCACGGACCAATTGCGCATCGACATCGGCATCGGCGCCCAGTTTGCGCTTTTCGGCTTCGATCACGAACAACTCGCGGGCGATCAGTTCCTCGCGCACGGCCTGGCGCAATTCGGGTGTGTCGGGCCGGCCCTGGGCGACCATCGCCTTGACGAACGACTCGAGACGCGATGACGGGATTGGCTTGCCGTTGATGACGGCGGCGTTCTGGGCCAGGGCGAGGCCGCCAACGCTGATCCCGGCGCCGAATACGGCGACGGCCAGCCACCGGGCGGAGGTGGCCCGGGTGGGCAGGCAGGCGGATTTGACGGCGCGGGAGGCGCGCGCGAGAGGCGTGGGCATCATGGGGTTCCTTCTTGGTTGGAGGAGGCGCGCGTCGATCGACAGTGCGTGGATGCGCTCGGGCATCCAGTCGTGGACGGCATCATACACGAGCCTATGGCGCCGTATCGGGCTCAATCCGGCGAAGCGGGCCGACCGGATGATGACCTGGAAATGCCCGCCACCACCGGCTGCACCGACATGCCCGGCATGCAGATGGCTGTCGTCCCGGACCTGCACCAGGTCGCCGGGAAACGCCGCCTGCAGGCGCTCGGTGAGTTCCTGAACGCCGGGTTTGCTCACTTGGCTGACTCCTCGACCGGCTCTTCCATATACCGGGACATCCAGAGTCCCTGGGCGAGCACGAACAACAGGGTCAGTGCGAGCGTGCCAAACACCTTGAACTGCACCCAGAGTTCGGTCGAGAAGTTGTAGGCGATCAGCAGGTTCAGGCCGGCCATCAGGCCGAAGAAGGTCATCCAGGCGATGTTGAGCTGGTCCCAGCGGACCTGCGGGAGCGTCAGTTGCTTGCCCATCAGCGACGCGATCAGGTTCTTGCCCCGTAACCACTTGGCCAGGAACAGGCCACCGGCAAATGCCAGATAGAGCACCGTGGGCTTCCACTTGATGAAGGTCTCGTTGTGGAAAACGAGCGTCATCCCGCCGAACAGGACGATGATCCCGAGCGACAGCCACTGCATCGCCTCGACCTTGCGCTTGCGCATCAGCAGCCAGACGATCTGCAGCACGCTGGCCGCGATGGCCACGCCGGTCGCGACATAGATGTCGTAAAGCTTGAATGCGGCGAAAAACAGCAGCACGGGGAAGAGATCGAACAGCAGTTTCATCAGCAGGCGCAGCCGTATGTATATAATCGAGGGTTGAATTATGCCTTGGAGCATCCAGCATGGCCGAAAGAACCCGCGTTCGTCGCAATACCCTTGAGCGCAAGTGCCTCCCCAAGTCCCTGAAGCGCCTGTTCAAGGACTCGACCCGCACCACGTTCAAGATGCTCGAGAAAGTCAAGCCTACCAAGAACAACCGCTGATTCGACCGCTGACACCTCGGCGCTGACCCCAGGCCGGATCCCTCCCGGCACCGCGGCAATCGACGATTGGCCGACCTGTACCGCGGGTCGGCCTTTTGGCGTTGGCTTGCCGCGTTTGTCGCTGCCGATGCGGCCGATGCCGGCGCGCCGATTTCCCCCCGGATTGCCGGGCCATCGGCCCTGTGGCGGCCCACCCACCGGCCTTGCCGGACGCCGATTCGCATCGCGCCATCCCCGAGGCCGGGCCGCGGCCCGGCGCCGGGCGACACGATAGAATGTTGAAGACGTTGCCTTGCGCTCTGCCACACGACGGGCAGACCCGCGGTCAAGACGTGTTATCGAGGCTCGTCATCAAGCCTTGTTAACAAGCCTTGCAATCAGTTGCTACACGGAGACACGAATGAACGGTTTGATGATGGACATGCCCCTGTTGATCTCGTCGATCATTACCCATGCGGCACGTCACCATGGCGACACCGAGGTCGTGTCGCGCCGGATCGAAGGGGACATCCACCGGACCGACTACAAGCGGATCGAAGCGCGCAGCCGTCAGTTGGCCAGTGCGCTCGCCAAGGCCGGTGTCGGAACCGGCGACCGGGTCGCCACGCTGGCCTGGAACAGCTACCGCCACATGGAGGCCTATTACTCGGTCGGGGGCATGGGCGCGGTGATCCACACGATCAACCCGCGCCTGCATCCGGAGCAGATCGCCTGGATCATCAATCACGCGCAGGACAAACAGATGTTCTTCGACATCACGTTCCTGCCCATCATCGAGGCAATTGCCGACAAGTGCCCGACGATCGAGCAGTGGATCGCCATGGTCGATGCCGACAAGCAGCCGGTGACCGACAAGATCCCCGGTCTGACCAACTACGAGCAACTGCTTTCTTCGGGCGATACGACCTTTGCCTGGCCGACGATGGACGAGCATTCGGCAGTGGCCCTCTGCTACACGTCGGGCACCACCGGCAACCCGAAGGGCGCGCTCTACTCGCACCGCTCGACGGTGTTGCACGCCTACGCGGCGGCGCTGCCCGATGCCATGGGGGCATCGGCCCGCGACGTGATCCTGCCGGTCGTGCCGATGTTCCATGTCAATGCCTGGGGCCTGCCCTATGTCGCGCCGATGGTCGGCGCCAAGCTGGTGTTCCCCGGGCCCCGGCTCGACGGCCAGTCGATCTACGAGTTGTTCGAGGGCGAGGGCGTGACCTACTCGGCGGGGGTGCCGACCGTCTGGCTGGGCCTGCTCGCCCACCTGCAGAGCAACAAGCTGCGCTTCAATACGCTCAAACGCACGGTGATCGGCGGGTCGGCCTGCCCGCCGGCGATGATCAAGCATTTCCGCGACCTGGGGGTGGAGGTGATCCATGCCTGGGGCATGACCGAGTTGTCGCCGCTGGGCACGCTGAGCAAGCTGCAACTGAAGCACCAGGGGGCCGACGAGGCCACCCAGAACCGCATCTTCGCCAAGCAGGGACACGTGATCTACGGGATCGACATGAAGATCGTCGACGATCAGGACAAGGAACTCCCCTGGGATGGCAAGACCTACGGCAACCTGCTGGTCAGGGGGCCGTGGGTCATCCGCGAATATTTCCGTGGCGATGGGGTGATCCGTTGACCTACGACGAGAACGGCGATGGCTGGTTCCCGACCGGCGATGTGGCCACGATCGATGCCGACGGCTACATGCAGATCACCGACCGCAGCAAAAGACGTCATCAAGTCCGGTGGCGAATGGATCTGCCTGATCGACCTGGAGAACCTGGCCATTGCGCACCCGGCGGTGGCCAATGCCGCGGGTGATCGGCGTCGCCCATCCGAGTGGGATGAGCGCCCGTTGCTGATCGTCGTGCAAGCCGGGCGAAACCGTGACCTGGACGAACTGCTGGCCTTCTTCGACGGCAAGATCGCCAAATGGTGGACCCCCGACGACGTGCAGTTCGTCGACGAAATTCCGCTCGGGGCCACCGGCAAGATCCTCAAGACCCGGCTGCGTGAGCATTTCAAGGACTACCGGCTGCCCACCGCCGACCAGGCCTGAGCGGCCTGCCCGCATTCTCCCAATCTTCGACAGGAAGCCCCCCCATGAGCCAGGCGAGATACACCCAGCACGGCGACATCGCCGTGATCACGATGGACAACCCCCCGGTCAACGGACTGGGGCACGAGCTGCGGGTCGGTATCGTCGACGGCCTGCAGCGGGCCAATGCCGAGTCGTCGGTCAAGGCCATCATCATCACCGGGACCGGCAAGGCATTTCGGGCGGTGCCGACATCCGTGAGTTCGGCACCCCCAAGGCGCTGGCGCAACCCAACCTGGGCACCGTGATCGCCGAGATCGAGCGATCGGCCAGCCGGTGGTCGCCGCCGTACACTCGGTGGCGATGGTGGCGGCCTGGAACTGGCGCTCGGCTGCCATTACCGGGTCAGTGCCAGGGCGCGCAGATCGCGCTGCCCGAGGTCAAGCTGGGGCTGCTGCCAGGCGCCGGTGGCACACAGCGCCTGCCACGGGTCGTGCCGCTCGAGACGGCGCTCAACATGATCGTCTCCGGCGCGCCGGTGCCCGCCGAGAAATTCGAAGGCACGGGCCTGTTCGACCAACTGGTCGACGGTGATCTCACCGACGGCGCGCTGGCGTTCGCGCGCAAGGTGATCGCCGATGGCGCCAAGCCGCCGCTGATCCGCGATGAAGATCGACTACGGTGATGCCGAGGCCTTCCTGCAGTACGCCGAGAACACGGTCAAGACGATGGCGCCGCAGTTTCCGGCCCCGGCGCGCTGTGTCGCCGCGGTGCGTGCGGCCGTGCTGATGCCCTTCGACCAGGGCCTGGCCTTCGAGCGCGCCCAGTTCATCGAATTGGTCAGTACCCTGAATCGCGGGCGCTGCGCCACGCGTTCTTCGCCGAACGGGCGGCCACCAAGATCCCCGACGTGCCGGCCGACACGCCACAGCGCACGGTCAAGACCGTTGCGGTGATAGGTGCCGGGACGATGGGGTGGCATCGCGATGAATTTTGCCAATGCCGGGCTCGCCGTGCACCTGCTCGAGCGCGAACAGGCGGCGCTGGACAAGGGCGTGGCCACGATCCGCAAGAACTACGAGAACTCGGCCAGGAAGGGCCGGCTGAGCGCCGAAGACGTCGAGAAGCGGATGAGCCTGATCACGCCGACGCTCACCTACGATGCGATCAAGGATGACGACATGGTCATCGAGGCGGTGTTCGAGGACATGGACGTCAAGAAGGTCGTGTTCTGTGACGCTGGACAAGTACATGAAGAAGGGGGCCATCCTGGCCACCAACACCTCGACGCTGGACGTCGACCAGATCGCGGCCTTCACCGAGCGCCCGCAGGACGATCGGCACGCACTTCTTTCGCCGGCCAACGTGATGAAGCTGCTCGAGGTCGTGCGCGGCGGCAAGACCGCCAAGGATGTGCTGGCGACGACGATGTCGCTGGCCAAGAAGATCCGCAAGACCGCCGTCGTGTCCGGCGTCTGCGATGGCTTCATCGGCAACCGGATGATCGAGCAGTACTCGCGCCAGGCGACCTTCATGATCGACGAGGGCGCCAGCCCCGCCCAGATCGACCGCGCTGCCGAGAAATTCGGCTTTGCGATGGGCCCGTTCCGGATGGGCGACCTGGCTGGTAATGATGTCGGCTGGTACATCCGCAAGCGCCGCCATGTCGAAAAGCCCGAGGTCACCTACTCGGCGGTGTCCGATCGGTTGTGCGAGGCCGGGTCGGCCAGAAGACCGGTGAGGGCTGTTACCATGAAAAAGGGCAGCCGCAGCAATGCCCGACCCGGCGGTGGACGCGATCATCGACAAGCATCGCAAGGACATCGGGATCACGCCGCGCAGTTCACCGATGACGAGATCGTGCACAGGCTGGTGTTCGCGCTGGCCAACGAGGGCGCCAGGATTCGACGAGGGATCGCGCTGCGCGCCTCGGACATCGACCTCATCTACCTGACCGGCTACGGCTTTGCACCGCGGAGGCCCGATGCTCTACGCCGACCAATACGGGCTGCAACGTCGTCAACCGGATGGCCGAGTACGCGCGCAATCCGCTGGGGATCCCGGTTCTGGACCCCGGCGCCGCTGCTCGCTAAGCTGGCCGCCGCCGGCCAGTCATTCAACGGTTGGCAGGAAGGACAACATCATGCGTGAAGCCGTCATTTGCTCAACCGCCCGCACCGGCCTCGCCAAGAGCTGGCGCGGCGCCCTCAACATGACCCACGGCGCGACGATGGGGGGCCATGTCGTCAAGGCCGCGATCGAGCGCGCCGGGATCGACGCCGGCGAGGTCGATGACGTGATCATGGGTTGCGCCACCCCGGAAGGGGCGACCGGCTCGAACATCGCCCGCCAGATCGCGCTGGCCGCCGGCTGCCCGGTGACCACCAGCGGCGTGACCGTCAACCGTTTTTGCTCGTCGGGGCTGCAGGCGATCGCGCTGGCCGCGCAACGCATCATCGCCAACGAGGGCGATGTCTTCGTCGGCGGCGGGGTCGAATCGATCTCGTGCGTGCAAAACGAGGCCAACCGGCACATGATCCAGGACAAGTTCCTGCGCCAGAGCAAACCCGAGGTCTACTGGTCGATGCTGCAGACCGCCGAGATGGTCGCCAGCGTGACATCTCGCGCGAGCGCCAGGACGAGTACGGCGTGCAGAGCCAGCAACGTGCGGTGGCGGCTGCCGAGGCCGGCCGGTTTCGCGACGAGATCGTGCCCATCACCGTGCGCATGGCCTTCGCGGACCCGCGTTCGCAGCAACTGGCACCCGCGAGGTGACCCTGGCCGACGACGAGGGGGCGGCGCGCCGACACGACCTCGAAGGCTTCCCGATCCGCCCGGCGCTGCCCGGCGGTGTGATCTCGGCGGGCAATGCCAGCTTCTCGGACGGTGCCGGTGCCTGCGTGGTCATGGAGGCCAGGATGGCCGAAGCGCGGGCTCAAGCCACTGGGCTACTTTCGCGGCTTCGCCGTGGCCGGATGCGAACCCGACGAAATGGGGATAGGCCCTGGCCTTGCCGGCCCAAGCTGCTCGCGCGGACAGGCATGAAGGTAGCGACATCGACATCTGGGAACTGAACGAGGCCTTCGCGGTGCAGGTCATCTACTCGCCGGGACAAACTGGGCATCCCCAATGACAAACTCAATGTCAGCGGTGGCGCGATCGCCGTCGGCCATCCGTACGGCGTCAGCGGCCAGCGCCTGACCGGACACGCGCTGATCGAGGGCAAGCGGCGGGGCGCGAAGTGGGCGGTGGTCACCATGTGTATCGGCGGCGGCATGGCGCGGCCGGCCTGTTCGAGATCGTATGACGGCTGGTCGACTGTTCAGCCTGGCGGGCCGCCAGGCGATCATCACCGGTGGCTCGCGCGGCCTGGGCCTGCAGATGGCCGAGGCGCTGGGCAGCGCCGGTGCGCGGATCCTGCTCTCGGCCCGCAAGGCCGACGAATTGGCGCAGGCGGTGAGTCACCTGCAAGGGCTGGGCATCGATGCGCAGGCGCTCATCGTGGACATGAGCCGGCCCGACTCGGTGGCGGCCTTCGCCGACCAGGCACTCGAGGTCTGGGCCATGTCGACGTGCTGGTCAACAACGCCGGCGCCACCTGGGCGGCCCCGGCAGCCACGCACCCGCTCGAGGCCTGGCAGAAACTCGTCAACGTCAACATGACCGGGGTGTTCGTGCTCTGCCAGAAGATCGGCGCCGCGAGCGATCCCGCGCCGCTACGGGCGCATCCTGAACATTGCCTCGATCGCCGGGTTGCGCGGCAATCCGCCGGGCACGAACCAGACGCTCGCCTACAATGCCACCAAGGCGGGCTTGATCAACTCACCCGGGCGCTGGCCGGCGAGTGGGGTCAGTACGGCATCACCGTCAATGTGCTGGCGCCGGGGTTCTTCCCTTCGCGGATGACCCGGGCGCGCTGGCGGATTTCGCCGATGACATCCTGGCGATAACGCCGTTGCACCGGTTGGGCGATCAGGACGATCTAGAAGGGGGCGAGCCTGCTCTTGTTCCGATGCCGAAACACATCACAGGCAGATCCTGGCTGTCGATGGAGGCGTCAGTGCCGTCTTGAATCCAACCAGCCGGATGACCCGGGCCGGCTGGATACGCACCCACGAAATCGTCGGTGACCCGTACGCGCAGTTCCCGGTCGATATCCCGTTTATCCGGGCGATGGCCTGCGCCTGGCCGAGTTTGGTGACAAACGCGCGACGATCCTGCTCGAGCCGCAGGACTGGCACCAGAATTCATTTCAGATGGCGCACGGCGGTGTCGTGATGACGATGCCGGATATCGGCATGGCGATGGCGGCGCGGGCCGATGCCCGCGACGACGATGACGACTCGCGCGGCCTGATCACGATCGAGATGAAGACCACTTTCCTGCAACCGGCGCGGTCCCGCCGGATCCGCTCGCGCGGCGTGTGCGTGCATCGCACCGGCTCGATGGCCTTTTGCGAAGCCCAGGTCATCGGCGATGACGACGCGGTGTTCGCGCGCGCGTCGGGCACGTTCAAGTACATGAAGAAGCGCTGCGGCCAACCGGCCGACGCGCAGGCCAGCCAATGGCCAGGGAGAAGACATGAGCATCGACTACAAGAGCCTACGCAATCACCAGATCCGGCTGGCAAGCCGGCCCGACGGTGCCGTGAGCCCGGCCAACTTTGCGCTTGGCGAGCAGCCGGTCACGGCGCCCGGCCCGGACGAGGTGCTGGTTCGCAACCATTTCATGTCGCTCGATCCCTACATGCGCGGGCGCATGACGACGCCAAATCCTACGCGGTGCCGCAAAAGCTCAACGACGTGATGGGGGTACGGTCGGCGAGGTGATCGCGTCGAACAACCCGGCGTTCCGCCGTCGGCGACAAGGTCGCGCCTGTTCGGCTGGCAGGAATACGGGGTCTCTAACGGCAAGGACATGCGCAAGGTGGATACCACGCGGGTGCCGTTGTCGGCCTACCTGGGCGTGGTCGGCATGCCCGGTGTCACCGCCTGGTATGGCCTGACGCAGATCATCCAGCCCGACGAAGGCCAGACCATCGTGGTGTCGGCCGCCAGCGGGGCGGCGCCACCGTCGGCCAGTTGGCCAAGGCGCGGCTGCCGCGTGGTCGGGGCTGCCGGCGGCGCAGTCATGCGGCATCGTCACCGATGAGTTCGGATCCGATGCCTGCGTCGACTACAAGGCTGGCAATCTGCTCGCCGACCTCGAGGCGGCCACCCCCGACGGTATCGACGGCTATTTCGAGAATGTCGGCGGCCAGGTACTGGACGCCGTGCTCAGCCGCATGAACGCGTTCGGGCGCATCGCGGTTTGCGGCCTGATCTCCGGCTACGATGGCCAGGCGATCCCGATCGAGAACTTTCGCTCCATCCTGATCAACCGTCTGCTGGTGCAGGGATTCATCGTGTCCGAGCATACGGATTCTGGCCGCAGGCGCTGGCCGAACTGGGCGAGGCGGCCGGCAGCGGGATGAAATACCGCGAAACCGTTGCAAAGGGCCTGGCGAGCGCGCCCGAAGCCTTCATGGGCCTGCTCAAGGGCCGCAACGTCGGCAAGCAACTGGTCAAACTGGTCTGAAACCGGCCCCCTATCAATCCAAGGCAGGAGCGCAGCGATGAATGCCCCCCAGAGAAACGTCAAATCCCAGGTCAGCGAAGCCGAGTGGGCCGTGCGCCTCGATCTGGCCGCCGCCTATCGACTGGTCGCCCTGTACGGTTGGGACGACCTGATCTTCACCCATATCTCGGCGCGGGTGCCGGGCCCGAGCATCACTTTCTGATCAATCCGTACGGGATGATGTTCGAAGAAATCACCGCCTCCAGCCTGATCAGTCGACGACCAGTGCCGCGCCGTGATCGAGACCGATTATCCGGTCAACAAGGCTGGTTTCGTTATCCACAGCGCGATCCACGCGGCCCGAGAAAATGCCGGCTGCGTGCTGCACACGCATACGCCTGCCGGTGTCGCGGTGGCGGCAGCGCACGGCCTGCTGCCGATATCGCAGCAGGCCAGCGTCGCTGCAGTCGCTGGCCTACCATGACTACGAAGGCATCGCGGTACGCGACGACGAGAAGCCGCGGCTGCAGCGTGACCTGGGGAGTTGCAACTGCCTGATCCTGCGCAATCACGGACTGCTCACGGTCGGGCGCAGTGTCGCCGAGGCCTTCCAGTACATGTACACGCTGCAGCGCTCGTGCGAGGCCCAGGTGATGGCGATGGCCGGAGGCAGCAAGCTCACCACGGTCAGCGACGAGGTGTTGGCGGGCGTCAAGCAGGCGGTGCAGGCGGTATCCGGCAGTGCCGGGCCGTCGCTGGCCTGGCCCGCGTTGCGGCGCAAGCTTGATCGCGAGAATCCCGGCTACGAGAACTGACATGCTCGATACCTTTCAGGACAAGGTCGCCGTGATCACCGGCGCGGGCAGCGGCTTCGGGCGTGAATTCGCGCTGCTGGGCGCGCGTCGCGGCATGCGCCTGGTTCTGGCAGACATCCAGCCCGATGCGCTCGAGCAGACGATGTCGATGGTCGTCGCGCTGGGCGCCGATGCGATCGCGGTGCCCACCGATGTCGGCGACGGCGCGGCGATGGACGCGCTGCGCAATGCCTGCGTCGATCGGTTCGGCGTGCCCGATCTGTTGTTCAACAATGCCGGCGTCGCTGCCGGCGGACTGATCTGGGAGAATGGGATCAAGGACTGGGAATGGGTGCTGAGGGTCAACCTGTGGGGGGTGATCCACGGTGTCCGGGCATTCGTGCCGGCGATGGTCGGGCGCGGGCAAGCCGCGCATATCGTCAACACGGCATCGGTGGCCGGCCTTTTGTCGGCGCCCAACATGGGGGTCTACAACGTCAGTAAGCACGCGGTGGTGGCATTGTCCGAGACGCTCTTTCACGACCTTCGCCTGGTCGGATCGCCGGTCGGGGTCAGCGTGCTGTGCCCGGCGTTCGTGCCCACCGGCATCGCCGATTCCGAACGCAACCGGCCGCCAGCGCTTGGCCAGGACACACCGCCCACCGAATCGATGAACCAGGCGGCGCAACTGAACCGCAAGGCGGTCAGTTCGGGGCGGATATCGGCCGCCGAGGTGGCTGCGACGACGTTCGCCGCGATCGAGCGCGACCAGTTCTACATCATCACCCACGAAAGGATCATGGAATCGGTCCGGCTGCGCACGGACGACGTGGCCAACAAGCGCAATCCGACCGATCCGTTCAGCCTGAGAAAAGACGTCGCGCCCAACGCCGGGCGCTGACCGGGGGCCGCCGGCCTGGGGGGCGCCGGCGGACAGGCACCACTCTTGCTGTGGCAGGGGCATCGCCCCGGATCGATGGCCGGGTCGGAGCGCGCAGGCTCGTGCGTGTTCCCGGCCGGCCGTCATCGATCACGGGCTTGCCAACCTTCCCAGTGAGTGACCCATGACAAAACAGAACAAGACGATTCCTGCCACGATTCTTTCCCTGGCCGCGTTGTCGGCCGGCGCCGTGCATGCCCAAGGCGTGTCGATCACCGACTACAAGGGCGCCAGCAGTGCTTACGAGGACTCGTACATCTACGGAGACCTCAATGTCTATAACCGCCGGGCCGACGAGCAGACCGGCTATGACCTGAACCTGAGCCTGGACTATGACAGGGTGCTCAGTTCGCCCGATCGCGACATCCGCTTCCAGGGAGGCGTCGACGGATCGGTCAACCGTGCCGGAACGGCAGGGGCAAGCACCCAGGACAGCTATACCGCCGGCGCCGGCATCACCGTCGATACCTATTTCAACCCGGCCGTGAACAATGCCTTCTGGTATGGCAGCCTGTCGCTGGATGCCAGTAGTGCTTACGACAACCGCCAGGTGCTGGGAACCGTGGGTGCCGGTTATGGCCGCGTGACCAACGTGACGCCGATGGCCAAGGCGCTGCGGCTGCTGCAGGAGTTGGGCGAGCGCGGCCAGCTGACCGGACCCGCGGACCTGGCCACCCACCAGACAGTGGCCGAGATCGTCGAGCGCGAGGCCGAGTACCGCAGCAAGTACGGCGCCGATGACTACATCGAGAAATGGGTCCAGGACATTGCCGATGCGATCGCCGCCTCGGGCGCGGCGCCGCAGAAACTGCGGGCTGCCGACGTGCTCAAGATGGCTGACATCCTGCGCAATGAACGCATCTCGACCCGCAAGACCGGCTGGAAGGTTCGCGCAGGCCTGGGCTATGTGTTTCGGTCATTCGACGGAGACAGTGGCTCCGACCCGGCACTGGAAGCCGGTGCCGAATACCACCGGGCACTGAGCAACCGGACCCAGTTCTCGAACGATGCGCGGCTCACGACGATCCTGAACGATGACGACAGCTCGTACAAGCTGCGCAACGTGATGTCACTGACCCACGAGATCGACTCGCGGATCGACTGGGAGAACAGCTGGATCTTCGATTACTCGAAGAACGGCCCGACCAGCACCAATGCCACCGTCAACACCGTATCCTCGACGTTCTACTACGAGCTGGCCAATGCGCTTGACTTGTCGGCGACGCTCTCGGTCGCTGACTATAGCGGCGATGAGACACTGGGCAATCCGAACGGTGTCGATACGGCATTCTTCATGGGGGTAAGGTATCGTCTGAAATGATCGGTTGCCCGCGACGGACTGCCCGTCGATCCCGGGCCCCCAGCAGTCGATGCGGCCCCGCCGACCCAGGCGGGCTCCCCAGGCGCCCGGCATTGCCGGGCGTTTTTCATCCAGGAGGACAGATGAGCGACAGGACAGGACCGGCCGCCGTGCGAAGTGATCGGCAAGACTCCGTGCCGGCCGAAGAGGCCCCCCTGGCCGCTGAGGCGCCCACCGCGGTCCCGGACGATGCCTGGGAGCAGATCAGTGACCTGATTTCGGAAGGGCAGTTGGACGAGGCGAGCGAGCGCCTCGAGCAGATGCCGTTGGTGGACAGCACCCGAACGCTGCTGCAACTGGATACCGGCGACAGCGAGCAGATCCTGAACAACTCGTCGATCGAGATGGTGGCCGAGTGGATGGAGGAGCTGCCGGCGCAGTATGCGGCCGACTTCGTCGAGCGATTGGACATCGACCGGGCGGCCAGCATCATCGATCAGCTCGACAGCGATGTGCAGGCCGACCTGATGCGCGAGCTCGAATCCGAGAGCGCCGATGCACTGCTGGCTGCTTTTGGCGCCGCCAACGTGCTGCGCCGGCTGGTCTCGTACGAGGCCGACTCGGCCGGGGGCCTGGATGGGGTCGACGCACTGACGTTCCGGCCCGAGGACACGGTCGGCATGGTGCTGCAGCGGCTGGCCTCGAGCGACGAGGAGTTCGAGCGCTATCGTGGCCAGACACCCTACGTGGTCGACGAGGATGAGCGGGTGATCGGCTACGCATCACTGCGCACGTTGCTGACCGCCAGGCGGGGCGACCGCCTGGGCGCGGTGATGAAGCCGCCGATAACGGTGCCGGTGGGCATGGACCTGTTCGATCTGCAGGACATCTTCGAGGAGCACGAGTTGCTCAGCCTGCCCGTCGTGCTGGAGGATCAGCGCATTGCCGGCGTCGTCACCCGGCACTCGGTCGACGAAGCGGCGCTGCATCGGGCCGAGTCCGAAAGCTACAAACGCCAGGGGGTCGTGGGCGACGAGTTGCGCTCGATGCCCACGCTGATTCGGTCACGGCGACGGCTGGCCTGGCTGTCGGCGAACATCGGCCTGAACATCATTGCGGCCAGCGTGATCTCGGCCTACGAAAGCACGTTGACCGCGGTGATCGCGATCGCCGTGTTCCTGCCCATGGTGTCGGACATGAGCGGTTGTTCGGGCAACCAGTCGGTGGCG
This sequence comes from Burkholderiaceae bacterium, assembly GCA_041396665.1. Lineage (GTDB taxonomy): Bacteria > Pseudomonadota > Gammaproteobacteria > Burkholderiales > Burkholderiaceae_E > JAUIAI01. The sequence continues at coordinate 20,501 of JAWKYE010000053.1, forward strand.
GTGTCGCTGCGCGAGCTTGCGTTGGGCCTGATCCGCCCGGCCGATGCGTTGCGGGTCTGGTCCAAGGAAGTGACCGTGGGCATCCTCAACGGCCTGATGCTGGGGGTGCTGATCGGCCTGGTCGCCTGGGTCTGGAAGGGCAATCCGGCGCTGGGGCTGGTGATCGGCATCGCACTTGCCCTCAATACCGTGCTCGCGGTGTCTATCGGCGGCGTCGTTCCATTGTTGCTCAAGCGCCTCAACCAGGACCCGGCCGTGGCCAGCGGTCCGTTGCTGACCACGATCACCGACATGGCCGGCTTCTTTTTCGTGCTCAGCCTGGCCACCGCCTTCATGCCCTGGCTGGTCTGACCTTCTACAATCGTCCTTTATCCGCCATCGATCGCAGGTGCTCCCTTGGACGACATCACCTTTCGTTTCCGCCATCGCCTCAGGGTCCGCTGGGCCGAGAGTGACATGCAGGGCGTGGTCTTCAATGGCCACTACCTGACCTACTTCG
>JAWKYE010000054.1:0-20651 GCA_041396665.1 Burkholderiaceae bacterium
ACCAGTTCCGGTCCGCGGTTCAGAGACGCCGGTACCCGCGAATCCATGTCTATCCCCACGGCGATCTGGTCGGCGCTGTAGGCAGTGAAATCGGCTGGCGTCACCCGGGCCAGCCGACCCGACGTGAATCCCTGGTCGGTGGCGCAGGCTGCAAGCAACAGAGTGGCCAGTCCCAGGCCAAGCAAACGGCGACGAGGGCTATCACCAGGGTTGGCGGACCGGCCGTGAAAGCGGCCGACAGGCTTGCCGGTTCGGAATAAGAGTTTGTGTTGGCTCATGGTGCCAATGGTAACGCGAGGCTGTTGCGGCGCGGGTTTCCGGTTGTATCGAAACCGGCAGGGTCAGCGGCCTTCGTGGATGTCGGTGATCACGCTGTCGATCAGCAAGCGGGCGATGCTCAGGTCCGGCGGCAGCTGCGGGAGATCCTCGACATCGAAAAACCGCGCATCGGCCAATTCGGCGGGGTCGGCCCGCACGTCCCCCTCGGCATAGTCGGCGGTGAAGGCGATCATCAGCGAGTTGGGGAAAGGCCAGCTCTGGCTGGCAAAGTAGCGCAGGTTTTTGACCCGCACGCTGACCTCTTCGGCCACCTCGCGGTGGATGGCCTGCTCGATGGTCTCGCCCGCTTCGAGAAAACCGGCCAGCGCGCTGTAGCGACCGGGTGGAAAATTCACACCCCGCCCCAGCAGCAGGCGGCGGCCGTCGCGGATCAGGACCATCATCGCCGGCGAGATTCGCGGGTAGACGGTCAGCCGACAGGCGTTGCAGGTGCGCGCGCGCTCGTGATCGAGCGCGACGGTCGGCGCCCCGCATCCGCCGCAGAACTGGTTCGTGCGATCGAATTCGAGGATCTGCACCGCTCGCATCGCAATCCCGAGCATGCGCTCGTCGATGATCCCGAACCACTGGCGCAATCCGCGGGCGATGAAGCCGGCCGGCAGGTCGGAACGGACCGACACGGAAAGAGACACCGCAACGTGGGCCTGTTGGCCGAGCCGGCCAAGCCCATGCACCCGCTGCGGCACGAAACCGGCCTCCCGGAAAAAGCGCCAGGGCAGTGGCGCCGGTCGGTCGGCGGCAAGCACCAGGGAATCGCCGATGAACGCGTGTACGATGATGTCGTCGTCCAGCGCCACCTGGCGATCCGGAAGAAAGTCGTCTGTCGTGATCAGCATGGCTCGATTGTGTCATGGGCAGCCGGTTGCCAACCAGCCAATAGTTTAGGCTACACTAGAAAAAATACGGTCACCGGGTCGTTATCCGCGACCCGACGCGAAGTCAATTTGAAGGCCCCCGCCAGAAGTGGCTTCATCCGGAGGCAAACCAGTTGAGCTCCAGACCCCTGCTGACGTCAAAAGAGGTGACCGTCGGTTCAGCGGCATCGTGGCGCTGGACAAGGTCAGTTTCGATGTCCCGGAGGGCGGCGTCTGCGGACTGATCGGTCCGAACGGTGCCGGCAAGACCACTTTGTTCAACTGCCTCAGCCGTCTGTATACCGCCTACGAGTCCGGCGACATTCTGTTCGATGGTCAGTCGATCGCTGGCGTGCCCGTGCACAACATGGCGGCAATGGGCATCGGGCGCACCTTCCAGAACCTCGCGATGTTCCGCAGCCTCAGTGTTCGCAAGAACATCATGGTCGGCGGACATTGCCGCTCCGGCGCCAGGTTCGCCGCCGACGCGCTCTGGCTGCCCTCGGTCGGCAACGAAGAAAAGCGTCTGATGGCCAAGGCCGATCGCCTGATCGACATGATGGAACTGGGCAACGTCGCCGATAGACCGGTCGGCGATCTGCCGTTCGGCCTGCAAAAGCGGGTCGAACTGGCGCGCGCGATGGCGGCCGATCCGCGCCTGTTGTTGCTGGACGAGCCGGCGGCCGGCTGAATTCCACGAAGAGCTGTCGGACCTGTCCGGTGAATATCGGCCGAATCCGCGATGAACTCAAGGTGACCGTGCTGCTGATGCGAGCACCACATGAGCCTGGTCATGGAGGTGTCGACCATATCGTCGTGCTCAACTTCGGCGCCGGGTCAGCGGGAGGCACCCCGACAGATCGAGCGCCTCCGGCCATGATCGAAGCCTATCTGAGCGGGCACACCAGCGGAGGCCGAAGCATGAGCAAGTTGCTCGAGGTCAGGGGCCTGGAAGGCCTTTTACGGCTCGACCCAGGCCTTGTTCGGGATCGACTTCTCCACTCCGAACGGGGGCGGATCACCGCGATCCTGGGGGCCAACGGCGCCGGCAAGACCACGACTTTTGCGTTCGCTTTGCCAGACCGTGCGCACCGAGGGCAGCATCGAGATCGAGGGTCGGCAGATGGTCGATAACAGCGTCGACCGAGGACATCGTCCGGATGGGCGTCGCCCACGTGCCCGATGGCCGCGGCACGTTCACCGCGATCTCGGTCGAGGAGAACCTCCAAGCGGCGCCTACACCCGCAAGGACAAGGCCCAGGTGCACCGCGACGTCGACCAGATGTCTTGCGCGCTTTCCCCGGCAGGGAGCGGCGCAACGGCGAAGGCGGGCACGTTGTCCGGCGGAGAGCAGCAGATGCTGGCCATCTGGCGGGCGAACGCGATGCTCAGGCCCACGCTTTGCTGCTGCTCGTGGGCCCTCGTTCGGCCTGGCACCATGATCGTGCGCGGATCTTCGAGATCATGAAGCGGATCAATACCGAGGACAAGGTAGGCAGGCATGCTGCTCATCGCAGGCAGAACGGCGCTGACTCGACCTGGCGCACGAGCTACCTACCTGGAAACCGGCAAGGGTGGTCATTTCCGGATCAAGCGAGTCGATCAAGTCGGACCCGTCGGTGCGCAAGGCCTGCCTGGGTGTCTGGCGCTGCCGCGACATCCAACGCCCTATTCGAACCGATTCCGGTTGCTGCTGAGGCAGTAACGACGAGGACGACAACAGGCATGGAAGCACTCATTCAACAGGTGATGGCAGGGCTCTCGGCGAGGGCGATCTACGACTCGATCGCCCTGGCGCTTCGATCATGATCACCAGTCGACCCATCACATCAATTTTGCCCGGGTGAGATGGCCACGTTCAGCACCTTCATCGCCTGGTCGTTGATCAATGCCGGGGTGTCGTACTGGATCGCTTTCTTATCACGATCGCGATCTCGTTCGTCGGTGCGGTGCTCATCCAGCGCACGATCCTCAAGCCGGTCGAGAAAGGCGCCCATCCTGAACAACGTGATCGTGTTCATCGGGCTGTTGGTCATCTTCAACGCGGTGTCCGGCTGGATCTTCGAGCACACGATCAAGTCGTTCCGGTGCCGTTCAGCAAGGACGCCTGATGTGCGACCGAGTACTACTCGGCCCATGATGCCGGCTCGATGATGGTGATGTTGATCGTCGTAGGCCTGGTGTTCGCCTTTCTGAGGCTCACGCCAATGGGCCTGGCGATGCGGGCCGCGGCGCTCAGCCAAATTCGGCCCGCCTGGTCGGCATCCGGGTGTCCTGGATGCTGGCGCGCTTGTGGGGAGCTGGCGGCGTCGATCGGCGCGGTCGCCGGGATGATCGCGCCGGTGGCTGTTCCTGGACCCGAACATGATGGCCGGCATCCTGCTCTACGGTTTTGCCGGTGCGTTGCTGGGGAATCGACAACCCCTGGGGCGCCGCGATCGGTGGCTTCATCGTCGGTGTCACCGAAAACCTCCTGGGTGCCTACGTCATCGGCACCGAACTCAAGCGGCCGTCGCGCTGGTGTTGGTGGGTATCTGCTCCAGTCGGCCAACAGCATCTTCGGCAAAGTCGTGGTGACCCGCGTATGAATGCTTCCACTCAAACCCTGGTCGATGCCGCCGATGCCGGTCGCAAGTCAGCACCGATCAAATACCTGTTCTGGCTGGTCTTCCTGGTCGTGCTGTGCATCTTCCCGTTCTTCGTCAAGAACGTGGTGTTCAGTTCACGCTGGTCTGTGCCTATGCGATCGCGCTGATGGGCCTGAACATCCTGACCGGTTACAACGGCCAGATCTCTGCAACTGGAGCCATGGCGCTCTCGCTACAGTCCGGAGCCTATACCGCGGCCATCATGATGGATCGCTACGAGCTGCCGTTCTGGTCGACCTGCCGGTGGCCGCGATCATCACCTTCGTGTTCGGTTTCCTGGTCGGGTTTCCCGCGCTGCGTCTGGAAGGGCGCTTCCTGGCCCTGGCAACGCTTGCGCTGGCCGTGGCAGCTCCGCAGATGCTCAAGTTCAAGGGAGATGAGGAATACACGGGCGGGGTGCAGGGCATTGTGTTGTTCAAGCCGTCGCCGCCGTTCACGTTTGAATTGTTCGGCGAAATTCAACGACGACCGGTTTCTCTATTTTTGCGCTGGGCGTTACGTTACTGATGTTTGGATCGCCTACAACCTGCTGCGCGGGCGTGTCGGGCGGGCGCTGATCGCGATCCGCGACCATCCGGTCGCGGCCGCGGCGATGGGGGTGAACCTGCCGATCTTCAAATCGCTCACCTTTGGCGTGTCGGCGGCCTTTACGGGCATTGCCGGTGCCCTCGGTGGGATCGCGGTCGGTTTCGTCGCCGAGGACGGTTTCCGTGTTGGCTGCCGTCGATCACCTTTCTGGTCGGCGTGGTCGTCGGCGGCCTGGCGTCGGCTCTGAGGCGGTCTTTGGCGCGGTATTCGTCCAGTTCGTGCCAAACATCGCAGACTCGATTTCCGAGTCCGCGCCCTGGGCGGTCTGGCGTATTCTTGATTCTGTTCATGTACCTGATGCCCACAAGGATCGCCGGCATAGTCAACAAGCTGTCGGCGAAACTGCGCGGCCCACGTTAATGAGTCATCCAGATCCTGCCGCACTCGCCGGTGGCCGGTCTGGTCAGTTCCATCAAGCGCATTAGAGGAGACAACCATGCGAAGTGCGTTTCAGAAGTCCCTGTTGGCCGTCACGGTCGGCGCGGCGCTCGTCAGCCTGAGCGTCAGCGCCCAGGCCAAGGAGTATGGCCCCGGTGTTACCGACACCGAGATCAAGCTGGGCGGTATCAGCCCGTACTCGGGTGGCGCTTCGGCCTATGGCCAGATCGGCAAAGCGATTACCGCTTACTTCCAGAAGATCAATGATGAAGGCGGCGTGAATGGCCGCAAGATCAACTTCATCTCGCTGGACGACGGCTACAACCCTGCCAAGACCGTCGAGCAGGCGCGCAAACTGGTCGAGCAGGAAGAAGTGCTGGCGTTGTTCAACACGCTGGGCACGCCGACCAACTCGGCGATCCACAAGTACATGAACGGCAAGAAGGTGCCGCACCTGTTCCTGGCCACCGGCGCCACCAAGTGGGGCGATCCGAAGAAGTTCCCCTGGACCATGGGCTGGCAGCCGAACTACCAGGCAGAAGGCAAGATCTATGCGGCGCACATCCTGGACACCAATCCCAATGCCAAGATCGCGATCCTTTACCAGAACGATGACTACGGCAAGGACTACGTCGAAGGCTTCAAGCACGGACTGGGCGACAAGGCCAAGTCGATGATCGTCTCCGAGGTGTCCTACGAGGTGACCGATCCGACGATCGACAGCCAGATGGTGACGATGAAGTCTTCGGGTGCGGACACCTTCTTCAACGTGACGACCCCCAAGTTCGCCGCGCAGGCGATCAAGAAGGCGGCCGAGATCGGCTGGAAGCCGACGCACTACCTGAACAACGTGTCGCAATCGGTCGGTGCGGTGCTCAAGCCGGCCGGTCTCGAGAATTCGGTCGACATCATCTCGACCAGCTACCTGAAGGATCCGACCGATCCCCAGTGGCAGAAAGGCAAGGAATGGGATGACTGGCTTGGCTGGATGAACAAGTACCAGCCGGGTGGCGACCTCACGAACAGCTTCAACGTGTTCGGTTACTCGGCGGCGCAGACGATGGTGCAGGTGCTCAAGCAGGCCGGCGACACGCTGACCCGCGAGAACATCATGAAGCAGGCCGCCTCGCTGGACATGGAACTGCCGATGCTGATGCCCGGCATCAACGTCAAGACGGGTCCGGATGACTACTACCCGATCGAACGCGAGCAGTTGATCAAGTTCGATGGTAAGGGTTGGGTCCCGTTCGGCAAGGTGTACGGCCGATAAGCTGACGAGCTCCGGCCATCGGCCGGACCAAAGCCGCAGTCGAAGCGCCGGGAAACCGGGCGTTCCTTTGTCTGGTCTTGGTCAGGGCGTGCAGCCCACGATCGCGCCTACGTGAACACCTGGCGCAGCTGGCTGGCAAGATGCCGCCCGCTGACCCATGCGCCCTCGACCTTGCCCCCGTTGAGCCAGTCACCGCACAGGCCCAGTCGTTGCCCGTCATCCCAGGCGCTGACTCTTGCCAGCGGGTACTGGCAATCGGCCCAGGGCCACAGGTGCGCCCGGGCAGCCCGTGGTGACCACGTGGCGGGCAGGCCCAATGGATGCAGCGCTGCGAGCAGTTGGGCGATCGCCTCGTCGGCGGACAGGTTGCGGTTGGCCTCGCTCCATACGGCGCCCGCATGCAGCAGCCAGTGCTGGCCGACCGGATGCCCCGGCCGGGTGCCATGGTTCGCAATCCACCGCAACGGGCCTTCATTGATGAAGGCCGCGTCGAACGGGATTGGCAGCGGTTGGTCGAACTCGAGCATCGCGGCCCAGCAGGCCCGCATGTTTGCCGAGCGATACAGGTCAGCCAACAGCGGTGAGTGCCCGGCGAGCAGCGTCGCCGCCAGTGGCGCGGGCATGGCCAGCACGACGGCATCGAAAGGCCCGGTGCCGGCATCGGCCGCACACCGTTGCAACAACCACTGTCGCGCGCTGTGCCGCAGCGTCGCAACCCGATGGTCGTAAGTCACCGCCAGTCGGTCTGCCAGGTGCTGCGACGGCGCCGCCATCCAGGGTATGCCGATGTGGCGCTTCAGGCTGCTGTCGGAGCTGCGCCAGCCATCGCGACCGAACGCGCCAAGCCGCATCGGCCACTCGGTGACCCGGCCGGCGGCTATCCACTGCGCCACCTGGGCCTGGAACGCCGGGTCGCGGACGGTGAAGTACTGGGCGCCGTGATCGATCGGTATCGGCTGGCCCCGCTCGCCGCCCATGCGTCCCCCCGGCACCGGGCCGGCCTCGAAAACCTCGACCTGCAGACCGGCCTCGGCCAGTCCGGTCGCGCAGCTGAGCCCGCTGATGCCGGCGCCCACGATGGCCACGCGGGCGGCGCCGGCCATCAGGGTAGCGCGCGGCTCTGGTCGACCCAGATCAGGTCGTCGACCGGAAAACCGAGCGATCTGGCCTTCGCGACCAATGGGTTGCGGATCTCGTCGGGCAGCGTGGGATTGCGCGACAGGATCCAGAGGTAGTCGCGATCGGGGCCGGCGACCATCGACCATTGGTAACGCCGCTGGTCGAGCGCGATCACGTGGTAGCCGCCGTAGAAGGGCCAGAAGAACGACACCTTCAGCGAACCGGTGTCTTCCGATCCCGTGAACAGCGCCTTGCCGACGCTTTCACGCCAGGCCTGGTCTTGTTCGCTCCAGCCGCGGTTGATGACCTTGACGCTGCCATCGGGTTGCGCGACGTAGGTGGCCGACACAGATGTGAGTCCGCGCTCGAAGCGGTGATCGAGGCGGGCTATCTCGTACCACTTGCCCTCGTACCGACCGACGTCGAACGGCGAGACCACGGAGACCCCGTCTGGAGGCGCGGTCGAACAGGCGGCCAACGACAACATCCCGACGAACATGGCAAGCATCGCCGTGACACGGCGCGGGCGCAAAGCTGAAACCGAGGAAAGGGACATCTTGCAGTTAACGGGTTGGAGAAGCCAACCGACAGTGTCGCATGCGTGCCCGGGCAAGCCCGCACGCGACAGCGGGGGATCAGATCACGCCCTTGCCCTGCAGGTCGTCGAACTCGCCCTGCGACAGGCCGAACCACTCCCGGTAGACAAGGTCGTTGTCCTGGCCCAGTGCGCCGGCCGAGTGATTGATCTTGCCCGGGGCATTGGTAAAGCGTGGCACGACGTTCTGCATGCGAACCGTGCCAAAGTCGTCGTCGGGCACCTCGGTGATCATCTCGCGCGCCGCGAACTGGGGATCTTCGAAGATCTGATCGATCGAGTAGACCGGCCCCATCGAGCCCTCGTGTTGCTCGACCGCGGCCATCACCTCATCGAAGGTATGGCCGGCCACCCAGTCCCGAAAGATGCTGTTCAGTTCGCGCGCATGCTCGACGCGCTGGTTGTTGGTCTTGTAGCGCGGCTCGTCTATCAGGTCGGGCCGGCCGATGGTGCGGCAGTTGTTGGCGTACAAGGCATCGGTGCTGCCCGACAGAGACACCCACCGGTTGTCAGCGGTGCGCAGCACATCGGACGGAGCCGAGTACTGGCTGGTGTTGCCGCTGCGCTCATGCACCTTGCCCAGTTGGTCGTAACCGATCGCGAGGAACTCGAGCAGCTTGAACGTGGCCTCGGACATCGCCAGGTCGATCTCCTCGCCCGGGGCGTCCGGGTCCCGGGCGATGCGCCACAGCGCGGCCAGGATGCCGGTGGCGGCGAACAGGCCGCCGATCGAATCCCCTATCGGGTAGCCGGCATGCATCGGCTGGCCGTCGGGTTCGCCGGTGATATAGGTGAGTCCGCCGATCGATTCGAACAGCCGGGCAAAGCCCGGCCGGCGCCGGTAGGGACCGGTCTGGCCGAAACCCGAGGCGCGCAGGATGACCAGGCGCTTCTGGATGCTCCAGAGGGTCCCCTTGTCCAGGCCCCAGCGATCCAGGGTGCCGGGCCGGTAGTTCTCGGTGAGCACGTCAAAGCGCGGCAGCATACGCTTGAGCAGCGCCTGTCCCTCGGGCTTGCGCATATCGAGCGTGATGAACTTTTTGCCGCGATTGATCACTTTCCACCAAAGCGGCTTGCCGTCCTTGAAAGGCGGGTAGCCACGGGCGCCATCGCCACGGCCCGGCAGTTCCACCTTGACCACCTCGGCCCCGTAGTCGGCCAGCAGCGTGGCGGCCGACGGGGCGGCGATGATGGTCGCGATGTCCAGAACCCGCAAACCGGTCAATGGTCCGCTCATAAGAGTTTCTCCTGTCTTTTCGGGGATCGACCCGGCGCAGCGGCCGGGTCGGAGATCAGCGCGCAACGAGCGCGCAGAAACGATCGATGTCGACGTTACCGCCGCTGATGATCACGCCCACCCGCTTGCCCGGCAGCTTGATCGCGCCGTGCAACAACGCGGCGGCGGCCAGGCATCCGGTGGGCTCGACGACCAGTTTCATCCGCTCGGCAAACCAGCGCATCGTGTCGACCAGTTGCTCGTCGGTCACGGTGACGATACGCGACACCTGCTGACGGATGACCGCGAATGTCAGTTCGCCGGCGGCCTGGGTCTGCGCGCCGTCGGCGATGGTCTGGGGCACATCGATGCTGATGATCCTGCCGGCGGCCAGCGATTGCTGGACGTCGTTGCCGGCGACGGGCTCCACGCCGATCACCTCGCAGTCGGGCGCCAGGCCCTTGGCGGCCACCGCGCAGCCGGCGATCAGGCCACCGCCGCCGACGCAGACCAGCAGCGCATCGAGCGGGCCGGTCTCTTCGAGTAGTTCCAGCGCCGCGGTTCCCTGTCCGGCCATCACGTCCGGGTGGTTGTAGGGCGGGATCAACGCGGCACCGCGTGTCCGGGCCAGGTCGCGGGCGATGGCGGCGCGGTCCTGGGTATAGCGGTCGTAAGACACGATCTGTGCGCCATACCCCCGGGTCGCTTCGACCTTGTTGGCCGGCGCATCGGCCGGCATCACGATGACCGCGGGCATGCCCAGCAACTGAGCGGCCAGCGCGACCGCCTGCGCATGGTTGCCGGACGAGAAGGCCACGACCCCGGCCTTGCGCTGCGAGGGATCCAGCCGGGCGAGCGCGTTGTAGGCGCCGCGAAACTTGAACGCTCCGATCCGTTGCAGGTTCTCGCACTTGAAGAAAACCTGGGCGCCGGTTCGTTCGTCGGCGGTTCGCGAGCGCATCACCGGTGTGCGGTGCACGACCGGCGCACCGAGCCGCAAAGCTGCCCGGATGGCCGCCAGGTCGATCGCCAGCGGCGCCTCGTCGGGAGATATCGGCATCATCTTGTTGTTGGGGGAAGGAGAGAAAGGGTCATTCGGTACAGCCGATTGCGCGGACGCGATCGACCAGGGCCTGCATGTGGTGATCGGCAATGCCGTGGGCGAGCAGGCCTTCGTGAGTGCGCAACAGGTACTCGGCGCAGGTGCCCAGCGGTCCGCTGGCCCGGGCCAGCGTGCGCGCCGTTTCCTCGTCGCTCAGTCCGCCGGCATAGTACGGGTAGCGCCGGTTCATCACGAATGCCAGGCCGTGCAGCGCGCCTTCGGCAAAACGCAGCCGCACCCAGCGGGGCTGGTAGGCACCGGTGACCATCTCGCGCCGCCACAGCAGGCGCAACTCGTCGAGCATCCGCGGGCCGGACAACCGGTAGGCGATTCCCCGGCAGCTGCCGCCTGGCTCCAGCCCGAGCACCAGGCCCGGGCATTCGCGGGTGCCGCGGCTCAGTTCGGTCTTGAGGCAGAAACGTCGCCGGTAACCGTGCAGCGTGACGATCTGCTGCTGATCGAACTCGAACAAAGGGTTCCAGATCAGCGAGCCGTAGCCGAAGATCCAGACTTCGTCCCGGCTCGGCGTGGTGGCGAGGATCGCGTCCAGCGAGGTGCCCAGCTGGGCATCGGTCAATGGCGCCGGCCGACCGTCGCGGGCATTGTGCTCGGCCAGTTTCTGGAAAAATCCCGATTCGAGATGGGCGCGCGAAAGAGTCATGGGCACTCACTTTACCAGCAGCGGACGGCCACGGGCGCCCGCTGCTCAGGAACCGACGGCCGGGGGGATGAAAGGCATCACCGGAGCCGCACGATTCTGTTAGCCTTTTTCATTCCAGTCGTTGCCGTCCCCTATGACCCCTGTCAACATTCGCGACCTCGAGCAAGCCATCAATCTGGCCCGGCAACGCCTGCCGGCCAGTGGCGCCGAGTCGCGGCTGTCCGACGAGGTCAGCCAGATGGCCGAGATCTATGGCTTGTTGATCTACCGCGGTCATACGGTCTTCGACATGCAGTCGCTCGACGAACCGGTCCGCAGGACCGTCGAGCTTTGGCTGCGGCAGGCCCGCGACGCCGGCACGCGGGCCGCCTGATCAGGAACCTGGCGCCGGTTTTGCCGCCGGTTTCTTTGTGGCCGTCTTCTTGCCGGCCGCCTTCTTGGCAGAGGGTTTCTTTGCGGCCGGTTTCTTGGCCGCGGCCTTCCTGGCCGGCTTCTTGCTGGCGGCCGCCTTCGCCGGCACTTTGCCGGCCTTGCCTTCTGCGCCGTCCGCTGCTGCCTTGCTGCCCCCGCGTGTACCGGCCTTGGCGGCGCCCTTGGCGCCCTCCTTGCGCGGCTCGAACTCGAAACTGACCTTGCCGTCGGCGCCGCGTGCCAGGTAGGCCTTGAACTTGCGGCGGGTTCGCGATGACACGAACCCGGCCAGCAGGTCTGTCTTGCCCTCGGCGAGCAGCTTGCGCATCTGGCTCGGTTCGACTTCCTGCTGAAGGATCACCTTGCCTGATCGGAAATCACAACTGCGATTCGGACCTACGGACTTTTCGCAAACATAGCTCATCCCGTGTTCGTAGACATTGGCCTGGCACTTGGGGCAGGGGCCCAGCGCTTCGCGATCACTGTAGTCGACCGGTTCGGCGTTGTCGTCGTCGTCGTTCTGACCGAAGTCGAACTCGAGCTTGTTCTCGTCGGTGATCTTGAGGATCGCGGCAAACGGCCTGCCCAGGCGCGAACGGAACCCCTGTAGCGGCCCGATCACCTTGTCCTGCAACAGGGTCTGCGCCTCGGCCACGTCGAGTTGGCGACCGCCGGGGATCTTGGTGATCGAGAAGTCGCACGACGTACAGGCAAAGCGCTTGTAGTTCTCCTTCACGACACCGCCGCAGTTGGGGCAGGGCGTGGTCAGCGTCGCGTAGTCGCCCGGCACGGTCGAGGCACCGTAGTTCTTGGCACGCTCGACGATCTGCCCGGCCATCGCGCTGATCTCGCGCATGAACTGGTCGCGTTGCAACTGGCCCTTCTCGATCAGTGACAGCTTGTGCTCCCACTCGCCGGTGAGTTCGGGCATCGTCAGTTCGGTGACTCCCAGACCGCGTAGCAGCGTGAGCAGCTGGAATGCCTTGGTGGTGGGCACCAGCTCCTTGCCCTCGCGTGCCAGGTAGGTCTCGCTGATCAGTCCCTCGATGATCGCCGCGCGGGTGGCCGGCGTGCCAAGCCCCCGTCCGGCCATCGCCTCGCGAAGATCGTCATCCTCGAACTTCTTGCCGGCCGCCTCCATCGCCGACAACAGCGTGGCCTCGTTGAAGCGTGCCGGGGGGCGGGTGGCCAGGTCGCGGATCTCCAGCGACTCGGTGACCGCGGATTCGCCTTCCTTGACGGCGACCAGGTTGCCTTCGCCAACCAGGCTGTCGCGGCCATGCACTGCCATCCAGCCCGGGTTGACCAGCACCTTGCCCTCGGTCTTGAACTGGTGCGCCGCGACAGTCGTGATCCGGGTCGTGACGCGGAACTCGGCCGACGGAAAGAAGATCGCCAGGAAGCGGCGCACGACCATGTCGTAGATCTTGGTCTCGGCCTCGCTGAGGTTCTTGGGCGCCTGCAGCGTCGGGATGATCGCGAAGTGGTCCGACACCTTGGCATTGTCGAAAATGCGCCGGTTGGGCTTGATCCAGTTGTTCTTGAGCACGTTGGCGGCATGCGGCCCGATCGGATTGCGGTTGCCGGCATCGAGTTCGGCCAGCCGCTCGCCGGCCTCGGTGGCCAGCATCCCCATCGTTTCGTGCACGGTCCCGATGTAGTCCTCGGGCAGAAAGCGCGAATCGGTCCGCGGGTAGGTCAGGACCCGGTGACGCTCGTACAGTGCCTGGGCGATCGACAGCGTCGCCTTGGCCGAAAAGCCAAAGCGTCCGTTCGCCTCGCGCTGCAGGCTGGTGAGGTCGAACAGCTGCGGTGGCGCCTGCGTGGTCGGCTTGGTTTGTTCGGCAACCGTGGCGGGCTTGCCCTCGCAGGCCTGCTGGATCGCCTCGGCCCTGGCCCGGTCCCAGAGGCGCTCGGCCCGCTTTTCGGCGTCGTCTTCGTCGCGCTTGAACTGCGGATCGAACCACCGAGCCGGGTAACTGCCGGCAGCGACGCCGAACGTGGCGTGCACTTCGAAGTAGGGGCGTGACACGAAGCGCTTGATCTCTTCCTCGCGCTCGACGACGATCGTCAGCGTCGGGGTCTGGACCCGGCCGACGGTGGTCAGATAAAAGCCGCCATCCTGCGAGTTGAAAGCGGTCATGGCGCGCGTGCCGTTGATGCCCACCAGCCAGTCGGCCTCTGAGCGGCACCGGGCCGCGTCGGCCAGGGCATCAGGGCTTCGTCGCTGCGCAGTTTCTCGAAGGCCTCGCGGATTGCGCCCGGGGTCATCGATTGCAGCCAGAGCCGGCGGATCGGCTGCCTGGCCTTGGTGTGCTGGGCGATCAGCCGGAAGATCAGTTCGCCTTCGCGTCCCGCGTCACAGGCGTTGATCAGTTCGTCGATGTCCTTGCGCTTGATCAGGCGGGACAGGACCTTCAGGCGGTCCTCGGTGCGGGCGATGGGATTGAGTTCGAAGTGGTCGGGAATGACAGGCAGGTTGGCGAATGACCATTTGCCCCGCTTGACCTCGACCCTCGGGAGCCTTGATCTCGAGCAGGTGTCCGACGGCCGACGAGACGACATATTCGTCGCCTTCGAAGTAGTCCTTTTCGCGCTTCATGCCGCCCAGTACCCTGGCGATGTCCGCGGCGACCGAGGGCTTCTCGGCGATGATCAGTGCTTTACCCATGGACTGTCCTTGCGGACGCCCTCCTGACAAGTTTGGAATGGATGGAACTGCGGTTGCCGGGCCCGCAACGGTCGGGTGCCGGAAGCCCGGATGAGCGACAAATGCGCCCTTGAAGGGCACTCATCATAAGGACCGGATTGGCGTCAGGCAAGCGAAGCCCCTTTTTTTCTGCGTTGGCGGGCGGGCGCCGACCGGCCGGCGTCAGCCGGCGGGCACGCGCTGCACCCTGCCATCCGGTAGACGCTCGATGGTGCCGGCCAATTCGAGTTTCAGCAGGGATTCGGCCAACGAGGGGGCTTCACCTGGCCAGGTTGATGAGAGTAAGTCGACACTTACAGGATCCCATCCCAGGTGATCCAGCAGGATCTGCTGATCGGGGTCGGCCGGACCGGCAGAGGAGACGGCGGATGGCCGGGCGGGCGAAAAGCCACCCAGTCGCGGCAGTTCGGCGAGAATGTCGTCGGCCTGCTCGACCAGTTTGGCACCGTCGCGGATCAGGTGGTGGCAGCCGCGCGAGACCGGCGAATGGATGGACCCGGGGATCGCAAAGACCTCGCGACCGGCCTCCAGGGCCAGCCGCGCGGTGATCAGCGAGCCGCTCTGGCGCGCCGCCTCGACCACCAGCACCCCCAGCGACAACCCGGCGATCAAGCGGTTGCGGCGCGGGAAGTTGCCGCGCAGCGCCGGGCTGCCCAGCGGCGCCTCGCTGACCAGCAGGCCGCTCGCCACGACACGGTGGGCCAGCGGCCGGTGGCCGGCCGGGTAGATCCGGTCGGCCCCGGTTCCCATCACCGCGACCGTGAGCCCGTCAGGGGCATCCAGCGCGCCTTGGTGGGCCGCCGCATCGATGCCCAGCGCAAGGCCGCTGACGATCGTGATGCCTTGTGCGGCGAGCAGGTTGGCGAATGCGCGGGCATTGGCGAGGCCGGCCCGGGTGGCGTGGCGGCTTCCCACGATCGCCAGCGCCGGGCGACCGAGCGCATCGAGCCGCTGGCCGCTGACATGGAGCAACGGCGGCGGGTCGGGGATTTCGAGCAGGCGGGCCGGGTAGTCGGGATCGGCAAGGGTCAGCAGCCTGTGGCCGGGTTGACCGGCCCAGGCCAGCGACGCAGCGACCGCGGCGTCGCGGGCGTTGTCGGTACGCAGCAGGCGCGCGGCCAGCGCGGCACCGATGACCTGGCTGACCTGGTCATGGGAGGCGTTCAGCGCGGCGGCCGGCGAGCCGAAGCCGCGCAGCAATCGCAAGACGCCCGTCGGACCGACCCCCTGCGTCAGGCACAGGTGCAGCCATGCGGGCAGGTCGGCCGGAAGTGGCGCGTCAGGGCTTGACGACCTTGTCGCCAACGGAGATCGATTTCGAGGCTTCCATCACCAGACCATAAGCGATGTTGTCGAAGACGCGGAACACGATCATGTGGCCAACAGACTCATCCGGAAGTTTGACGGCTTCCTTGGTATCGGGATCGGCGATCACGCGTCCGAGCAGTTCAATGCCCAGCACGTGGCCCACGTCGAGCCCCTGGGCCGAGCCGCGGTTGATGGCGACGACCGAGTTGCGGCCCACCTGCGACACCCCGGTAGACCGAGATGATCCGGCCATTGACCGCCTGTTCAGGCGCCCGGGGCGACATGTTGATCATTTCGGCGCGACTGGCCGGCATCAGGCGGTCACCGACACCGACCTCTTCCGAAGTGTTGAAACCCTCAACGTCGACGGATCGCCGAGCTTTTCCAGTTGGGCGGTGCCGACGTAGAGCGCCTCGTAGGCAATCGGCTTGCGGGTGTCGGGATCGACCAACGGCTTGGCCGGGCGGTAGACATGCCATTCGGAAACCGTTTCGTCGGTGATGCCCCGGACGTAGGCGAGGTCTCCGCGGCTCAGGTAGACCCGGCCTTCCTGGGTGGCGACGATCCGCGGATTGGTCTTGAGCCCTTCCTCCTCGACGATCAGCGGCCGGTTCAGGAACGCGTCGATCGCCGCGGTGTTGAAGGTCTGGATCGCCGATTCGCTCAGTGACTGGGTGCGGACCCTCGGCGAGAGCCGGCCCGGGCCGTTGTCTGCGCCGGTGCCGCCACCGGCTCGCCCGTTGGCACCGGCCATCGAACCGCCGATGGGCTTGCCCAGGCGCAGCCGCGGCCGGGCGCCGCTCATGTCCATGTAGATGGTGTCGCCCGGGTAGATCCAGTGCGGGTCGTTGATCGAATCCCGGTTCATGTCCCAGATCTCGGGCCAGCGCCAGGGCTCTTGGAGAAAACGCCCCGAGATGTCCCAGAGGGTGTCACCCTTGACCACCGTGTAGGTCTCCGGGGCATTCTTTGCCAGGCCGATATTCTGTGCCTGCAGGCCCAGGCTGACAGTCAGGCCGGCCACGGCCAGTGCTGCCTGCGTGATAAACTTTTTCATGCGTTCAGTCCGATTCGGAGGGCTGGCACCTGCCCCAACAGCGCCCTGTTTCTTCAAGTTCCTGGCGGGCCGGTGAGGCTCCGGAGCGTCTATGTCTTGCCCTGCACAATATACCGCTGCCGGGCCATTGACGCCGACTTCGGTGTGGTCGTCCGGGAACATTCCGGCAACTGCCGGGGCTGCCGCGGAGCCGACCCTGTTGAAAATTGCGTGGACAAGCACCACCTCTGATTGGGTGGGGTTTCTTGCGTGCTGATCGATTCTGCCGCTAATGTATTGATCCTGCAAGATTTTCCGATCCATCTGGCCGTCCGGCGGCCGTTTAGACATGTCCGTCCTGAATATCCTTCACTATCCCGATCCGCGGCTGCACAAAATTGCGGCTCCCGTACAACAGGTTGACGCCAGGATCCGTCGTTTGATCGACGACATGGCGGACACCATGTACGAGGCGCCCGGTATCGGCCTGGCGGCCACCCAGGTCGATGTGCACGAGCGGGTGATCGTCATCGACGTGTCCGACGACAAGTCGAACCTGCAGGTGTTCGTGAACCCGGTCATCGTGTCGGCCAGCGAGTCCCGGCGCAGCTATGACGAAGGTTGCCTGTCGGTGCCAGACATCTACGATGCGGTCGAGCGCCCCGAAGAGGTGACGGTCCGCGCACTCGATCGTGACGGCAAGGCGTTCGAGATGGCCTGTGCCGGTCTGCTGGCGGTATGCATTCAGCACGAGATCGATCACCTCGAGGGCAAGGTCTTCGTCCAGTACCTGTCCCGGCTCAAGCAGGGGCGCATCCGCGCCAAGATGCTCAAGCGCGATCGCCAGGTTTCCTGAGGCCGCCCGCGTGAATGCCCCCCGATGCGCCTGATCTTTGCCGGCACCCCCGCGTTTGCCGAAGTGGCGTTGCGGGCGCTAATCGCGGCCGGCCATCAAATAGAGTTAGTGCTTACTCAGCCAGACAGGCCTGCAGGAAGAGGTAAAAGGCTGGCGCAGAGCGCCGTCAAGCAGACCGCGCTGGCACACGGCCTGGCGGTCTTCCAGCCGGTCAGCCTGCGCCGCGATGAGGTGCTGGAACCGCTGCGCGATTGCGTGGCCGATGCGATGATCGTCGCCGCCTACGGATTGATCCTGCCCCGTAGTGTGTTGGCGATTCCGCGGCTGGGCTGCCTGAACATCCATGCGTCGCTGCTGCCCCGGTGGCGCGGCGCGGCGCCGATCCAGCGCGCGATCCAGGCCGGTGACCGGCGAAGCGGGATCACGATCATGCAGATGGATGCCGGGTTGGATACCGGCCCGATGCTGCTGGCAGAGGCGATCGACATCGGCGCCGATGAAACCGGCGGGCAGCTGCATGACCGGCTTGCCGAACTGGGGGGCTATGCAATCGTCAAGGCGCTCGACCTGCTGGCCAGCGGTCAGGCGGTGCCCATGGCCCAGCCTGAACAAGGTGTCACCTACGCGCACAAGCTCGAGCGCGCCGACGGCGAGCTGGATTGGACCCAGCCGGCGACGGTACTGCATGACCAGATTCGGGCGTTTGACCCGGTTCCGGGCTGCACGACCACCGTTGGCGGGGAGCGCCTGAAGGTCTGGCGTGCTCGGCCCGCCGGGCAAGAGGTCGACACGGGAGTCGAAGCCCGGCGGGCGGCGCCCGGCCAGGTTTTGCAGGCCGACCGGGGGGGCGTGTTCGTGCAGACGGGTCGCGGTGTCCTGGAGTTGCTCGAATGGCAGCGCCCCGGGGGTCGTCGCCTGGCCGCACTCGACGCGCTGGCGGGCCATCCTATCCCGGCGGGCAGTGTCTTTATCTGATAATCAAGGGAATACTATTCGGAAAAGCCGTTCTTTTTGACGTGCCTCCGGCTTGCCTCCCAGCCGTTCTCTCCCCATATCATGACTATCCTGGCCGATCCGATCGCGCGACGGGCCAGTCTTCTCGAACCGCGGGTCTGCGCCCAGGCGCCGGACCGACCCTTTTCGGAGTTCTAGCTATGTTCAACCTGTTCAAGACCGGGATGCTGATGGCGGCCATCATGGCGCTGTTCGGCGTCGTCGGGATGTCGTTCGGCGGCCAGCAGGGCATGATCCTGGCGCTCGGATTCGGCCTGGTCACCAACTTCTTCGCCTACTGGTATTCGGACAAGATGGTGCTCAAGATGTACAACGCGCAGGAGGTCGACGAGACCTCGGCGCCCCAGTTCTACGCGATGGTGCGTGAGCTGGCCGAGCGTGCCCAGTTGCCGATGCCGCGCGTCTACCTGATCGAGGACCCGGCGCCCAATGCCTTTGCCACCGGTCGCAATCCGGAGAACGCCGCGGTGGCGGCGACGACCGGCATCCTGGAAGTTCTGTCGGCCCGGAGTTGCGGGGCGTGATGGCGCACGAGCTGGCCCACGTGAAGCACCGGGACATCCTGATCTCGACGATCTCGGCGACGATGGCGGGCGCGATTTCGGCACTGGCCAACTTCGCGATGTTCTTTGGCGGACGGGACGGCGAGAACCGCAATCCGATCGCCAGCATCCTGGTGGCCTTGCTCGCCCCGATGGCGGCAATGGTGATCCAGATGGCCATCTCCCGGGCCCGCGAGTTCAGCGGACCGAGGGGGTGCCGAGATCTCCGGCGACCCGCAGGCGCTGGCCTCGGCGCTGGAAAAGATCCATCGCTATGCACAAGGCATTCCGATGCGCGTGGCCGAAGCCCATCCGGAGACCGCGCAGATGATGATCATGAACCCATTGTCCGGAGGCGGCCTGCGCGGGTTGTTCTCGACCCATCCGGATACCGCCGAGCGGATCGCGCGCTGATGGCCATGACCGGGCGCACGGTTTGAGCAGATCGCGTCAGCGCTCGCCGCCGACGTCGTGCGGCTGGCGCTGGCCGACGAGATCCGCCTCGCGGCCCGGGCGGTCGCCCAGGTGCGTGCCGGCCACCACCTGCCGACCGACCTGCTCGAGGTCGATGCCGACGCACCCGGGGCGGCCGACTCTGCCGTCCGGATCCCGACCGGTCCCGCGCGGCGGTCCGGGACATGGCATACCGGGCGGTGCGCGAACTCGGCCGTTGTGAGTACTTGCTTTCAATGCTCAACAGCCGGCCGGTCAGCGTGCCGGTGCTGGCACTGCAACTGGTGGCCCTCGAGCAGTTGCTCGACCCGATGCGCGACACCCACACGATCGTCAACCAGGCGGTCGAGGCGGCCAAGGCCGATCCGCAGACCCGGCCGGCGGCCGGCCTGGTCAACGCCGTGCTGCGTCGCTTTTTGCGCGAGCGCGAGGCCCTGATGGCCAAGGCCGCCAGTCGTTCGGAGGCGGTGTGGAATTTTCCGTTCTGGTGGATAGACCTGCTTCGCCAGACCTATCCCCGGCAATGGGAGCAAGTACTTACTGCCAGCAATGCCCCAGCATCCATGGTGTTACGAGTCAACCAGCGACGCACCGATGTTGCCGGCTACCAGGCGCTGCTGACCGCGGCCGGCATCGGGTCGACGGTGATCGGACCGGTGGCGGTCCGGCTGGACCGTCCGATGGATGTCGCGCGATTGCCGGGCTTCGCGGACGGCCTGGTGTCGGTCCAGGACCTGGGGGCCCAGTTGGCCGGCCCGTTGCTGGAGGCGGCCGACGGGATGCGGGTGCTGGATGCCTGCGCGGCGCCCGGCGGCAAGTCGGCTCATCTGCTGGAATCGGCCGCGGTCCGGCTGACCGCCGTCGATAGCGAACCCGCCCGGCTCGATCGCCTGCGCCAGACGCTGGCGCGCCTTGGCCTGGTTGCCGAGAAGGTGGCGGCCGGCGATGCCGGCCGCCCGGACGACTGGTGGGACGGCGAGCCTTACGACCGGATTCTCGTCGATGCACCGTGTACGGCCTCGGGCATCGTGCGTCGCCACCCCGAGGTGCGCTGGCTGCGCCGACGTCGCGATATCGAGACATTTGCGGCGCAGCAAACACAAATACTCACCGGACTTTGGCCGACCCTGAAACCGGGTGGTAAATTGCTCTATGCCACCTGTTCGGTGTTTGCCGCCGAAGGCGAAGGCGTCATCAGCGGCTTGTTGAACAGCCTGCCTCGGGCCAGACGCCGACCCCTCGAGGCCGACATCGGTTCGCACCGGGTTCAGGTGGACCAATTGCTTCCGTCTGCCGCGCAAGAACGCGACCACGACGGCTTCTTTTATGCGCAGATTGAAAAACTGAGGTGATCGCCCGTCTCCTGTCAGCACTGGCGATGGTCGTCGTGCTGATAGGCGGGGGAACTTCCACGCACGCTGCCGGCGATACCATCGAGGTGACCCGCGTCGACCTGGTGCGCAGCGTCACCGAGCCCGTGCTCCTGCTGTCGGCAGATTTTTATCTGCCGGTGCCTTCGCACATTCGCGACCTGCTCGAACTGGGTGTCGC
>JAWKYE010000055.1:0-19812 GCA_041396665.1 Burkholderiaceae bacterium
CCGATGATGACGATGCGACCGGTACTGTTTGCAAGGCTCGTTCGACAAGGACGCGTGTTTCTACTACAGAGGAGAAGTCTGATGAATCGCAAGACAATCGGCAGGATGGGCGCAACGGTGTTGGCGGCCGCTTCTGTGCTGGGTAGCACCGTGGCCTACGCGGCCGACCCCGCCCGGGTGAGCGTGATCACCGCGCCTTTTGGCACCGGCTCGTATGTCATGGCCTCGGCGCTCGAGGAGATCTCCAAGCAGAACAAGGATGGTATCCAGATCACCTCGTCGGAGAGTCCCGGCTTCATCTTCAACATCAAGAAGCTCGACAAGGAGCCGGCGCTGCGCAAATCGATGATCGTCGGCTCCGGCGCCGGCGTGGTCGGTCTCGCCACGCTTGGCAGTGCACCGTTCACGCAGAAGTATCCGCCGCTCAAGCTGATCGCCAACTACAGCGTCGGTGCCTACTGGCTCGCCACGCTGGATCCCAAGATCAAGACCGTTGCCGATCTGGCCGGCAAGAAGGTGGCGCTGGGTCGGGCCGCGCAGATCAACTGGGCGGTGCAGCCGGCGGCAATCATGCGCGACGGCTACGGGCTCGGCAAGGACAAGGTCGATCTGCAGTATGTCGGCACCAAGGACGCCATCGATGCGCTGCTCAACGGCACCACCGATGCCGCGGTCGTCGGCGGCTATGTCGATCCGGCCACCCACAAGATGGTGCTCAGCCCGCAGACCAGCGAGTTCATCGCCTCCGGGCGCAAGATCACCTTCCTCGGATGGAGTCCGGAGGCGATCGACAAGACCATCAAGGCGGGCATGAAGATGGCGCAGTACACGGTGCCGGCCAACACCCTCCAGGGTGTCGCCGAACCGCTGGTCGTGCATGCCGACACCACGTCCTGGATGGTGTCACCGGAGTTTCCCGACGATCTCGCCTACTCCGCGGCCAAACTCGTGATCGACAATCTCGCGAAATTCGGTGAATTCCATGCGCAGGGCAAGCTGATGTCGCGCGACGGTCTGGTCTACGGCTGGTCGGTCGACGATCTGCATCCGGGCGCGCTGCGCGCCTACCGCGAAGCCGGCATCGTCAAGTAATACCGGCGGCGCGCAACGACTCTCGTGTGCGCCGCGTAGTGCTGGCGATTCCCAGGAGCAGGGTGGATGATGAACGGTGGCAGGGTAAGGGTGATGAACGGCCTGCTGCTGGTGGTCGCTGGCGATACCTGGATATCACATGTTCTCCACCCAGTACCTGTTCTGGGCTCGCTCGAGGCGCAGGCGGTGCACCTGGGCTTCGTGTTCGCATTGCTGTTTACGATGCAGCCCGCCGTGCGAGCGGTAACGCGGGCTTTATTCGGTATCTGGTGCTGGCGGTGCTGGAGTGCGGCCGCGACGATCTACGTGTTCGTCAACGTGCAGTACCTGGGAGGAGGCTTTCGCTTTCCGGCGACGCTCGACGTGGTGATCGGCGTGGCGCTGATCCGCTGGTGATCGAGCTACGCGGCTGGCCTGGGGCTGGACCCTGCCGACGTCGCCGCGGTGTTCGTCGGCTACTTTCTGGGGCCACCTGATTCCGGGGCAGTTGTACCACCGCCCGTTCGGCTTCGACTACGTGGTGTCCTACCTGAGCATCGGGCTGTCGGGCATCTTCGGCATGTTTCTCGTCGATCTCGCCAACCAGGTGTTCCTGTTCGTCGTGTTCGGCGCGATGCTGGGCGTGGATCAAGGTCAACGATTTCTTCGAGGCTGGCGCTGGGGTCGCCGGCAGCTCCAGGGCGGCCCGGGCAGACCGCGGTCGGGCCGAGCTGCGATGGTCGGCATGGTCTCGGGCGCGGCGGGTGGCCAATGTCGCGATCATCGGGCGTTCACGATTCCGTTCATGAAAGGTCGGTTACCAGGCCCATCATGCCGGTGCGATCGAAGCGACCGCCTCCACGGCGGGCAGTTGATGCCACCGGTGATGCGGGCGCGGCGGCGTTCCTGATGGCACTGCCGGGCGTCAGCTATGGCGACGTGATGCTCGCCGGCATCGTGCCCGCGATCCTCTATTTCTGGGGTGATGCTCGGTGTGTTCCTCGCGGTGCGCCAGGCCTGCGCCCGCCGTCCGAGAGTCTGGACCTGGAAACTGCTCGCGCCGGCTGCTGTTGTTCGTCGTGCCGCTGGCGGTGCTGGATCACGATGCTGCTGTATCAGTACAGCCCGGCCAATGCGGCATTCTGGGCGATCCTGCTGTCGATCGCGATGTCGACCATCGATCCGCAGACGCGGCCGCGCGTGCTCGAGCTGCTCAAGGTTCGGCCGAAGGCGCGCGCATCGGCGCGCAGATCGGTATTTCGCTGGCGATCGTCGGCCTGATCGCGCAGACCCTGATCACCACCGGTCTGGGCACCAAGATCGCCGGCCTGGTGGACATTCTCAGCCAGGGCAATCTGATCATCGCGTTGCTGGTGACGATGGTCGTGTCCATCGTGCTCGGCTGCGGCGTGCCGACCAGCGCCGCCTACAGTCTGGTGGCGATCGTCGTCGTGCCCATCATCATCCGGATGGGTGTGGAGCCGATGTCGGCTCATTTCTTCGCGTTCTACTTCGCGGTGGTCTCGGCGCTCACGCCGCCGGTCGCGCTGGCCGCGCTGGCCGGCGCCGGCATCGCCAAGGCCAATTATTTCAAGACCTCGTTCTCGGCAGCGAAACTCGCGATCTCCGGCTTCATCGTGCCGTTTCTGGTCGTGTTCAATCCGGCGCTGGTGCTCAAGCCGACCAGTCTCGAATGGACGATAGGCACCTTGATCGCGGTGCCGATCGGCATGACCTTGTTCACCACGGCGATCTACGGCTGCGGCATGACGGTGTTCACGAAGACCGAACGCCTGCTCGCGAGCGTGGCCGCGGCGCTGCTGTTCGGCTACTCGACCTTCCGCCATGTCGAGGGCCTGCCGCTGGAATACCCGATGCTCGCGCTGGGCTGTGTGCTGGGCGGGGTGCTGTTGACGATGCAGATCCGGCACAAGCGGGCCGCCGGCGCTGTTCAGGCCGCCGCCTGAGTCCGGGGACTGCCAGCGCGGCCCTATCCCGCAGATTCTTCAGTTCCTCGAGATTGATCGGGTGAACGCGGCGGTCAGAGGGGTCAGGACCAGAAGCCGCCGTTGACATGTACCGTCTGGCCGGTCATGTAGGCGGAGCCTGGCCCAATCAGGAACATCAGTGGCCCAACGATGTCATCCGGTTGGGCGATTCGCTGTAGTGGCACCGCTTGCGCCAACTGATCGACGTCGATGCGCTGGCTCTTTTCCGGCTGGCTGGTTCCGCCTTTCAGAAACGCGGTTTGGACCGCACCAGGCGCCACCGCGTTGACCCGGATCACCGGCGCCAGTTCGGTGGCCAGGGCACGCACCAGATTGATGACGCCGGCCTTGGCGGCGGCATAGGGTGCATAGCCCGGCATCGCGACGCGCACGCCAAAGGTCGAGGAGGTGTGCACCAGAGCCGGTGTCTGTCCGGCGCGCAGCAGCGGGATTGCCTCGCGTGACAGCAGGTAGGCGCTGCGCAGCGTGCCCGAGAGGATGTCGTCCCACTCTGCACTGGGAAGGTGCTCGACCGGGGTGCGCTCGCGGGTGTAGCCGACCAGGTTGATGAAGGCGTCGCACGCGCCCCACGTCGAACGAACCTGGTCAATCGCCTGCTTGACCTCCAGCTCGTGGAGTGCGTTGCAGCCGATGGCCTGGACGCCCTGGGGCGGGGGGTTCTCACGGATGGATGCATCCAGATCGAGCACGATCACCTGCATGTCGTGTGCGTGCGCGGCAGCCACGAAAGCGCGGCCAATCCCACCGCAGCCACCCGCCACCACCACACGCGTGCCTGCTTTGGGCATCAGGCCTGAGAAGGCCGCAGCGTTTGATGTGTTCATTTTGCAGGGGCCGTCAAGACCTTCCAGGTTTCGACTTCCAGGCTCAGCTGCGCTGCCACCTCGGCCGGTGTCGCGGACCAAGGTGAGTTGGAGTTTGCCCGAACCCGTGCCTGGAACTCAGGGTCTTTCGTCACGGCCATCCCCTCCGCGCTCAGGCGTTCCGCGATCTTGTCGGGAACCCCGGCCGGCGCGAAAACGGCGAGCCCGTAAGTCCACTCCAGCCCGTTGACTCCTTGCTCCGCGGCAGTCGGGATCTCGGGGAGGAATTCATTGCGTTTGGGTGCGGCCACTGCGAGCGGCGTCAGAGAGCCGCTTTTCTGATGCTCGCGTGCCGACCCTGGCGAAAGCAAACCGATCTGGATGTGTCCGCCCATGAGGTCGGCCACCACGGGTGCCTCGCCCTTGTAAGGCACGTGCACCATGTCCAGCTTTCTTTCCCGGCTGAGGGATTCCAACAGCAGGTGTGTGGTAGTACCTTCTCCGTACGAGCCATAGGCGATACCGCGCGTCTCGGCAAGCTTGAGCAGATCGGGGAGATTCGTGGCCAGGCCGGGTGTGGCCACCAGGATGTGCGGGTTCTGGCTGACACCCACGATGGGCCGGAAATCCTTGAATGCATCGTAAGGGACCTTGACATCAGGGCGCTGTGCCACCAGTTGCAATACCACCGTGAACAACAGCGTGTAGCCATCGGCTGGGGCCGTGGCCACCGCGTTGGCACCAATGATTCCGGAGGCGCCGGCCCGGTTCTCGACCACGACCGTTCCTTTCAGTCTCTCTGCCAATCCAGCCGCAAAATTGCGCGCGGTGCCGTCGGCAATGCCGCCCGGCGGGTAGGGAACAATGATCCGGATCGGTTTTTCGGGATAAGCTGAGTCTGCGGCCTGAGCGGCGCCAACGCTGAGCAGGCTGAGGCAGACGCCGACACTGGCCAGCAAGGCGCGACGATGGGAATTGACATGTTTCATGGGCGATCTCTCTCCGTTGGTTTCAGTTTTTCCTTGAAAGCGGGTGCCGCAGACCGCTTCCTGGCCGTCGTGGCGGCCACCTCCGTTGCCTGCAGTGGCGATGGCCGCACCGGCCACTTGGCCACCCCTTCACCACTCCTTCGCTTAGCGCGCAGCCGGGTGACCAACTCGTGAAGCCGGATCATCCCGGTCGCGGGCCTGGCGTTCCTACCAATGGGTTGAAGATCCGGTTCATCCGCGGCTGCTTTCAAAGGCTTTCGGAAGGTTTGACGGTTGCCGGGCAACGCTGCCGAAAGGTCGCCGTCCGACCAGATCATGAGAAGACGGTCAGGCATGAGTAGACAGTCAGGGTGACGGTCCATAACCAGCGGCAATCGATCCTGCTTCAGGCGAGCACAAACCAGTCCGTTTGCCGGCTGGCCGAGTCCTGAAACCGTCGACCTACAGGCTGTCGGCGACCCTGTCGCGGGTGCGGTCCATGTGCAGACCCAGCACCCGGGCCAGGGCCTCACCATCACGCTGGCGCAGAGCGGCGGCCATCTGCTCATGCTCGGCGACCGCATCGGCCCATTTGCCGGCACCTCGCCGTTGCCGATGCGCGATCCGTTTGAGCCTTGCCTGCACTTCGTGTAGTTCGCCGATAGTCGGGTTTTGGGCGAGCGCTACCATCGCACCATGGATCGCCTGGTTGACCTTGTAATAGGCCATGCGTTCACGCCGTTTCACAAATCCATCATCGTCGCGCATCGCAAGCACCTCGGCGATCTGCTCGTCGGACGCACGCTCTCGCAAGCCAGGCGTGCGGCGCCTTGCTCGAGCAACGGATCGCATCGAGCATGTGGGCTCATCGTCGAGCGAGAACTGGCGCACGACGGCGCCCTTGCTGGGCACGAGTTCGACCAGCCCTTCGCTGGCAAGCGTGCGGATGGCCTCGCGCAACGGCGTGCGTGACACCCCCAGTCTCGGCCCCAACTCACTTTCGTTGATTCTCTCTCCGGCGGGCAGATCGCCGGCGATGATCATGTCGCGCATCAGCGTGGCGATCTCGCCGTGCAGATTGCGTCGGCGCATCGGGACGGGGATTGGCTTGGGGCGGAGCGGAACCTGACATGACGTACCTAGGTGGGCGTCCTCATCTCTGCCTTGCGGCATGCCGATGAGGGAATGATTGGACTGCATGCTGCATACAGCATAAACTCCCACTCATCCGGGGACGTCAATCCCCCATTGCCCCAGGAGGTTGTGACCGTGTCCGATGATTCCCCGCGCACTGTTGCTCGCGCTGGCCATGGGTGACCCGGCCGGTATCAGTCCCGAACTGACTGCCCGGCTGGTGGCCGACGGCGATGGCGTCGCTCACGTCCGGCTGCTGGTGGTGGGCGATGCGCGGATCCTGGCGATGGGCGCCGAACAGGCTGGTCTGGGGGTCGAACTGCCCGACTGGCAGGACGGCGATCAACGCCCGGCCGGTCACGCGATGCTCGACCTGGGGCATCTGTGCCCCGGCAGAGGTCGACCTGGGCAAGGCGACGCTGGCCGGCGGCCGTTTCGCGATGCGCAACTTCACGACGGCGCTGCAACTGGCTCCGGCAGGGTCGCGTCGATGCGGTGACCTTCACGCCGTTCAACAAGCAGGCGATGCGCCTGGCCCGGCCCGGCTACGACGACGAGATCGCGGTCGTTTCCGAGGTGCTGGGCGGCGTGCCGCACGGGCGCGAGTTCAATATCCTGGGCGAGCTCTGGAATGCCTGGGTCACGTCGCATATCCCGCTCAAGGATGTCGCATCGCACCTGAGCGTCCCCGCGATCGAAGAGGCTGCCGTGCTCGCCGACCGTTGCCTGCGCGCGGCCGGCTTCGATGCCCCCCGGCTGGCCGTCGCGGCGCTGAATCCGCATGCCGGCGACGGCGGCAGCTTCGGGCGCGAGGAGATCGACGTGATCGAACCGGCACCGTGCGCATGAAGGCGCGTGGGGCTGACAGTCACCGGGCCGGTGCCGGCCGACACCGTTTTCGTGCGGGCCTCAGAAGGGCGAGTTCGACGCGGTGTGCTGACGATGTTCCACGACCAGGCCAGATCGCGATGAAGCTGATGGGGTTTGACCGCGGTGTGACCTTCCTGGGCGGCTACGACTTTCCGATCTGCACGCCGGCCCATGGCACCGCCTACGACATCGTCGGCCAGGGCAAGGCCGTCCGCAGGCGTCGCGCAACGCGCTGACCCTGGCGGGGGCGATGGCCGCGGCCGCCTGCAGCGCCAGGGCGCGCTGATCCTCGACAACGACCCGATGGGCGTCGCCTCGAAGCGGCGCCCTTTCCAACCCAAGGAGACCCGTATGACAACCCGATCGAAGCAGACCCGTGCCGTGGCGCGGCGCACGACCTTGTTCGCCCTCGCCGCCGTCGCCGCACTGGGCACGCTGCCCGTGAAATCCGTGCACGCCGCGCCGCAGGAGATCATCTTCGCGATCAGTGCCGCGACCGGCTCGTTGCAGCAGGCCACGGCGGCCGAGTTCACCCGGCGTGCCAACGAGAAGCTGGCGGGCAAGGCCGAGGTCAAGCTGTTCGACACCCGTAGCTCGGCAAGGACAAGGACCTGATGCAAAAGCTCAAGCTGGGTTCGGTGCACCTGTCGCTGCCCAGTTCGACGATGTCGATCGGCACCTGAGTTTGCGGTGTTCGACATGCCGTTCCTGGTCAAGGACCGCACCCATGTCGGCGCAATCGTCGACAACATGTTCTGGACCGAGATGGCCCCCAAGGCCGAGAGCAAGGGCTACCTGGTGCTGGCCGTGTGAGAACGGGTTCGCAACATCACCAACAACCAGCGCCCGATCAACACGCCGGCCGACCTGCAAGGGCTGAAGATCCGCACCCCCAAGTCGACCTGGCGGGTCAAGATGTTCGAGGCCTGGGGCGCCAACCTGACCCCGATGGCGTTTTCGGAAGTCTTCCTCGCGCTCAAGACCAATGTGATCGACGGTCAGGAGAATCCGAACACGAACATCTGGGGCGCCAAGTTCCAGGAAGTGCAGAAATACCTGGAGCGTCACCGGCCACGTGTATACGCCAGCCTATATCACCACCGGCAAGACGGCGTTCTCGCAGCTCGACCCGGCGATCCAGAAGGTGCTCGGCGACACGGCCGTCGACATGCAGATGTGGGCGCGTACCAAGGGGGCCGAGGAAGACGCCGACCTGCAGGCGAAGCTGGCGGCCGGGGGCATGCAGGTGAACGTGGCCGACCGCGCATCGTTCGTTGCCGCATCCCGGCCGATCTACGAGGCTTGCCAAGACCGTGCCCAACGGCCAGAAGCTGATCGATGCGGCGCTCGAGCTGGCCAAGTAAGCCCGGCATTGCCCGGTTGTCATGTTGACCTGGTTCGTCAGGTTGCTGGCCGGCGTCACCATCTTGCCGCTGGTGGTGCTGGCCGGCGTCGTGCTCTGCGGTACCTCGTACCGCCGGCTCGTCGCCGATCTGGTACGACGAGGTGGCCTCGGTGCTGCTGGCCTGGCTGAGTCGGCTGGTGCGGCGCTGGCTTACGGCGCATCGCATGCCCACCCGAACTTCGAGGGATTGCCGATGAGCCTGCCGGCCCGCGTGCGGACCGTCGCTTTCGTCGTCGGTGAGGCGGTGTTCTACGGCACCTTTGCCATCGTGCTGTGGTTTGGCTGGAAACTGCTGGCCATCTTCGGCGACGAAACGATGACATCGCTGCCCGCCGTGCCGTTGTCGCTGGTGCAGGCCATCGTCCCGCTGGGCGCCGCGCTCATCGTGATCGCGCGGCTGCTGGTGACCCCCGGCAACTGGGCCCGGGTCAAGGCCGGCACCGATCTCGAATCGCAGGAGATTGCCGCCGAGATCGAGCGGGCCCGCTCCTCGATGGCGCAGGCCGGCTTCGATACCCGGACCTGAGACCATGACCGAAGGCCTGATCCTGCTGCTGATGTTCGTGCTGATCGCGTTCGGCGTGCCCATTGCCGTCGGCATCCTGGCGGCCGCGTTGGTCGGGGTGTGGTTGCTGCGGGGCGAACTGGGCTTCATGAACGCGATGCTCGCGTTCTACGATGGCGCCACCAGTTTCCCGCTGATCGCCATTCCGCTGTTCATCCTGGCCGGATCGCTGATGAACACCGGCGGCATCTCGCGCCGTCTGATCGCGTTCGTCAGTTCGATCGTTGGCTTCATGCGCGGCGGCCTGGCGATGGTGAACGTCGGCGTGTCGCTGTTCTTTGCCGAGATCTCCGGCTCGGCGGTGGCCGACGTGGCGGCGCTGGGCACCGTGCTGATCCCCGAGATGAAGCGCAAGGGGTACAAGCCGGCGTTCGCGGCGGCCGTCACCTCGTCGTCGGCGTCGCTGGCGATCATCATCCCGCCGTCGATCCCGATGATCATCTATGGCGCGATGGCCAATGTGTCGGTGGTGCAGCTGTTCGTCGCCGGGATCGTGCCCGGCCTGTTGGGCGGCTTCTCGATGATGGCCCTTTGCTGGTGGATGGCGATCCGCTACGACCTGCCGCGCGATGAGCGCTTCGATCTGCGCCGGGTCTGGCGCACGGCTCGCGAGGCCGGCTGGGCGCTGACCCTGCCGGTGATCATCCTGGGCAGCATCTTTGGCGGCGTGGTCACGGCCACCGAGGGTGCCGGCATCGCGGTGCTGGCCGCGCTGCTGATCGGCGTGTTCATCTACCGCGAGATCCGCCTGGACGAGATCGCCCACGCACTGACCGACGGCGTGATCCAGACTGCCACCGTGATGCTGCTGGTGGCGGCCTCGGCGGTGCTGGGTTTATACATCACCGAGACCCAGTTGCCGCAGCGTTTGTCGGCGATGATCCTGGCCTGGTCGCGCGAGCCCTGGGTGATCCTGTTGATCCTGAACGTGTTCCTGTTCATCGTGGGCATGGTGCTGCATGGCGCGGCGGCGATCATCCTGATCACGCCGGTCGTGCTGCCGCTGATCTCCCAGGTCGGGATAGACCCGATCCACTTCGGCATCATCCTGACGCTGAACATCGCCGTCGGCCAGCAGACGCCGCCGGTAGCCTCGGTGTTGGCCACCGCGTGTTCGATCGCGCGCACGATATCTGGGCGACGACCCGCGCCAACCTGCCGTTCAATGCGGTCCTGGTGGGCATCGTGCTGCTGGTGTCCTACGTGCCGGCAGTGTCGTTGACGCTGGTCCGTTACTTCTACGGCTGACGAGGCGCCAGGCGCCGGGCGAATTCATCGAGCAGGTGATGGACCGGCAGGCCGCACGCGGCGACGATCGCCTGCTCGTGCGGCGGCATGTTCGTGCATTCGAGCACGAGGTTGCTCACCTGCGGATATTGCCGACAGGCCGATCGCGCCAGGTCGGCCAGTTCGCGATCGCACACGGCAAAATCGCGTGGCCCGTCGTCTGCCAGGATGCACTGGCGAAAATGGCTGTCCTTGGGCAGGCCGACGACCGGAGTGTCGGGCGCGACCCCGGCCGCGGCCAGCGGTTCGCCAGTCAGGGACCCGGCATCGATGGTCAGGATGGCCGCTCGCTCGAGCGAGCGGCACAACAGCAGACTGGAGGTGAAGACCGGCACGGGCAGCGCATCGGCCAGTGCCCGTTGGTAGCGCACCAGGAAGCCGCAGCTGGTGCTCACCAGCGACACGCCCTCGGCCACCAGTTGCCGGCCGGCATCGACGAAAGCGGGGAGCAGGCCCGGATCGTTCGGATTGACGATCCGCCCCGGCGACGCGCCGCCAACCACCCGGTAGCGTACCGCCAGGCCGCGGTCGGTAAAGCTGCGCGGGTGGCCGATGTCACCGGGCCAGCGCTCGAACCGGGTATCGAGCATCAGCACGCCCACGCAGCACGGATCGCGAGTCTCGTCTTTCAGCGGCGAATGGGTCATTTTTCGAATCATCACGACAACGGGAACCAAGCCCCGCTATGATCGCAGGTTGGCCTGTCGATCGATGGGTGTGACTGGCGCGCCACGGCGGCTGTGCCGTTCGCCGGCCCGTCTTTCGCGACCATCCCCTCGTCGGGGATGCTTTGCCCGGCAACGCATCCCTCCCACTAGTCTGGGCAGATCATCACGACGCCCGGCGAGCCAGGCTTTCTGCATCGGAACCTGTGGACCTGCACGCGTTGTTTGCCGCCCGAACCGGGGCTGTCCTGTCCGGTCCCGACCCGCGCACCATCGAGCGCGGCCGGGACGTGTACCTGCGCGACAAGGTGTTGTCGCTGACGGTCGACGGCGAGAGGCGGCTGACCGCGGTCGTGCGCGGCTCCCGGGCCAGTGATGAGTATCGCACCACGGTCCGTTTCAGCCCGGCCGGGGGGCGGATGCGGGTCGCGTCGACCTGCACTTGTCCGGTGGCCCTGAATTGCAAGCATGGGGTCGCCGCCCTGTTTGCCTGGTTGCTCGGGCAAGCAAACGATTCAGATCACGGGAGCCTGACCTTGTTTTCCGATTCCTCGCTAGCCGACCAGCCTGCCAAGACCGACGACGTGGTGCGTCCCGACATTGCCGCGTCGTGGATCATGCCGGCCGCGCCGGCCATGCCGGTCGCGGACGGGGCGGAACGCGCAAGGGCGCAGGCGCGCTCGCAGCGCGAGCGTGCACTTCGCTGGGTGCGCGAGTTGGGCGACGCCGATGACCCGACGCTGGACCACGACCTGTCAGGCCGCTTTCGGCTGGTCTACGTGTTGCGCCGTGCCGAGCGGCAGTGCCGGTTGTCGGTCTGGCGGCTCGAGACCGGCACCGGCGGCAAGCCCGGAAAGGCCGAACCCTACACGTCGTTGCGCGAGCATGTTTTCGCCCCCCCCAGCTATTGGCGCGATCGCGACACGCAGGCTGCGATGGTGTTGATGCGCGAGCAAGGCGGGATGGGTGGGGAATATGTGCTGGCCGGTGCAAGGGCGGGCGAGTTGCTGCTGACACTGGCGCAGGCGGGCGAGCTCTACCTGGACGAGGTGCCGGGGCGGCCGCAGTCGGTGCCGCTGCGGGTGGCGGCCCCGGTGGCCGGTGAGCTGCAGTGGCAGGCGACCGACGAGAGCGGCACCGAGTGGCGGCTGGGGCTCACCGTGCCTGCGCCGCTCGAAGCCTTGTTCATCGAGCCGGCCTGCTGGCTCGATGCCGGAACCGGTCGCATCGGCCTGCTCGAGCTGGAGCTGCCCGCGGGCCTGGTGGGCTGGCTGCGCAATGCGCCGGCGGTCGGCGCCACGGTGGCGCCCGATGTCGCGGTGGCCTTGCACTCGAAGCTGGCGGGCAAGAAGCGGATGCGGTCGGCGATTCCCAACCTGCCGACGCAGAACGTGCGCGAGGTCCGGGCGCCGATGCAGCCGGTGCTGCGCCTGTCCGATGCCCGGCCGGGCAAGCGGGTGGTCAGCAACGGCCGCACGCTGGGGGACGACAAGGCCTACCTGGTGCTGGCGTTTTCCGCCCAGTACGACGGTCACCGCACGGTGCCGATGCAGAACACCTCGCACCGGATCGACCTGCCGGCCGGCCCGGCGTTGCTCTACACCGACCCGGCGGCCGAGCATGCGGCGTTCGATGCGCTGCGCGCGGAACTGGCGTTGCTGGGCTTGCTCGAGGGCAAGGCCGGCGACCCTGTGCAGAAAGGCGCGCTACTGGGCGGCGCGACGACGCTCGCACCCGGTCAGGTAGCGGGCGCGGCCGCGCTGGTGCTGGCGGTGCCTGCCGACGGCCTGATGGCGGTGCGCCTGCGCCACGAGCTGGCGCCGGCGATGCAGGCGCGCGGCTGGCAGATCGACGACAAGGCGTCGGCCGGCCCCACGTTGCACCGCGATGCCGAACTGGACCTGGGCATCGCCGAGAGCGAGCGTGATCCCGAGGCGCGCGACGCGCGCAAGTGGTTCGAGTTGCAGTCGGGTATCCGCGTCGGCCAACAGACGATAGACCTGGCGCCGGTGCTGGCCGACATCGTCGCGTTCGGTGGCTTTGATGCCTGGCGCGCCCGGCGCTGCCCGAAGGACAAGTTGTGGCTGACGCTGCCCGATGGCAGCCATGCCGGTATCGATGTCGCCCGGCTCGAGCCCCTGGCGCTGGCGGTCGCCGACTGGCTCGAGACCGCCGGTCTGGCGGGCGGGGGCGACGACGCGTCGGCGCTGCGCCTGGATGCGCTGTCGGCCGCCCGGCTCGCGACCGCGCTGCCCGCGGTCCGGGTGCCGCAGTCGCTGGCCGCGCTGCATGACAGCTTCGTGCGCTTCCAGGGGCTGCAGAACGTGCTGCCGCCCGACTCGTTCACGGCCTCGCTTCGGCCCTACCAGCAGCAGGGCCTGAACTGGCTGCAGTTCCTGGCGCAGGGCGGCCTTGGCGGCATCCTGGCCGATGACATGGGGCTGGGCAAGACGGTACAGGTGCTGGCCCACCTGGCCTGCGAAAAGGCCGGCGGCGCGATGAAGGGCCCGGTGCTGGTGGTGGCGCCGACCTCGCTGGTGTTCAACTGGGCGCTCGAGGCCCGCGCCCATGCGCCGGAACTGCGCGTGCTGGTGCTGACCGGATCCAATCGAAAGCGATTGCACGGCAAGATCCTCGACGCCGACCTGGTGTTGACCAGTTACGCATTGCTGCCCCGCGACCAAGAGGTCTACGAACCCATCGGCTGGCATGCGGTGATCGCCGACGAGGCCCAGTCGGTCAAGAACCCGCGCACCCGCGCCGCGCAGGCGCTGCACAGCCTCACTGCCGGCCACCGTATCGCGATGACCGGCACGCCGCTCGAGAACCACCTGGGCGAACTGTGGTCGATCATGCGTTTCGCGATGCCCGACCTGCTCGGGCCCGAAGAGGTCTTTCGCCAGCGTTACCGGTTGCCGATCGAGCGGCGGGCCGGCAGCCGCGAGGCCGGCGAGCGCATGCAGACGCTCAACCGCCGGCTGCGCCCGTTCCTGATGCGCCGCAGCAAGGCGGATGTGCTCGATGACCTGCCGCCGCGCACCGAGATCATCCAGCGGATCGAACTGCCCGGCGATCAGCGCGACCTGTATGAATCGATCCGCTCGTCGATGGACCAGCGGGTGCGCGAGGCGCTGGCCGGGGCCGGCCTGGCGCGCAGCCACATCGTCGTGCTCGATGCGCTGCTCAAGCTGCGCCAGGCCTGTTGCGATCCGGCGCTGCTCAAGTTGCCGGCGGCGCGCAAGGTGCGCCATTCGGCCAAGCTCGAGGCATTGGTCGAACTGCTGGCCACGTTGCAGGACGAGGGCCGCAAGACGCTGGTGTTCTCGCAGTTCACGAGCATGCTCGACCTGATCGAGGCCGCGCTCGATCGCGATTCCCGCCTGGCCGGTGTCAGCCGGGTGCGCCTGGACGGCAGCACCACGGATCGCGAGGGGGTCGTGCGCCGGTTCCAATCGGGTCAGGCCGACCTGTTTCTGCTGTCGCTCAAGGCCGGCGGCGTGGGCCTGAACCTGACCGCGGCCGATACCGTCATCCACTACGACCCGTGGTGGAACCCGGCCGCCGAGAACCAGGCGACCGACCGGGCACACCGGATCGGCCAGGACAAGGCGGTGTTCGTCTACAAACTGATCGCCGCGCAGACCGTCGAGGAGCGCATCCTGGCGCTGCAGGCCGGCAAGGCCGAACTGGCCAACGCGGTGCTGTCCGAATCGCTGAACATGGCCGGCAAGTCGCTGACCCAGCAGGACCTGCTGGGGCTGTTCGAGCCGCTTTAGCCGCCCCTCGCCGCGCCTGTAGCCAGGCGCTGCGGGAGGGTCCCGGCGGCCCGGTCGAAACGGTACACTGCAGCCCTGAGAACCGCCAGGCCGCACTGGCGCCGCAGGAGACCGAGATGCCCGAGACCCAGACCCGGACCCAGATCGACCAGACCCTGTCACCCATCGGGGGTTTGTCCCACGTGCGTGGCGAAACCTCCCGGGCGCTGATCGAGCGCACGATCGCGCAGGTGTTTGCCGACACCGTCGCGCGTCACGGGGACCGCGAGGCCCTGGTGTGCCGTGATGCCGGGGTGCGTTACACCTGGCGCGAGTTTGCCGGGCAGGTCGACCTGCTGGCCGCCGGGCTGGCGGCGCTGGGCCTCGAAAAGGGCGACCGCATCGGCATCTGGTCACCGAACCGGCTCGAGTGGGTGCTGACCCAGTTCGCCACCGCCCGCGTGGGCCTGATCCTCGTGAACATCAACCCGGCCTACCGGTTGTCCGAACTCGAGTACGTGCTCAACAAGGTCGGTTGCAAGGCGCTCGTCAGTGCCGCCAGCTTCAAGACCTCCGACTACCTGGGCATGCTGCAAACGCTGGCACCCGAACTGGCCGACTGCGCGCCCAATGCGCTGCAGTCCGGGCGCCTGCCGCATCTTCGCCTGGTGGTGCGTATGGGCGATGAGGTGTCGCCGGGCATGCTCAACTTTGCCGACGTCCTCGAGCACGGCCGCAAGGCGCCGATCGACCTGGACGAGATCACCGCCACGCTCACGGCCAACGAGCCGATCAACATCCAGTTCACCAGCGGCACGACCGGCGCGCCCAAGGGGGCCACGCTCACGCACCGCAACATCCTGAACAATGCCGACAACACGGTCGGGCGGATGAACTTTACCGAGCAGGACCGCCTGTGCATCCCGGTGCCGCTCTATCACTGCTTTGGCATGGTCATGGGCACGCTCGGCTGCATGACCCGCGGCGCGGCGATGATCTTCCCCTCCGAGGGCTTCGAGCCGGTGGCCACGTTACAGGCTGTGGCCGACGAGCGCTGCACCGGACTGTACGGGGTGCCGACGATGTTCGTGGCCATGCTCGATGCGCCCGGGTTCGACAGATTCGACCTGAGCAGCCTGCGCACCGGCATCATGGCAGGTGCCCCGTGTCCGATCGAGGTGATGAAGCGCGTCGTGTCGGCGATGCACATGAACGAAGTCACGATCGCCTACGGCATGACCGAGACCAGCCCGGTCTCTTTCCAAAGCCACACCGACGATCCGCTCGACAAGCGGGTCGCCACCGTGGGACGCGTGCATCCGCATGTCGAGGTCAAGGTCGTCAACGAGCACGACGAGATCGTCCCGATCGGTGAGACGGGCGAGTTGCTCACGCGCGGCTATTCGGTGATGCTCAAGTACTGGGACGACCCCGAGCGCACCGCCGAATCGATCGATGCCGAGGGCTGGATGCACACCGGTGACCAGGCAGTGATCGATGCGCAGGGTTATTGCGCGATCGTCGGGCGCATCAAGGACATGGTGATCCGCGGTGGCGAGAACATCTACCCGCGCGAGGTCGAGGAATTCCTGTACCGGCACCCGGCGGTGCAGGCGGTGCAGTGCTTTGGCGTGCCCGACAAGAAGTACGGCGAAGAGCTGTGCGCGTGGATCATCCTAAAGCCCGGTGCCAAGGCCGACGAGCAACAGATCCGCGAGTTCTGCAAGGGCCAGATCGCGCACTACAAGATTCCACGTTATGTCAGGTTCGTTGACGACTTGCCGATGACGGTCACCGGCAAGCCGCAGAAGTTCCTGATGCGCGAGGCGATGGCCGGGGAACTGGGCACCGGCTGATACCGGCGTCGAACGACCCCGTCAGGCTCAGGCCTTGTCGGTGTCGAACGCCTTGAGCACGTCATAGACCTGCTCGACATCGTCGTGCAACTCGCGGGTGATCAGCGCATTGTCATTGGCCAGTGAGGCGTTGTCCTGGGTCAGACGGTTCAGTTCGGACACCGTCTGCTGGATCTGCAGCACTGCCGATGATTGCTCGGCGGATGCCGACTGGATGGCATCGATCAGCGTTTGCAACGCGCTGGTGGCCTGCACCAGGTCTTTGACGTTGCGCCCCGACTGCTCGGCCAGCGTCGCGCTGTTGGCAATCGCCTGGCCCGATCGGCCGATCAGTTGGTGCACTTCCCTGGCTGCGCCGGCCGCCCGCTGCGCGAGCGAGCGCACCTCGGCCGCCACGACCGCGAAGCCACGCCCCTGTTCGCCGGCGCGGGCCGCCTCGACGGCGGCGTTCAGGGCCAGGATGTTGGTCTGGAAGGCGATGCCGTCGATGACGCCGACGAAGGCGTTGATCTGGTCCGAGAAATGGGAGACCTCCTGCATCTGGCTGACCAGTTGCGACATCAGTGCGTCGCCCTCGTTCATGCTGTCGATGATCCGGTTCACGTGGTCGGACGCGCTCGTGGCCGACAGCGCGTTGGTGTCGGCGCCCGAAGCGATGCTCGTGACCGCTTCGTCGGTCTGCAGCAGGTCGCCTGCCTGCCTGGCCGCCCGGGTGTTGAGATCGTCGTTGGCACCGGCGATACGCCGGGTGTTGCCGGAGATCCGGTCCAGGCCCTGGATGATGCAGCCGATCGCGCAGCCCAGGTTGGCCAGACTGTCGCGGCCCACCCGGCCCGCCTCGGTCTGCACCGGCAATTGCCGCACGCGCAGATCGAATCGGTTGGGTTCGCGCCCGACATGGGTGAACAGGCCGGCGGCCTCCTCGCCTTCGCGAAAGGCAAAGACGGTGTAGCGGGTCATCTGCAGCAGCACACCCGCCTCGGCCACCACGTAGGCTGCGTGCAGCAAGACCCGCGCGCGATCGCCGCTGCCAAAGCAATACGCCAAAGCCCAGCAACTGCAACTCGTTGACCACCAGGTGATGCAGGGCGATCGCCGCGGCACCGACGATGATCGGCAGCCAGTGGCGATAGAGCAGCAGCGCCGCGAGGTATGCGAAAACCAGGAAATGGGATTCCGGCAGCCCGCGCGCGGCATTGATGTGCACGGCGACCATCAGCATACCCAGCACGGGGACGACGATGCGCGAGGCGCTGGTGCTGCGCGTCATCTGCATGAAGGCCAGTGTCACGGCCATGATGCCCAGCGACCAACCGGCGGTGACCGGGAGCATCGCGTAGGCGTTCGCATACAGCAGGTTGGAGACTCCGATTGCCGCGATCAGCCACAGATGGAGTCGGTTGCTTTGCAAGGTGTGGCGCGCGTCGCGCGCCCGGGAATCGGTCGGGGCCGGTGATTTCGTCACGAGGGGTCTTCCTGTCCATGGTTGCCCGCGCGCGCGACGGGGCGCAGGGATCACGGCCCATTCTGCGGCGATGACCGGCCCGATGAAGAGCTCAATAACGTTGGACGAGCGTCGCTTAAGCGGCGACTGCCGGGAGTGACGCACTGGGTCGCCGACGGCCCCGGCCAGGCGATCCATCGCGTCCGCGCGGGGCGGGGGTGGGGGCCGGCGCGTCGATCGGATCCGGTTGCAGGATCAGCAGCCGGCCTCCGGTCAGTTCGCGCAGTTGCGCAAGGAAGCGCCGGCGGGTCGCATCGGGCGCTTCATCGTGCGCCTGCACGCTGGCCAGGAACCAGTCGCTGCCATCGGGGTCGAACACGAACAACGCGGGGGCGAGGGCGGGGTGTCGGCGCATCAGCCGTTGCACCTTGTCGCCGACCCGGGTGCGAAACTGCGCGTGGCGCCCGCCCTGTGCCGGGTCCAGGTAGTCGTCGATCAGGCACTGGCGCCCGAGTGACTGGTGGATGAAGAGCGCGCTGCGCCACTTGAGAAACTCGGCCTGCGGCCGGTCGCGCCGGCGGCGCAGGTTGGCGGCATCGAACAGCGACGGATACTGGCGAACCCATTCATCGGCCAACGGGCCGTGCCGAAAGCGGGTCGCCTGCCGGTGGGTGAACGGGAAGTGGATGGCAGTGGGGCTTTCGCGGTCCGGGGCGGACTCTGGCATGGGAACACACGGCGTCTGGGCTGGGTGTCCTCATGGTCCGGGTGAGCCGGTGTGCCTTGCGCGGCGGGCCGACCGGTGCCCTCGCGGCAGCCACCGGCGGCAGCCCGGTGTGGTTTTCCCGCTGTGCCGCCGCTCAACGCCAGTCGGTCAGGCGATCCTCGTGGCCGGCCAGGCTGGCGGGGCAGCGACGTTCGCACCAAAGGGCGCTCGAGATATCGGCCGGCAGGTCGTCTTCCTCGTTCTGCAGCCATTCGTCGACGGCCGTGGCGAGGCGGTCGGCGCGGTACTGGGCGATGCGTGAAGCGGCTTGATAGGACAGCATGATGTTCTCCCGGATGGCGCGGCGCGTCGTGCGCCGTCTTCCGTGAGTCCCACCGGTGACCGCGAGGGTTCAATGTCAATGCGGCCTACGGCCGGGCAGTGCCTCAGACGTCGATCATCTCGGCGTGCGTCATGCGCTGGGTGAAGACCAGGTCGTCGAGCGCTTCATCGGGCTTGATCCGTTTGTCGTCACGGTGGATCGCCAGCAGGTCGGCCGGGGCGCCGACCGCGATGCCGGGGTGCGGACATCCCATCGCCTGGCGACCGCCCGACACCGCGCGGCGCCACAGCGCGCTGCCGGGGTGCGGGTTCTGGTCGGTGACCAGCCGGCTGCGCTGGCGGGCCAGCAGCCGAGTCGTGTACTCGATCCAGCGCAACTCCTCGCCGGCGCTGACGGTCACGTTACTGTCGCTGCCGATGGCCAGCGCGCCATCGGTGGGCCACCAACTGGCCATGTCGAAGGTGCCCAGGCCCTGGTTGGCCTCGGTGGTCGCGCACAGGCACACCACGGCCCGGCGCTCGGCCAGTCGCGCCAGTTCCTGCGGGGTCGCGTGGGTGGCGTGCACGAGCACCCAGTGGCGGTCGACATCGAAGTGCGCGCAAAGCCACTCGATCGGCCGGGCACCGGTGTGCACGATGCTGTCGTCGATCTCGGCCTCGTCACCGGCGATATGCAGGTGGACGGGGCAATCGGGCAGGATCGCCGCGCGCAGTGCCAGCAGCGCCTGCAGGTCTTCGTGGCTGACGCCGCGCAGCGATTGCGGCGCGACGCCGACCGTCAGCAGAGGATCCCGGCGGGCGCGGCCGGCCAGTTGTTCGAGCAGCCGCCCGTAGGCGGGCAGGTCGATGGCAAAGCGCGCCTGGCGCTCGTCCAGCGGGGCGCCGTTGAACCCGCCCCGGCGCAACAGCACCGGCAAGAGCAACAGGCGCAT
>JAWKYE010000056.1:0-17809 GCA_041396665.1 Burkholderiaceae bacterium
AGGTGCGGGGCATCAACATCATCACCGCGGGCAACCGTTCGCGGGTGGTGCTCAGCCTCAAGCAGCCGATGCAGTACAAGACCGAGACCGAAGGGCGTGACCTGCTGATCACCCTCGATCCGAAGGTCGTGGCCGCGACGACACCGACCAAGAGCGCGACCTACACGTTCGCGCAAAGCCAGCAGCCGGCTTCCGAGCACTCGGTGCGCGAAATCGACTTTCGCCGTGGCCAGAACGGCGAAGGGCGGGTGGTCGTGAACCTGTCCGATGGCGACGTGGGGGTGAACATCCGCCAACAGGGCAGAAAGCTGCTGGTCGACTTTCAAAAGACCACGATGCCCGAGAACCTGCAGCGGGTGCTCGATGTCACCGACTTCGGCACCGCCGTCAAGTCGGTCCGTGCGATCCAGCAAGGCAAGAACTCGCGGATCGAGATCGAGCCACAGGGCCTTTGGGAACACAACGCCTACCAGAGCGATTCGCAGTTCGTGGTCGAGGTCCGCTCGATCAAGGAAGATCCGACCAAGCTCACCCAAGGTAGCGGCAAGGGTTACACCGGTGACCGCCTGTCGTTGAACTTCCAGAATGTCGATGTGCGTGCGCTGCTGCAGGTGATCGCCGACTTCACGAACCTGAACATCGTCACCAGCGATTCGGTGGCCGGCAGCCTCACGCTGCGGCTCAAGGACGTGCCATGGGACCAGGCGCTGGACATCGTGATGCAGTCCAAGGGCCTGGACATGCGCAAAAACGGCAACGTGCTGCTGATCGCGCCGGCCGAGGAGCTCGCTGCCAAGGAGAAACTGGACCTTGAATCCAAGGCGCAGATCGCCGAGATCGAGCCGCTGCGCAGCGAAGTGTTCCAGATGAATTACCAGAAAGCCGAGGAGATGCAAAAGCTGCTGGCCAGTTCCGAGCAGCGCGTGCTCTCCAAGCGCGGCAGTGTCGTCGTCGACGTGCGCACCAACAAGATGTTCGTGCAGGACGTGTCGGACCGGCTCGAGGCGGTGCGCCGGATGGTCCAGCAGGTGGACATCCCGGTGCGTCAGGTGCTGATCGAGGCCCGCGTGGTCGAAGCCGATGACCGCTTCTCGCGCAACCTGGGGGTGAAGCTTGGCTACAACGACGTGCGCTCGACGGTGTACAACACGACGACGGTGCCCGATGGCGCCGGCGGCACCACCACGGTCAACGTGCCGGTGTACGGCGCCGGCTCGTCGGTGGGCAATGGGTACGCGACGGTTTCGGGCAACCTGAGCGGCGTGGCCGATCTGTCGTCGCAGCGGGGATCGGACATCACGACCGGCGTCAACGCGGCCGGCCTGGGTCGTCTGACCGCGACCGAGAACACCAACTTCGTCAATCTGCCCGCGTCGGCGATCTCCGGCTCGTCGCCGGCCTCGTTCGCCGTCAGCCTGTTCGGCTCCAGCCTGACCCGCTTCCTGAACCTGGAGCTGTCGGCCCTCGAGGCGGACCAACGCGGCAAGGTGGTCTCAAGCCCGCGGGTACTGACCGCCGACCAGAGCAAGGCGGTGATCGAGCAAGGAACCGAGTTGCCCTACCAGCAGGCGACCTCCAGCGGCGCGACCTCGGTGGCGTTCCGCAAGGCCAACCTCAAGCTCGAGGTGACGCCGCAGATCACGCCGGAAGGCAACGTGATCCTGGCGGTCGAGGTCAATCGCGACGCGGTGGGCCAGCTGACCACGGCGGGCTTCGCGATCGACACCCGCCGGGTGCAGACCCAGGTGCTGGTCGAGAACGGCGGCACGGTCGTCATCGGCGGCATCTACGAGCAGTTCGAACGCAACCGGACCAACAAGGTCCCGCTGCTGGGTGACATCCCGGTGCTGGGCTATCTGTTCCGGGACAACACGAAAACCAACGACCGGACCGAGTTGATGGTGTTCCTGACGCCCCGCGTGGTCACCGACACGTCGCTGTCGCGCTGACCGATTGCCGAAAAATCCAAGCTGAGCTCAAGACATGAATGCATCTGTAGTTGATAGACCCTTGTCCCGCCTGCTGGCACTCGTCGGTAGCCTGTTCCTGGCGTTGACGCTGGCCGCCTGCGGCGGAAGTGGCGCGGGCGCGGGCGGCAGCGGTGTCGCGGCCACGACCAAGGCGGCGTCGATGACGCTGCTCTCGAGCGAGGGCTCGCTCAATTCCGACGGCCGCACATCGGCGACCATCACGGCAATCGTCAAGAACTCGCAGAACGTGGCGCTGGCGAATCAAACCGTGTCGTTCTCGACCACGGACCCGGGGGCGACCCTTGAGATCGGCAGCCTGGTCACGGATGCCACTGGTCGCGTGACGGCAAAGCTGACGGTCGACGATCAGTCGGTGCGCGACGTGTCGATCCTGGCCCGCTCGGGTGAGATCGAAAGAACGATCGCGATCCCGGTTGTCGGCAACTCGCTGACGATCAGCGGCTCGAACAACATCGTCTTCAACTCGCCGACCGATTTCTCCCTCAGTCTGCGTGACTCGGGGGGCAACCCGATTGCAGGCAAGGTGGTGACGATCAGCTCGGTCGCCGGCAACACGATCCAGCCCGCTGCCCCTGTCACCGATGCGCTCGGCCAGGCGGCGTTCACGGTGACCGGCGTGACCGAAGGCCCGGATACCCTGACCGCGACAGCCCAGGGGGTGACGACCGCGTTCTCCGCGACGGTCTCCGGCACGCAGCTTTCGTACGCAACCCCGGCGCGCGACGCCGAGGTCGACGTGAATACCGCGACCCCGGTGACCGTCACGCTGATCGAGAACGGTGTGCCCCTGAACAACCAGTTGGTCAGCTTTTCGGCGACTCGCGGCAGTTTCCCGGGCTCGAGCACGGCGACCACCAACAGTTCGGGCCAGGCGACCGTGCAGATCCAGTCGGTCAGCTCGGGGTTTGCGACCATCACGGCCACCTCGCCGGCCGGCGTGACCTCCAGCCGGCGGATCGAGTTTGTCTCGCGGATTCCGAGCAAGATCTCGGTCCAGCCCAGCCCGTCGGTGATCGGCGCCAACCTGGACGTCACCGGCACCAATGCCAGCCAGTTGATCGCGGTCGTCAAGGATTCCGCCGACAACCCGGTCAAGGGGGTGCGGGTCGACTTTTCACTGGTCAGCGACCCCAGCAACGGGCGTATCGAGCCGGGCTTCGGGATCACCGACAGCTACGGAACGGCCACTGCTTCGTTCATCGCCGGACCGAACCCGACCGGTCCTGGCCAGGTGATCATCCAGTCCAAGGTAACCAGTGCGCCGACGATCACGTCGAACACCTCGCTGACGGTCTCGCGGCTCGAACTGTCCATCGAGATGGGCA
The DNA here is from genome assembly GCA_041396665.1 of Burkholderiaceae bacterium. Lineage (GTDB taxonomy): Bacteria > Pseudomonadota > Gammaproteobacteria > Burkholderiales > Burkholderiaceae_E > JAUIAI01. The sequence continues at coordinate 3,317 of JAWKYE010000056.1, forward strand.
CCGGAAACAACATCGAATCGACCAACACCGACACCACCTACAAGATGCCGTGGATCGCGTTGGTGACCGACTCGAGCGGCAACCCGGTGCCCAATGCCAGGGTGATCGTTGCGATCGAGCCCATCAGCTATGCCAAGGGCCAGTGGATCGACGCCGCCGGCCGGTGGGCGCAGGATGTCACCGTGACCTGTCCGAATGAGGACACGAACATCAACAAGACGCTGGATGCCGGTGAGGACATCAATGGCAACGCCCAGCTAGACCCGGGCAACCAGGCTGCGGCGGTGATCGAGTCCGCCGGGGCGGTCACCGATTCCAACGGAATCGTCGAGATCAGCGTGATCTACGCCCAGGGCGCGGGTAAGTGGACGCAGATGCGCCTGCGGGTGACGATCACGACGGCCTCCGGCGCGACCGAGGGTGATGCCGATACGACGTTCTGGCTGCCAGTGCTGTCCGCCGATGTCGCCTCGACCGACGTCGCTCCGCCTGGTGCCGATGCGCCAAACAGCCCCTACGGTACCGCTGCCGTCTGTACCGACCCGAACTGACCAGGGTCGGACGCCGACCGGTCCGTCCTGCGACCGGTTAAGCTAGGGGCTGGATTCACCAGCCCCTTTTTTTCGTGTCCCGTCCCATCTTTCTCGTCGGCATGCCCGGCGCCGGCAAGTCCACGGTGGGCAGGCGATTGGCCGCCCGGCTGGATCGCCCCTTCATCGATGCCGACCACGCGCTGGAGGAGCGGTGCGGGGTCAGCATCGCCACGATCTTCGACATCGAGGGCGAGCCGGGGTTTCGCGAGCGCGAGTCCCGGGTCTTGGCCGAGCTCGCCGGCAATCCGCGGCTCGTTGTCGCCACCGGGGGCGGCAGCGTGCTGTCCGAGGCCAATCGTCGGCTGCTGGTCGAACAGACCTGGCCGGTCTACCTCGAGGCCAGCCTGGGCGAGCTTTGGAACCGCTTGCGGCATGACAACAAGCGCCCCCTGTTGCGCGGCCCGAATCCGCGCGAGCGGCTGGCCGAACTGCTGCGGGTGCGCAGCCCCTTTACGAATCGGTGGCGCGGGTGTCGGTGCGCAGCCGTCGCCAGCCGATCGATCGTTTCGTCGATGACATCGTGACCGCGTTGGCGGCCTTGGGAGAAACAACGGATGAATGAGCCGATCGAACTGTCGGTGTCGCTGGGCGACCGAAGCTATCCGATCCTGATAGGTGAGCACCTGCTCGACAGGCGTTGTGAGCAATTGCTAACCCTGGCCCAGGGGCGTCAGGTGGCGATCATCAGCAATCCGTTAGTGGCTGCTCACTATGCCGGACCGTTGCTTGCCCAACTGCGACCGGTGGCGCATACCGTCGAAACGGTGCTGCTGCCCGATGGGGAGACCCACAAGCGGTGGGCCACCCTCGAGAAGGTGTTCGACGCGCTGCTGGCCGCCCACTTCGATCGCAAGTGCCTGATCATCGCGCTCGGGGGAGTCATTGGCGACATGGCGGGCCTGGCCGCCGCGCTCTATCAGCGCGGCGTCGACTATGTGCAAGTGCCCACTTCGCTCCTGTCCCAGGTGGATTCCTCGGTTGGCGGCAAAACCGCGGTGAATCACCCGGCGGGTAAGAACATGATCGGCGTCTTCCACCAGCCCCGGCTGGTGCTGGCCGATGTGGGCACGCTACGCACGCTGCCCCGCGCGAAGTCGCCGCCGGGATGGCCGAGATGCTCAAGCACGGGGCGATCGCCGACCGCGACTATCTTCGCCGGCTCGCCGACGACATGCCGGCACTGCTCGGGTGCGATCCGGCGCTGATGGCAAGGGCGGTCGCGCGCTCGTGCGAGATCAAGGCGGCCATCGTCGCCGCCGATGAGCGTGAGGCGGGGGTGCGCGCCCACCTGAACTTCGGCCACACCTTCGGCCACGCGATCGAGGCCGGCCTCGGGTACGGGACCTGGCTGCACGGCGAGGCCGTGGGCGCCGGCATGATCATGGCTGCCGACCTGTCCTGTCGCACCGGGCGGCTCGGGCGTACCGAGGGGGCCGAGCTGGCCGACGCGATCGGGCGGGCCGGGTTGCCGGTCGCCGGGCCGCGCTGGCCGGCGCAGCGTTATCTCGATCTGATGGCCATCGACAAGAAGGCCAGCCAGGGGGTGCCGCGCTTCGTGCTGCTGCAGGGGCTGGGCGCCGCGTGCATCGGAAAAGTTGACGAAGCACTGGTCCGCGAGACGCTTGCCGGGACGGCCACGGCCGATGTCTGATGGCCCCGTAGTGCGTTGCGGCACGCCGTTGGCCAGCCGGGGCGTCTCATGTATAGTGGCGGGCCGGTGTTTCGGCAGGGGGGCTTGTGGGCCGTTGATACCGCAAAGCATCATCCCGTTTCCAGGGCGTCGGCCAGGGGGTGGATGACCTATCCCCGGACGATGTGCCGGCACAGGACGGTCGCCCGTCGATGCCCTTCGTGGGCGCCCGGTGCGGGGGGCCTGAGCGCGCGCCCGAGGCGTTGCCGATACATCGGCCCGGGCCGGCCTGTGGCAGGGATGTTGCAACACAGCAATCGATTCGGACCCAGCACGGAGAAAGAACCGTTGCGGGCCCGATGATGAGTAAGTTAGGGCTCGCTCACTCCGATGGCGAGTGATTGGCCGGCATGAATATTGAACCGGTCGGGAAGCCGACCCAGGCAGGCGGGTGCTGATCCGTCGATTCGAGGTGACTAATGGAAAATGCTCAGAGCCTTCAGGCCCAGGGTCTGTATGACCCGCGCAACGAACACGACAGCTGCGGCGTCGGTTTCGTCGCCCATATCAAGGGCAAGCGCAGCCACAAGATCATCGAGCAGGGTTTGCAGATCCTTTGCAACCTCGACCACCGGGGCGCGGTCGGCGCCGACCCGCTGATGGGGGACGGTGCCGGCATCCTGACCCAGATCCCCGACCATTATTTCCGCGAGGAGATGCGTCGCCACGGCGTGACGCTGCCGCCCGCCGGCGAGTACGGGGTGGGCATGATCTTTCTGCCCAAGGAGCAGGCCTCGCGGCTCGCCTGCGAGCAGCAGCTCGAGCGGATCGTGCGATCGGCGGGGCAGGTGGTGCTCGGGTGGCGCGACGTGCCGGTCGACCGGCAGATGGAAATGTCGCCCAACGTCAAGGCCAAGGAGCCGGCGATCCGCCAGATCTTCGTCGGCCGCGGGCCGGACGTGATGGTCACCGACGCGCTCGAGCGCAAGCTCTATGTGATCCGCAAGCGGGCCAGCCACAATATCCAGCGGCTCGAGCTCAAGCACGGCAAAGAGTATTACGTGGTGTCGATGTCGGCCCGCACGATCGTCTACAAGGGTCTGCTGCTGTGCAACCAGGTGGGCCGCTACTACCGCGACCTGGTGGATCCGCGTTTCGTGTCGGCGCTGGCCATGGTGCACCAGCGGTTTTCGACCAACACCTTCCCCGAGTGGCCGCTGGCCCATCCGTACCGGATGATTGCGCACAACGGCGAGATCAACACGGTCAAGGGCAATTACAACTGGCTGCGTGCCCGCGAAGGGGTCATGTCCTCCCCGGTGCTGGGGGACGATCTGCGCAAGCTCTACCCGCTGGTCTACCCGGGCCAGTCCGATACCGCCACCTTCGACAACTGTCTCGAGTTGCTGACGATGGCCGGCTACCCGCTGGCCCAGGCCATGATGATGATGATCCCCGAGGCCTGGGAGCAGAACACGCTGATGGAGCCCAAGCGGCGGGCGTTCTACGAGTTCTACGCGGCGATGATGGAGCCCTGGGACGGTCCGGCGGCGATCGCCTTCACCGACGGGCGCCAGATCGGCGCCACGCTCGATCGCAACGGGCTGCGCCCGGCCCGCTACTGCATCACCAGCGACGACCTGGTCGTGATGGCGTCGAGGCCGGCGTGCTGCCCATTCCGGAGAGCCGGATCGTCAAGAAATGGCGGCTGCAGCCGGGCAAGATGTTCCTGATCGACCTCGACCAGGGTCGCATCATCGACGACGAGGAGCTCAAGAACCAGCTCGCGAACACCAAGCCCTACCGCGAGTGGATCGATGCGATCCGCGTGAAGATCCACGACATCGACATCGACCCGCGCGATGCCGGCCAGCTGGTCACGCCGGCGCGCCCGGGCGTGTCGCTGCTCGATCGCCAGCAGGCGGCCGGTTTCACCCAGGAGGACATCAAGGTCTTGCTGGCCCCGATGGCCGAAAATGGCGAGGAACCGACCGGCTCGATGGGTAACGACACCCCGCTGGCGGTCCTGTCCAACCGCAACAAGCCGTTGTACAACTACTTCAAACAGTTGTTTGCCCAGGTGACCAACCCGCCGATCGATCCGATCCGCGAAGAGCTGGTGATGTCGCTGGTGACCTTCATCGGCCCCAAGCAGAACCTGCTCGACCTGAACAACACCAACCCGCCCATCCGCCTCGAGCTGACCCAGCCCATCCTCGACTTCGAGGACATGGCCAAGATCCGCGGGGTCGAGCACTACACCGGCAACAAGTTCAAGGCGTACGAGCTCAATGTCTGCTACCCGATCGAGTGGGGCCAGGAAGGCATCGAGGCCCGCCTGGCGTCGCTGGCCGCCGAGGCCGAGGACGCGGTGCGCAACGGCTACAACATCCTGATCGTGTCCGACCGGATGACCGACGTGGCCAATGTGGCGATTCCGTCGCTGCTGGCGATGAGCGCGATCCACCAGCACCTGGTCAACCGCGGCCTGCGCACCAGCGCGGGTCTGGTGGTCGAGACCGCATCGGCGCGCGAGGTGCACCACTTCGCGCTGCTGGCCGGTTATGGCGCCGAGGCGATCCACCCGTACCTGGCGCTCGAGACACTGGTCGACATGTACAAGGACATGCCGTCGGACATCGGCCCGGACAAGGCGATCAAGAACTACATCAAGGCGGTTGGCAAGGGGCTGCGCAAGGTGATGTCCAAAATGGGCATCTCGACCTACATGAGCTACTGCGGCGCGCAGATCTTCGAGGCGATCGGCTTGTCGCGCCATGTCGTGGACAAGTATTTCTCGGGCACGACGAGCAACATCGAGGGCGTGTCGGTATTCGATATCGCCGAGGAGGCGATCCGTCGTCATGTCGAGGCCTTCGGTCCCAGCCCGGTACTGGCCACGGCGCTCGATGCCGGCGGCGAGTACGCGCTGCGCACCCGCGGCGAAGAGCACATGTGGACGCCCGACGCCATCGCCAAGCTGCAGCATGCGACCCGCAGCAACACGTTCAAGACCTACAAGGAATACGCCGAACTCATCAACGACCAGTCCAAGCGGCTGATGACGTTGCGCGGCCTGTTCGAGTTCCGTATCGAGCGATGCATCCCGGTGCCGATCGACGAGGTCGAGCCGGCGGTCGAGATCGTCAAGCGCTTTGCCACCGGCGCGATGTCGCTGGGCTCGATCTCGACCGAGGCGCACACGACGCTGGCGGTGGCGATGAACCGCATCGGCGGCAAGTCCAATACCGGCGAGGGTGGCGAGGACCACATGCGCTACCGGGCCGAACGCCAGGCGGGCAGGTCGACGATCAAGGAGGGCGACACCCTGGGTTCGGTGATCGGCTTTGACCGGGTGGTCAGCGATTACCCGCTCAAGGCCGGCGACTCGCTGCGTTCTCGGATCAAGCAGGTGGCCTCGGGCCGGTTCGGGGTGACCGCCGAGTACCTGGCCTCGGCCGACCAGATCCAGATCCAGATGGCGCAGGGGGCCAAGCCCGGCGAAGGGGGCAGCTACCCGGGCACAAGGTGTCCGAGTACATCGGCCAGTTGCGCTACTCGGTGCCCGGCGTCGGCCTTGATCTCGCCGCCGCCGCACCACGACATCTACTCGATCGAGGACCTGGCGCAGCTGATCCACGATCTCAAGAATGCCAACTCCAAGGCCAGCGTGTCGGTCAAGCTCGTGTCCGAAGTCGGGGTGGGCACGGTCGCGGCAGGGGTGTCCAAGTCCAAGGCCGATCACGTCGTGATCGCCGGCCACGACGGTGGCACCGGCGCCTCGCCGCTGAGCTCGATCAAGCACGCGGGTACGCCTTGGGAACTCGGCCTGGCCGAGACCCAGCAAACGCTGGTGATGAACTGGCTGCGCGGGCGCATCGTCGTACAGGCCGATGGCCAGATGAAGACCGGGCGCGACGTCGTGATCGGCGCGCTGCTGGGCGCGGACGAGTTCGGCTTCGCGACCGCGCCGCTGGTGGTCGAAGGCTGCATCATGATGCGCAAGTGCCACCTGAACACCTGCCCTGTCGGGGTGGCGACACAGGACCCCGTGCTGCGCGAGCGCTTCAAGGGCCGGCCCGAGCATGTCGTGAACTTCTTTTTCTTCATCGCCGAGGAGGTGCGCGAACTGATGGCCAGCCTGGGCTTTCGCAAGTTCGACGACATGATCGGTCGGGCCGACCTGCTCGACACCCGCAAGGGAATCGAGCACTGGAAGGCCAGGGGGCTCGATTTCTCGCGGGTGTTCCAGATGCCGGTGGTGCCCGATCATGTGTCACGCCGCCATGATTCCGTGCAGAACCACGAACTGGAGAAGGCGTTGGATCACAAGCTGATCGAATTGTCGCGCGCGGCGCTCGAGCGACGCGAGAAGGTGTCATTCATCATGCCGGTGATCAACGTCAATCGCACCGTGGGCACGATGCTGTCCGGAGTCGTGGCGTCACGCTATGGTCACGAGGGGCTGCCCGATGACACCATCCACATCCAGTTCAACGGCACTGCCGGCCAGAGTTTTGGTGCCTTCCTGGCGCGCGGCATCACGCTGGACCTGGTCGGCGAGGCCAACGACTATGTCGGCAAGGGCTTGTCGGGCGGGCGGATCATCGTGCGCCCGACCCCCGATTTTCGCGGCGATGCCGACCAGAACATCATTGCCGGCAACACGCTGCTGTACGGCGCCATCGATGGCGAGGCCTTCTTTTCGGGCGTGGGCGGCGAGCGGTTTGCGGTGCGCAACTCGGGCGCCACGGCGGTTGTGGAAGGCACCGGCGACCATACCTGCGAATACATGACCGGCGGGACCGTGGTGGTGCTCGGGAACACCGGGCGCAACTTCGGTGCCGGCATGTCCGGCGGCATCGCCTATGTCTACGATCCAGGCGAGCGCTTCGAAGCCTATTGCAACCCGGCCACGATCACGCTCGAGCGCGTGTTGCCCACGTCCGAGCAGCTGGACAGGACCGATCCGGCCACCTGGCATCGGGGCGAGTGCGACGAGATCATCCTCAAGGGGCTGGTCGAGCAGCACTTCAAACTGACCGGCAGCAAGAAGGCGCGCGAGATCCTCGATAGCTGGACGCTGTCGCGCAGCCAGTTCGTCAAGGTGTTCCCGAACGAGTACCGGCGGGCGCTGGGCGAACTGCACGCCAAGAAGGAAAAGGCCGGGCAGGCAACCGAAACCGCCTGAGGCGCGGGCCTGTTCGCGCAGGCCCGCCATCGTTGTGTTTTACTGGCGGGGCAGCCCGCGATCGTGAGCAAGGAACCATGGGAAAAATCACCGGCTTTCTCGAATTCGACCGACTGTCCGAAGCGGCCGAATCGAGCCAGGAACGGGTCAAGCACTACCGCGAGTTCGTCATGCGCCTCGCCGACGAGGAGGCATCCAAGCAGGGCGCCCGTTGCATGGATTGCGGCATCCCGTTCTGCCAGACCGGTTGCCCGGTCAACAACATCATTCCGGACTGGAACGACCTGGTGTTCCGTGGCAACTGGCGCCAGGCGCTGGACACGCTGCATTCGACCAACAACTTTCCCGAGTTCACGGGCCGGGTGTGTCCCGCGCCGTGCGAGGCGGCCTGCACGCTGAACATCAACAGCGATCCGGTGGGGATCAAGTCGATCGAGCACGCGATCATCGACAAGGGCTGGGAGATGGGCTGGGTGCAGCCACAGATCGCCCATGTGCGCACCGGCAAGAAGATCGCGGTGGTCGGTTCGGGCCCGGCCGGCCTGGCCTGTGCGCAGCAACTGGCGCGCGTCGGCCACTCGGTGGTCGTGTTCGAGAAGAATGATCGCATCGGCGGTTTGCTGCGCTACGGCATTCCCGACTTCAAGATGGAGAAGTCGCACATCGACCGGCGTATCGACCAGATGCGGGCCGAGGGCGTCGAGTTTCGCACCGGCGTACTGGTGGCCGATACCGACCTGGCCGGCGTGACCAGCTGGGCCAAGACGCGCATCTCGCCGCGCGATCTGCTGGCCCAGTTCGATGCGGTCGCGCTCACGGGCGGCGCCGAACAGCCGCGCGACCTGCCGGTGCCGGGCCGCGAGCTGAACGGCGTGCACTTCGCGATGGACTTCCTGCCGCTGCAGAACAAGGTGGTGGCCGGGGACGCGCTCGAGGACCAGATCCTTGCCACGGGCAAGCGGGTGGTGGTGATCGGCGGTGGCGATACCGGGTCGGACTGTGTGGGCACCAGCAACCGGCAGGGGGCGACCTCGGTGACCCAGTTCGAACTGATGCCGCAACCGCCCGAGGAAGAAGACAAGCCGCTGACCTGGCCTTACTGGCCGATCAAGCTGCGCTCGTCGTCATCGCACGAAGAGGGTTGCGAGCGCGACTGGTCGGTGACGACCAAGAAGTTCAAGGACGACGGCAAGGGCAACGTGTCGGCGCTTGTCGGGGCGCGGGTCGAATGGACCCAGGACCCCGCAACCGGCCGGATGCAGATGTCCGAGGTGCCGGGGTCCGAGTTCGAGATCCCCGCCGACCTGGTGTTGTTCGCGATGGGATTCGTGTCGCCGGTCAGGCAGGTGCTCGAGGACTTTGGCGTCGAGATCGACGCGCGCGGCAATGCCAGGGCCGATACCGAGGGCGAGGAAAGCTACCGGACCAACATCGACAAGGTCTTTGCCAGCGGCGACATGCGCCGTGGCCAGTCGCTGGTCGTCTGGGCGATCCGCGAGGGTCGTCAGTGCGCCCACTCGATCGATGCCTACCTGATGGGCGAGAGCGTGCTGCCGCGATGAAGGATCTCGCGAGCGCCGACGCGCACCGGTTGGGCCTCGCCTTCGCGGCCCGCGAACTGACCCCGGTCGAGGTGGCGCAAGCGGTCTTCGAGCAGATGGACCGCTGGGAACCGGCGATCCACGCGATGTATCTGGTGCACCGCAGGGAAGCGCTTGCGCAGGCACTGGCGTCCGAATTGCGTTGGCTGGCCGGCAAGCCGCTGTCGCCGCTGGACGGGGTACCGGTGACGATCAAGGAGAACCTCCATACGGCCGGCGACCCGGCGCCGCTCGGGGTGGCGATCGGCTCCAGGCTCGCCAGGGTCGCCGATTCGCCGCCCGCGGCAAGGCTGCGTGAAGCCGGCTGCGTGATCCTAGGCAAGACGACGATGCCCGACTACGGCATGTTGTCGTCGGGCCTGTCATCGATGCACGGCCTGACCCGCAACCCGTGGCGGCTGGACTGCAATCCGGCCGGTTCATCGTCGGGCGCCGGCGCCGCCGGTGCGGCCGGATACGGGCCGCTGCATGTCGGCACCGATATCGGCGGCTCGGTGCGCCTGCCGGCCAATCATTGCGGCCTGTTCGGTCTCAAGCCCAGCCTGGGCCGTATACCGATCGATCCGCCCTACATGGGTCGGGCCGCGGGCCCGATGACCCGCACGGTCACCGATGCGGCGATGATGCTGGACGTGCTGAGCCGCCCCGACCGGCGCGACTACATGTCACTGCCGTTCCAGCCGGGCGATTACGCGGCCGGTGTCGACGGCCTCTCGCTCAAAGGCGTGCGCATCGGCCTGCTCACCGACATGAAGGCCGGCATGCCGGCCGAACCCGGCGTCGTGCACACCGTCGAGGCTGCTGCCGCGGCGCTGGCCGGCGCCGGCGCCACGATCGAACCGGTGGGCAGCTTCATGACCCCGGCGATGCTCGATGGCATGTGCCGGTTTTTCGAGGCACGAAGCGGGGTCGAGGTGGCCGCACTGGACGACGCCGATCGCGCGAAGATCCTGCCGTTCATCGTCGAATGGGCGACCTGGCGCTCGGTGGGTTTCAGCGGGGCGGACGTGATGAACGCCTACACGCAGATCATGGCGATGCGCGAGGCCGCGGTACGGTGCGCCGCCCGATTCGACTTCCTGCTCTCGCCGGTGGCGCCGATCGTGTCCTACGGCGCCGAGCAGCACTCGCCCAGCGACGATCCTCCCGATGCGCTGTCGCACATCGCGTTCACCGTGGCCTGGAACATGAGCGAGCAACCGGCCGCATCGGTCAACTGGCACCATGTCGATGGCCTGCCGATTGGCGTGCAGGTGGTCGGGCAGCGCTTCGACGACCTCGGCGTGTTGCGCCTGGCCCGCGCGATCGAGCAATTACGCCCTGCCCAGGCCGCCTGGCCGACACCGCCGGCGGCCTGAGCGGCCGGCGCGCGATCGCGATGACCCACCATATCCTGGACCCGGACTACCTGCGCAACCAGGTCCGCACCGTGCCCGACTGGCCCAAGCCCGGCGTGCAGTTTCGCGACATCACGCCGCTGCTGCAAAACCCCAAGACGCTGCGGGTGCTGATCGACGTGTTCGTGCACCGCTACATGAACACCGGCCTGACCGTGGTCGCGGGCATCGATGCGCGGGGCTTCATCCTCGGTGCCATCGTGGCTTACGAACTCAACCTGGGTTTCGTGCCGATCCGCAAGAAGGGCAAGCTGCCGTTCACCACGGTGGCCGAACAGTATGAGCTCGAGTACGGCAGCGCCACGGTCGAGCTGCATTCGGACGCTTGCGAGCCGGGCGACAGGGTGCTGCTGATCGACGACCTGATCGCCACCGGCGGCACGATGATGGCCGGCAAGAAGTTGCTCGAGCGTCTGGGGGCCACCGTGGTCGAGGGGGCGGCCATCGTCGATCTGCCCGCCCTCGGGGGGTCGCGCAAGTTGCGGGCTGCGGGCCTGGAGTTGTTCGTGCTGATGGACTTCGACGGAGACTGAGCGATGACGACGGCCACGGGGCAGCCGGCGGTGCGGATCGACAAGTGGCTGTGGGCCGCCCGTTTTTTCAAAACCCGCGGCCTGGCCCAGGTGGCGATCGAGAACGGCCGGGTACTGGTGGGCAATGAGCGGGTCAAGCGCGCCCGCGTGTTGCAGCCGGGCGAGCAGTTGCGCATCCGCCAGGGTGACGTGGAACGCACGGTCGTGGTGTTGGCGCTGTCCGAGCATCGCGGGCCGGCCCCGGTGGCCCGGCTGCTCTACGAAGCCCCGAATCCGTGCAAAGCGCGAAACCGCCCGGCAGAACCGGCGGATCAGCCCATGGACCCGGCCAGCGCGATTGCTGCCGGTCGGCCGACCAAGCGCGACCGGCGCGCGCTGCTGAACCTGCACGAGGGCGACAGGGACCAGGCCGAATGAGGGCGCTCGAATGACGCGCTACGTGGTGTTGGTGACGAGGGGGCAGCCGCGGCATCGGCGCCGCGGTGGCTGTCGGCGCGGCGCGGCGCGGCGATGATGGTGCTCAGCTACGCCGCCAACGAGGCCGCCGCCGAGGCTCGTGGTGGCGCAGGTGGGGGCGCTGGGGCGCAGGGCGCTGGCGGTGCGCGCCGATGCCGCCAGCGAGGCGGCCACCCTGGCGCTGTTCGAGCGCATCGACCGCGAGATGGGCTCGATGTGCTGGTCAACAATGCCGGCGTGCTCGATCGCTCGCAACCCTTCGTCGGCTTCTCGGTGCAGCGGATGCGGCGCGTCTTCGAGACCAACGTGCTGGGCGCATTCGTGGCGGCCCGCGAGGCGGTGCGACGGCTCTCGACCCGCTCGGGTGGGCGCGGCGGCTCGATCATCAACCTGTCGTCGGCCGCCGCGCGCTAGGCCACCGGCGAGCCGTGGTGCGGCCAGCAAAGGGGGCGATCGATACCCTGACCCTCGGCCTCGCCCGGGAAGTGGCCGACCAGGGGATTCGCGTCAATGCGGTGCGACCGGGCCTGATCGACACCGAGATCCATGCCAGTGGCGGCCGCCCGCAGCGGATCGCCGAACTGGCGCATTCGGTGCCGATGCAGCGCGGCGGTACCGCGCAGGAGGTCGCCGACACCGTCCTGTGGCTGATGTCGGACGAGGCCTCCTACGTCACGGGCGCGATACTGGATGTCAGTGGCGGTCGCTGAAGCGGCGCAGGCCGCCGCGGGCGAACGCTGAACCCATGCCTTTGAAAGGGCCGCCCGATGCCCCAAGATGCGATGATCGCCGATCAGGCGGCCCAACGAGACGGAGAACATCCATGACAAAGACTGAAACCATCACCCTTGCCGGCGGTTGCTTCTGGGGCATGCAGGACCTGATCCGCAAGATGCCCGGCGTGATCTCGACCCGCGTTGGCTATTCCGGTGGCGACGTGCCCAATGCCACCTATCGCAACCACGGCACGCATGCCGAGGCAATCGAGATCATCATCGACCCGTCGGTGACCAGTTTTCGGGAGATGCTCGAGTTCTTTTTCCAGATCCACGATCCGACCACCCCCAATCGTCAGGGCAATGACCGCGGGCCGTCGTACCGTTCGGCCATTTTCTATGCCGACGAGCAACAAAAGCAGATCGCGATCGACACGATCGCCGATGTCGAGGCATCGGGCCTGTGGCCTGGCAAGGTCGTGACGGAACTGGCGCCGGTCGGTGACTTCTGGCAGGCAGAGCCTGAGCACCAGGACTACCTCGAGCGCAACCCGGGCGGGTATACCTGCCATTTCGTGCGCCCGAACTGGAAGCTGGCCGGCCGCAAAGCGGCGTAAGGACGACCCCCACGCTCCCTGCGGTCGCTCGGCAAGCCGCCAGTACGGTTGGCGGGTTTGCCGGGTCAGGCGTCGGCGGGCGTCAGGAACCGGGTGACCTGCTCGCGAACGTCCTGCGGCCAGTCGCGGATCGCTTGCGCGAGCGCGGCCTGATCGTCGGCAAACAAGGCCCGCGACGCGGCCTCGAAGCCCGGCTCGTCGCCGGCCAGGTCGGCCATGAACCGGTAGGCGGCCTCGCGCTGGCGCCGCTGTCCGCGTTGCGGATCGGGTTGGCTGCGGGCGGCATCGACCAGGCGACGCAGGCTGGCCGAGGCGCCGCCTGGTTGCTCGTTCAGCCAGGCCCAGTGCCGGGGCAGCAGCGAGACCTCGCGCGACGTGACCCCCAGACGCGGGCGGCCCGGGCGCCGGGTGGCCGGGGGCGATGGCTCCTTCGAGTGCGCCGGCGGCTGGCCGACCGCCTTGCCGAGCACCGGATGGTCAACCAGGCGCCGCAGCACGTCGGCCTCGGTGCCGCGCCAATCCAGATCGATCACCCCACCGGTTTGGGCATCGTAAACGGCCAGGCGCGCGCCGGCCGCCGACAGCGGCGCCTGGGCATGCGACAGGCACTCCTTGATCAGCCTGGGCATCGGCCCGCGCAGCAGCAGGCGTTTGTCCAGAAAGGCCAGGAATTCGGGTTCGGTCACGGGGGCGGGCATCGGCTGATCCGGCTGGAAAGCGTGGATCCATAATATTACCCGGGTAATATTATGCTGGCAAGCTGCCGCAGCGGCCGGGATCAGGAGGCTGCGGGCGCCTCGCCGCCGGCAGCAGCCGGCCCTTGCTCCGGACCGCGCTCGGCTTCGGCCGGGGAATCGTTGTCGGTTTCCGGGGCGCCATCGTCGGTGCCGGAAGCCTTGTTGGCCTGCTTGGCACGCAGTTTTTCTTCCTTCTTGCGCTTTTTGGCGAGATCCCTCTGGCGTTTTTCGAATTGGTAGTTTGGCTTGGCCAAGGGGTCTCCTTGTAGGGCGATGCGACGCCGGTTGATTGAAAGTGTGACTCACCAAAGGCGGGAACACCCGCAGAAGATGGATCGGACCGGTCGGCACGGGCCGCCCGGTGATGCTGGTAAAGACCGGTGCGACGGCGCACCGGGCCGCAGGAAACTAGCGATGGCCACCCCGGTCGCCGCCACCGCCGCGACCAAAGCCACCGCCACCGCCAGGGCCGCCAGGGCCGCCAGGGCCACGGCCAGGACCCCCGCGGCCGGCACCGGGCCCGCGGCCATATCCCCCGCCGCCACCAGTCCGGGGTTCGGGCGGACGGGCCTCGTTGACGATGAGCTTGCGCCCGCCGACATTCATGCCGTTCAGATCGGCGATCGCCGATTGGGCTTCCTTCTCCGAACCCATCTCGACGAATCCGAACCCTTTCGAGTTGCCCGTCTCACGATCCGTGATCAGTTGCGCCGACGTCACCGTACCATGCGATGCGAACATCTGCTCGAGTTCATCGCGGGTGGTGGCATAACTGAGATTGCCGACATATAACTTCTTGCCCAAGGGAGTTCTCCGAAGAAACGGGTTCGAAACCGCAGCATATCTCAGCTGTGCCGGGTTTGCCGCGTTCCACCAGGGGCTTCAGGGGCGTCTGGCGGAACTGCCTAGAACGGGATGTCGTCGTCCATGTCGTCGAAGTTGGGCGCCGTGCGCGATTCGCCGCCACCGTCGCGGTTGCCGCCTGCGCCCCCGCCACTACCGCCACCGCCGCCACGCGATGC
>JAWKYE010000057.1:0-13536 GCA_041396665.1 Burkholderiaceae bacterium
GCGTTCGGTGGCGACGACGATGGTGCTGCCGGCGTCGCTGTACTTGCAGGCGTTGATCAGCAGATTCTGAAAGACCTGACCGAGGCGCATGCCGTCGCCCATCAGGACCACAGGCTCCTCGAGCAGACGCAGTTCGACCGTGCAGTGCGCAAGCTCGGCATGGGGCATCGCGGTCTCGACCGCGTGCCCGATGACATCGTTGAGCACGATCGCGCTTTTGCGAAGCTCGATGCGTCCACGAGACACCCTCACGACATCGAGCAAGTCGTCGATGAGGCGAACCAGGCTCTGCAGCTGGCGATCGATCAGTTCGGTTGCCTTGGCGCTGATCGTCGGATCGCTTCCCTTGAGTTTCAACATCTGTACCGCGTTGGCGATCGGCGCCAGCGGATTGCGCAGCTCGTGGCTGAGCGTTGCCAGGAACTCGTCTCGGCGTTGCTCTGCAAGCCTGCGTTCGGTGACGTCGGACCCGATCACGAATACGCCGATGAAACTGCCCCGGTCATCCCGGATCGGTTGAAAGACGAAGTCCAGATAGAGATGCTGGATGCCATCGGCATCGCCCTGGGGAATCGCGACCGGTGCGGCTCGTGCGGTATAGGGTTCGCCGCTCTCGAGTACTTCGTCCAGCAGCTCGATAAATCCCTGGTCGAGCGCCCACGGCAGCGCCTGCGCAACCGATTTGCCGACGACGTCGCCAAACAGCGCGACATAGCCCGGATTGGCGAACTCAAACGTATGGTCCGGGCCTTTGACAATGCACATGAATCCCGGCGCCTGGTGAAACCAGCTTCGCCATTGGGCCTGGGCTTGTTCCAGGCGCTCGGCCGCCAGCACTTGTTCGGTCGTTTCGGTGCAAAGCACCAGCACGCCGCCCACGCCGTTGGGCGCCGACTCGTCTCTGATCGGGCTGTAGCCGTAGGTCCAGTACACGTCCTCGATCGAGCCGCGTCGCATGATGGGGACCAGCTGGTTCTCGTGCCAGGTTGCCTCACCGCCGGACATCACCTGGTGGATCTGGGGCCCGATGATGCTCCAGATCTCGGGCCAGGCTTGCTCGCCGGCGGCGCCAAGGATTGACGGATGCTTCTCGGGTCCGAGCGAGCGCGAATAGGCCTCGTTGTAGAGGCAGATCGCCTGCGGTCCCCAGAAAATGAAGCCCGGATGATTCGTCGCCAGCACGATGCCCAGCACCGTGCGCAACGGTACCGGCCAATCGGCAGGCGGACCCAGCGCCGTTTCGGCCCAGTCGAATGCCCGGATCAGCTCACCGGTGGGTCCGCCTCCGCTGAGGAAGGCGGGTGACGAGATGCGGCGAGAGGTCACTTTGTTGCCCATGACGAGTTTGCATGACACTAAACTACCAGGAGTTCGGCCGAGCAAGTGCAGCGCTGGTGAAGGCGGCGATCCGGGGCTGTTCGGCGCCCGGGCCGTTGAGCCCGAACCCGGCGAATACTAGCGGGGTGGTCCGGCACCCGGTCGACTCGGACCCGCCGAGCTTGCATCGCGCGCAGCCTGCCTGCCGCGCTGACCACGGATGGAAGGGCTAGAAGAAGCCAATGCCCACCCGATAGTTTGCGCTGCCGTCGAAGCAGACGTTGTCCGGGGGCAGCGACCCGTTCGCTTCAAACGGGGTGAGGGGCCAGAGGCCACGTCAGCTCGCCGCTCCGGTCACCGCAGCGCCCAGGCGATCCGCCCCTGGTGCAGGCGTGTCCGGGGATCGGGCGACTTGAATCCGGCGCAAAGCAAAAGCAGCGGGTTAGCCGCGCATCCGGAAAACTGGGATAATCGCCGTGCCAATCGGCCGGATGGGCGAGGCAGTTGCGGTCCGTACCCGGTTCGAGCCCTCATCTCCGATGCGGCCATTGCGTCGCCGGTTGCCCCGGTGCCTGGCGCGCCAGGCCGCGTCTTCCCCCTCTCGAACGCTCAACGCAGCAGGGCTCGTCATGCAATCTGAAAGTTTCATCGTCGGCAAGGATGCCTCGCTCGAATCGACCATCGGGCGGCTGCAGGATCGACTGACCACGTTGGGATTCGACATCGAGGAGCGCTCGTGGCTCAACCCGGTCGATGGTATCTGGTCGGTGCACGTGCGTGACCGCGATTGCCCGCTGATGTTCACCAATGGCAAGGGCGCGACCAAGCTGGCGGCATTGGCGAGCGCCCTTGGCGAGTACTTCGAGCGACTGTCGTGCAATTATTTCTGGAGCGACTTCTACCTCGGGCGCGACTACGCCGAGGGTGACGGGCGCCCGTTCGTGCATTATCCGCAGGAGAAGTGGTTTGCACACGAGCCCGAGGGTAGCTGGCCGCAACAGTTGCTGAACCCTGAGTTGCACAAGTTCTACAACCCGAACGGCAACATCCCGGCAGGTGCTTTGGTCGACTTCAATTCGGGCCATGCCGGGCGCGGCATCTGCGCCATTCCCTACGTGCGCCTGCGCGACGGGCAGGTGGCCTACATCCCGGTGAACGTGATCGGCAACCTGTACGTGAGCAACGGCATGTCGGCCGGCAATACGGTCAACGAGGCGCGGGCCCAGGCACTGTCCGAGGTCTACGAGCGGTTCATCAAGTTCCGGATCATCAGCGAGGGCCTGTGCCTGCCCGATGTGCCCGGGCATGTGCTGGCGCGCTACCCGCGCATCGTCGCCGGCATCGAGGGGTTGCGCGCCGCCGGTTACGGCATCCTGGTCAAGGATGCGTCGCTGGGGGGCAGGTTTCCGGTAATGAATGTGACGCTGCTGCATCCGCAGGACCAGGGCTGCTTTGCCAGCTTTGGCGCGCACCCGCGCTTCGAGATCGCGCTGGAGCGGGCGCTGACCGAACTGTTGCAAGGCCGGGCACTGGATCAGCTCGAAGGGTTTCCCGAGCCGGGGTTCGACCTGGACGAGGTGGCCAGCGCGCCGAACATCGAGATCCACTTCGTCGATTCGAGCGGGATCATCAGCTGGCAGTTCCTCGCCGACAAGCCCGATTTCGAGTTCTGCGACTGGAACTTCGCGACCAGCACCGCTCAGGACTACCAATGGCTGGTCGACAGCATTCACGCGGGCGGGCACGACATCTATGTCGCCGATTTCGACCACCTGGGGGTGTACGCCTGCCGGATCCTCGTGCCGGGGATGTCCGAGATCTATCCGGTCGACGAGCTCGAATGGGAGAACAACAGCGTGGCGATCCCGTTTCGCGAGGCCCTGCTGAACCTGCCCGACCTGGATGTCGATGAGTGTGCCGACCTGCTCGATGGCCTGAACGACAGCAGCCTGGCCGATGCGCGGCTGGTGTCGACGGTGATCGGCCTGGCGCCCGGCGACGATCCCTACTGGCTCGATGCCCGGGTGGGCGAACTGAAGACGCAGCTGGCGCTGGCCTGCGGCAACGAGGCCTCGATCACCGAAGGGCTCGAATGGATCCGCTATTTCGAGGAGATCAACCCGGATCGTCGGCGCGTCTACCGTTGCATCGAGAGCCTGGTCGGGCTGCGCGGCGACACCGGTTGCGACGACGCGCTGGTGCTGATGTACGGTGAGCCCACGCTGGCGCGGGCGCGGGCAATGCTCGCCGGCAACGAGTGCTTTGCCGGGGTGGCGGCGCCGGGCCTGAGCCTTGTCGGCTGCGACATGCACCAGCGGCTGCTGGCCGGTTACGGCAAGCTGCACGCACCGGCGGGCGCCGCGTGAGGACCCCGCCAAGGCTGGCGCCGCTGGTGATCGACGGGCTGATCGACTCGGTCACGCGCCAGTTGATGAGCGGCAAGGAAGCCACCGTGTACGCGGTGCTGCGCGGCGACGAGCTGCTTTGCGCCAAGGTGTACAAGGAAGCGAACAAGCGCGGCTTTCACAAGGCGGTCGACTACACCGAGGGGCGCAAGGTCAAGAACAGCCGGCAGGCGCGCGCGATGGCCAAGGGCTCGCGCTACGGGCGCAGCGAGCAGGAGTCGGCCTGGCAGCATGCCGAGGTCGACGCGCTGCGCCGCCTGGCCGCTGCCGGGGTCCGGGTGCCCGAGCCCTTCGACTTTCACGAGGGCGTGCTGTTGATGGAGATGGTCGTCGACGAAGACGGGCTGCCGGCGCCGCGCCTGAACGATATCGACCTGGCGCCTGAGACAGCGCGTCAATACCATGCGTTTCTCGTCCGGCAGGTCGTGCTGATGCTTTGCGCGGGCACCGTGCACGGCGATCTGTCCGAGTACAACGTGCTGGTCGATGACGGGGGGCCGGTGATCATCGACCTGCCGCAGGCGGTCGATGCGGCGGCCAACAACAATGCCCGGCGCCTGTTCGAGCGCGATGTGCAGAACCTGGCCGACTACTTCGGCCGGTTCGCGCCCGAACTGCTCGTGTCGCAGTACGGGCCCGAGATCTGGGCGCTGTACGAATCGGGCAAACTGCTGCCCGACAGCCCGCTGAGCGGCACCTTCGTCGCATCGGATGCGGCGATCGACCTGGGCGAAGTGATGCAGGTGATCGACGATGCGGTCAGGGAAGACGCGATCCGCCAGGCCGGCCGCGACGCCGCCGGAGACTGACCAGGGTCTGCCGGTACGGCCGACAACGACCAAAGATCCGGGAAGGTCCGGCGCCTTTGGCCCGATCGCCGACTTCGGGCAGACTTGGCCCAGTCGTCACGACTGCCCGATTGACTTTCTTACGGAACTGCCATGAATATCGAACGCGTCAACCCCCCCGCCGTCACCACCCCGACCGGCTATTCACACGTGACCGTCGTCTCCAGTGCGCGCCAGGTGCACGTGTCCGGCCAGGTCGCGCTGGACGCCGCCGGCAAGATCGTCGGCAAGGACAATCTCAGTGCGCAGACCGAACAGGTCTACGCCAACCTGGTGGCCTGCCTGGCCGCGGTGGGGGCCGATCTGAGCCATGTGTTCAAGGTGGTCACCTACGTCGTGAACCTGACGCCCGAGCGGGTGGCCGATGTGCGGGCGGTGCGCAACAAGTACCTGGGCCAGGGGCCGTATCCCGCCGGCACCATGGTCGGCGTGACCTCGCTGGTGCATCCGGACCTGCTGATCGAGATCGAAGCGATCGCGGCGCTGGACTGATTGCCCTGCCTTTCTGACTGGAGCATTGCGCGATGACTCTCGGATTCCGAGTGATGAAGCGCCGGCACGCGGTCAGCCTCGAGCTGGCCAGGGCGTTCGACGCCGTCCCCGTGGCCAACGTCAGCGATTCGATGTCGCGGATGGTGGCGGGCGGCTCGCGGCTGCGTCCCTGGCACGGCAGCGATCGGCGCCTCGGTGGCCCGGCGCTGACCGTCAAGGTGCGCCCCGGCGACAACCTGATGATGCACAAGGCGCTGGACATGGCGGTGGCGGGCGATGTGTTGGTCGTCGATGCCGGGGGCGATCTGACCGTGGCGATCATGGGCGAACTCATGGCGCACCACGCGGCCAGGCGGGGCGTCGCCGGCATCATCATCAACGGTGCCATTCGCGACGTGGCCGAGATCCGCAAGCTGGGGCTGCCGGTCTATGCCGCCGGCATCACCCACCGCGGTCCGTACAAGGACGGCCCTGGCGAGATCAACGTGCCGGTCGCGATCGACGGCATGGTGATCGAGCCGGGCGACCTGGTGATCGGTGACGAGGACGGCGTGTTGTGTGTGCCCAGGGGGCAGGCGCCGGCCGTGCTGATTGCCGCGCAGGCCAAGCAGGCGGCCGAGGTGCACGAGCTGGCGCTGATCCAGGCCGGCACCAGCGACCGTGGCTGGGTCGATGCGGCACTGGCCGCCAAACAGTGCGAGATCGAACCCTGAGCCCGCCGGCGCAGCTGCCTTCGCTGGCGGTCGTTCGCGATCCGCAAAAGGTACCGCGGCGGCTGCGCCGGGTGTTGTCGCTGCACGACTTCGAGCCGGCGGCGCAGCGTCACCTGCCGCGTTTTTTGTTTGGCTACGTCAGTGGGGCGGTCGAGGAAGGGCTGAGCCACCAGGCCAACCGGCAGGCGTTCGCGGCCGTCGGCTTCGTGCCGCGCGCGCTGCGTGACGTCGGTCGGCGCTCGCAGGCGCGCGAGCTTTTCGGGCAGACATACGCGCACCCGTTCGGGATCTGCCCGATGGGGTTTTCGGCGGTGGCGGCCAATGATGGCGACGTGGTGCTCACCCGCACGGCGGCCGAGATCGGCATGCCGGCGATCTGCAGCGGCTCGTCGCTGACCCCGCTCGAGCGCATCGCCGGCGAGGGCCGGGGCCGTTGGTTCCAGGCCTACCTGCCGGGCGATGATGCGCATATCGTGCCGCTGGTCGAGCGGGTGGCCGCGGCCGGTTTCGAGACCCTGGTGCTCACCGTCGATGTGCCGGTGTCGGCCAATCGGGAAAACAACATCCGCAACGGCTTCGACGCGCCGTTCCGGCCCGGTCTGTCGCTGGCCTGGCAGTGCGCGCTGCGCCCGCGCTGGTTCGCCGGCACCTGGCTCGATACCTTGCGCCGGCGCGGCATGCCGCACTTCGAGAACATGGCGGTGACCCGCGGCCCGCCCATCGTGCCCCGCGCCCGGGTGCGCCCGTGGGGCGGGCGCGACCGGGTCACCTGGGCACACGTTGGCCTGATCCGCCGCCATTGGCCGGGCCGGTTCGTGCTCAAGGGCATCCTGTCGCCCGACGATGCGGCGATCGCGGCGGCCGAAGGGGTGGACGGGCTGATCGTCTCCAACCACGGCGGGCGACAACTCGATGGCGCGGTGTCGCCACTGGGCCAGCTGGCGGCGATCCGCGAGCGTGCGCTCGACATGACGCTGATGCTCGACAGCGGCGTGCGCCGCGGCACCGATGTGCTCAAGGCGCTGGCGATGGGCGCGCAGTTCGTGTTCATCGGCCGCCCGTTCCTGTTCGCGGCGGCGATCGCCGGCCCGGCCGGCGTGCGTCATGCCGCGCAACTGCTCGGCGCCGAGATCGATCGCGACATGGCGATGCTGGGCATCGACAGGCTGGCACAACTGACCCCCGAACTGCTGGGGCCGTTGCGATGAGCGCCGCCGGCGACGCCGGGTGGTTGCACGACGCCGGGTTCGATGCGCAGGCGCTGCTCGAGGGCATCCTCGACTGGGTGGCGCTCGAGAGCCCGTCGACCGATCCGCAGGCCGTGCAACGAATGCTCGCCAAGGTCGAGCAGGGGTTTGCCGGCCTGCCGGTGCGGATCGAGCGCAGCGCCGGCCAGGACGGCTTCGCCGACCTGCTCGAGGTGACGCACGGCGATCCGCGCGAGCCGGGCATCCTGGTGCTGGGCCATGTCGACACCGTGCATCCGGTAGGCACGCTCGACACACTGTTGCCGATCCGTCGCGAGGGCGACCGGGCGTACGGCCCGGGCATCCTCGACATGAAGGGCGGCGTCTATCTGGCGGTGCAGGCGTTGCGTCATCTGCTGGCCGCGGGCCTGGCGCCGGCGCTGCCGATCACGTTTCTCGTCATTCCCGACGAGGAGGTCGGCAGCCCCGGTTCGCGGGCACGCATCGAGGCGTGCGCCCGGCGACACAAGTACGTGCTGGTGCCCGAACCCGCGCGTGAAGGCAAGCTCGTCACCGGCCGGCACGCGTTCGCCCGCTACCACGTGCGGGTACGCGGCCAACCCGCCCATGCGGGCGCCGACAACCGTCGCGGGGTCAGCGCGATCAACCGGATGGCCGCACTGATCCTGGCGCTGGAGGCCAGGTCCGACCTGGCGCGCGGGCTCACCTACAGCGTGGGCATCGTCTCGGGTGGCACCTTCGTCAATGTCGTCCCGTATGCCTGCGATGCGCAGGTGTTGTGCGTGGCGCCCGACGAGGCGGCGCTGCAGGAGATCGATCACACGATGCAGGCGCTTGTCCAGGATGCCGACGGCGTACGTATCGAAGTCGAGCGCGGGCCGGTGCGGCCGCTGTTCAAGCCCAGCGCCGGCGGTCTGGCCTTGTTCGAGCAGGCCCGCTCGATCGCGCAGTCGCTGGGCGTGACGCTCGAACATGGCCAGTTCGGCGGCGGTAGCGACGGCAACTTCACCGGCGCGCTGGGCATTCCGACGCTGGACGGGCTGGGGCCGGTGGGCGCCGGACCACATACCCATCAGGAGCACATCCTGGTGTCGTCGCTGGTATCGCGCTGCCAGGTGCTGGCCGAACTGATGCGTACGCTGCGTTAGCGTCCAGCGGCACGCAGCCGGGTAATCGAGACCCGTAATGCGGTTATGACGAGGGCGCCCACCATCGCCAGCGCCATGTCCTTGTGCGCATCCCAGATGTCGCCCTGTGTGCCCAGGTAGGCCATGCCGAGTTCGCCCCCGAAGACGACTGATGCACCCCACTCGATGAGCTCGTAGAGCGTCGATACCGAAACGATGACGCTGATGGCGAGCGCATAACTCCAGGCGCTCGAGAGCCGCGCCGTGTGCACGAGTCCCTCGCGGACCGGCACGACGATCAGCAGGCCGAACAGCAGGTGGATCAGGCGGTCGAAGTGGTTTCGCTCCCAACCCAGCGCGGCCTGCAGCGAGTGACCGGTCAGGTGCCGAAACCAATCGTCATAGGGCACCTCCGAGTACGTGTAGTGGGCGCCGACCTCGTGCAGCAGCAGGAAACCGACAATCATCAGGTAGGACATCCGCGACAGCCAGGCCTTGGTGTGCACCCAGACCAGCATCGGAATCGCCACGAGCACGATCACGTTCTCCAGCGCCCAGTCAGCCCGGTTCTTCGGGTCCAGACCCGAGAGAAGCATGGCGACCAGGACGACCCCCAGCAGGATGCCAGCGAAACGGTTCGACACGATAGCGGGTCCTTGCAAATCCAGAGGCGTCAATCGAAGCCGGCATGTGGCGCCGGCCTCAAGGCGTGACGAGCGGTTCCGGGGCGCCCGGCCCGGCGGGCCGGAGCTGCTCGCCCAGGTGCCGGTCTATCCCGTACAGGTCGGGGCGGAAATGGGCGACGCCACCGGCCTCGGCCCAGGCGGTCAGGTTGACGAAGTGCACCGGGACCGAGCGGGGCAACACCACGGTAAACGGGCGCCCGCGTGCCAGGGCCTGGTCGATGTCGGTTTCGGACCACTGCGCCGGATCGTCCAGCACCCAGCGGGTCAGCGGCACGATCTGCTCGACCCGCACGCACCCGGAACTGAACGCCCGGTAGGTCGATTCGTAGCGTGACCGGTCGGCGGTGTCGTGCAGGTAGACGATGTGCTCGTTGGGCATGTTCAGCCGGATCAGGCCCAGCGCGTTGCCGGGCCCGGCCGCCTGCCGAAAGCGCACGGTGTCGGACGTGAGGCCGTCCAGCGGGGTCAGCCACGGATCGATCACCCGGCCGTCCGACACGCGGGTGATCGTGATCCGCTGGCGCGCGAAGTAGCCCGGGTCGGTCCTGAGCTTGGGAAAGAGGTCGTTGCGCGCGATGCCGGGTGGCACGTGCCAGGTGGGCAGAAAGTCGACGGCGATGATGCTTGCCCGCAGCTCGGGCGTCGGTCGGTCCGGGCGACCGACGATGACGCGGCTTTGCACGGCCACGCGGCCGTCGGTGACGGCCTGCAGGCGGAATGCCGACAGGCTGACCAGCACGTGCCGCGACGGACCGATTCGCTCCCGCGCCCGGCGCGCGCGTTCCAGGTTGGCGCGCAACTGCGCAAGCCGTGTGCCGACCGACAGGTTCATCGCGGCCAGCGTGTCCGGGCCGACGATGCCGTCGGCCTCGAGGCCGTGGCGAACCTGGAAGCGGCGCACCCGCTGGTGCAGGTCGTCGTCGAACAACTCGGGAAACGGGACTTCGGTCGCCGGTTCGGAAGCCTCGCCGGTCAGGCGCCGGCGCAGCGGCGGCACCCGGGCGGACCGATCACCGGGCGCCAGCAACGGGCCTGGCGGCACCTTTGGCCAACCCCCGGTCGCGTGGATTGCCTGGTGGGCCTCGATGGCGGTCAGCAGCCATTGCTCGGCCTGCGTGCCAACGATGGGCGCGGGGGTCGGAGACAGCGCGGCCGCTGGCGCACTTGCCGCCTCCACGGCGGCGGGGGACGGCGCGGAAAACGCCGGCGAGGTGCGCTCGAGGGTGTCGATCAGCCGGCCGATCGGGTCATCGTCGGCCGATGCGGATCCGCCCGGCCATCCCGCGAGCCCGGCGGCGAGGGCCAGCCCGACTGCGAAGTTCACACGCGGGACACGGTTGATCGGGGCGCGGCTCATCGGGTCATTATGCAGGTCCTGCCGCGCTGATCCGGCGGCAGGCACAGGACTTGCGCGGACCACTCGAAACCATTTTCCCGCTCTTGCCCCAGGAGGAATCGTGCAAACCCGCCCGCAGTCCGACGACCCCGTCCCCTTTGCCACGACGCTGGCCGATGATTCACCGTTCTTTGCGCGCCGCCACGGCGTGTTCTACCCCAAGGGCCATACGGTGCTGGCCTTCGCGTCGGCCCAGGCGCTGGCACAGGCCTGGCAGGAGTCGTTCCGGGCCGCGCTGCCCAGGGACAGGCGGTGGCCCTGAAGCCGGCCCAGATGGCCGTGCTGGCCCGCCAGAGTAATGAGCAGGCGACGATGATGGCCAAGATCGTGTCCGCCGAACTGAAGCAGATGGAGTTGTTGCGCCAGCTGGCCGGCAACGATGCCGGCTTTCTCATCCTGTCCAACGAGCACCTGAGTGATGTTACGCTCGATGAACTGATCGCCCGGCACCGGCCGATCAAGGGTATCCGGTACGGCACGATCACGATGGAGGATCTCGTGGCAGGCAACACCCCGCTGATCGATGACAGCCCGATGGGCATGAACGAGCGCCAGCACGGCGATCCGCGCTGACGATGCCCAAGGCACCGCCGGCGCCTTCCCCGGAAAACCTGCTCGCCCGCTGGGTGAGCGGTCTGGACGCTGCCGCGGTGCCCGACGAGGCCCGCCTGGTGGTGCAACGGATGGTGCTGGCCGTCTGCGGCACCGGCCTGGCCGGCGCCGCCGAAGACGGGGTGCAGGCGCTGCGCGAGTTGCTGCTCGAGGCGGGCGGCCAGCCACAGGCCACGACGTTCGTCTTTGGCGACCGCCTGCCGGCGCAGGCCGCGGCGCAGTTCAACGGCACGCTGTGCCGGGCACTCGATTACTGCGATGCGATGGCGCCGGGACCGCATTTCGGTGCCGCGGTGTTTCCGGCGGCGCTGGCGGCTGCCGAGCTGGCCGGTGGCTGTGCGGGGGGTGATTTTCTCGCGGCGCTGGCGGCCGGGGCCGAGGTCGGCGCGCGCCTGAACCTCACCGAGGCCCAGTACGACGGGTTCGATCCGACCGGCGTGCCGGTGGTGTTCGCGGCCACCGCGGCCGCCGCCCGTGTGCTGCGCCTGGATCCGGCGCAGACGCTGCAGGCGCTGGCGCTGGCCTTCACCGTTGCGGCGGCAGCTTTCAGAGTCATGTCGATGGTTCGCTCGGGGTGCGCATCCTGCAGGGCTGGGTCGCCGAGGCAGCGGTCCAGTGCGCCCGGATGGCCGCGCGCGGCCTCACCGGGCCGCAGAATTTCCTGGCGGGCCACTACGGCTACGCGCATCTGTATGGCCGTGGCACGCTCGAGCCCGCGCAGGTGGTGAGCCATCTCGGCGGCGACTGGCACCTGGACCGGGTGGTGTTCAAGAAGTACCCCAGTTGCGGCGTCACCCAGGGGGTGACCGAACTGGCGCTGGGCCTGGTCGCCGACCTGCAGCTGACCGCCGGTTCGGTGCGCCGTGCCCAGGTTCGTCTGCCGCCGTATGCGCACCGGCTGGTCGGGCACCCGTTCCAGGTGGGCGCCAACCCGCGGGTCGATGCGCAGTTCAGCGCCGCCTACTGCGTGGCCAACGCGCTGGTGCGCCGATCATCGACGCTGGCGCACTTCGCGCCGGCGCAGGTGCTCGATCCGCAGTTGCGCGACATCCTCTCGCGCATCGACGTGGTCGCCGACAGCGCGCTCGATGCGCGCGGGCACACGGCGGTCGACCTCGTGCTGGTGCTGGACGACGGCCGCGAGCACCGGCGCGCGCTGGACACCGCCCCGGGTTTTCCGGGTGCGGCGCTCAGCGATGCGCAGCACCTGGCGCGATTCGATGATTGCCTGGCCTATGCGCCGCGAGCGCCGTCGCCCGCGCAGCGCGAGCGGCTGCTCGGCACGCTGGGCGATCTCGCCGCGATGTCCGATGCGCGCGACCTGGCCGGGCTGCTGACCGTCGGCTGAACGGGCCCGGCTTGCCAGCCGACCGGCGGGCCGCCGGGGGGTCAATCCGGGGCAGGCGGTGGAGCCGCCGGCGCGCCCGGTGGCCCGTTTGCCGGGGCGGCCAGGCACATTGCGAACAATTCGTTCAGGCTGCTGATGCCGGCCTTGGCGAACGCACGCCGGCGCAGCGTGGCCACGGTGCTCACCTGGATGCCCAGGTCCAGTGCGATGCCGGCATTGGTCGTGCCACGCAGCGCCCGGGCGCAGGCCTGGCGCTCGCGCTCGCTCAGCGAGGGCGCGACGCGCTCGAGCAGCGCCTCGAACATCGCCGGCGCCGGGCGTTGCCCCGGCGCCGGCGGGTCGGTCACGGCGGGCAGACCCTGCAGGTGACGCTTCATCAACGCCACGAGCAGGCGGCCGTTGGCGCGCAGCAGTTGCAGCGTGCGCTCGTCGAATTCGCCAAAGGCAATGTCCCGGTAAAAACTGAGCACGAACCAGCGGGCATCGGCGATGGCCAGCACCGACACCCGGTCGGCCAGGCCGTGGCGCTGATACAGCGCCTGCGCGAAGTGGCGTGCGCCGGCATCGCTGGCGCGCAGGCGCAGCAGCAACACCTGGTCATCGCGCGCATCGCCGGCTGACACCAGCCGGGTGTTGGGATCGTCCAGGTATAGCGCCGCGGCCCGGTACTCGCGCCCCGCCTGGGCGGCCAGGTCCTGGCCGCCCAGGCTCTGCGCGAGGATCTGGCGTGGTTGCAGCGTGTCGGCAAAGACGAATCCGGACAGGTGCTGGCACCGCAGCAGCGGGCCGAAGGCCTCGAGCAGCGCCGGGCCGAATCCCGGTTGGCCCAGGCTGTCGATCAGCCTGGCCAGTGCGTCGACATCGGGCAGCACGGCCGGGGCGGGGTCGGATCGTTTCACGGGGGCGGCGTTGACGGGTGACGGACCAGTGTAGCCGAGCACGCGCTTGTCGTTCGCCCGGAGGACAGACAAGCCTGGCGGGCTGCGGCACACTGTCACCCGGTCCATTCCAGGAGACAGCCATGAGCCCCGTATCCCGATCCGTGCAGGCATCGCAGGCCCGCCCGGACCCGGCGCCTGCCGGCGCCAAAGCCCGCCATGCCAGCGCCGCGCAGATCGACGCGTTCCGCCGCGACGGCGTGGTCGTGATCCGCAACGCGGTGTCCCCGGAGTGGGTGGCGCGGATGAACGGGGTGGCCGACGCCCAGATGGCCGCCCCCGGCAAGTGGGCCAACGACCAGCCGCAGGCCGATGGACGCGGCCGCCTGTTCACCGACCGCTACCTGTGGCGCGACAACGACCAGATCCGGGCGTTCGTGTTCGAGTCGGGCCTGGCCGGCCTGATGGGCGAACTGATGGGCAGCGAGGTGATCCGGTTGTACTTC
>JAWKYE010000058.1:0-12386 GCA_041396665.1 Burkholderiaceae bacterium
CAAGGCACGCGACAAGATCCGCCTGATGGCCAGCCCCGGCCACTTCGTGGCCGAGCATGTCGGCGTGTTCACGCCCAAGTCGGCGCCCCGGCCGATGCTGTCGGCAGGGCAGGTGGGTTTTGTGATCGCCGGTATCAAGGAGCTGAGCACCGCCAAGGTCGGCGATACCGTGACCCACCACCCGCAGGGGGCCAGTGAGCGCCTGCCGGGGTTTCGCGAGATCAAGCCATCGGTATTCGCCGGCCTGTACCCGGTCGAATCGAACCAGTTCGAGGCGATGCGCGAGGCGCTGGAGAAACTGCAGCTGAACGATTCAGCGTTGCGCTTCGAGCCCGAGGTCTCGCAGGCGCTGGGCTTTGGTTTTCGCTGCGGCTTTCTGGGCATGTTGCACATGGACATCGTCCAGGAGCGGCTCGAGCGCGAATTCGACATGGATCTCATCACG
Source organism: Burkholderiaceae bacterium (assembly GCA_041396665.1). GTDB lineage: Bacteria > Pseudomonadota > Gammaproteobacteria > Burkholderiales > Burkholderiaceae_E > JAUIAI01. Next base: position 446 of record JAWKYE010000058.1, read on the forward strand.
ACCGCGCCGACGGTCGTCTACGAGGTCGTGATGAACGACGGCACCGTGCACCGGGTGGACAACCCGTCCAAGCTGCCCGATGCCGGCAAGGTGGCCGAGATCCGCGAACCCATCGTCAATGTCACGGTGTTCGTGCCCCAGGAGTACGTGGGCGCGGTGATGACCCTGTGCACCGGCAAACGCGGGGTCCAGACCGGCCTGCACTATCACGGACGGCAGGTCCAGCTGTCGTACGATCTGCCGATGAACGAGATCGTGCTCGATTTCTTCGATCGCCTCAAGTCGACGACCCGCGGTTACGCGTCGATGGACTACGAGTTTCGCGAGTACCGCGCCTCCGATGTCACCAAGCTGGACATCCTGGTCAATGGCGAGCGGGTCGATGCGTTGTCGCTGATCGTGCATCGCTCGATCGCCCAGTCCCGCGGACGCGAGGTGGCAGCCAAGATGCGCGAACTGATCCCGCGCCAGATGTACGACGTTGCGATCCAGGCGGCGATCGGCTCGACTATCATCGCCCGCGAGAATGTCAAGGCGATGCGCAAGAACGTGCTGGCCAAGTGCTATGGCGGCGACATCACCCGCAAGAAGAAGCTGCTCGAAAAGCAAAAGGCTGGCAAGAAGCGCATGAAACAGGTCGGTAGTGTCGAAATTCCTCAGGAGGCCTTCCTGGCCGTCCTGCAAGTGGGCGGATGATGAACTTTGCGTTGATTCTCTTTCTGCTGTTGCTGTTCACCTTCGTTGCCTGGGTCGCGGAGCGCCTGCTGCTGGCCCCGGCCAGGGAACGGCTGGCGCGGCGCGAACTCGAGGCCTTCGACCAGTCGATGGCCGAGTCGTTGCGCCAGAGCCACGGGGAGGCAGCGGTGGCGGCCCAGCGCCACGCGTTGCACGCATCGCGCACCCGCCAGCCGTTCTGGGTCGAGTACACGGCCGGGCTGTTCCCGGTGATCCTCGTGGTGTTCGCGTTGCGCTCGTTCGTTGTCGAGCCGTTCAAGATACCGTCCGGTTCGATGATCCCGACGCTGTTGATCGGGGATCTCATCCTGGTCAACAAGTTCAAGTACGGGCTGCGACTGCCCATCGTCCACACCAAGATCCTGCCGCTGGGCAGCCCCGAGCGCGGGGATGTCATGGTGTTCCGCTACCCGCGGGACACGTCGGTCGATTACATCAAGCGGGTCGTGGGCATCCCCGGCGACACCGTCTCCTACATCAACAAGCGGCTGATGATCAACGACCGCGATGTCGGGATGGAGCCGGCGGGCACCTTCCTGGATGCCGACAAGTTCAGCCAGGTGCCGCGGTTCTCGGAAACCATCGACCAGAACCAGCACTTCATCCTGACCGAGCCCGAGCAGCCGTCCGAGATCCGGCCGGTCGAGGTGTTCCCGCTGATGAAGTCCAACTGCACTTACCGGGTCAACGGGGTCACCTGCAAGGTTCCCGAAGGCCACTATTTCGTCATGGGCGATAACCGTGAAAACAGCCTGGACAGCCGCTTCTGGGGCTTCGTACCCGAGGAGAACATCGTCGGCAAGGCCTTCTTCGTCTGGATGAATTTCAGTGATCTCTCCCGCATAGGCTCTTTCCAATAGGTTCCCGCCATGAAACTTTCCGCCTTTTCCAGGGGCCGCGCCACGGCGCCTCGCAAGCGACAGCAGGGATTGTCGATCCTGCTTTTCATGCTCATCGCCGTCGCCGTCGTCACGCTTGGCGGAGCCACACTGAAGATCCTCCCGACCTTTCTCGAGTACCGGGCGGTGCAGGGCGCGATCGACAAGATCATCAAGGAGACCACCGATCCGGCCGAGGTCTCACGCAGCTTCAACAAGATGGCCCAGATCGACGACATCAAGTCGATCGTCGGCGATGACCTGGTCGTCGAGAAGGAAGGCGAGGGCGGCAAGATCTCCTTTGCCTACGAAAAGCGTGTGCCGCTGTTCGGCCCGGTGAACATCCTGATGGACTATCGCGGGTCGGCATCGGTTGCCCGCTGAGGGGCGGCCGTGATCGAACCCGCGCTGCTGGAACAACGACTGGGCCACTCATTCCGGCAACAGGCGTTGTTGCGCCAGGCGCTCACGCATCGCAGTTTCGGGCAGCCCAACAACGAGCGGCTCGAGTTCCTGGGCGATTCGGTGCTCAACTGCGCGATGGCCACGTTGCTCTTCGAGCGCTTTCCGCACGACGACGAGGGTGACCTGTCGCGGTTGCGCGCATTCCTGGTCAAGCAGCAGGCGTTGCACAAGGTGGCCCAACGGCTGGAACTGGGCCAGATGTTGCTGCTGGGCGAAGGCGAGGCGCGCAGTGGCGGCGCCCGTCGGCCATCGATCCTGGCCGATGCACTCGAGGCGGTGATGGGCGCGGTCTATCTGGACGGGGGCTTTGAAGCGGCCCGGGCATGCATCGGGCGCCTGTACGAGCCCGAACTGGCCAGCGCCAACCCGCGGACGCTTGGCAAGGATCCCAAGACGCTGCTGCAGGAGGCGTTGCAGCAGCGGCGCCTGCCCCTGCCCGCCTACGATGTCGTGGCCACCCACGGCGCCGCCCACAACCAGACCTTCGATGTCGAATGCGTGATCGCGCGGCTCGATATCCGCGTGCTGGGTACCGGCACGAGCCGGCGGGCGGCCGAGCAGGCTGCCGCCGATGCGGCGTTCGCGCGCTTGCAGGAATCGGCCGCCGAGACAGCGCCTGCGGGCGCCGGCAAGCCGACTGTGCGCCGGCGCAAGGCCGCGGTAAAGGCTGGCGAGCCGCAGGCGCGGGCGACGCGCACGCGCAAGGCCAGAACCAGCGCCGCGACCAGGATGGCCGCGGCCGACAAGGTCGGGTCGGCCGAGAAAGCGGGGTCGGCAGACAAAGCTGTTCCGCCCGACAAGGCGGCGTTGCCGTCCAAGGGTGCTGCCGGTGACTGAGCCGGTCTTTCGTTGCGGTTACGTGGCGGTGGTCGGGCGGCCGAACGTGGGCAAGTCGACGCTGCTCAACCGGCTCGTAGGCCAGAAGCTGGCGATCACCTCGGACCGGCCGCAGACCACCCGGCACCGGATCACCGGCATCGTCAATCGGCCTGGCGCGCAATTGCTGGTCCTCGATACTCCGGGCGTGCAGGATCGCGAGGTGAATGCGATGAACCGGGTCCTGAACCGGACCGCTCAGCAGGTGGCCGAGCAGGCCGATGTGCTGGTCCTGGTCGCCGATGCCCGGGGCTGGCGCGAAGAGGACGACCGGCTGGCGCGCAAGCTGCCGATAGCGCGGATCCCGACGCTGCTGGCGTTGAACAAGATCGACCGCCTGACCGACCGCGCGCCGTTGTTCGAGATGGCCCAGGCGCTGCAAACCCGCTACGCGTTCGCCGAGATCGTGCCCATCAGTGCGCAGACCGGGCTGCAGGTCGACCTGCTGGCCGACCTTTGCGCGGCGCGTCTGCCCGAGGGGCCGGCCCGCCACGAACCCGACGAACTGACCGATCGCAGCGAGAAATTCCTGGCGGCCGAGTTGATCCGCGAGAAGCTGTTCCGCCGGCTGGGCGCCGAGCTGCCGTATGCCAGCACCGTGCTGATCGACAAGTTCGAAGAGGCCGGCAACCTGCGTCGGATCGCGGCCACGATCCTGGTCGCGCGCGACAGCCAGAAAGCGATCGTGCTCGGCGCCGGTGGCCAGCGGATCAAGCAGATCGCCACCGAGGCGCGCCTGGACCTGGAAAAACTGCTCGACTCGCGGGTCTTTCTCGAGGTCTTCGTCAAGGTGCGCTCGGGCTGGGCCGACAATGAACAAAGCCTGCGCGCCTACGGCTACGAATGAAACGCGAACGGGTTGCGGATCAGCCGGCCTTCCTGCTGCATTCGGTGCCATACAGCGAAACCAGCCTCGTGCTCGATCTGCTGACCCGCGATTACGGCCGGGTGGCGGCCCTGGCCAAGGGCGCGAAGCGGCGCGGCTCGGCGTTGCGCGCAGTGCTGATGCCGTTCCAGCCATTGCGCGTGACCTTCTCGGGCAACAGCGAGTTGCGCACGCTGACCGGTGCCGAATGGGTCGGCGGCATGGCGGCACCGCGCGGCTACGGCCTGTTGTGCGCGTTCTACCTGAACGAGTTGCTGATGCGTCTGATGGCCCGCGAGGATGCCTATCCGGCGATCTTCGATGGCTACCGGGACGCCGTCGTCGCCCTCACGGAGCCGGGCCCGCTCGAAGACGCGTTGCGTCGGTTCGAATGGCTGGTTCTGCGTGAATCGGGGGTGGCGCCCGACCTGGAGCGGGATGCCGACAACCGGCCCATCCAGCCCGGCGGCCAGTACCAGTGGTTACCCGAGGGCGGATTCATCGCCGTGGCCGGCGGGCCGGACGCGGTGCTGGGGGCGACGCTGCTCGATCTGGCCGGGAATGCCTGTCGCAGCGATCAATCGCGCCAGCAGGCAAAATACCTGACCCGGCGGGTGCTGCACCACAGCCTGGGAGGGGCGCCGCTCAACACCCGGCGCATCCTGCGGGATCTGCAGCGGCTCTGAGCACAACGGCGGGCCCCGCGGCCGGGGACGAACAGGAGAATTGTCATGATCGAACTCGGTGTGAACATCGACCACGTCGCCACCATCCGCCAGGCCAGGCGTACCTACGAGCCCGACCCGCTCTGGGCGGCGGCCGAGGCGCATCTGGGCGGTGCCGACGGAATCACGGTCCACCTGCGCGAAGACCGTCGCCACATCCAGGACGAAGACGTGCGCCGGCTGCGCGACCAGACCCAGATCAAACTCAACCTCGAGATGGCCGCGACCCGTGAGATGGTCGATCTGGCGATCGCGCTCAAGCCGGAGATGGCGATGCTGGTGCCCGAGGGACGGCACGAGGTGACCACCGAGGGGGGCCTGGACATTGCCGGGCAGCAATCGGTGATCGCCGCCGCGATCGGCAGGCTGCATGCGGCCGGTATCGTGACCAGCGTCTTCATCGATGCCGACCTGGCACAGGTCGAGGCCGCCGCGCGGGCCGGCGCGCAGGTCTGCGAGATCCATACAGGTCCGTACGCGCACGCGTTTCACGAGCGCGGCCGCGATGTGCAGAGTCCGGCGGTGGTGGCCGAGCTGGACAAGATCCGGCTTGCTGGCGAACGAGTGGCGGCATTGGACATGCGTTTCAATGCCGGCCATGCGCTGAACTACTTCAACGTCCAGGCGGTGGCGCGGCTGCCCGGATTGCGCGAGTTGCACATCGGACATGCGATCGTGTCGCGCGCGGTGTTCGTGGGCATGCGCGAGGCGGTGCGTGAGATGAAGCGCCTGATCCGCGAAGGGGCGGCCTGCCGATGATCTACGGCATCGGCACCGACATCGTCATCGTGGCGCGCATCGAGGCGCTGATCGAGCGCTGGGGTGAGCGCTTTCCGAGACGGGTGCTGGGGCCGGACGAATTGGCCGAGTACGAGCGTCGCCGCGGCAAGGGCCGACACGGGGCCGGCTACTCGGCACGCTACCTGGCCAAGCGCTTTGCCGCCAAGGAGGCGTTCTCCAAGGCGATCGGGCTGGGCCTGCGGGGCCCGATGACGCTGCTGTCGCTGCAGACCCTGAACGAGCGTGGTGGCAAGCCGGTGCTGCACCCGCGCGGCGAACTGGCGGCCTGGCTGGCCGAGCGTCGCCTGTCGGGACACGTGTCACTGTCCGACGAGGTCGACAGCGCCGTCGCGTTCGTGATCGTCGAGCAGGCGCCGCCCGTGCCCGCGGCCCGGACCGATGCTGACTGACGAGCAGGTCCGCGAGACGCTGCGACAGATCCCGTCGCGCCCGGGCGTGTACCGGATGATCGGCGAGCAGGAGCAACTGCTCTACGTGGGCAAGGCGCGCGACCTGCGCAAGCGGGTCGGTTCCTATTTTCGCAAGCTCGATCACAGCCCGCGCATCCGCCTGATGGTCGAGCGGATCGAGCGCATCGACGTGTCGGTGACCGGTTCCGAGGCAGAGGCGCTGATCCTCGAGAACAACCTGATCAAGACGGCCAATCCGCGCTACAACATCCTGTTTCGCGACGACAAGTCATACCCGTTCGTGCGCTTCACCGCCCACGCGAGCCCGCGCATCACCTATTACCGGGGCACCCCGGATCGGCGCGGCACCTTCTTCGGGCCATTTCCCAATGCCTGGGCGGTCAAGCAGACGCTGCGCACCCTGCAAAAGGTGTTCAGGCTGCGCACCTGCGAGGACAGTGTCTTTGCCAACCGCAGTCGTCCCTGCCTGCTGCACCAGATCAACCGCTGCAGCGGCCCCTGTGTCGGCCTGGTCTCGCACGAGGATTACGCGGCCGACGTCCAATCGGCGATCCGTTTTCTCAAGGGCGATGCCCAGGTATTGCTCAAGGAGCTCGAGGGCAGGATGCTGGCGGCCTCCGAAGCCTTGCGCTTCGAAGAAGCGGCGATGCACCGCAACAAGATGTCGGAGCTGTCCGACGTGTTGCACCAGCAAAGCCTGGAGACCAGCGAAGACGTGCAGGCCGACATCATCGCCGTGGTCGTGGCGGGCGGCAGGGTGTGCGTGAACCTGGCGATGGTGCGCGGCGGACGCCACCTGGGCGACCGGGCGTTCTTTCCCGTGCACACCGGCCAGGACGCGATTGAAACCGGTGACGAGGCGGCCGCCCTGGCATTGCAACAAGAGGTGTTGCAGGCGTTCGTCGCGCAGCACTACGAACTGGCCGAGGTGCCGCGCGTCATCGTGTGCGCCCAGCCGCTCGAGGACGAGGCGCTGCACGCGTTTCTCGCGGCCCGCGCCGGCCATGCGGTCAACTGGGTCCGCCAGCCGCAGAGTGCCCGGCGCCGCTGGCTGGACATGGCGCTCGAGAATGCCCGGGTCGCGCTGGCCAGCCAGTTGTCGCAGGCCGGTGCGCAACGCCAGCGGACCGAGGTGTTGGCGCAGGTGCTGGGTCTGCCTGCCGATGCGGACATCGAGGCCTTGCGGATCGAGTGCTTCGACATCAGTCACACGATGGGCGAGGCCACGCAGGCGTCGTGCGTCGTCTATCACCATCACGACATGCAGCGTGGCGAGTATCGTCGCTTCAACATCCGCGACATCACGCCGGGGGACGACTACGCGGCGATGCGCCAGGTGCTGACCCGGCGCTACGCCGCGCTGGCCATCGCTGGCGGGGACACCGAGACCATCGCCGACGCTGGTGACGAAGCCGGGCCGGCGTCGACGACCAGGGTCCTGCCCGATATCGTGCTGGTCGATGGCGGCGTCGGCCAGCTCGAGGTCGCCCGCGAGGTGTTCGCCGAGTTCGGCCTGCCCACCGAGCGGCTGGTCGGCGTGGCCAAGGGCGAAGGGCGCCGGGTCGGGCTGGAGACCCTGGTTTTCGGCGACGGCCGCCCGCCACTCGCCCTGGGGCGCGACTCGGCTGCACTGATGCTGATCGCCCAGATCCGCGACGAGGCCCACCGGTTCGCGATCACCGGGATGCGGGCCCGGCGGGCCAAGACCCGCCAGGCGTCGCGGCTCGAAGAGATAGAAGGGGTCGGGCCGACCCGCCGGCAGCGACTGCTTACCCGCTTTGGTGGCCTGCGTGGCATCATCGGGGCAAGCGTCGACGATCTGGCCTCGGTCGAGGGCATTTCCAGGACGCTTGCCGAACAAATCTATCGGCGCCTGCACTGAGAAGCCTGTCCATGACCTCCGCCGCCGTTCCCACCCGCCTCAATATCCCCAACCTGCTGACCTGGGCGCGGGTGATCGCCATTCCGATGCTGGTCGTCGTGTTCTACCTGCCGATCGAACCCACGACGCGCAACCTGGTCGCGACCATCGTTTTCGTGCTGGCCGGCATCACCGACTGGCTCGATGGCTGGCTCGCCCGGCGACTGGGCCAGATGACGCCGTTCGGTGCGTTTCTCGATCCGGTCGCCGACAAGCTGCTGGTCTGCGCGGCGCTGGTCGTGCTCGTGAGCCTGGCCCGGGTCGAGAGCGTGATCGCGATGGTGATCATCGGGCGCGAGATCACGATCTCGGCATTGCGCGAGTGGATGGCCCTGATGGGCCAGTCGTCCAGCGTCGCGGTGCAGGGGATAGGCAAGCTCAAGACCGCCGCCCAGATGACGGCGATTCCGTTGCTGCTCTACGATGGCCGTCTGCTGGGGTTCGAATCCCGGATGCCCGGCCAGGTGCTGATCGTCGTGGCCACCGTGCTGACCGTCTGGTCGATGTTCTATTACCTGCGCAAGGCCTGGCCCCACTTGCGAAACAGCGAGCGATCGCTATAATCTCGTCTCTCGCGAAACGCGGGGTGTCGGTAAGGACGCCCGCTGATTTCGCGGAAATGCAGATGCGATGTAAACTTCGGTTCGCATTTCAGATGCGGGGATAGCTCAGTTGGTAGAGCGCAACCTTGCCAAGGTTGAGGTCGCGAGTTCGAGACTCGTTCCCCGCTCCAGTTTCAAGTTGTTCCTTTCGCGGTTCCTTCCTTTGCCGGTCGTGGTCCAGGCCCGGCGCCCAGGAACAACATGCCCCGGCTTCGTTCGACAGTCCGGTATGCCCGGCGGGGTGGCAGAGTGGTTATGCAGCGGCCTGCAAAGCCGTGTACGCCGGTTCGATTCCGACCTCCGCCTCCAAAAATTCCCCGACATTTCACCTGCTTGCAAGCCCCGCGGCTGGCAGCGGGCCGGCATCGCGCCGCGATCGGTGCCGAGCGCCGAGTCGCGCGTTGGCGCATCGGTCCCGTGGTACCGGCCTTGGGGGCACCGGGTACGGCTAGCTGTTATCCTCGGTCTGTCACTCCGGTTGCCCGCCATGCCCCAGCAGTTGATCGACGCTCCCTCGCGCCCCGACCTGTCCGATCGTTGGCTGATCCGGCTGACGCTGGCTTTGGTGGTGGGAATCGGCAGTTTTTTGTTGTTCATGCCGCTGTTGCCCGGGCACTGGCTGCGCCCGGGGTCAGCGCCCTTGCAATCGGCTGCGGCGCTGGGGTCGCTCTGTCTGCTGGTGCCGTTCGGGTTCGCGGCCGGCAAACGGGCTGGCACGAGCCGCTCGCCGAACAAGCTGTTCATTGCCCACGTGCTCGCCAGCCTGCTTGGCATCGGGCTGGTGTCCGCGCACGCGCTGGCCGGTTTCCGGGGCCCTCCGCTCGTCCTGCTTGCCTGCCTGGTCCTGTTGCTCGCCACTGGCGTGGTGGCGCGCGTGCGGATATCGCGGATGATGGCGGCGACGCTCGGTTCGAAAGTGCCGCCGTTCGCGCAGGCGTCGCCGGCGCTGCAGGCCGAGTTGCGCGCCATCATCGCGCGCAAGGTGGCCTTGCTCGAGCGACTCGATCCGCAGGCGAGCGAGGCCGCTGTTCTCGGTCGGCTTGCGGCACTGGCTTTGGGGTCGCCACGACAGGCGTTTGTCTATAGCTGGCTCGTGCAGCGTAGAGGTGACGCCGCTGGTGCCCGCCGCTCGGTGCCTTTCGTGCGGGCCTGGTGGCGGCCGCTGCACCTGGCACTGGCCTGGCTGTTCCTAGCCGGGCTGCTGGTGCACCTGATCGTCGTCACCTTCTTTGCCGGCTATGTGACCGATGGGCAGATCTACTGGTGGCATCTGGCCGCCTGGGGTCGGTGATGTCGCGCCTCGCGCTGATGATCGATCTCGAGCGATGCACCGGGTGCAAGAGTTGCGAAGCCGCCTGCAAGGCCGAGCATGGCCTGGGCCCGGGCGAGTATCGGAACCGCGTGGTCTGGCTGGGTGATACCGAACGAGCGGGCCTGGATTTCTTTACGATCTCGTGCCAGCACTGTGAACGTCCGGCCTGTCTGCGCGCGTGTCCGGTCGAGCCCAAGGCCATCCAGAAGCATCCGCACACGGGGGTCGTGAGTGTGCTCGAATCGCGCTGCACCGGTTGCGCGGAATGCGTGACCGCCTGCCCGTACGGGGCAATGGGCTACGATGCCCTCGATCATCACGCCGTGAAATGCGATCTTTGCAGCGAGCGTCGTGCCGGCGGACAACGGCCGGCTTGCGCGACCGTCTGCCCGACTGAAGCGATCCGTTACGGGGAGCGCGAAACGCTGCTGCAACGCTCGCAGGCCGAAGAACGCGAGGTTCTCGATCACGACAGCTTCCTGCTCGGGCCGGCGAACCTGTTCCTCGGACGGATACGCAGACCGGCAACGGTCGATGCCGCGGTCGCCGGCAACGAAACGACTGGCGCGCGGACCGACCGCGCTCGGGCCGAAGGCGGGCAGGGCACGGCGCGCACCGAAGAGGCCCGCCGAGTGCGCCCCGCGGTCGTTGACGATGCGGTCCGCGCCAGGCAGATCCCGCCCGTGGCCGTGGGATTTCCGTACCGGGCCGACCGGGCGGATCGTCAGCCGGACAGCATCGTCGCAGGCGGTTGCAACATCTGCTTCAATTGCTGCCCGACGCAGTATCACCTGCGAAATGGTCGGCTGGTGCGCGTCACCGGCAACGAGGACGATCCGTTGTGGCGGGGCAAGGTCTGTCCGAAGTCGCAGTTCCTGCTGCAGCTGCACAACAGCGAACGGCGTCTGACCCAGCCGTTGAAGCGGATCGGGGCGCGGGGCGAAGGTCGATTCGAGGCGATCGGATGGGCGCAGGCGTTGGACGAGATCGGCGCCCGATTGGGCGCGCTACGCGAGCGCCACGGTCCGGAAACACTCGGCATCTTCGCCGGCACCCGCACCGGCACCCTGACCCGCAAGGGCTACATCCAGCTGTTCGCCCAGTTATGGGGCACACCGAATTACGCCGATACCGAGGCGTTTTGTTCGGAGAGCAAGAACGTCGCCTTCGGACTGACGCAGGGCGCCAACGGCAGTGGCAACAGCTACACCGCGCGCGACATCGGCAGCGCCGCGTTGTATGTCTACTTTGGCGACAATCAGGCCGAGTCCAGACCGGTGCATTTTGGCATGGTCAACGACTGGCGTCTGAAAAGCGGTGCCCGCATGGTCGTGATCGATCCGCGCCTGACGGTCACGGCGAGCAAGGCGGACCGTTGGCTGGCGATCCGGCCGGGCACCGACTGGGCGTTGGCCATGGCGCTGGCCCACCATGTGCTCGCATCGCGCCAGCATGACCAGCACTTCTGCGATCACTGGGTGCTGGGCTGGGAGCGCTGGCGCGACCACCTGTTCACCCGCGGTTTTTCGCCGGACTGGGCGGCGCCGATCACCGGCATCGACGCCACGCAGATCCGCGAGCTGGCCGATGAGATCGCGGCGGCCGATGGCTGCGTCATGTTCGGTGCGCGCGGCATCAACCAGCATGCCAACGGCACCCAGACCAACCGCGCGCTGATGTTCCTGGCGGCAATCACCGGCAACTGGGGCCGCAGGGGCGGGACATACTTCAACTACGGTACCCCGGCGCCGATTTCGGCAAACGCCCCCACGGCACGCCGCGCGCCGCCGGGCAGACCGACACTGGGCACGAACCCGACCGCCTGGCTCGATGGCATGCTCGAGCGCACCCCGTATCCGATGACCGCGCTGATCACCTGCAACAACCCGTTGAATGCCTGGCCTGGTCAGCAGCGGGTTCGCGCCGCATTCGAGGCGCTCGATCTGCTGGTGCACATCGAGTTGTTCGAGAACGAGACCAGCGCGTTCGCCGACTACGTGCTGCCGGCTGCGACCGGTATTGAGAAAGGCGAGATCGGCCGGGCCAGTGAAGATCGGCGGGTGGTCTGGATAGACAAGGTGATCGATCCGCCCGGCCAGGCCTGGCCCGATGGCTGGATATGGGTGGAGCTGGGCAAGCGCTTCGGCTATGACGATGTGCTCAAGGACGAGTACAAGGACTCGGCGCGTTTCTGGGACCAGATGTGCATCGACGCCCCGGAAATGCGGGGCTGCACCCAGCAACGACTGCACTCGGTCCCGTGGCGCTGGTTGCGCACGCCGCTGTACGACGAGCAGGCCGCCGAGATCGAGACGCTCTACCTGGAAGGCACGACCGCGTACGGCCGGCCG
>JAWKYE010000059.1:0-8835 GCA_041396665.1 Burkholderiaceae bacterium
AGCACGCTGCCGCGCTGCTGGGGAGTCTGGCCACCGAGGTAGGCCAGGCCCAGCGTCGTGATGAAGAAGATCGCGGCCGCCACCCCGGTCATCCGCGACAGGAAGTTGGCCGAGCCGGTGGCGCCGAAAAGACTGCCGGACGAGCCCGACCCGAAGGCCGCCCCCATGTCGGCTCCCTTGCCGTGCTGCAACAGCACGAGGATCACCACCCCGAGGGCGGCGACCACCTGAACCAGCTGCAGGACATTCGACAACCAAGCCATTCAAACTCTCCGATGCGGCGCCTACGGGCAGCCTAGGCGATCGCCGACTGGCAGATCGCGGTGAAATCAGCGGCCGACAGCGACGCGCCACCAATGAGGCCGCCGTCGATATCCGCCTGCTCAAACAACTCGCGGGCATTCTGGGGCTTGACGCTGCCCCCGTACAACAGCCGGATCGCCGGGGCCGCCACCACGCTGCCGGCGGCCAGGCGCTCGCGGATGAAGCGATGGGCCTGTTGCGCCATCTCGGGCGACGCCGTCTTGCCGGTACCGATGGCCCAGACGGGTTCGTATGCCAGCACCACCCGCTCGGCCGATTGCTCACGAATTACCGACACGAGCGCATCGACCTGACGGGCCAGCACCGATTCGGTTTTGTCGGCCTCGCGCTCCTCGAGGGTTTCGCCGACGCAGATGATGACCCCGATATCGGCCGCCAGCGCCCGTGCCGACTTGGCCGCGACGATCTCGTCGGTTTCGCCGAACAGCGTGCGACGCTCCGAATGACCGACGAGGGTCCAGGAACAGCCCAGGTCGGCCAGCATTGCCGCCGACACTTCGCCGGTATAGGCGCCATCGTCGGTGGCGGCGACATTCTGCGCGCCCAGCGTGACCGCACTGCCCTGCAATTGGCCCCCGACCGGCAGCAACAACGGGAATGGCGGACAGACCAGGCAGTCGATGCCGCCGGCCTCGCGACCCGCCAACTCGGCGATCGGCCCGTCAAGCAGCGCGTTCACCAGCGACTGGGCCACGGCCAGGCGGCCGTTCATCTTCCAGTTGCCGGCCACCATCGGACGCCGTAATGCCTGCAGGCGCCCTGCACTGATACCGCGGTCTTGATCAGCGACCATCGTTCAAACCGTTCGGGAAAACCGATAATTGTAGCGGTTGCGGAAAAGACGCGGTCAAACACCGTCGGATCCGTTCGGCGTTTCGCGGCTCGCCGTCGGCCTCTTCATCGACCGACGCCGACCAGACGTTCGCGATGGCCTCAGGATCATCGTCCAGCAGGCCGCTGCGATCGCCCGAGCAGCCTGACTGCCCACACGACATAACCCGACAGAAGCCGTAGGCCAGGAACAGCAAAAGAGCATCGTCGGCGGATCGGAGGAGATCAGCACGAAGGCCAGCACCAGCATCGCCGTGATGAACGGGACGCTCTTGCGCAGGTTGATGTCCTTGAAACTGTAAAGGCACGTTGGACACCATCGTGATGCCGGCGAACAGGGTCAGCGGGAAGGTCGGCCACGCCAGGTCGACCCCCGCAGCGTCGATCCGCGGGTCTCGCGCAGGTCGGTCGCCAGCCAGACCAGGCCGACCAAGCGCGGCGGCGGCCGAACGGGCAGGCCCTGGAAGAAGCGCTTGTCAACCTTGCCGATATTGGTGTTGAAGCGGGCCAGGCACAACGCCGCACCCGCCACGTAGACGAACGCGGCCAGCCAGCCCCACTTGCCCAGACCGCGCAAAGACCATTCATAGACGATCAGCGCCGGCGCGGCGCCCGAGCGACACCATGTCGGACAGGCTGTCGTACTGCTCGCCGAAGGCGCTGGTGGTGTTGGTCGGGCGTGCCACCCGGCCATCCAGGCTGTCGAGCAGCATCGCGACGAAGATTGCGATCGCCGCCTCGGCAAAGCGGTCATTCATCGCCTGCACGATGGCAGAAAGCCGCAAAACAGCGCGGCCGTGGTGAACGCGTTGGGCAGCAGGTAGATCCGCGCGAGCGCGGGCGCAGCAGGCGCGTCGCCGGCCGGCTTGTTGTCAGCGGCCATGATCGATCTCCATGTCGTGGTGAGGCCGGGGGCAGTGGATCGCGTGGCGCATCAACCGGCAGCTCCCGGCCCTGGGCAGGCTGGCCAGCACGGTACTGGATGCGCTGACCTTCTCACCGGTCGCCACCCGGGGAATTCGCCCCGACCGGCAGGTAGACATCGACCCTCGAGCCGAAGCGGATGAAGCCAAAGCGGCTGCCGCGCGCAAGCTGTCGCCGACCTTCACATAACAGAGGGATCCGCCGCGCGATCGGGCCGACGACCACCACTGATACCGCGCCCCGTCGTCGCCGGCGCAGCGGCAGCGTTGCGCTCGTTCGCCTCGCTCGCCTTGTCCAGGTCCGGCATTGACGAACTTGCCGGGAAAATAGTTGATCTGCTCGACGATCCCGTCGATGGGGACCCGGTTCGAATGCACGTTGAACACGTTCATGAACACCGAGATCTTCAGCGCGTCGCGATCCAGGCAGGGGTCGCGTTGCTCGACGATCACGCGGCCGTCGGCGAGCTGCCGAATACCGCATCGGGGAGCCGAGGGGATGTCACGGGCAGGATCGCAGAGAACTGCAGCACGAACAGCGCGATCAGCCAGAAAGGCAGCGCCCACCCGCATTGCCCAGCGCGACCTGCACGAGACCGGCGACGAGTACGGCGCCGCTTAGCAAAACCAGCCTTCGCGGGCAATCAGCGGATGAGGGTATTGATGGCTCAAGGAAATCCTTCAGTTGCTGCGCACGTAGGGCTTTCACGCAGCCATTTGGTTGCAATCCACTTCTCGCCTTTTGCAACCGGTGTGCCTGCATGCAGGCAACGGGCATCCAGCTGGCCCTGCGGGTGGAGTATTCGGAAATGGACAGCGCTGCCTTGGCAGGCATTGACCATCAGCTTCAGCCAGGAATCCGGTGCCGCCGCCCTGTGGGACGGTATTGAGGTAGATGACCAGGGTCGCGATGCGCTGGCCACCGGCCTGCATGTGCACGGCGCTGCCCGGATCGGCCGGTTCGAAGAAGGCTTCCTGGTGCGGCAGGTATTCACCGCCGACCTGGTAATGCAGGATCTGTAGGGGTTCGCCGTGATCGACAGGCACCCCGGTCAGGGCCGCGATCCGCGCCTCGATGGCCCGTATCGTCGGGGTTTCGCCGCCAGGCGAAATAGGTCCTTCGCTACTGCGGACCGCGTTGATCTCGAAGTCGCCGGTGACCCGGTTGACCACCTCCAGGCCTTGGCTTGCCCCGGGACTGCTCGACAAGCTCCTGGCACTCCTGTGCCGACAGCAGGTTCTCGACCAACGCGATATTCGGATCATGGAGTGCAAAGCCGATATCGAGCCGCCGGTCGGGCGTGTCTATCGAGGCGAGCGGGGGCGATCCGGCTGGCCGGGCACTCGTAGGCGGTTCCGGCCACCTGGGGCAGCGCGCCCTCGCCGACCCGCGCGGCCATGTCGCGGATCACGGCAATCGCCGAGCGCAAAGGCGTGGTCGAAACCGTTGTCGGCCATCACCTGCACCATGTCGGCCTCGCGACAACCCCGCGGTGAGGTTCTCGGCGATCCAGTCCTGCCATTGGGGCGGCAGCTGGCCGTTGATCGGCGCGTTGAGGTTCGTGGTCTGGGTCATGAAGGGATGGCATCAACCTGCCGGCGCTATCGAGCCCGGACAGAATGAGGGCACCGCGGCAGCGCCCTTCGGGCTCGATTATAAGGCGCGCCCGCCCAGCCTGATAGTCCGCCGGACACACCGGCACCCGGCGAGACCGGGGCCGGGACCGGCCCGGTCTCGCCGGGTATGGGGTTGCGCTCAGTTGCGCGACTTGTCGACCAGGCGGTTGGCCTTGATCCAGGGCATCATCGCCCGCAGCTTTTCGCCGACCACCTCGATCTCGTGCTCGGCCATCAGGCGGCGACGCGGTTTCAACAGCGTCGGGCCGCCCGCCTTGCTTTCGAGCACGAACTGCTTGGCATACTCGCCGCTCTGGATGTTGGCCAGGCACTCGCGCATCACCTTGCGGGTCTCGTCGGTGACCAGGCGCGGGCCGGTCGTACTCCTCGAACTCGGCATTGTTCGAGATCGAGTAGTTCATGTTGGCGATACCGCCCTCGTAGATGAGGTCGACGATCAGCTTGAGTTCGTGCAGGCACTCGAAGTAGGCCATCTCGGGCGCATACCCGGCCTCGACCAGTGTCTCGAAGCCAGCCTTGATCAGTTCGACGGTGCCACCACACAGCACGGTCTGCTCGCCAAACAGGTCGGTTTCCGTTTCCTCGCGGAAATTCGTCTCGATGATGCCGGCCCGGCGCCGCCGATCGCAGGCGTAGGACAGTGCCATGTCGCGAGCCACCCGCGACTGGTCCTGGTGCACTGCAACCAGCATCGGCACCCGCCGCCGCCGGCATAGGTGCTGCGCACGGTGTGACCCGGCGCCTTGGGCGCGACCATGACCACATCGAGGTCGGCGCGGCTGCACGAAGCCGTAATGGATGTTGAAACCATGCGCGAAGGCCAGTGTGGCGCCTTCCTTCACGTTGGGTGCCACGTGGTTCGTCCTTGAACCTCGGGGATATTCTCGTCGGGCAGCAGCATCATGATGAAGTCGCATGACCGCCTCGCCGACTTCCGCCGCTTTCAGGCCAGCCTCGACCTTTTTCCCAGGACGGTCCGCCCTTTACGACCGACCACCACGTTGACGCCGGAATCGTTCAGGTTCTGCGCATGCGCATGGCCTGCGAGCCGTAGCCGATGATGGCGACCTTCTTACCCTTGTCAGTTTGAGATCTGGTCTTTGTCGTAGAAAACTTTCATGAATACTCCGTGGTTCAGACCTTGAGGACACGCTCGCCGCGTGCAATGCCGGGAAGCACCGGTCCGCACGGTCTCGAGAATGACCGATTGTTGATCAGTGCCCTGATAAAGAATCCAATTTGCAATCACCGGTTAGCTCTATCGTGTAGGTCCGTTCGGTGACATCGATGATGCGACCGCGAAGATCTCGGCCATCCGCGCCAGTTCCTCGCGATCCTTGCCGACGGCCCGCACCTTGATCAGCATCAGTTCGCGCTCGACGCACGGATGCTCGGCGGGTCGACGACCTTGACGACCTCGATCAGCCGGTTCAGGTGCTTGGTGATCTGCTCGATCACCTCGTCCAGCCGGTGGTGACGATGGTCATCCAGGACAGCGACTGATCCTCGGTCGGGGCGACGGTCAGGGTTTCGATGTTGTAGCCGCGGGCGGAGAACAGGCCGACCACCCGCGACAGGGCGCCGGGCTCCGTTCTCGAGCAGCACGGAAATGATGTGTCTCATAGCTGCTCCTTACAGGTCTTCGGCACCGAGGATCATCTCGGTGAGGCCCTTACCGCCCTGCACCATCGGCCAGACGTTCTCGGTCTGGTCGGTGATGATGTCCAGGAACACCAGGCGGTCCTTGTACTTGCCGAACGCATCGCGCAAGGCCGGCTCGGCATCGGCGGCTTCTCGATCCGCATCCGACGCGACCATAGGCCTCGGCCAAGGCTGACGAAATCGGGCAGCGCCTCAACATGTACGACTGCGAGTACCGGCTGCCGTACTCGATCTCCTGCCACTGGCGCACCATGCCCAGGCGGTTGTTCAGGTTGATGATCTTGATCGGCAGGTCATACTGCTTGCAGGTCGACAACTCCTGGATGCACATCTGGATCGAGCCTTCACCGGTGATCACGCCACCTGCGCATCCGGATGGGCGAGGTTGACCCCCATCGCGTACGGAAGGCCGACCCCCATCGTGCCCAGGCCGCCGGAGTTGATCCCAGCGGCGCGGCTCCTTGAACCGGTAGTACTGCGCCGCCCACATCTGGTGCTGGCCGACATCGGACGTGATGAACGCGTCGCCGTGGGTGAGCCGGCACAGAGTCTCGACCACCATCTGGCTTGATCAGTTCGTCGGATCCCTTGTAGGCCAGGCACTGGCGCTCGTGCCCTGGATGATCTTCCACCAGGCCTCGAGCGCGACCTTGTCGGGCTTGTTGCCGGCCTCCTGCTCGGCCCGCAGGATCTGGATCATGTCGGCCAGCGCCTCGCGCACGTCGCCCACGATAGGCACATCGACCCGCGCTTGGAGATCGACGACGGATCGATATCGATGTGGATGATCTTGCGCGCGTTCTGCGCAAAATGCTTGGGATTGCCGATGACGCGATCGTCGAAGCGGGCGCCGATGGCGATCAGGACATCTGGTCCTGCATCGCCATATTGGCCTCGTAGGTGCCGTGCATCCCAGGCATGCCGACAATGCGGATCGGTCCCCTTGAGCGAGCCCAGCCCCATCAGGGTGTTGGTGCAGGGAAGCCTGTCCGAAGTTCGTCGACTTGCGCAGCTCGGCCGACGCGTTGGCCAGCACGACCCCGCCGCCGGTGTAGACCATCGGGCGCTCGGCCGACAGGATGGCCGCGACCGCCCGCTTCATCTCTGGCCCTGGTGCGCCTTGGTGACCGGATTGTACGAGCGCATCGAGATCGATTGCGGGTACTCGAACTTGCACCGGTCGCGGGTGATGTCCTTGAGTCGACCAGCACCGGGCCCGGACGCCCGGTACGGGCGATGTGGAACGCCTTTTTCATCGTGCCGGCCAGGTCGCGGACATTCTTGACCAGGAAGTTGTACTTGACGCAGGGGCGCGTGATTCCCGGTGTCGCACTCTGGAACGCATCCTCGCCGATCGCGTGGCTTGGCACCTGGCCACTGATGATGACCATCGGGATCAGGTAGGCGGTGGCGATGCCGGTGACCGCGTTGGTCACGCCAGGCCCGCTGGTCACCAGACAGACTGACTTCCTGGGTCGAGTATTGAGTACGCATCGGCCGCGTGAACCGCTGCCTGCTCGTGTCTCACCAGGATGTGTTGAAACGCCTCTTGCTTGAAGATAGCGTCATAGATAAAGAGAACCGCGCCACCGGGTAACCGAAAAGATGTTCAGCCCCTTCGGCCTGCAGGCTGCGCACGACGATCTCGGCGCCTGAAAGCTCCATGTTGTTGCCTATCCTGTTTCATTGCCAGGGAGCCCGCCCGCCGGCACCGGCGGCAATGCCAGCACCAGACCTTGAAACAGGACCTGAACGCTGATTGGACGCCCCTTTGCCCTCCTATTGGGATGGCTCCGGAGGATTGTGGTTGCGGCCGGACCCGACGCGGCAGCGGCGGCGACCAAGCCAGTAAGAATAGAATGGTGGCCGCCCGCCGGTCAAGCGGACGGGCCGGATGGTAGCATCTCGGCCTGGTTCCCCTTGCCCACCCTGATCGGCTCTCACAAGTTCCCGCCGGCTGACCGTCGCGAAATGAACGAATTTCTGGCCTCGGTCGAGCGTCGAACGTTCAGCAGGCCGTCTACGCGGTGCGCGACGAACACGCGGCTGGATATCGTGCAGGACGCGATGCTGCGCCTGGTCCGCAGCTACGAGGACCGGCCGGTGGCCAGGCTGGCGCCGCTGTTCCAGCGGATCCTGCAGAACGTGATCACCGATCACTTCCGGCGCCGAAGGGTGTAACCTCTGGACCACGCTGATGTCCTCGCTGATACCGGGGCGCGACGACGGGGACGACCGGACGCCCTCGAAGTGCTCGAACCGATGACGTTCGTGGCAGCAGCAAAGTGCCGCCGATCAGGTCGAGCGCTCCCAGACCTTGACGATCATCGAAAACGAAATTAAGAGATTACCCAAGCGTCAACGCGAGGCTTTCATGATGCGTTACTGGGAGGAACTGGATGTCGCCGAGACGGCCGCTGCGATGGGCTGCTCGCAGGGAAGTGTCAAAACCCACTGCTCCCGGGCGACGCGCGCGCTGTCCAAGGCGCTCGAAGCCAGGGGAATCACACTATGAATGAACTGCACACGGCATACGCTATCCGCAAGACGCTGGATCAGGGCAGTGTCGCGCTGCCGTCGCGCGTGACCGAGCGCCTCGCCCTGGCCCGGCGTCAGGCGCTGGCCGAATTGCCGGCCGAGGGTGTGCGCGGCTTTGCTCCGGCAACCGGTCGTCCCCGCCCCACGACCCTTCGTCGGCCCGAAACACCCTCGCTGTTCGCCCGCTTTGCCCTGACCGCGGCGCCGATCGCGCTGGTCGTGGTGGGCCTGGTGGGCATTGCCCTGTGGAAGGACGAGCAACAGACCCAGGAAATGGCCGAACTCGATGCCGCGGTCATCCTCGATGATGTGCCCATTGCCGGCTATGCCGACCACGGCTTCGGCGTCTTCCTGAAAAACAACCGCCAATGAGAATCCCCGCGTACTGGCCGCTGCTACTGATCTTGATCGGCCTGGCCGCCGCGGCCGCCCTACCCGCCACCTCACTGGCCCAGTCCCAAGGCAGTCCGATTCGGCCGGTGGCGGACGATGCCTCGCTGCTCTGGAAGAATCTCGGCCCGGCCCGCCAGGCGGTGTTGCGGCCGTTCGAATCGCAGTGGAACGGCTGGACCGCCAGCGATCGGCGGCTCTGGATGCAGGTAGCCGACCGATTCCCCGAACTCGATGCCGGGCAAAAGACCCGGACGATCGAGCGGATCGCGCAGTGGTGGCGGCTCTCGCCCCACGATCGCCTGGTCGCCCGGCGCAACTACCAGTTGGCCCGTGATCTCAAACCGGCCGAGCGCATCGAGGAGTGGGAGCGTTACAACAGCATGACCCCTGAGCAGCGCTCGGTGCTACGCTCGTCCGGATCGGTCAGCAACACGGCCGCCGGCAACAGCCTGCGCAGCGGCCTGGCACCCGATGCGGCCCAGCCGCTGGCACCGCTGCTGCCCGCCCGCCACGCCCGGCCCGAGGG
>JAWKYE010000060.1:0-5701 GCA_041396665.1 Burkholderiaceae bacterium
TGGGCGGATTTTTTCGAACACTGGGACATCCTGCTCTGCCCGGCAGCCGCCTCGGCCGCCTGGCCGATCAACGAGCGCGGCGAACGTTGGCAGCGCATGATCAGGGTCAATGGTCGGGCGGTGCCCGAGACCGACCAGTTGTTCTGGTCGGGCTATTCGGGCGTTGCCTTGTTGCCCTCGGTTGTCGGCCCCTGTGGTTTCGTGGGCCATCTGCCGGTGGGTTACCAGGCTGTCGCGGCGCACGGGCACGATCGGACAGCGACCGCGTTTGCCCGATGCGTGGAGCGTGAGATCGTCGGCTTTACCCCGCCGCCGGACCTGGGCCGGGTGGGCAGGCTCAGCCCTGCGGCCAGATGATCCGCTCGTCGACCTCCTTGATGTCGCACAGGCCGCAGAACGCCATCGAGATGTCCAGCTCTTTGTGGATGATCTCGAGGCAGCGGGTCACGCCCGCCTCGCCCATCGCGCCCAGGCCGTACAGGAACGGGCGGCCGATGTAGGTGCCTTTGGCGCCCAGCGCGATCGCGCGCAGCACGTCCTGGCCGCTGCGGATGCCGCCGTCCATGTGCACCTCGATCTTGGCGCCGCCGGCGGCGACGACCCGAGGCAGTGCCGAGATCGACGACGGTGCGCCATCGAGCTGGCGCCCGCCGTGGTTGGACACGATCAGCGCGTCGGCCCCGGTGTCGACGGCGCGGCGCGCATCGTCTTCGTCCTGGATGCCCTTGAGAATGATCTTGCCGTCCCACTGGTCGCGGATCCACTGCAGGTCGTTCCAGTTCAGGGTCGGATCGAACTGCTTGGCGGTCCAGTCGGACAGCGAGCCCATGTCCGAGACGCCCTTCACGTGGCCGACGATATTGCGAAACTCACGCCGCTTGGTCTGCGCCATGCCCATCGCCCAGCGCGGCTTGAGTGCGATGTTCAGCAGGTTGGCCAGCGTGGGCTTGGGTGGCGCCGACAAGCCGTTGTAGATGTCCTTGTGGCGCTGGCCCAGTACCTGCAGATCGAGCGTGACGACCAGCGCGGTGCAGCCGGCTTTCTTGGCGCGCGCGATCAGCCCGGCGATGAAGTCGCGGTCACGCATCACATACAACTGGAACCAGAACGGCCTGGACGTGTTCTGGGCGACGTCCTCGATCGAGCAGATGCTCATCGTCGACAGCGTGAACGGCACGCCGAAGCGCTCGGCGGCACGGGCCGCGAGGATTTCGCCATCGGCATGCTGCATGCCGGTGAGCCCGGTCGGCGCAATGGCCACCGGCATGCTGACATCCTCGCCGATCATCTGGCTGCGCACGCTGCGGGTCTCGATGTTCACGGCCACCTTCTGGCGGAACAGGATCTTGGCGAAGTCGGCCGAATTGGCGTCGTAGGTGCTTTCGGTCCACGAGCCCGAATCGGCGTAGTCGTAGAACATTCTGGGCACGCGACGCTTGGCGAGTCGGCGCAGGTCTTCGATGCAGGCAATCGGGCGTGGCACGGTGGCTTCCTTGTCTTGGCAGGCAGGTTTCAGGATCAGTTTCAGACGGTAGATCTGGCCCCCACCTCGCGAGTACGACGGCCAACGTGGGTGAAAGCGGCGCGCCGACGTGCTTGCTCGCGCCGCCCCCTCGGCGGGCAGCGACCCTAGGGATCGTGGGAGCCCTAAATATACCGCTGGCCCAGCAGCCACTCGTTGCCCGGCGCTGCCGGAACGGGCCGGCCCTGCCAGGCCGGCACTGGCGGCTTGCCGAGCGAGCGAAGCGAGCGTGGGGGCCATCAACTCACGTTCGAACCCGGATCAGGGTCCCCCTGTCCGGGTTCAGCCCCCGTAGACATCATGGTCGCACTCCCCCTGCGTGACATTAGCGCAAGGGGTGGTTCAAGGCGGTCGGCCTCCGGTACCGTAGGTTACTCACCGAGGTGAGCAGAGCTACATACCGAGACTAGCCGTCATCAGTAAACCCATATGGAGACCGACCATGGATAAGGATATCAAGCATTTCGTTGGCCTGGATGTTCATCAAGACACCATCGTCGTGGCGGTGGCGGATCCGGGACGCAGCAAGGCGCGAATCGTTGGCGAACTCAAGCACGATATGACCCGCCTGGTGCGCCAGTTGAGCAAGCTGCACGGCGACCCGGGCAGCATTCATGTCGTGTACGAAGCGGGCCCGACCGGTTACGGGCTGCAACGCCACCTGGAGCAGAAGGGCTATGTTTGCGACGTCATCGCCCCTTCGAAGATGCCCCAGCGCCCTGGCGAGCGCATCAAGACCGACCGGCGCGATGCGGCCCGGCTGGCCGAGCTCAACCGCGCGGGTGAGTTGACCGTGGTGCACGTGCCCGATACCGCCGACGAAGCCATTCGGGATCTGAGCCGGGCGCGCGAGGACGCGGTCAAGGCCTGCCAGAAGGCCCGCCTGCAACTGAAGGGCTTTTTGCTGCGCCACGATCGACGCTTCCCCGGCAAGACCAGTTGGACCAAGACCCACTACGCCTGGCTGGCTGCTCAGAAGTTCGAGCACGTCTCCCAACAGATCGCGTTCACCGAGTACCAACTGGCGGTGCAGGCCACCGAGCAAAGCGTGCAGCGCCTGACCCATTCGCTGGCCGAATGTGTCGTAGGCTGGCGCTTTGAGCCGGTGGTCAAAGCGCTGCAGGCGATGCGCGGCATCCAGTTGGTTACCGCCGTGGGCCTGATCGCCGAGATTGGCGACATCACCCGCTTTGCCCACCCGCGCCAGCTCATGGGCTACCTGGGCGTGGTGCCCAGCGAGTACTCCAGCGGCAACAAGGTCAGCAAAGGCAGCATCACCCGCACCGGCAACGGGCACGCCCGGCGCTTGCTCGTGGAGGCGGCATGGCATTACCGGCACACCCCGCGCATCGGGGTGGATCCAGCCGTACGCCAGCGCGGCTTACCCGATGCCATCAAGGCGCAGGCCTGGAAAGCGCAGACCCGTCTGTGCGGGCGCTTTGCCCGGCTCAACAACCGTGGCGTGCAACGAAACAAGATCTGCGTGGCCGTCGCCCGCGAGTTGGCCGGCTTCGTCTGGGCCATTGCCCACATGGCCATGGAGCCGCAAAACGCCCCCAAACAACCCAGCTAACAGCCCAACCACCCACCCAAGCGTGAAACCCTCAGATCTCAGCGGTGATGCAACGCCGGCACCGATGTCGGCAACCCTCGAGCCCCCCGTGACGGCGCCCACGTGGCGAACCGCGTCCGTAGACCGAGGCAGGCCCTGTAACGGAACGATGAACGGTGCTAACCAACGCACGGATACGAGGTTGATTCATCGTCGCAGTAAAGCCTTGCGTTGCATCACCCCTGAGATTTGCGTTCACCCCCCCCCGAGTGCTATTGACAAGTGCGACCATACGGGGGGGCAGCGACCGAAGGGAGCGTGGGGGCCCACACGACCCTGTATCAGGGTCTCCCTGTACAGGGTCAGCCCCCCTGGGGGGCAGTGACCGCAGGGAGCGTGGGGGCCCACATCACTTGCAGCAGCGCCACGCGATCCCCATTCTGGCCGAGTAGCCGGTGGCCGCGGTGGTCAGTGGACTGTCGGCCGCGTGGCCGAGCACCTTGGTCACCGACACGCCGCCAAACGCGATCCAGTCCGAGCTCAGCGACGACATGAAACCGATCGAGGCGCCCGCATCCTGCCAGCCCGATCCGGGCTCGAATGCGGTGCGCATGCCGGTCTGGGCATCGGGCGGCACACCGAACAGGTTGTTCATCCGGGTGGCGTTGGCCCAGGTGATGCCGAGTCCGGTCGTGAATTCGGTCTGCGGTGTCACCCGCCAGCGATAGGCGAGGCCGGTCGAGACGAACCCGCCGTTGCCCCGCCCCAGCAGATCCCAGCCGAGTGTCGTGTCGGCGCTCAGTGAGTCGGTCAGCGCGTAGGACGTGGACAGGCGCGCGAACACGGTGCGACGAATGTCCGGCAAGCCCGCCAGGTCGGGAGAGTCACCCGAACTGCGGCCGCCACCGAGGCGCAGCGAGGTCTTGATCCGCAGCCGGCTCGTGTGCAGCAACTCCGCGCTGGCGCCCGCATCGTCATTGACCGAGCCGAAGTTCATCACCGAGCTGCCGCCGGACGAACTGAGCTTGAAGCGCCCGAAGCGCACCGCCAGTACCGGTTGCAGGCTGAGCGACCCATGGCTGGCCCCCAGGTAATCCGGCCCGTAGGTCAGGGCCGAGCCGAGCACGAACTGCGGTGTGTCCACCCGGGGTGCGCGCCCGATCTCGACATCCAGGTAGCGGCTGGGCGGCAGGTCGGTCTTGTCGTTCAGGCTCTCGGTGGCCGCCAGTGCCGCCGGAGCAAGGCCGGCGAGCAGACAGAACGCCACCAGCGCCGGGACGGGGCGCGGGGTTCGGTTGAAGAAGGCTGAAGGCATGGCATTCGCAGGGTTTCGGCGCAGGCCGATCGAGGACCGGGCGCACGGGCCCGGGACCTTGCGAATGCTGAACCCCTATTCTGAACGGGTGATTAAGGCGCTGACGAGAACGGACGAACGGTAGGCCGGGCCCGCGACAGGAGCGCTGTTCAGGCACTGCCCCCGGACTGCGCCGCGGCCTTGGCGGCCTTGCCAGCCGCCACGCTGCGCCGGTGCCGCGGATCGACGCCTTCGACCACGGTGACCACGTACTCGGCCACGTTCTTGGCATGGTCGCCGACCCTTTCGATCGACTGGACGATGAAGACCAGGGTCAGGCATTCGGCCACCGCCTCGGGGTTCTCCCCCATGACGCGGAGCAGGTCGGCGGTGATCTCGTCACGCAGCCGGTCGACATCCTTGTCACGCTTGTTCAGCGGTTCGGACGCCGTGGCATCCTGACGCACGAAGGCGTCGGTGGCGGCCAGCAGCATCTCGCTGACGATCGTGGTCATGCGGTCGAGCTTTTCCAGCGGCACCGGCAGTTGCCGTCCACGCAGGTCACGCGCCTTCTTGGCGATCTTCTTGGCCTCGTCGCCGATGCGCTCGAAGTCGTTGTTCATGTGCAGCACGGCAATGATCTCGCGCAGATCGACGGCGATCGGCTGCAACCTGGCGATCATCTGGTGGCAGCGCAGGTCGATCTGCACATGCATCCGGTTGACCTCGGCCTCGTCGGTGAGGATCTGCGCGATCAGGTCCAGGTCGCCGTCACGCACGGCACTGACGGCGCGGGTGAACTGGCGCTCGACGAGGCCGGCCATCGAGGTGGCCGCCAAACGCAGCGCAGTCAGGTCGGCATTGAAAATCGTATTGGTATGAGCCACGCGGTCTCCCGACTTAGAATGGGGCGATTCCGATCAGCCGAAACGGCCCGTGATGTAGTCCTCGGTTTCCTTTCGCCGAGGTTTCACGAAGATCTCGTCGGTGCTGCCAAACTCTATCAGTTCGCCAAGATACATGTAGGCAGTGTAGTCGGAAACCCGGGCCGCCTGCTGCATGTTGTGGGTGACGATGGCGATCGTGTAGTCGCTCTTGAGTTCGTGGATCAATTCCTCGACCTTGGCCGTCGAAATCGGATCGAGCGCACTGGTCGGTTCGTCGAGCAGCAGCACCTCGGGGCGCACCGCCACCATCCGGGCAATGCAAAGCCGCTGCTGCTGACCACCGGACAGACTCAGGCCGCTGAAACTGAGCTTGTCCTTGACCTCGTCCCACAGGGCGGCCTTGCGCAGCGCCCACTCGACCCGGTCGCGCATCGCCCGCGAATCGA
>JAWKYE010000061.1:0-5699 GCA_041396665.1 Burkholderiaceae bacterium
CCTGTTCTTCGGCCTGCTGATTCCGGTGGCGCAGATCCCGTTGGCCGGCATCGCCGCGGTGCTGCTGCGCGCCAACATCCCGGTGGCGGTGTGCAGCACGCTGATCACCAACCCGGTGACCTTTGCGCCTATCTATCTTTTCGCCTACCAGTTGGGCGGGCTGATCCTGGGCGAGCCGTCGCTGCCGGCCCCGCTGGAGCCACCCGTGTCGACCGAACTGAGCGACCTGACCGACCTGGATATCCCCGATCCCGGGCTGTTCGCCTGGCTGGCCGGATGGTCGGACAGCATCCTGATGGCCGGCAAGCCGTTGTTCGTCGGGTTGGCCACGCTGGCCTCGGTGGCCGGCATGTCCGCCTACGTGCTGGTGTCCTGGACCTGGCGCGTCCGCACCAACTGGTTGCGCTGGCAGCGCCGCCGCAAGTTCCGCCGGCTGCGCCAGCGCGCCCGGATGGTCAACGACGAGGACAAGCTGCCGCCGGCCGCCTGAGCGGCTCGGTGCCCGCCGCGGGCAGGTCAGCGGCAGTGGGTGGCGACGCTGCGCTCGATGCCGGCCGGATCCAGGTCGGTGCGGGCGCTGACATAGCGCTGGGCCAGTGCCAGCACGGTCTTGCCGCCCACCGGTGGCACCGCTGCGTAGCGCGCCTCCATGGCCTCGACCAGGTAGGCATAGTCGCGATCGACCTTGCGCTCGCGCCATTCGGCCAGCTTGCGATAATCGGCCGCCTGCACGGCGCAGGTCGGCACGGCCATCCCGGCCAGCGGGCTGGATTTGTCGGACAGGTCGATAGACGACTGGCATCCGCCGGCCAGCAACAGGGGCAGCATCAGGGGCAACAACCGGGGCAGCGCGGGCAGGCGCATCGCGGGTGGGATCATGGCATCGGTCCTCGTGGCGGGAAGCCGTGGCTTCGCGCGTTGTCGTTCGGCGGCCGCGCGGCAGGTGAGCGCCGGCGCGGCCTGCCGCCGTGTGCTCATTCTATAGGGGCGAACGGCAGCAACAACACGAGCAGGCCGGCCGCCATCAGGCCGATGCGTGCCGGTATCCGGCGCATCGCGATCAGCGCATACGACAGCATCGCCAGTGCGATACCGACCTTGGCCATCGCCAGCAGGGCGAGCGCCGGATGATCGGCGAGCGCCAGCAGCGGCGGGTTCGCGATCATGCCCAGCGGGATCAGATAAAGCCCCAGGCCCAGCTTCATCGCGGCTCGTGGCCACATTGAGCCAGTTTTCCCGCACCATGCCGGCGGCGATGAACACCGCGCCGCAGACCGGCGGCGTGATCGTCGAGAGCAGCGCGAACCAGAACACGAACAGGCGCCTGCAGCGGTGCCAGCCCCAGTTCGGTCAGCGCGGGCCCGCGACCGACACGGCAGACTCACGTGTAGGCGGCGGTGGTCGGCACCTCCATGCCCAGCAGCAGGCAGGCCAGTGCGGTCAACAGCAGCGCGGGCCACAACAGGCCGCCCGACAACGCCAGATGACCGAGGTGACCTGGACTCCCAGTCCGGTCATGCCGAGCACGCCGACGATGATGGACGCGCAAAAGATGATCGAGGCGATCGTCGCGATCTGCTGGCCGGCGGTGAGGCACCGACACCAGCCGGCGCGGGTGCGTGGCCAATCGAAGCGCAGGTCGGCCCCGGTGAACAGCAGCAATGCGCCCAGCAGGATGGCCAGGCAGGCCGCGTACTGCGGCGTGTGCCCGGCACCGAACATGCCCCAGAGCAGCGCCGCGAACGGCACCAGGAAAAAGCCCGCGGTGAGCGCCACGACCCGCCAAGCCGGGCGTTGCCCGGCCGGCAGCGCCGCCAGCCGGTGCCGGACCGCGTAGGCGTCTATGCCCAGCCACACGGTAATGAAGTACAGCAACGCCGGCAGCAGCGCGGCGGCCATGATGCCGGTGTAGGGCACCCCGGTCAGTTCCACCATCACGAACGCGCCGGCGCCCATCAGCGGCGGCATGATCTGCCCGCCGCTGGACGCGACGGCTTCGACGGCACCGGCCAGGCGTCGCGGATAGCCCAGGCGGGTCATCGCCGGCAACGTGATCGCGCCGGTCGAGGCGACGTTGGCCGAGGCCGAACCCGAGATCGAGCCGAACAGCGCCGACGAGATCACCGAGACCTTGGCCGCGCCGCCGCGCAGGTGGCCGGCGGCCGCCGCCGCGATGTTCATGAAGCCCTGGCCGGCCTCGCCCGCGTTGAGTACCGCACCGAAAATCACGAAGATCGCGACAATGCTCACCGACACACCGGTCAGCGAGCCCCACAGCCCGCCCTCGGCGATCGTCAGCGTGCCCAGGAAGCTGGCCAGCGGCATCCCCGCATGGCCGAATTCGCCCGGCACCCAGTGGCCCAGCAGGCCATAGGCGAGCGCCAGGCCGGCCACCAGCGGCAGCGGCCAGCTGATCGCGCGGCGGGCCATCTCGAGCACGCTGATCAACAGCAGCGCGGCGATGACGACCTGGCCCTGGCCCTGCAGCGCGCCGTACTGGTCAGACAGCGCGGCCTCGTTCCAGGCAATCCAGCCCGCGCCGGCCAGTGTCGCAATGCCCAGTGCCCAGCCGAGCGCCGTGGCGGCGCGCGAGCCTGCCGGCACCATCAGGATCCAGGGCACGGCCAGCATCAGGTGGATCGGGCGGCTGACCAGGTTGGGCACCAGGCCGGAGAACACCAGCCAGAGGTGGAATGCGATCGACAACAGGCCCAGCAGCGGCCAGGCGAACCGCGCCGGGGCGCGCTCGTGCGGGGACGGCGCAGTGATCATCCAGGGTGTGGTCGTACGGGCGCGGGATCAGCCCCGCGCCCGGCAGGATCGACTTCAGCGGTGGCGATCGGCAACGGGCATCTTCGCCCGGCGTAGTAACGCAGCGCCCCGGTGATCCTGCCTCGATGTCGGCCAGCATGTCGGCGGTCACGCCCTTCCACCACGGGGCCGACTCGGCCATCTTGCTGCGCTGGCTCCAGTAGGCCTTGGTCAGCGCGTAGGCGGTGTCCTCATCCATGTCGGTGGTCCTGTAGGCGATGACGGCCAGCGACGTGGTGACCACATCGGTGTCCTGCCCGGCATAGGTGCCGGCCGGAATCACGAGCCGGGTACGCTTGGTGGCGGCCACCTGCTCATCCGACAGCGACAGCAACGTGACCGGTGCCTGCGGCGGCCTCGATCACGCTGGGCGCGGGTACGACCCAGCGGTGACGAAACCGTCGATCTGCTTGTTCTTGAGCGCCGCCACGGCATTGCTCAGCTCGACGTTGGCCAAGGTGACCTTGCCCTTGAGGCCGAACAACTCCAGGTATTTCTCGCCTTCGGTGGTGCCGAAGCTGCCCTTGCCGATCAACAGCGTCTTGCCGGCCAGGTCATCGACTTGACGCCGCTGTCACCATGCATGACGAAGTGCATGGTCAGCGACGGAATCGGAAACAGCGCGGATCTGCTCGAACTTCGGGTGGGTCTTGTCCTTGAACGGGCCTTTGCCCTGCTGGGACATGCCCACCAGCGCCGGCGGCGTGGTGAACACGTAGTTGCCACTCCCGGGTCGCCGCCTCGGCCACGTTCTGCACCGAACCCCTGGCTTTCCTCGACGGTGACGATGATCTTGCCTCTGCGAGGCGGTCTTGACACCTTCGGCGATCTGCACGGCCATCTGGTAATACGACGAACCGGTCTTGGCCGATTTGAAGGTCACTGGGTCTGTGCCAGCGCGCTGGTCGTGGCCAGCGCGACGACAGGCTGGCCGCGATCGCGGCAAATCGGGTGTTCATGGGGATCTCCCTGTCGGATTCGGTCGTTGCGCGGTGAAGCTCCAACTGAGTCGACCAACCTG
Organism: Burkholderiaceae bacterium; assembly: GCA_041396665.1. Lineage (GTDB taxonomy): Bacteria > Pseudomonadota > Gammaproteobacteria > Burkholderiales > Burkholderiaceae_E > JAUIAI01. The sequence continues at coordinate 3,833 of JAWKYE010000061.1, forward strand.
ACAGGCTGCGGCGGGCCTGCACCTGCCGCAAGAGGCCCGCCCACGGACGGGCCGTGGCTGCCGCCGGGCGCCTGAGGGGCGCCTGGAGGGGACGCGTCAGCGGGCGGCGTCCAGCGCCTGCTCGGTTTCCTTGGACTGCCAGATGTTGGCCGTCACGTCGACGTTGCTGGCGGTGCGGGTCTTCTCATCCAGGTCGATCTGCACCTCGAAGCTGTCCTTGCCCTTGACGATCTCGTACTCGACGTAATCGCGGTCGCTGTCGTTCACCGAGGTGACCATGTAGCCCATGCTGGTGAGCATGTTCACGTAATCCTGCGCGGGCTTGCCCGGCACCAGTTGGCGTTCGAGCGATTCCTTGGTGTCCATGAACGCCGAACGTCGATCGCGGTCACGGGCCATCGCGGCGGCGTTGCGGTCGTACACCGGGGCGACGACCTTGTCGGTCATCCCCTGCATCGCCTGCTTGGTGGCATCGGCCCGCCAGATGTTGGTTGCCACGTCTATCGACGTGGCCCGTGCGGCACCATCATCGAAGCCCAGTTGCACCTCGTAGGTCTGGCCGCCCTTGACGATCTCGTACTCGAGCGCCTCGCGTGAATCCTCGTTGATCGCGGTGATCAGGTAGCCCTCGGCCTCGAGCACCTTGCGGTAGCCGTCACGGGTCGTCGCGGTCTTGAGCTTGTTCTCGAGTGCATCCTTTGTCTGCGTGAAGCCGGGCATCCGGGCGCGGTCGCTCCAGCCCAGCGTGTCGCCGACCGTCGCGGCCGTGGCACCGGCGGCGTGGCTGGCGCCTTCCTTGATGTCCTTGCCGGTCTCGACCACCGCCTGCTTGGCGTCTCGGGCAGCTGCCTTGGTGGCGTCGCCGGCCTGCACTGCGGCGCCCTTGGCTTCGTTGAGCAGTTCCTTGCCCTGGGCGGCCGTGTCGTTCTGCGCGGCGCCGGACGCCGCAAAGGCGCCGGCCATCGTGGCGGCCAGCACGAGTTTGGGGAGATTCAGTCGGTTCATTTCGTCAGATTCCTTTTTTTCTGTGGGAGGGGTTGCCGGCGGTATTCCCGCCTGGACACCCTTGCATGGCAAGCGCCGTGCCCAGCGGGCCTCGATCCGGTCCCGCCCGTAGCTGATGGGTGCAGTGCCGCGCAGCGAGCGCGGGACGCCGTTACCCGATGCGCAACCGCGTGTCCTGCTCGTTAACGGGCAAAGCCCGGGGAGCAAGGCCTATGCCCGAACATGTCCCGTGCGTCCGAGAAAAGAAAACGCCAACCCGCAGGTTGGCGTGTTCGATGTTGCAGACCTTGTGGGGCCGCGCGGGCATCGCCCGCGCGGCCGATTCCCCCAGCGCAGGTCAGAGCACCTTTTGTCCCGGCGCGGGCGCACCGGTGAGGGCTTGGGCTGGCGCCTGCGACGCGAGTTCACCAGACTGGGTCGGTGTGCCCCCGACCCGCACCGTATCTTGGTCGTGGCGCTCGACCAGGTGGTCGGCCAGCCGATAGGCCAGTGCAAGCAGCTGGATCGTCGGATGGTTGGCTCCGCCGGTGGGAAAGACCGATGCACCGGCCACATACAGGTTGGGAATGCCATGGACCCGGCACTGCGGGTCGACCACGCCGCTGCGCGGCGACGCGTGCATCCGCGTCGTACCCATGTGATGCCAGGTCCCTTCTATCTCTCGCTGGCTGCGCGGGCCCACCTTCTCGTCGCGCTTGACCAGCGCGATCTCCTGGGTTTCCAGTTCGTCGGCGACCAGCGACATCGTGCGCTCGAAACCGCGCCTATCCAGATCGGTGAGACGCCAGTCCACGGTGACCCGCGGCATGCCCAGCGGGTCGCGCTCGCTCGACAGTGACACCCGGCTCTGCGGATTGGGTTC
>JAWKYE010000062.1:0-5395 GCA_041396665.1 Burkholderiaceae bacterium
CCGGCCTCGTCGATCGCGTCCTCAATGCGGTCGAGCAGGTGTTCGCACTCGTTGATGAAGTCCTCTTCGGTCATGCTAGACTGCTCCGCGATATTATTCGGTTGCGCTGGTGTTGCCATGGGTGGCATGCCGGTTTCCTGTCTTTTCCCTGGCCCGGTCGGCATTGATGCGGCCCTGAATACACCCGGACCCATGCCCCCGATGCCCTCTGACCAACCCGCCGTCGGGTCGCCGCCGGTGTGCTACCCGGCCAGGGCCGGGCGTGTGCGTGTTGGCGCGATTGTACTGACGATCCTGTTCCTGGTCGGCGCCTGTGGTCAAAGAGGTCCGCTGTACCTGCCCACGCCCGAACAGCAACGCGCCCAGGCCGAACGCGACAAGGTACGCGCCCAGCGCAAGGCTGCCGAGGCCGCCAAAGCCGACAGCACTCCCGCCCCCGGAACCCCATGAAAACCGATTCGCGCGTCTTTGCCTACCGCCAGGACTCCCTGCACGCCGAGGAGGTTGCGCTAGCCGACATCGCAGCGCGGTTCGGCACGCCGACCTTCGTCTACTCGCGGGCCGCCCTGGTGCAGGCCTATCGCGAGTTCGCCTCGGCGGCCCCGGGGCGCCGCCTGCTGGTCTGCTATGCGATCAAGGCCAATTCCAACCTCGCGGTGCTCGACTGCCTGGCCCGCGAGGGCGCCGGCTTCGACATCGTGTCCGGGGGCGAACTGAAGCGGGTGCTGGCCGCCGGCGGGCGGGCCGAGCGCACGGTGTTCTCCGGGGTCGGCAAGTCGGCAGCCGACATCCGCGAGGCGCTGGCTGCCGGCGTGCGCTGCTTCAACGTCGAGTCAGCGGCCGAACTGCACCGGCTCGATGCGATCGCGCGCGACATGAACACGGTGGCGCCGGTGTCGCTGCGGGTGAACCCCGACGTCGATGCCCGCACGCATCCGTATATCTCTACCGGCCTGCGCGACAACAAGTTCGGCATCGCCCACGAGCAAGCGGTCGCGCTGTATCGGCAGGCCAGCCAGCTCGCCGGCATCCGGCTCGTGGGCATCGACTGCCACATCGGCTCGCAGATCACCGAACTGGCCCCGTTCCTGGCGGCGCTGGACCGCGTGCTCGACCTGCTGGCCGAGTTGCGCGACGCCGGTATCCGGCTGTCGCATATCGACCTGGGCGGCGGCCTGGGCATTGCCTATGCCGATGAAACCCCGCCGCCGCGGGCAGACCTGATTCGGGCGGTTTGCGAGCGCCTCGATGAACGGCTGGGCGAAGCGGCCGGCGACTATGAACTGATGTTCGAGTTCGGACGGGCCATCGCGGGGCCGGCCGGTGTGCTGCTCACGCGCGTCGAGTACCTGAAGCCGACACCCAGCAAGCAGTTCGCGATCATCGATGCGGCAATGAACGACCTGCTGCGCCCGTCGTTGTACGGCGCCTATCACCGGGTCTGGCCGGTCGCGCCCCGGCAGGGAGCAACCCGCACCTGGGACCTCGTCGGGCCGATCTGCGAATCGGGCGACTGGCTGGCCCGGGACCGCGAACTGGCGCTGGAAGCGGGCGACCTGCTCGCGCTGGCGGATGCCGGCGCCTACGGCATGGCGATGAGCTCCAACTACAACAGCCGCGGCCGCGCGGCCGAGGTGATGGTCGACGGCGCCCAGGCCTTGCTGGTCCGCAAGCGCGAGGACTTCGAACACCAGATCGCCGGCGAGCGCCGCCTCCCGGATTAAGTCAGCCCCCACGGTCGCTTCGCTCGTCCGGCAAGCCGCCCAGTGCCCGGCTTGGGAGCGGCCCGGCGATCGCCTTCGGCTCAGGCAGCTTCTTGGTCTTTGCTACGCAAGGGGCCGTTCATCGACCGGCGCCAGCGCCACAACAGACGCATCGCCAGTAGCAGACCGATGACCGCGGCATAGATCATCGGTTCGAACAAATCGTTCTTCGCCGACTTGTGCCACCAGAAATGCAGCACGCCCACCGGCGCCAGCAGATAGATCAGGCGATGCAACACCGACCAGCGGCGGCCCAGGCGACGCATCGCCCACTGGTTGGACGTGAACGCCAGCGGCACCATCAGCAACCACGAAACAAAGCCCGCGGCGATGAACGGGCGCTTGACCACGTCGTCCCAGATCGCGGCAACGTCGAACCACTGGTCGAACCACACGTAGGTCAGCAGGTGCACGCTACCGTAGAAGAAAGCCCACAAGCCCAGCATGCGGCGCAGCCGCAACCACCAGGCGGCACCGGTCAGGCGGCGCAGCGGCGTGATCGCCAGGGTCAGGCACAACATCACCAGGCACCACGTCCCCAGCGAACGGGTGACGAACTCGACCGGATTGGCCGTCAGGTCGCCCAGATAGCCCAGCACGAACAGGCGCGCGAAAGGCACTGCCGCCAGCACGAACACAACCCGGCGCAACAGCGTGAGCCGCAGGGGGTTCATCCGTGGCATCGGCCATCTACCGGGTCGCGGCTTCTGGTGCCCGGGGATCGGGCGGGCAAGCGGGTCGGCCGGGCCGGCGGCGCTGGCGCGGCTCAGAACAATTTGCGCAGGTCCATGCCGGCATACAGATTGCCAACCTGCTCCTCGTAACCGTTGAACATCAGCGTCTTGCGCTTGCGCTGAAAAAATCCGTCCTCGCCGATGCGCCGCTCGGTGGCCTGCGACCAGCGCGGATGATCGACCTCGGGGTTCACGTTCGAGAAAAAGCCGTATTCGAACGGGGCTGCGCGATTCCAGCTGGTGGTCGGCTGGTTGCGCATGAAGCGGATGCTCACGATCGACTTGCCGCTCTTGAAGCCGTATTTCCAGGGTACGACGATGCGCACCGGCGCGCCGTTCTGGTTGGGCAGCGTCTCACCGTACAGCCCCAGCGTCAGCAGCGTCAGCGGATGGTTGGCCTCGTCCATGCGCAAGCCCTCGACGTACGGCCACTTGAGCACCGGGTAGTTCAGGCCCGGCATCTGCGCCGGATCTTCCCTTGGTGATGAACTCGACGTACCGGGCCTGGCCGGTCGGCTCGACCCGCTTGACCAACTCGCGACCTGAGAAGCCGACCCACGGAATCACCATCGACCAACCCTCGACGCAGCGCATCCGGTAGATGCGCTCCTCGAGCGGCGCCATCTTGAGCAGGGTCTCGATATCGATCGGGCCGGGCTTGGCGACCTCGCTCGATCATCACCGACCAGGGGCGGGTTTTCAGCGCGTGTGCGCGTAGCGGGCCGGGTCACTCTTTTCGGTGCCGAACTCGTAGAAGTTGTTGTAGGTCGTCGTCCTCGTAGGAGGTCAGTTTCTCGTCGATGGACAGCGGGCTCTTGGCCGCCTGCAACGCATGCCGGCGCCCGCCTGGGCGGCTGAGGCCGGCGCCAGCAGCCCGGCCCCGGTAGCGGCGCCCGCCGCCAGCAACAGCTTGCGACGGTTCTCGAATACATGGCGTGGCGTGATTCTCTGATTCGGCGCAATCGTGCGCCTGGCGGGAGCGGATCAGCATGGGTACCTCGCAGGAGTGCCGTGGGACAGCCCCAGTATGACGTAGTCACCGGACCCGACCTACAGCGCGACCAGCGCCTGTTCACCCCAAGGGCGCGCCCGCGACACCCGCAACAAGCCGCGCCATCCCATGAAAAAAGGCCTGCTCCGTACAGAGCAGGCCCTGTGCTCCTGGCGCCGCCGCAAAGCGCAGCGCGGTCGTCGGCAATCAGCGCAGGCCGGCGATGTAGTCGGCCAGTGCGGCACCCGGTATCGGACAGGCGCGCGGCAATCTCAGCCATCTGGATGCTGTTCTTGCGATCTCCCTGGCGAAGGCTGTCATTGGGCCGCCGTGTAGGTGGCATGTTGACCCGACAAGCGGATACTGCACCGGGATGCCGGCGCCACTGGGGCCATGGCAGCCGGCGCACGAAGGCACGCCTTTTTCGGCGATACCGCTTCGATACAGGCCGCCCTGCTCACTGAGAGCCTTGTCCTTGGCAGCGGCAGGCTTGATCGGCTGCCCGGCGTAGTAGGCGGCCAGGTTGCGGATATCCGCCTTCGGACAGCTGGGCGGCAAACCCGGCCATGATCGTTTCGGGCCGCGGGCTTGTCACCCTGCGCCCGGAATTCGTGCAGCTGCTTGGCCAGGTAGCCTCGTGCTGGCCGGCCAGGATCGGATTGACCGGCAGCGCGCTGTTGCCGTCGGCGCCGTGACAGGCCACGCAGACCTCTTGCGCGATCTTGCCACCCTTGGCCGGCTCGATCTTGACCACCTCGCCCTTGGCCGGCTCTGCCGCAAACACCGGCCCGGCGCTCATCGAGATCGCCACCAGGGCCAGGCCCGTCAGTCGCAACGCGGCCTGACGACCCGATGCAAGGAAATCACTTTTCATTCTGGCTCCCGCCGACAAGTTGTCTGCCACCGCCGATCCGGGACCAGCCTGATTTCAGCGGCAATAAAACCTGAAATTGTACAATGCCCGTCGAACTGCTTCAGGAATCAAACGTGGCACATGGCCTACAGAGCGCCCGCTTTTCGACGACCGTCGCCAAGGCAAGCCAGCTGCCACGCTCCAGCCTGCCCGAGGTGGCCTTCGCGGGCCGCTCCAACTCGGGCAAGTCCTCGGCGATCAACAAGCTGTGCCGGCGCAACCGGCTGGCGTTCGCCAGCAAGACCCCGGGGCGCACCCAGGCGCTCAATTTCTTTGCCATCGGCCCCGACGAACAGCCCGATGGCTACCTGGTCGACACCCCGGGCTATGGCTACGCGGCGGTGCCGCTGGCCGTCAAGCACGGCTGGCAGCACCTGGCCGGCTGGTATCTGCGCAACCGGCCCTGCCTGCAGGGGGTGGTGCTGATGATCGACTGCCGTCGCACGCTGACCGCGATGGACATCGACCTGCTGCAGTGGATGCCCGAGGGCATCCCCCGGCTGCTGCTGATCACCAAGGCCGACAAGCTGGGCCGCATGGCGCAGCAAAAGACCCTGGATATCATCCAGCAGCAGTACATGCAAAGCGTGCCGGCACTGGCGGCCAGCTTCCTGCTTTTTTCCTCTAGTTCGGGCCAGGGGGTCGAGCAGGCCCGCTCGCTGATCGAAAGCTGGTTCGAGCCCGCCGACGACGACCCGCTCGACGACGGGCAGACCGCGCCCGACGCGCCAGCCCCTCCCAACCCCTGACCTGTTGCCTCTCCCGACTTTCACCGGACCCAACCCATGACCCCAAAACCTGGTTTTCCGGCCATCCGCATGCGGCGCAATCGCCGTGACGACTTCACCCGTCGCCTGGTGCGCGAGCATCGCCTGGGCACCGACGATCTGATCTACCCGGTGTTCATCCACGAGGGCACCAACAAGCGCCAGGCCGTGGCCTCGATGCCCGGGGTCGAGCGGCTCAGCACCGACCTGCTGCTGCCGGTCGCCGA
>JAWKYE010000063.1:0-5261 GCA_041396665.1 Burkholderiaceae bacterium
ATCGTCGAGGAGTCGATCACCGCCAGCGTCGACTTTGCGGCGTCGTTCCTGATCGATGCGCCCGACCAGTACCTGGGCGCCCGCGGCGGCGGCATCGGCCAGGGCCTGGCCGGTGCGTTGGGCGCCTCGGCGGCCCACCCGGGCCGGCCGGTGCTGTGTCTGTCGGGCGACGGCTCGGCGATGTACTCGATCCAGGCGCTCTGGACCGCGGTGCATGAACGGCTGCCCATCGTGTTCGTGATCCTGGCCAATCGCGAGTACCGGGTGCTCAAGCACAACCTGGACATCTACCGGCAGCGTTTCGACGCGATGTCCGATCGCCCCTATCCGCAGATGGACCTGGGCGAACCGGCGCTGGGCTTTGTCGACTTGGCGGCTGGCATGGGCCTGCAGGCCAGCCGCCTGTCGAAAGCCGAAGAGATCGGCCCGGCGCTCGAAGCGGCATTCGCTTGCGGCGAACCCCGGCTGATCGAGATCGCGATCGAGGGCAAGCGCTGAGCTTTCGTCCTACGGATGCGGCTAGCGGGTAATGGCCTGGTAAACCTTGGTCAGGGCTTCCGGGAGCTTGTCGATCTCGTCAATCACCGCGTAGCGCTGGTCGGGGCACATGCGCTTCAGGTAGTCGTGGCCCGCCGGATCGACGGTCAGGCAGAAGGTCTCGATGCCGCGCCGTTGCGCTTCGTGCAGGGCCATCGCGGTGTCCTGCAGCCCGTACTCGTCGCTGTTGCGGTCCGGCCCGTAGTCCAGATCCTGCGGGTAGCCGTCCGACACGATGATCAACACCTTGAGCCGGGCGTGTACCCGGGCCAGCCGGTTGTTCGCGTGTCGCACCGCGGCGCCCATCCGGGTCGAGCCCTCGGGCCGGATCGCCGCCAGTGCGCCCCAGTTGGCCGATGAGCGGCGATCGTCAAAGTCGCGGGCCACGTGAAAACTCACGTGCTCGCGCCCCTGCCCGGAGAAGCCGTACACGGCGAACGGATCGCCCAGGGTTTCCATCGCCAGGCTCATCAGGCCCAGCGCGTCGCGTGCGACGTCGATGACGCGGCGTCGCTCGGTCGGTGGCGGCAGATCGAGGCTGGCCGGCGAGAAACCATAGACCCAGCCCTCGTCCTCGGGGCCGGTGTCGAGTGTCGGTTCGGTGGGCGGCTTCCCGTTGCGCTGCTCGGGCACCGGGAAGTCGGTCGAGGCGCTCATGTCGAGCAAAAAGGCCGCGGCCACATCGCGGCGGATTCTCTCCCGGCGCTGGTACAACCTGTCGTCGCCAGCGCGTCGGGCGCGACGGTTGACGCGGGCCTCGATCAGGCGGTCCAGGTCGATCTCGTCGCCATCGGGCAGGCGCCGCTGCAGCCGCACCGATTCGGCGCGCAGGCGGGCGAACTGGCGGCGGATCCGCAGCGCGAGGTCGCGATGCTCGGTGAGCAACCGGCGCGGCAGATCGCCGGCCTCGCCGTGTAGCCGGGTTTCGATCAGCCTGCACCAGCCGCGTCGGTAGTGACCGGCCAGGTGGTCCCATTCGTCTATCCGCGTCTCGGTTGGCGCGTCGCCTTCGCGCCAGGGCGTCTCGATCTGCAGCGCCGGCGCGCGTTGCCCGGCCGCCGGGTCCTCGCCGGGGGCGGCCGCCGCTGTGGCGGGGGGCGCCGACCTGGCCAGTGCGCCGGCCTTGCGCCGCTGCGCCACGCTTTCATCGGCGAGCGGGTCGCCGCGATGAGCCAGTGCCGGTCCGCCGGGCGCGTCATCGTCGCCGTCGCCTTGTGCCGGTTCGGTGCCGCCTGCCTGCGCGGCATCTGCGGCATCAGGTCGGTCGTCGGTGCCATTCCCTTCGCCGGATTCGCAGGACAAAAGGCCCAGGCGGGCCAGCCATTGCAGCACGTCCATCGTGACCTGCGCGGTGTCGTAGACATCCGGGGCCATACGCCGGTCCAGGTCGGTCAGCGACAGCAACGCGTCGATTCGCTCGCTCGCGCTGTTCGCGCCCAATGCCTGCCGATCGGCCCCCAGGGTCAGGCGCGTGAGCAACTCGATGACCCGTGCCAGGCCGGACATCCGCTGCAGATCGGGCCGCGCTTCCAATGCCCTGGCCAGGCTGCGCGCCAGGTCGGCCCGCGCGCCCGGGTAGCGGCCGGCCAGCAGCAGGTCGGTGCGCCAGCCCTCGAGCAACACGAACACCCGTCTGGCCAGCAGCGGCCGGGGTAGGGCGGCAAGCCATTGCTCTAACGGCAGTCCCGGGTCGGCCGCATCGAACCAGGCGTCGGGCAGGCCGGGCAGTCGTGCATCGAGCACCTGCGGATCGAGCGCGAAGCAGCCGCCCTGGGCGAAGCCGATCTGGTGCAGGATCGCCAGCCGGTAGGTACGAAAGTTGTACAGCGGCTCGTCGAACAGGTCGATCGATTCGGGCAGCGTCAGCGTGCGCCCGTCGAAGCGGGTATCACCTTGATCCAGGCGAAAACCCTGGGCCAGCCCGGTCGCCGGCAACACGCTGATCGCGCGCCCGGCAATCGCCTGGGCGAACAGGCGCAGCGGTTCCTGATGGGCGATGAACGACACGGCCCGCGAGGCGTTGCCGGTCATCGGATGCCCACCGCCTGGCACGGCATCAGGGCAACAGCACGTCGATCAACTCGGTGATCGCCGCCGCCACCGATTCGTCATCGGTCACCGCCTGGGCAATCGCCACCCGACACGCACGGCGTGGATCGATTCCGCCAACGATCAATTGCGCGGCGTAGATCAGCAGGCGCGTGCTCACGCCCTCTTCGAAACCGTGCTCGCGCAACAGGCGCACCTTGGCGCCCAGTTCGGCAAGCCTGGCCGCCACTTCGGCAGACACGCCCGATTCGTGGGCGATGATCCGTGCCTCGACGGCCGGCGACGGGTAATCGAACTCGAGCGACACGAAGCGCTGCCGGGTCGAGGGCTTGAGGTCCTTGAGCACGCTCTGGTAACCCGGGTTATACGAGATCACCAGCAGGAAGTCGGGATGGGCGGCCAGCAACTCGCCGGTCTTGTCGATCGGCAGCAGCCGCCGATGATCGGTCAGCGAATGGATTATCACCGTCGTGTCCTGGCGGGCCTCGACCACCTCGTCCAGATAACACAGCGCGCCGCTGCGCACGGCCCGGGTCAGCGGCCCGTCCATCCAAACGGTGTCGTCGCCCACCAGCAGGTAGCGCCCGACCAGGTCGGTGGCCGACAGGTCTTCGTGGCAGGCCACGGTGACCAGCGGTTCAGTCGCGACCGAGCGGCTGCCCGCCGCGTGGGACAGCCGCCAGGCCATGTGTTCGACGAAGCGGGTCTTACCGCATCCGGTCGGGCCCTTGAGCAACACCGGCAAGCGCGCGGTCCAGGCGGCTTCGAACAGCGCGACTTCGTCACCGACCGGCAGGTACCAGGGCGCCGCCTCTGTCACCGGAGCCTGCGCGACGGCGGGGTCACGGGGTGCAGTGGAGGTGGGAGCAGGGGTCATGGTCGTCACGCGGCGGCAGGGCTTGTCGGTGAACTATTATGCAAGCCACCCCGTACGCTCCAGGAGAACCGGCATGACCCGACCCGCCCTCTATCGTGGACCTGGTGCGCCGGTGGCAACCGCCGGGAACGGCGCCGTGGCCTCGTCGCAATTGGTGGCGCAGACACGCGTGCTCGAGCAGCGGCTGTACAAGGTGGGTGACAAGATCTGGTCCGCGGTGGGGCACGGCATGGCCAATTCGATCATGATCGAGGCGCCCGACGGCCTGATCATCATCGACACCGGCGAGGGCATCGAGGAGGCGGGTGAGCAACTGGCGCTGTTTCGCACGGTGTCCCGTGCGCCGGTCCGGGCGGTCATCTACTCACACTCGCACTACGTGCATGGCACGAAGGTCTGGCAGGACGAGGCCGGGGGCGGGCTGCAGGTCTGGGGCCATGCGCGGATCCGCACCAACCTGGCCGACACCGGCGCCGAGATCGGTCCGGCCTACATCCGCCGGCTGATGTCGCAGTTCAGCTACCACCTGCCCGAGCAGGGCCGGACGCCATGCCCAACCAGGGCACGGGGATCACGTTTTTTCACCGCAGCCGGCCCACGACCGCCAGGCATGTCCCGGTCACCCACGAGGTGTCCGAGGACACGACCGTGCGCATTGCCGGCACGACGGTGCGCCTGGTGCCGGCGCCGTCCGATTCGGACGACACGCTGATCATCCACTTTCCCGAACTGGACTGCGTGGTCAACAACCACGTGTGGCCGGTGCTCTACAACATCTACACGCTGCGCGGTGAGAAGTATCGCGACCCACGCCAGTTCGTGAAGGCGATCGACCTGATCCGCCAGATGGATCCGCAGCACCTGGTCGGGGTCCATGGGCCGCCGATCACGCCGCGCGAGAATGCGCGCCAGGCATTGCTCGACTATCGCGACAGCATCCAGTATCTGTGGGACCAGACGGTGCGCGGCATGAACAACGGGCTGACCACCGAGCAGATCGTCGAGCAGGTCGCGCTGCCCGATCATCTCGAGCACAGCCCGTATATCCCGCAGGTCTACGGGGAAGTGCCGTTCCATGTGCGGGCGATCTGCAACGGCGAACTGGGCTGGTTCGACATGGACGGCAGCCGGCTGCACCCGGTGCCGCCGCGCGAAGAGGCCGACAAGATGATCGCCGGCTTCGGCGGACGGGCGGCAATGATGGCCGCGGTACAAAAGGCGCTCGCCGACGAGGACTGGTCTTGGGCCGCGCAGCTGGCCGCCTACCTGCATCGCAGCGACCCGGCCGATCCCGACGGGCGCCGGCTCAAGGCGCTGGCACTACGCGGCATCGCCCGCGTGACGCCGGCGGCCAACACGCGCAGCGTCTGCCTGACCGAGGCGCTGACCCTCGAGGGCGCGATCGATCCGATGGCGCACACGCCGTGGCGCGCGAATCGATTCCGACTGATGGGGGCAGCGCCCGGGCGCTTCGTCGAGGCCTTGCGCGTGCGGCTCGATCCGCATCGCAGTGCGCGCTTGCGCCAGACGCTGGCCTTCTCGTTCACCGACCCGGTGGCGCACTGCGCGCTGCAGATCGATCGCGGCCTGGCCCGCTATCTGGATGGCGATGTGCCGGGCGCCGAGCTGCGCCTCGAGCTGACGCTCGCGACCTGGGCCGACCTGTACACCGGCAAGCGCTCGCTCGCCGAGGTGTCAGCCGCCGGCCAGGCGGTGGCCTCTCCGTCGGTCGAGGCGGTGGTGGCCTGGTTCGATCACTTCGACCATATCCGCCTGGGGTGAGTTTGGCCGGGAGGGA
>JAWKYE010000064.1:0-3281 GCA_041396665.1 Burkholderiaceae bacterium
GGATCAGCGAACCGTTCAGCTTGCCTCCGGCCTCGACATGCAACTCGTTGATGCCGCGCCCGGCCAGATGGGTCATCAACGCGGGCAGGTCGACCTTGCCCGCGGCATTGGGCCGCACCAATACCTCTGCGCCACGCGCCTGAAGCGTCGCGACGCGCGCGGCGTCGGGCTGCGCGGCCACGACCAGCGTCTTGCCGGTGTCGAACAACCTGGCATCCGGCGACACCTCGAGCCGCGAATCGACCAGCACCTTCAACGGCTGGCGATCGGTGGCCACCTCGCGCACGGTCAGGCGCGGATCATCGTCGCGCACGGTGCCGATGCCGGTGAGAATGGCACAGGCCCTGGCCCGCCAGCGCTGGCCGTCGGCGCGCGCCGAGGCGCCGGTGATCCATTGGCTGGCGCCATCGCGCAGCGCCGACATGCCATCGAGACTGGCCGCCACCTTCATCCGCACCCAGGGCCGACCGGTGCGCATCCGGGACACGAAACCGACGTTCAGTTCACGCGCCTGCTGCTCGAGCAGGCCGCAGCGCACATCGACCCCGCCGGACCGCAGCGCCTCGAGGCCGCGACCGCCGACCTGGGGATTGGGATCCTCCATCGCGGCGATCACCCTGCCCACCCGTGCGGCCAGCAGGGCATCGACGCACGGGGGTGTCCTGCCGTGATGGCTGCAAGGTTCGAGCGACACGTAAACGGTGGCCCCGCGGGCCTTGCCCGCGGCCTGGGCCAATGCCAGTACCTCGGCGTGGGCCTCGCCGGCGCGGCGGTGCCAGCCCTCGCCGACCACTTCATGGTCCTTGACGATGACGCAGCCCACCCGCGGGTTCGGGGTGGTGCCGAACAGGCCTTGCTCGGCCAGCGCCAGCGCGCGGCTCATGTGTTGATGATCTGGTTCACTGAACAACGGTCTGGCTCCTTGCGCCTCAGGCTCCTTACCCTTTGCACAAGTGTACCGAAGCCGCGCGCCGGCCCGCGCGACGGCGGATCCTGCCGCCGGGCGTGGCTCGCGCCATAATCAGGGATTCCCCAACCTCTTTCGGACCCTGCCATGAACCGACCCTCCGAACTGCCCGCCGACACCGCCCCGCCCTCCGATGCGCCGCAGCGCGAGCGTCACGGAGGCCAGTTGCTCGCCGACGCGCTGATCGGGCACGGGGTCGACACGATCTTCGGCGTACCCGGCGAGAGCTACCTGGCCGTGCTCGAGGGCCTCTACCATCACCGGGCCCAGTCGCGCTTCGTCATCTGCCGCCAGGAAGGGGGCGCCGCGTACATGGCCGATGCCTATGCCAAGCTCACCGGCAAGCCTGGCATCCTGATGGTGACCCGAGGCCCGGGCGCGACCAATGCGGCGATAGGGGTGCATACCGCCCACCAGGATTCCACGCCGATGGTGGTGCTGATCGGCCAGGTCGGCGCCGAGTTCATGGATCGCGAGGCGTTCCAGGAAATCGACTACCGGCGTTTTTACAGCCCTATCACCAAGTGGTCCGCGCAGATCGACCAGGTCGAGCGCATCCCCGAGTACATCGCGCAGGCCATGCAGCGCGCGACCAGCGGCCGGATGGGTCCGGTGGCGCTGGCGCTGCCCGAGAATGTCTTGTCGGGCAAAGCGACGGTTGCCGATGCCCGTCGCTACACGCCGGTACAGGCGACCCCGGCCCCCGACCAGATGCGCCAACTGACACAGATGCTGGCGGCCGCCAGGCGACCGCTGGTCTTGCTCGGTGGCAGCGGCTGGACGCGGCAGGCCTGCGAGGACCTGGCGGCATTCGTGACCCGGCTCGATTTGCCCACGGCCTGCGTGTTCCGCCGCCAGGACCTGCTGGACAATGATCATCCCTGCTACGTGGGTGATGTCGGCATCGGCGCCAACCCGAAACTGACGGCGCGCGTGCGAGGCCGACCTGGTGATCGCCATCGGTCCGCGGCTGGGCGAGATGACGACGGCCGGCTATACGTTGTTCGACATCCCGATCCCGGCCTGCCGGATGGTGCACGTGCACCCGGGTGTCGAGGAACTGGGCCGCGTCTATGGCGCCGAGTTGCTGATCAATTCGGGCATGCCGCAATTCGCCGCCGCCTTGCGCGACGTGACGGCAGACAGTGCCGGCTGGAAAGACCAGCGCGCCGTGGCCCGATCGGCCTACGAGGCCTGGCAGAAGCGCCCGCCGGTGCTGGAGACGCTGTCGAGCAAGGCCCCGGTGGCGCTGGATCTTTGGCAGGTGATGCAGGACCTGCAGGCCCGGCTGCCGCGCGACACCATCGTCACCAACGGGGCCGGCAACTTCGCCACCTGGGGGCATCGCTTCTGGCGCTACGGCCCGCTGCGCACGCAACTGGCGCCGACTTCCGGCGCCATGGGCTACGGCCTGCCGGCCGCGGTGGCGGCCAGCCTGGCCGAACCGGGTCGCACCGTGCTCTGCCTGGCCGGCGATGGCGACGTGATGATGAACGCCCAGGAACTGGCCACCGCCACCCAGTACGGCGCCAAGCCGCTGGTGCTGGTGTTCAACAACAGCATGTTCGGCACCATCCGTATGCACCAGGAGCGCGAGTTTCCGGGCAACGTGCTGGGCACGGAACTGGTCAATCCGGATTTCGTCGGGCTGGCCCGCTCGTTCGGCGGCTTTGGCACCAGCGTGCAGACCACCGCCGAGTTCGACAAAGCGCTGGGTGACGCGCTGCAGGCGATCGAGACGACCGGTCGCTTCGCGCTGATCGAGATGAAGGTCGACCCGCAGATGATCACGCCGGGCAAGAGCCTGGATCAGATCAGCCAGGGCCAGTAACGCGCTTGCGGGTCGGCGCGGATCAGCGCGGCTTGCGCCGCGCCCTGGGCCGCGCCTCGCGCGTCGGCTTGACTTCGCGGATCGCCTCGGTAAAGGCCTCCAGGTCCTTGAAGTCGCGGTAGACCGACGCGAAGCGCACATAGCCGACATGGTCCAGCCGCTGCAGTTCCTCCATGATGATGCCGCCGATCCGGTCGCTGGCCACTTCCCGCTGGCCGCTCGAACTGATCTTGTCGATGACCCGCGAGATCGCGTCGCTGACCGCCTGGGTGCTGACCGGACGCTTGCGCAGCGCCAGGTTGATCGAGCCCTCCAGCTTGGCCCGCTCGAATTCCTCGCGCGAGCCATCCTTCTTGACCACCGTGGGCATCACCAGCTCGATGCGCTCGTAGGTGGTGAAGCGTTTGTCACAGGCCTGGCAGCGGCGACGTCGACGAATCGAGTCGCCGTTGTCGGGCATCCGGGTCTCGATCACCTGGGTGT
>JAWKYE010000065.1:0-3089 GCA_041396665.1 Burkholderiaceae bacterium
GGCGTCGAGTTTGTCGTACACCGCCAGCAACTCGTCGATCAGGTCATCAGCGTCCCACAGCCGGACATGAAAGAACTGCTGAGTCTCGTCCCGCTCGAGGCTGCTTTTGAACCCACCCCAGCAGACCAGCAGGCCATGGGTAGCGTTGACTTTCTTCATCACACCGCCAAGCGCATCGAGTACCGTGCGCTCAATCGGGTTCTGCTGTGACTTGACCTGGACGCAGATACGAGGCTCGGCAAACCCGAATGTGCCAGGCGCGGCCAGGATATCGATGCCACCATCCGGGCCTGACTGTCACTGCCGGCGTGTAATCTCCGGAAATTAGCGACTTGAGATGTCCGCTCAGCTGAGGCATCAATGCAGTCACTTGTTAGCGCAAGGAGACGGCAAAGATGCGCAACCGAGAGGACTTTCTGATGATAGTGGAACGACGGGCAACGGGCGTGCGAATCACGGATATCGCCGCCGAGATGGGAGTAAACGAGCGCACGGTACGGCGCGCACTGGCACGGGCCGACTGCTCGACATCGAGGTGCTCGCCAATGTCGGGAGGCAGATCCCGAAACACTGTCTTTTGGTGTTGGCTTGTCGTGGGCGTGAGGGCGCCCAGTCCCTGGGACTTCCAACCTGACTTGGCCATGGCGCGAACCCGAGCCTCTGCATCGTTGCGGGCCATCCGGCATACGGTCATGAAGGCACCGAAGGAATACAGCAAATCCTGGTCGAAGGACATGCGCGGCACATCGGTGTTCAGCCAATTGACCCTGATGCTGTGACGATAGGTGGGATCGGCCTTGGCATCGAATGCATAGCCTTTGGTCACCTCCGCAAATGCGATTGCAGGCTTATGCTTATGGGGCATCACCACCCAGTCACCGATCTGGATATCGAAGACGAACGGCGCAATCTGGCTTGCCCAATTGATTCGTGTCTTTGGTTTCTCGTCGGGGTATATCTCGGCGAGCAGGGCCTTGATGCCTTCGTAATCAATGGCTTGGGAAAGATCGCGGTCCTCGGTACCTTCCCAAGTCAGGTAGCAGGCCGAATCGGCGAGGAATCGCTGTTCATGCTCGCCGTACCTGCCGGCCCGGATTAGCCACAATGCCATCAAATTGCTCCTTCAGTATCCTGCGGCCCTTGTTTCGAGAAGAGAAGCAGTCAGTAGTCAACGTTCGACCTCACCAGCGGGCCCCGCCCAAAGCGTCGAAAACTGAAAAGACAGCTCGCGGTGATGCCGGATCGAAAGAAGGTGCACGAGATGGTCAGATGGCGCCGTCGTGTACAGGATAAGGTAATCGTCGTGCAAGTACTCCCGCAGGCGATCGGCCGCACCGGCAGGGAATGCGGCCAACTGGGCCAGTGCTTCTACCGATTGCGGTGGCTGATCGAGATAGCGACGCCCAATGCGGGGAAAACGCTCAAGGTTCGGAATGACGATCGAGCGCAACTCGTCGAGCAGCCTGTCGTAGGCGAAGGCCGCGTCCGCCTCGGCCAGGAAGATCTCGATTGCCGCCAGGCGCTCCAGGAAGCTGGTGGTCAGTTCGACGCGCCTGGCAGGCTCAGCCACGTTTGCGCACGGCTCCCTTGGTCTCATCCACGCGCTTTGTGCTGGCCGGTTTCATTTCCGCTCGCCGCGCCTGAAGTGCCGCAATCCCGGCATCGGCGTCCTGCGTCCTCCCAGCCACAATGTCCGCAAGCCCTCTGCGCGCATCGTCGATCAACAGCAAATGGATGCGCTCACGCTCCAGCCGGTGGTAGTAGTCCAACCGCTGCGCGTCGATGAGGGCCACGTAACTTTCGCCGTTCTTGGTGATGATCTTCTCGGAGCCGGCCTTGACCTGTTCGGCCAGGTCGGACAGCGTGGCGCGCGCCAGGGTGAACGGCACGACGTCGCGGGCAGAAAATCCCATGGCTTACCTCGTTCAAATTGCAGAATTCTGTACAGTTTACGCCATTCTTCGCTCGCCGGAAGCACCCGTGCGCCTAAAAGCAAGATGCCGCCGGGCCATGGAACGAGCGCCCGGCCGTCCGAAGCCGTTCCGTGGCCCGGCAGCCCCCACGGGGGGCAGCGACCGTAGGGAGCGTGGGGGCACCCCATCACCTCCCCTGCTACAATCTACCGGTTACGCAGTTCGGCCTGGCAGGTGGTGATGCCAGGCAGGCACCCGGTCACCGGGCCATGCCAGCGCTGCGTCCTCCCGCGTAATCCGCATGCTTTCTGTGGTCGTCGTCCGCGCGGCGTTCGACCCGGCCGGACCGCAACCTGGGTGCCGGCCCGGCCCCGGTTGTGCCGACCCAGTCAGCAGACCTGAATTCGGAGCCCAGATTGCTTCCCGTCCATCCTGCCGCCGTCCTTGCGCTAGCCGACGGGTCGGTGTTTCACGGCCATTCGATTGGCGCCGCGACATCCGCCGTCGGCGAAGTCGTGTTCAACACGGCCCTCACCGGTTACCAGGAAATCCTGACCGACCCGAGCTATGCCTCGCAGTTGGTCACGCTGACCTACCCGCACATCGGCAACACCGGCGTCAACGAGCAAGACATCGAATCGGCGCGTATCCACGGTGCCGGCCTGATCATCCGTGACCTGCCGTTGCGGGTCTCCAACTGGCGGGCCGGCCAGTCGCTGGGCGAGTACCTGGCCGCCCAGGGCGTTCCCGGCATCGCCGGCATCGACACCCGCCAACTGACCCGCCTGCTGCGCGACAAAGGGGCGCAGGCCGGTTGCCTGGTGGCTGCCGCGCCGGGGCAGCCGGCACCCGATGTGGACAAGGCGCTGGCCGCAGCCCGGGCCTTTCCCGGGCTGGCGGGCATGGACCTGGCCAGGGTGGTGAGCACCGACAAGCGTTACCCCTGGACCGAGGGCACCTGGGAGCGGGCCACCGGCTACCCGGTGCGCGAGCCGGGCCGCTGGCGGGTCGTCGCGCTCGACTTCGGCGTCAAGTACAACATCCTCCGCCTGCTGGCGGACCGCGGTTGCGATCTCACGGTTTTGCCGGCGCAAAGCAGCGCTGCCGACATCCGCGCCTGCAAGCCGCATGGCCTGTTCCTGTCCAACGGGCCGGGCGATCCCGAGCCTTGCGACT
>JAWKYE010000066.1:0-2938 GCA_041396665.1 Burkholderiaceae bacterium
GACAAGCACGGCAAGCCGCCGGCGGGGGTGACGTTCCAGGCCTGCGACGTGCGCGACCGGGCGGCGCTCGAGGCCTTGTTCAAGTCGGTCGCGCCATTCGACATCCTGGTCAGTGCCGCCACCGGCGGTGATCGCGCACTGGGCCCGTTCCTGTCGATGGACATGGACGGCTACAAGGCCTCGTTCGACAAGATGTGGGGCTATGCGAACGTCGTGCGCTACGGCACCGGCCACATGGCCAAGGACGGCACCATCGTGTTGGTCAGTGGTTCACCGGCACGTAAAACCAAGCCCGGCCAGGTCGCGCTCGGCTCGGTCGGCGGTGCGGTCGAGGCCTTCGTGCGGGCAATCGCGCCCGAGCTGGCGCCGCGCCGGGTCAATGTGGTGTCGCCGGGCACCATCGACACCCCGATGGTGCCGCTCAAGGGCGAAGAGCGCACCGCGTTGTACGCCAAGATGGTGGCCGACAACGTGATCCCGCGGGCCGGTACCGCCGACGAGGTCGCCCAGGGCATCCTGTTCGCGATCGAGAACGATTTCGTCACCGGCACCACCATCGATGTCGACGGTGGCTGGCTCCTGTCGTAGTGTTTTTTGCCCCCACGGTCGCTTCGCTCCCTCGGCAAGCCGTCCAGTGCCGGCCTTGCAGGGCCGGCCCGCTTCGGCAGCGACGGGCATGCCCGTCGAAACCCTGCCTCCGCCCCCACGCGCCCTGCGGTCGCTGCCCTCAGTAGGTCTCCAGGTGCAACCGGCCGTCGCGGCGTAGCGAGGAGCCGATGACCGACCAATCGAGGCCGTGCTGTTCGGCGACCTCGCGCAGCGCGAGCACGACGCCCTCCTCCATCGCCTTGAGACCGCAGACGTAGAAGAAGGCATCGGGGTCGGCGAGTATCGCCGCCACGTCGGCGGCGCGCTCGCGGATCACGTCCTGCACGTAGCGCTTGGGCCTGCCCTGCTCGCGCGAGAACGCGAAGTTGGTGTCGATGAAGTCCTTGGGTAGCGACTTCAACGGCCCGAAGTAAGGCAGTTCATCCTGCGTGCGCGCGCCGAAGAACAACAGCAGCTTGCCGCCTTCGAACTTGCCCGAGGCGCGCAGGCGCCGGCGCCACTCGGTCATCGCGCGCATCGGCGCCGAACCGGTGCCGGTGCAGATCATCACCAGGTGCGAGCGCGGGTGGTTGGGCATCAGGAAACTCGTGCCGAAAGGCCCGATGACCTGCACCTTGTCGCCCACCTTCAGGTCGCACATATAGTTGCTGGCAACGCCGCGCACCGGGTTGCCGTCGTGATCCTCGAGCACCCGCTTGATCGTCAGCGACAGGTTGTTGTAGCCGGGCCGCTCGCCATTGCGCGGGCTGGCAACCGAGTACTGGCGCGCATGGTGGGCACGCCCGGCCATATCCACCCCCGGCGGCACGATGCCGATCGACTGCCCCTCGAGCACCGGGAACGGCAGCCGGCCAAAATCGAGCACGATGTGGTGGGTGTCGTACTCGCGCCCGACCTGGGTGACCCGCACATTGCCGGTCACCGTGGCCTCGAGGGTCTTGTCCCGTGCCTTGGGGCCGTACAGGTTGATGAACGGGTGGGCCGCCGACCAGGGCGGCAGGATCGCACCGACCTGGCTGACGCTGGTGGCACTGCCGGCATCGAAAGTCGTCTGCGCCACCCCGGCGGCCACCGGCGACGCCACCGGCTCGTCCAGCCCGCCGGACGTCGGCGTCGCCCCGGCCTCGGCCAGTTGCTCCGGCGTCAGTGCCGGCGGCAGCTCGTCCCACTGCAACTGGTCTTGCACGCTGTAGGCCTGGACCTTGGGCACCTCGCGCCAGTTGTCGATCGAACCGGTCGGACACGGCGGCACGCAATCCATGCACAGGTTGCACTTGTCGGCATCGACGACGTAGTTGCGATCGTCGTGGGTGATCGCGTCGACCGGGCAGGTCGCTTCGCAGGTGTTGCAGCGAATGCAGATCTCGGGGTCGATCAGGTGTTGTCGGATGACTTGCACTGTGGCCGTGTCCATGGCGGTCCTGCTCAGTTGAACCGGACGTACTCGAAATCGACCGGCTGGCGGTTGATCCCCACGACCGGCGGCGCGATCCAGTTGGCGAACTTGCCCGGCTCGACCACCCGGCCCATCAGCGACCCGACATAGGCGCGGTCTTCGTCGGACGGCAGCCAGGCATCGACATTGGCCTGCCATTCCGCCTCGCTGACCACGCGCCCGTCAGGCGACACCTTGGCCCCCGACAGCGACCCGATATTGCGGTGGAACGCCTTGTGCGGCACCGACAGCCGGGTCGGGATGCCGGCCTTCTCGATGACCTTGTTCCAGCGGTTCACGCCGGCCACCGAATCCTTGATGTAGTCGTCGCGCAGCACCTCGTTGAGCGCGTTGAGCATCGGCACCTCTTTCTCGACCAGCTTGCCCTCGCGGGTTTCGAGCACCTTGTAGGTCTGGCCCTTGAGGATGTGGTCGTCGTCGCGCTTGCCTTCCTCGAAGCGGCCCTTGAGGCCCGAGCTGTAGAAGATCGCGGCATTGCTCGACTCGTCGGCCCCGAACAGGTCGATCGTGACACTGAAGTGAAAATTGATGTAGCGCTGGATCGTCGGCAGATCGATCACCCCGGCGGCGCGCAGCTTGCCCACGTCGTCGGTCTTGAGTTCGTTCATCATGCCGACCGTGCGGTTGATGATGCGGCTGATGCCGCTCTCGCCGACGAACATGTGGTGCGCTTCCTCGGTCAGCATGAACTTGGTCGTGCGGGCCAGCGGATCGAACGCGCTCTCGGCCAACGCGCACAGCTGGTACTTGCCGTCGCGGTCGGTAAAGTAGGTGAACATGAAAAAGCTCAGCCAGTCCGGCGTCTGCTCGTTGAACGCCCCCAGGATCCGCGGGTTGTTCTCGTCGCCCGAGCGCCGCTCGAGCAAGGCCTCG
>JAWKYE010000067.1:0-2609 GCA_041396665.1 Burkholderiaceae bacterium
CCTGGCGGCCATCGATCCTGATTCAAGATCGGATCGACGAAGCGCTCCATAGCCAGGCACCGCTGACGAACAAGGTCGATGCGCCGATCGCAAGCGTGAATGCCAACCCGCCCTTTCCCATGCTTAGCAACATCGCGGAGGTCACAGGCCCGGCAATCTGACCAATGGCAAATGCGGCAGTGATGTGACTCACCAATCGTGCCGAATGCGCAGGCGCCCTCATGCGCATCTCTTGCACGCCGGCCAGCGTGATCACCATGAAAGTCCCGCCTACGAGCAAAGCGGACACGGTGATGGTCCAGATGCTTGCCCACGCAGCTGGAAGCAGCACGCCGATCCCCATGAGCAATTGGCATACCGCCCAGATCCTGAGACGGTTCGAATCGTGCAGCAACCGTGTGACAAGCAGCGTCGACAGAGCGGCCGTCGCTCCGAATATCGGCCACGCCAGGCCAAAGACGCGGGGATCATCGACAACGCGGTGCGCCAGAACCGGCAGAAACGTAGCGGGCAGGATGTAGCCAAAGCCCATGATCCCGTAACAGATCACCAGTCCCAGGGTACGGCCGGCGTCGCCAGGTGAACCGACGCCTGCCGAGCGTGGCCCGTGCGGACCGGAAGCGGGCGGCATGCGGGCGATCACCGCAAAGACAGGCAACGCGAGCAGCAACGCCAGGCCGCCCAGTTGCAGCCAAAGAGCAGGAGAACGGACACCGGCTGCGGCGGCGAACAGATAATGCAGACCGGCGATCGCAATGCCGCCACCCACGCCGGCATATATCCATCCGGCCAGACGAGCGGCGCCTTGCTGCGCCAATGCGCCCAAGCACCAGACACTCGTTGCAACGAACGCCCAGGCGGATGCCACCCCCGCCAAGAAGCGCAATGGAACCCAGGTGGCGGGAAACGGCCAGGCCATCGCCGCGGTGAAAACCGCGGTTGCCAGCAGCGCCAGAACGGCGAGCGTTGCGCCGCGCATCGGCAGACGGGCTGCGGTGATCGCACCTACCAGGTATCCCGCGTAGTTTGGTGGCGGCCAACCAGCCGCCCTGGGCGACGTCGAGCAAGCCTTCCTCGAGCATCAGCGGCAGCATCGCGAACGCGAACCGACCCACACCCATGGTTGCGGCGAGCGACAGGAATCCGGCCAGGCCAAAAGGCCCGGTGCAACGGGACGACGCAGACCGGATTTCAACGCGATCAACCGTCAGGTACCCGACCCTCCACATAGAACATCGTGCAGTGGAAGTGGACCCTGGTCATCGAATCGATCAACGAATCGCCGGGAGTAGTCCTGGGCGCATCCCGGGATCCGAAGACCTTCTCCGAAAACCCCATCGACGCATCCATCTGCACCTGGACATTCCAGGTGCGTTCCGGGTCTCCACCCAATCCGGAGAACGCTCGATCGGGAATCGTATCGACCTGATATCGACCAGGCCGGCGTCCCGAAACAGCGCAGGCAGCTGCGGCCCATCCAGCCGCCGAGCCTGGTCTGTTCCTGGCCGCGTCGAACCATCGGGACACGTCGGCCTGCAGCCGTTGGTCTTCAGGAAAGTGCTGCAGCAGGAATCCATCGAAGTTCGCCGCGATCACCCGGCCTGCGGGCCGGGTCACGCGGACGAACTCACGCAGGGCCTGGTCCCTATCCCTTACCCACTGGAGCAGATGCTTGGACCAGACAACATCGAAGCGGGCAGCCTCGAATGGGAGCTCGGTGACATGACCGGTATGGAAAGCGATGTTGCTTATGCCGTCGGCAAGCGCTCGCTGCGCAGCGTACTCGATATAACGGCTTTCGCGGTCAAGGCCGGTGGCGTGCCCCTGCGCAACGGCACGAGCGATCGTGCGCGTAATCGCGCCAGCACCACACCCGGCATCGAGCACGTTGTCGGTGGGGCGCAGCGCCAGATGGGCCAGGTCGTCCGATGTTCCGTAAATCGCCGCCTGGCGCTCGAGACGAGTCATCTCGTCATCGGAATCGATCAGGTAGGCGCTGCCCGCATCTTTGTCCGGCATCTTCGCACCCCCAACAAATGGCTTGCGAACCGTCCCCCTCATCGGGGCCAGGGTGTCGTCTCGTGCAGTGTGCTGCTATTCAATGGGATTTGGCGGAGAGAGCGGGATTCGAACCCGCGTCAGGAATGACCCTGAACACGCTTTCCAGGCGTGCGATTTAAACCACTCATCCACCTCTCCGGAACCCGGCATTCTAGCAAATGTCCGGGCCTTTCTCGGGTTTTTGTACAACAGGCGTGTCCGCCGGACCAAATGGCGTCATCGGCGCGCCAGGTGCCCGGTCAGGCCGGGTCGGGGTGGTGCGGGTAGCGCATCTCGTCGATCAGTCGCAACGTGCTGGCGGCAGGCATCGGTGTCAGCAGGCTGATCACGACAATCAGCAAGAAGCCGACAGGCACGCCGAACACCCCGGCCGAGATCGGCTCTATGCCCCACCAGAGATTGTCGATGGGCGTGCTGCGCGGGATGCGCCAGATCAACTCGCGCAGCCAGGGATGGGTGCTGCTCATGTAGTAGAAACTGACGCCGACCCCGCCCAGCATGCCTGCCACCGCACCCAGGCCGCTGGCCCGTTTCCAGAAGATGCCCAG
>JAWKYE010000068.1:0-2514 GCA_041396665.1 Burkholderiaceae bacterium
ACCGGCGCCAAGCGGGGCGCCGACGTGCGCGACATGGCCGAGCACTCGGACGTGGTCGTGATCTGGGGCGGCAACCCGGTGAACACCCAGGTCAACGTGATGACCCACGCGATGCGTGCCAAGAAACGCGGTGCCACGCTGGTGGTGGTCGATCCGTACCGCACCGGCACCGCCGCGCGCGCCGACCTGCACCTGCCGGTGCGCCCGGGCACCGATGGCGCGCTCGCCTGCGCGGTGATGCACGTGCTGTTCGCCGAGGGCTTCGCCGACTGGGACTACCTGCGCCGCTACACCGACGCGCCCGACGAGCTGGCCGCCCATGTGGCCAACCGCCCCCCCGAATGGGCGGCGGCGATCACCGGGTTGCCCGCGCAGCAGATCGTCGAATTCGCGCGACTGATCGGGCGCCACAAAAAAACCTTCATCCGCTGCCACCACGGCTTCTCGCGCTCGCGTAACGGCTCGGCCAACATGCACGCGGTGTCGTGCATCCCGGCCGTCACGGGTGCCTGGCAGCTGCCGGGCGGCGGCGCGATCTTCGGTCATTCGGCGATCTACCCGATCGACAAGACGCTGATCGAGGGGCGCGATGTCATCGACCCCAGCACGCGGCTGCTCGACCAGTCGCGGCTGGGGCCCATCCTGGTGGGCGAGCCAGACGTGCTGCAGGGCGGCCCGCCGGTGACGGCGATGCTGATCCAGAATACCAACCCGGCCGTCGTGTGCCCCGAGCAGACCAAGGTGCTCGCCGGCTTCGCGCGCGACGACCTGTTCACCTGCGTGCACGAGCAGTTCATGACCGAGACCGCGGCACTGGCCGACATCGTGCTGCCGGCGACGATGTTTCTCGAGCACGAGGACTGCTATACCGCGTCCGGGCACACGACCTTCCAGGTGGCACTGCCGGTGATCGCGGCGCCCGGCGAGTGTCGCGAGAACCACTGGGTGATCAATGAACTGGCGCAACGGCTGGGCGGCGATCACGAGGGCTTTCGGATGGATACCCACGAGATCCTCGAGCAGACGCTGGCGCGCTCGGGCGTCTGGGACGTGGCGACCAATGTCGCCCGTGGCGGCCAGGACTTCGCGCTGCCGTTCGAGCAGCGCAATTACCTGACCGGCTTCGCCTGGCCCGATGGCAGGTTCCGCTTCAAGCCCGATTGGCGTGCGCTCGGTGGGCGCCACGCGCAGATGCCGACGCTGCCCGATCACCTGGACGTGATCGACGAGGCCACCGCCGACAAACCGTACCGGCTGGTGGCCGCGCCCGCCCGCGCCTTCCTGAACACGACGTTCAACGAGACGCCCAGTTCGGTGAAGCGCGAGCGCGAGCCCACGGCGCAGATCCACCGGGACACCTGCGCCGCACTCGCGCTGGCCGAGGGTGACGCCGTCTGGCTCGGCAACGAGAAGGGCCGGGTGCAGGCCCGGGTCAGGCCCGTCGAGGGCCAGCATCCGGGGGTGGTCGTGCTCGAAGGCCTTTGGCCCAACAAGGCCTTTACCGGGCGGGCCGGCGTCAATGTGCTGACCTCGGCCGACCCGGGTTTTCCGAGCGGGGGCGCGGTTTTCCACGACACGGCGATCTGGCTGCGGCCGGTGGATGACCCCACCGGGCCACCGGGACACACCGGCTGACAATTGCGCCCGCCCGGCATCGGCCGGCACCCCGTATGATGGCCGCTACCCGCAGCGTTCGCCTGCGGCCATGTTGCCACCTGCCGGGGTCCGACCCGGCCCCGCCCGCAATGAACGCCAGTCGTAACCGCAAAGCCCGCCAACTGACCAGCCAGGTCGCCGAGATGGGGGCCGCCACCCCGCTGGTGATCGCCCAGCGCATGCACCGGATGTTCGGTCAGGGCCATCCGCCGGGACCGAAGGAGTGGCCCGAGATGCAACGGATGGTCACCGAGAAGATGATGGCTTTCGGCCAGGGCTGGCAGGCGATGAGTCTGCGAACCCTGACCATGTGGCAGTCGCAATGGATGGCGATGATGATGCAGGGCAACCCGTGGCTGGGCGGCAAGACACCCCCCACGCCATCACATCTGCTGGCCCGCAGCCAGCGCGACATGCTGGACGTGCTCAGCAAGGGCGTTGCGCCATTGCACAAGGCCGCGCTCGCCAATGCGCGCCGGCTGGGCCCGGGTCGCGCCCGCTAGGGATCCCCCGGCTCGCCAACCTCGGCGGCCAGCCGGCCCCGCTTCTGAGCCGCTCGGTGCGAAGCGACTGAGCGTCCTGGCGGGGACTGGCGCCCGATGTCCGAGTCTGTTGCAAATGCGCCTATTGCAAATGCCATTGACCGGGCATCCCTGGTCATCTGCGACTACCCGCGCCACCCGAGAATGGTTGCTGATCATCGATCAGGGCTTACCGATCGTACTCATCGCCGCGTCGTCGCAGTCCGCAAGCAACAGGACTCGCCAACGTTGCAAATGAAATATCGTGCTGCGCAGATGACATTGGCTGCGGTATCGGTACCATCAGCATCATCTCATCTATCGTCGGCACACGCCC
>JAWKYE010000069.1:0-1850 GCA_041396665.1 Burkholderiaceae bacterium
CGCGAGTGCGCGCTGGCCGTGACACGTGATACCTTCGGCGCGACGTTTTTTCACAGCCATCGGCGACCAGGACAGCGACCCAGATGACCGACGAACACTCCCCGACGAAACTCGGCCAGGGTTATTACTGGCAGGACATCCACCCCGGCCAGCGCTTCATCACGTTTGCGCGCACCATCACCGAAACCGACCTGGTCAACTTCGTGTCGGTCACCGGCATGCTCGAAGCCATCTTCATCGAGCGTGACTACGCAGGTGCCGCGATGAAAGGCCGTCCGGTGCCGGGCGCCCTCACCTACACGCTGATCGAGGGCCTGGTGCTGCAGTCGATGATCCAGGGCACCGGACTGGCCATGCTCGAGCTGCACCAGAAGATCCTCGCCCCCGTGCAGGTCGGCGACACCATCCACGCCGCGATCGAGATCACCGCGCTGCGCCCGACCCGCTCCAGCGGCCGCGCGGTGGTCAGCGCGCGCCACGATGTGTTCAACCAGCACGATGTGCTGGTCATGACCTACGACGCCACCCGTCTGTTGGCCGGGCGCCCGGACGGCTGAACGCCGATGTCGATTGCCTACTTCCTGATGGCCCATGACAACATCGGCCAACTGGGCCGGCTGCTGCGGGCCATAGACGATGCGCGCAACCGCGTGCTGATCCACGTCGATGCCAAGGCACCGGCGGCGTTCCATCGCGAGGTGGCCGACCTCGTCAGCGGCTTTGCCAACATGCACGTCATGGCTCCGCGCAACGTGCGCTGGGCGTCTTACAGCGTGGTCGACACGACGCTCGAGGGCATGCGCCAACTGCTCGAACTCGATTCGACGTGGCATCACTTCTGGAACCTCAGCGGCCAGGATTTCCCGCTACGCACCCAGGCGGCGCTGATCGAGCACCTGCACGCGCACCGGGACAGTAACTTTCTTCAGGTGTTCGATCCGTTGACCCGCTGGGAGGATGGCGACTCACGGATCCGCCGGCTGCGACTCGAGATACCCGGGATGCGCAACGGCGTGATGATTCCCAAGCTGCGGTTCAACCGCTGGCAACGCCATTTGGGCGATCGCCGCTACTGGGGCGGATCGTCGTACTACACACTGACGCGCGCGTTGTGCGCCGACCTGCTGGCCAGCCCGGAGCTACCGGCGTACCGGCGGTTTTTCCGGTTTTCGTACACGGCCGACGAGATCTTCATGCCGACCTTCGCGATGAACTCACGCTGGCGCGACTCGGTCGTCAATGACAACCTGCGCTTGATCGACTTCAGCGAGGGCACGCCGCGGCCGCGCACCTGGACCAGCGAACACCTGACCCGGGTGCTGGAAAGCCCCGCCTATTTCGCCCGCAAGTTCGACAGCCGGGTCGATGACAGGATCATCGAATGCCTTGAACGACGCTTAGACGACCAGCAACGGCCATCGCCGGCGACTTGACCACGGGGCGGTTGTCGACCAAGCCGGGCACGCGGGG
Source organism: Burkholderiaceae bacterium (assembly GCA_041396665.1). GTDB lineage: Bacteria > Pseudomonadota > Gammaproteobacteria > Burkholderiales > Burkholderiaceae_E > JAUIAI01. The sequence goes on from JAWKYE010000069.1 coordinate 1,471, forward strand.
CATGCCGTTGCGATCGGCCAGGTTCTGGACGACACGCTGGAACTCTTCCGGCGTGCCGATGTCGTTGTAGGTACTGCCGGCAAGGGGCACACCCGCGATCTTCAGACCCTGCTGACGCGCCAGGTCGAAGATGTCGCTCAGCACCACCTCGGGGCCGCCCGCCGGCATCGAAGCCAGCGCCTCGGCCATGAAGGCGCTGAAAGCCGGCGACCACACGGCCAGGCCCCACATCCATTTCAGGCTGGTCTGCTTGGGCTTGTCGACAAAGCCGGTGATCTCGCCGTGGCGGTTCAGGCGAACCATGCCGAACTTGGCCGGGTTATCGGTTTCGAACAGGCCCAGCGACAGATCGGCGCCGCTCGCATGATGGGCGCCGGACA
>JAWKYE010000070.1:0-1689 GCA_041396665.1 Burkholderiaceae bacterium
CGTTCTCGATCATCGCCCGGTAAACGGTCACGTGCTCACGGCCGGTGACCTGCAGCGTGTCGGCCTCGCCGCCCAGGTTGATCGCATAGCCGCCGCCGCCCGCGGTCTTGCGGCAGATCGAGCAGTAACAGCGGTTGAAAGGCACCGGGTGGGTGCTGGTCAGCGAGAAATGCACCCGCCGGCAATGGCACGAGCCTTCGAGCAACATCGGTTCCATCCTGGACATGGCGGCGGTTCAGGCGAAGGGGTCGGCCACGCGCGGCCACAGCGGCGCGGTGATCTGCTGGTACTCGAGCGAGGCCATGTCCATCGAACCGGTGCCCGGCGTGGTCATGTAGCACACCTCGCGCGCGATCGGCCCGAAGCCGGCATGGAAGTGCTGGGTCGATTTGACCACCAGCGCACGCGGCTTCATCGGATCGAGGCCAACGGCCGAGAAGCACTGCGGCGAGAAGGCCTGCGTGCGCCCCGAGTTGATCACCACGTCGAGCGCCTCGTCATCGTCGTCGGGATTGCCGATGCGCAGCCAGGCCATGTCGCCCAGCGCGGTCGTGGCATCGCCAAACGGCTGGGTGGCGTCGCGGGTCAGCCCCATCACCGTGACCCGCACATCGACCGGCTGACCCGAGGCCGGGCCGAGCTTGCCGCCCAGGCGGATGTCCATCGCCGCGCCCAGGCCGGCATCGAAAGCCAGGCCCACGGCGCCCGGATCCCAGAGCGGCGAGATCGCGAAGCCACCGGCGCCGCGGCGCATCAGCTCGGCGAGCATGAAGGTCGAATCGCCGGCCGCCCCTATGCCCGGGTTGTCGGCCATGTCGGCGAGCACGAACGGCTTGTCGCCCCGCTGGGCAGCCAGCACCTTGTCGATCGCCGCTGCGGGGGTCATGAACGGCGCGAGCAGGCCGTCGCGCTGCGACCAGACCTCGTCGCCCAGCTGGCGCGCCAGCTTGTCAGCCAGCGGCTGGTCGTTATCGGTCACCACCAGCACGCGCATCCCGCACTCCGGGGTGTCGCCCCACGGGAAGCCGTGCACCAGCGATACCGACAACACGCCGGGTTCTTTCTCGAGCGCCTGCATCCGCGCGACGAACGAGCGCATCGGCTCACGGGTGGTCGGGAAGATGCCCAGCATCTTGCAGTCATGGATCGCCATCGTGGGCTTGAGGCCCTGCTCGCGCATGCGCTCAGCCAGATCGAACACCTCGTGCGCACGCGGCACCACGTCGATGTGCGGGTACTCCTTGAAGTAGACCAGCGCATCGGCCGAATCCAGCTTCAGTTGCGTCATGTGGCCGTGCAGGTCCAGTTCGGCGAGGATAGGCACCTTGGGGCCGACTCGCTCGCGCACCTTGGCCAGCAGGTCGCCCTCGGCATCCGGGTAGCCGTCGGCGATCATCGCGCCGTGCAGGTTCAGGATCACCGCGTCGACCGGCATCGCCTTGTCCAGGTCGGCCAGGATGGCGTCGCGCAGCGATTCGTGGGTGGCCCGCGTGGTGTTGCCGGCCGGCCCGGCGAACGCCGCGGTGCCAACCCGCATGTCCCAGCCTTTGGCGGCCGCGCGTTCGCGCCAGACCACCAGCGGCAGCGCGAAGGTGAACGGGTGCTCGCCGAACTGGCCGTCGCGTACCAGCATGGTTTCGGCGAACAGGCCCATGCCGGTCGGGATCGGGGAAAACGTGTTGGTCTCGG
>JAWKYE010000071.1:0-1654 GCA_041396665.1 Burkholderiaceae bacterium
TGGGGGCCGGCGGCCTGGGGCAGATGCTGTATTACCACCTGAGCCTGTTCCACATGCGCGAGGCGGCCAGCGTGGTCATCGCGATGCTGCTGCTGGTCGGTGCGGTCGATGCGATCAGCTACCTGTCGCGACGTGCGCTGACACGATGAACCGATGAACCGACGCGGCGCCGATCGGCGACTGCCGGCACGGATGCCGATGGTCAACTAGGGCCTGGTGATCCGCACTGCCGCCGACGTGCTGGTACCACGAGGGGCGCCTGAACCAGCCCTACCAGCTGACCGCGCAGGTTCAGCCGGCCGTCATCGGCGATGCGTTGGCGATTCGGGGCAACCATGACGGGTATGACAGCCTCGTGCGGTATCGCAAGCTGTTCATGGCCGGCGGCACGTTCTGCCGACCCAGACCCGCCAGCGGCGCCGCTACTTCGCCACGCGGCTGCCACACGACTGGTGGGTCCTGGGCATCGACACCCAGCCCGACGGTGTCGCGCCGGCTGACCTGGCACAACCTGGGCTTCGCGTTCCTCTCCGACTGTCGTCAGGCGCCGGGCCCTTACCTGCTGCTCGCACTGAACCAGTTCAACCTGCATCACAACGAAGCGTTTGGCGCGTTGCGGGTAGCCGACTACCAGGGGCTTCCTGCGGTTTCGGATCCCCGCCGACGGGCAGATGCAGGCGTGGTGTATCGGCTTCGAGCGGGTGATCCGACGCTGGCGCTTCACGGCCGTGGAGGGTGCCGGCATGAAGGCCGAGGCGGAAGACCCGGCGGCCAGCCCGGCACGGGTGATCGACCGATCCATCATCGCGCCGGCAACGGGGCAGGCGGCGCGGCCATTCGATCCGTCGGATACCTGAACGAAGCGGGCCGATTCATGCGACGATCCGGCTCTGTCCCTCGTTCGCCCGCGAACCCGTCCCGTCGATGACCTCACCGAGCCCAGCCCACGCGCCAAGCTTCAGCCGCCGGCATCGCAAGCCGATGTCGCTGCTGTTGTTGTTCGCCTGTCTGTTCCTGCAGGTGAACATGGCGCTGGCCGGCTGCCTGACCCAGCCGATCGGGACGGGTTCGACGATCGAGGCGACTGCCTTCGTGCAAATGCTGGATCCCGCGGCCGGCCCGGCGTCGGTGCAGACGTGCGAGATGGTCGCCGGCGCGGCCTTGTGCAAGGCCCAGTGCGATGCCGACGACGGGGCCACGGCCGCCCACCCCGATGCGCCGTCGGCCTGCCTGGCGGGGATTGCACTGCCGTTTCGTCCATGGCAGTCGCAGGCAGCGAGCCTTGCGCCGGTGCAAGCCTGGCCGCCGCGCGCCGACCCGGTCCCCGTCTATCTGGACAGCGCGCGCCTGCGCGTCTGATCGGCCCTGCGGACCTCGCCCGCGTGACCGCCTGAGGCGGTCGTCCCGCGTCGCCGGAGGCCCCAGCCCCCGGCCCTTTCGCCGGTTCCCCCATGATCACTGGTCACCGTCATCGGTATTCGCTGCCGGCCGTTCTGTGCCTGGCGCTAGTGCTTCCCTCGTTCGCCGCCCGGTCGGTCTCGGCCGACTCGGCGCCGGCCCCCTCCGTAGAGACGCCCGTCCTGACCCTGTCGGAGGCCGTCGCCATCGCCCAGCATCGTTCCGGCGAACTCGACGCGTTACGCGCATCGCAGCG
>JAWKYE010000072.1:0-1514 GCA_041396665.1 Burkholderiaceae bacterium
GATGGGGTGGTCGCGCACGGTATTGACCGCGTCCGTGGCGATCAGGCGGCCTTTCTCGGCATCGATCTCGACCGTGAACAGTTTCGGATCATCGCTTTGTTGCGTGCCGTTGCCGTTCTTGTCCTGAAAGCCGAGCAGCGACCCATCGGCGGCGAGAACGACGCCGATCGGGCCCGGATGCACCGGCGGATTGGCCCGGTTCATGTTCAGGGTCATGTCCTCGGCCAGCAGGTACATCACCTGGTCGTCACTGAGTTTGGACGCGCGACGCTCGAGTGCGGTCAATGTGGCGATGGTCACATCCAGAACACGGTCCAGATCGGCGCGTGGCGGCTTGTCGGCACAGCCGATGGACAGGGCCAGCGCGGCGAGCAACAGCGTGGCGCGCAGCTTTTTGCCGAGCCCACTGGGCTTGTGGGCAGGGGAGGCGGAAAATGCGATCAACATGGCTCCTTCAGGGGTTGGTTCAAGGTCGGTCCAGATAATGGGCAAAGTGCATCTCGTGCAGACCCTGCCCGTAGTAGTCGTTCAGTTGCCCGAGGCGTTCGAACCCGGCAGCCTGCAACGGCGCGAGCACCAGCGGCAGGTTCGATGGAAAGCTCATCACGACCAGTCGGGCACCGCGTTCGCGCATCGCCGCCAGGCCCTTCTCGAGGTTGGCCGCAGAGAAGGCCGCGTCGCCTTTGCGGGCGACGGCTGCGCCCAGCGCGCTGGCGGCGCGGCGCACCCGCCACGAGCAGGTATAGGCGTTGTCGGTATCGGCGATCTCGAACCACCGATCGAGCTCGATCGCCGGGCGTTCCGGCACGATCTCGCCAGGCGCCCGCAGGGCCGGCGGCGGACGAAGCGCCAGACCCATGACGATCAGGTTCTCGTCGTGGTCGTAGTAGTCCCGGATGGTCAATTCCTCACGAAAGCCCGCGGCCACGTAGCATCGGCGGGCCGCGCCGTAGACGTCGCCGTCCTGCGGGTCTTGGTAGTCGGAGATCTTCAGAAAGAGCTTGCGGCCGCCCCGTTCGCGCGCCTGCCCGATCGCCCGGGCGATCAACTCGCGCCCCAGGCCCTTGCCCTGCAATGCCTTGTCCAGATAAGTCCAGCTTAGCCAGAACGCACCGTCGGACACGGGAATCCCGACGCAGCCGGTGACGCCGGCGACGCGGCCCCGGTGCTCGAGCACGAGGTAGTCCGCCAGGTCGGCGTCGGCAAAGACCGCCTGCGCCGATTCCCCATCATCCTCGTCATGACGGCCGATCACCTCGACGACGGGCGCGATGTCCTCGACCTTCATCGGACGCAGGTGGATCATGGGCCGGGACTCCGGGGCCGGGTTGACGTCTTCGCGCCGCAATCTGGCCGTCCCGCCGTATCAAGCCGGGGCGTGCGATCAACGCGGCAGCGGGCCGATCGATGAAGCTAGCCCGTATCGCTCACCGATTTGGGCCGGCCCGCTGATTTTGCCCTTCCTGGCGTCCGATTTTGACGCTTGATTCGCCTGCGGCGTTCCAGCGGGAGCG
>JAWKYE010000073.1:0-1497 GCA_041396665.1 Burkholderiaceae bacterium
CGCGCCAGGCTGCCCTGGCGCCATCTCCCGGCACCTCGCCGATCCCTGGTTTGCCGGGCATTTCAAGCACTTGAACCGCTGCAGATAACCTATAATATTAACATGGGAATCGAAATCAAGACACCGCAGGACATCCAGGCCATGCGCGTCGCCGGCCGACTCGCATCGGAGGTCCTGGACTACATCACGCCGCATGTCCAACCGGGCATCACCACCGCGGAAATCGACCGCCTCTGCCACGAGTACATGGTGCAGGTCCAGGGCACCATCCCCGCCCCGCTCAACTACGCCCCTCCCGGCTACACACCGTTCCCCAAGTCTGTGTGTACTTCGGTCAATCACCAGGTATGTCACGGCATCCCCAGCGAAAAGCGGCTCAAGGCCGGCGATGTCGTCAATATCGACGTCACCGTCATCAAGGACGGCTATCACGGGGACACCAGCCGGATGTTCGCGGTCGGGGAGACCTCGATCGCCGCCCGCCGGCTGTGTGAGATCACGTTCGAGAGCATGTGGATTGGCATCGGCGCGGTCCGCCCCGGCGCACGCCTGGGCGACATCGGCCACGTGATCCAGCGCCATGCCGAGGACGCCGGATTCTCGGTGGTGCGCGAGTTCTGCGGCCACGGCATCGGCAAACGCTTTCACGAGGACCCGCAGATCCTGCACTACGGCCGCCCGGGAACCGGTACCGAGATCAAGCCGGGCATGATCTTCACGATCGAGCCGATGATCAACGCCGGGCGGCGTGACATCCGCGAGATGGGCGATGGCTGGACCATCGTCACCAAGGATCGCAGTCTGTCGGCCCAGTGGGAGCACACGGTCCTGGTCACCGAAGACGGATTCGAAGTGCTCACCACCTCGCCCGGGGCGCGGGGCATGCCCGAAAACCTGCCCCGCGCCGCTTGACGGCCGCCAGCGCGCCCGCCAGCCTGAGTGTGTTGCCCGAACTCGCGCTGGAGGACATCACCGCGGCCAGGGCCGCGTTCGATGCCGCGCGCCACAAAGCGTTCGACGACTTTCGCAGCCGCCGCGACCCGGATGCGCTGAACAGGCACCTGCGGGCACTGGCCGATGAGCTGCTGGTGCGGCTTTGGCGCAACGCGGGGCTCTGTTCCGGCTGGGCGCTGCTGGCCGTGGGCGGCTACGGGCGCGGCGACCTGTTCCCCCACTCCGACGTCGACCTGCTGATCCTGGTCGATGGCGAGCCGAACGAGACCGCCCAGCGTGGCCTCGAGACATTCATCGGTCATTGCTGGGACATGGGCCTGGCGATCGGCCAGGCGGTCCGAAGCGTCGCCGAATGTGTCTCCGAGCAGGCGGCCGATGTCACGATCCAGACGGCGCTGCTCGAGCGGCGCTTCCTCACCGGCGCCCGCCCATTGGCCGCCGCGCTGGATGCGGCACTTGCCGACTCGATCGACCCGGTCGCCTTCATGGCGGCCAAGACCGTCGAGATGCAGCGCCGGCACGCCCGCTTCCAGGACACCCCAT
>JAWKYE010000074.1:0-1446 GCA_041396665.1 Burkholderiaceae bacterium
CGATCGATCTCGTCCGGCGACAGCTTGCCCACGGCCACGGTCACCGGCAGCTCGCCCAGGTCGCAGACCGCCTGGACCTCGCAAGCCGGTGTCCGTTGCACGGCGGCCGATCGCACGTCGACGGCGTTGGCGATCATCGTGGCCGCCGCATCCGCGACAGCGGCGCAGTTGCCCAGCACCGTGACCGCATCGGCGATGCCCAGCGACTGGCTGCGACCCCGCCAGCCACTGGTCGCCACCCCACGCACCGGATCGGCGGCCCGGATCGTCACCGTCTCGGGGCGCGCAAAGCGCGAATCGTGCTGTACGACCAGCGCCAGCCGTACGCTCGCCCCGGGGGCCAGGTGCAACGCGATGTCACCGCCGTTGTTGATGATCGCGTGCTCGATGCCCGGTCGCTCGAAGAAGCGACAGATTCCGTCGGCCACGCTGCCGGCCACCGCGGCCATCGGCGTGATGTACCGGCCGGCGTGCGGTTGGCAGGCCGCCAGCATGTCGTCGAGCACCCGGTCGGCCAGCGGATCGCCGCTCGAGCGCACCCGACGCGTCGGCGCCGCCGGCGACAACGGCCGACGCAGCCAGGCCAGCTCGCCGGCCAGCGCCGGCAGCAGGCCGGCAAAGCCGGCCCAGGCCGCCCGCACCGCCCGCTCGACGATTGCCGGATCGCCGCGGATGGCGATCACCAGGTCGATCGGCCCGTGCTGGAAATGCCAGCGCCCGTCATCGAGCCGGTGGGCCTGGGCACCGGTCGCGGCCCGCTCGTGGACGAAACGGTCGGGCCGGGCGCCTTCCTGGACGAGGGCCATGTTCACCGGGCTGCGGACGGCCCGCCACCCGGCCACGGGTTACCGGTCGGCCACGGGCGATGCTCGATGCGCGTGGTGGCAAGGACCTCGTCGATCGACTGGATGCGGTCGCGATGCCCGCCCAGCGCCAGGTAGTCGGCCCGGTTCATCGTGAACTCGATAGGCGCGACGATCGCCGGCGTGGGCACGTAGCCGAATGAGCGTTCGGGCATCCGGGCGACATCGGCCATCACGGTGATGCCGCCGCCGGGCCAGATATAGCACGGTGCGCCGCCACAGGTGACCCGCACCAGCAGGTCCTTGATCGAGCGCGTCAGCAACACCGGGTTCTCGGTGACTCCGGCGCGCAGGCTGCCGCCCGCGCCCATCACGAACAACACGGTCGACAACGACGGCTCGCAGTTCTCGCCGATGCGATCGACGACCTTGCGCACCGGTGCGGGCATCGGCGCCTTGACCGGCACCAGTTGGTCATCGAGCACGAAGTACTCGGCATCGTCGCCGGTCGTGGACACCATCAGCAGGCGCAGGCCCGGCCGCGCAGTGCGGGCGTTCCAGCCCTCGATGATGGCCAGGGGATCGGAGATGTCGGTGCCGCCCCAGCCGGTGCCCGGTTCGGCCACCTGGAAGTAGCGCCCCG
>JAWKYE010000075.1:0-1429 GCA_041396665.1 Burkholderiaceae bacterium
GCTTTGCCGGCGCCGGTATCGAGCTTCGCCACCCGTGGACCGAAAGCATGCAGATCACCGCCACTGGCGGCGTTCAGGAGTTCGGCCGCAAGTGGGCCCGCAACGACTACCCGCTGCAGGCGCTGTTCGAGATGGGGGTCAGCCTGGCCAAGGTGCCCGAACTGGACTGGCGCGAGGCCGAGTCGCGCACTCGCATGGCGTTGCTGGCCGAGCAGGGGGTGCGCTTCGTCGTCTCGCGGTTGGGTGTGCCGCGCGATCCGGGCGCGCTACCCGATGCCACCGGGGTCAGCGCGTTCGAGTTGAACCTGACCATCGAGGGCTTCGAGCGCGACAGGGCCGCGGTGCGGGCCTTGCGCGAGCGCAGTGGCCGCGCGGTGTACCTGTGCCGGATCCGCGGTGGCGCCGATGACACCCGGTTCGATGGCAAACATTTCTCCCACTTCGTCAAAGCGGGCTTCACGGTCGACGAACTGCCCGCCTACCGCGACCAGATCGCACAGGCGGTGGCCCAGGGCACGATAGACGGCATCACGATCCGCGCCGAGCCCGATGCCGACCTGGTGACCGCGGCCGAGGTGTTGGGCCGCTTTTGCGACGATACCGGCGCCCGCCTGCTGGTCTCGGTGAAGCTGGCCGGCAACAACGTCGCCGGTGAACGCACCGACGATGGCCAGACCGTGTCGCTGGCGGCCCGCGCGCTGCTGTTGTCACGGCTGGACGATCGTATCCAGTGGCTGTTCGACACCTTCATGGATGTCGATCGCGGCTACTTCCCACGGCATGCCTTCATCGACCGGCGATTCAATCCGCGCGCGGCGGCGCAGGCTTGGTCGATGATCGCCGCCCGCTTCTCCGGCGCGACAGTCAGCCGCGCAACGCGTTCCAGCCTGGCGTTGGCCGGACACGATCTGGTGGTGATGGTCGATGGCAAAGCACTGGTGCTGCTCACCGGGACCGGCCAGGAGCTGGCCGAGCGGGCGGCCGGCATCGGCCGGCCGGTGGATTGGTCGGCCGATATCGTCCAGGCACCGAATGACACGTTGACCGGCCGGTGGCCGCAACTGCCGGCCGGAGCAAATGGCGTGCAGGCGTGGCTGGCCGTGCTGACCGGTTGACGCAGCAGGTGGTGGACAGGTCGGGGCGCCGCTGGTCGCTGCTCCCAGGACTTGTCGCGGCGTTGAGATAAGTCAAGGCATCAAGCCCGTTGTCCGATACGCTGAATGACGCAGACAACCAAGTGCGTTTGGTTCTCTATCGTCCATTACATGGCTGGGAGTCCTTATGCTGCCCCATCGATCCCTGGTCTTTCTTGCGCTGGGTGCCGTTGCGATGCTGCTCGGCGTGAGCGGAATAGCTGCAATGCCCATGAAACTAGCCTGGATCATTCTGATCATCGGCTTGGTGTTGGCGATCATTTTCTTGGCCTTGG
>JAWKYE010000076.1:0-1332 GCA_041396665.1 Burkholderiaceae bacterium
ACAGTGCCATTGTGCGCGAAAGCCGGCTGCGCTGGCCAATACCTGACGGACTGGCGGCACAACTGGAGGGTCGGATCCTCCAGGCGGCCGACCGGCGGGGCAAGTACCTGCTGCTGCGGTTCGGCCCCGGGGTGCTGATCGTGCACCTGGGCATGTCCGGCAATTTCCGCTTCCAGGCCGACCCGGGCCCGCCGGCGCGCCATGACCATGTCGACCTGGTTTTTGGCCACGGCTTGCTGCGCTACCACGACCCGCGCCGCTTCGGGGCGATGCTCTGGCACCCCGATACCGCCGGCGTGCACCCGCTGCTGGCCGGTCTGGGGGTCGAGCCGCTGGGGAGCGACTTTACCGCGGCGCAACTGCACCACGGTACGCGTGGGCGCCGGGTGAGCATCAAGCAGCTGCTGTTGTCGGGCAAGGTCGTCGTCGGCGTGGGCAACATTTACGCTTCGGAAAGCCTGCACCGGGCCGGGATCCGGCCCGGCACGATCGCCGCCCGGCTCGGCCTGGCGCGCTGCGCGCGCCTGGTGGAGGCGATCCGTGAGACGCTGGCCGATGCATTGGCGCAGGGGGGCACCACGTTGCGCGACTTTGGCGGCGCCGATGGCGCGGGGGGCTACTTCCAGTTGTCCTGCCGGGTCTATGGCCGCGAGGGCGAGCCCTGCGTCACCTGTGCCACCCCGATCCGGCGCGAGGTGACCCAGGGGCGGGCCACCTACTGGTGTCGACACTGCCAAAAATGAGTCACTCCTGACCGTCTGCAGGGGTGCGCCGGCCGCTCAGCCGGTCACCAGGCGCTTTGGGCGGCCCACGCGCCGGGACCGGGAACGGGCATGTTAATTTTTCTTTCGATAGGCCTGCCTGTGCGGCGGCCACTAAGAGCGGCGTTGCACGCGTGGGCGGGCATACCGCGCTTGCCCCATTGAACGGAAGCGCCCCAGGCGATTCCCTGTCCGGATTCTTTCATGAGCGTCTTTGCGCAGAGCTTCAACGAACTGAGCCAGTGGCAGACCGAACTGGCCTCGGCGCTGGACCGCTATGCCGACTGGATGCAAGGCAGCGGCCACGCCGATGAAGCGGCCGCTCGCCGGCTGCTGCGCTTGCGCGAGCGCCTGGGCCACCGACGGGTGTCGGTGGCCTTCGTGGCCGAGTTCTCGCGCGGCAAGTCCGAGTTGATCAATGCCTTGTTCTTTGCCGACCTGGGGCAGCGGATCGTGCCCAGCAGCGCCGGGCGCACGACGATGTGCCCGACCGAGCTGGCCTGGAACCCGGCGACCGAACCGTCGGTCGCCTTGTTGCCGATCGCGACCCGGCTCGATGAGCGTTCGCTCG
>JAWKYE010000077.1:0-1313 GCA_041396665.1 Burkholderiaceae bacterium
AGGATTCGAACCGGACGCAGCAACTCCGGCTGATCCAGCGCGGTCTGCTCGAGCAGACCGGCGATGCCCTGCAGGTTGTTCTTGATCCGGTGATGGACCTCGCGGACCAGGGTTTCGCGCTGCGCGAACGCATCGTCGAGCCGGCGCTGCTCGAGCATCAGGATCTCGGTGATGTCCTCGGCCTGGATGAACACTTCCGACAGGCCCTGGGCAGCGAAAAACCGCAGCTTCACGCTGCGCGTCTCGGTGTCGTCATGGCGACGCACGATCAGCTCCTGGCTACGCTGGCCGGCCGCCTGTTGAAGAGCCGTCTGCGCCCGTGCGCGATCGGCCGGCACCAGTGATTGCCAGAGCAGGTCGCTGGGCTCGCCGGCTTCCGGGGTGCGGTGCAGACCCAGCACCTGGCGGGTGGCCTCGTTGGTCTGGCAAAGCCGGTCGTCGGCCAGATCGACGATGGCAATGCCGTCGTCGACGATGGCGGCAAAGGTATCGAAGCGCATCTGCATCCGCGAGGCCAGGCTGATTGCCGCGTTGTGCTGGCTCAGGTCCAGGGCCACGACCACCCAGTAGCCGTCACCGGCCTCGGGCGGGCTCAGGTGGAGCAGGCAGCTGGCGCCGGGCCCGGCAGGCAGTTGCGCCCGCGCGCGCAGCGCGAGGTCCCGCCGGGGCAGCCCGGGCGGCTCGCCCGGGCTGCCGCCCTGCAACTGCGAAAAGAACTGGCCCTTGTCGCCTTGTTCGGCGTCGAAGAATTCGCGCAACTCGTGCCCCTGCAGGGCATCGTCGTTGCGCCCCAGCAAGCGCCGCATCGCCCGGTTCACGCGGATGATGCGGCCGTATTTCAGCTGCGCGATCCCTACGGGCTCGGTATCGATGATGTCCTCGAGTTCACCGATCGAGCGGCGCAACTGGTCGGATTGCTCGAGCAGCGCACTGACATCGTTCAGCGTCAGCAACTGGCCCAGGTCCGGGCGCTGGGCATCGACGTGGCGCACCAGCAGGTCGCAACGCCGGCGCGGATCGCCGGGCCTGCCGCGCAGCACGACCTCGTGCCGCTGCACCTGTGCCTGACCATCGCCCGGTTCCCGCATCACCCTGGCGATGTCCGCCCAGGTATCGGGCGCCTCGAACAGGTCGGCCACCGGTCGGTTGAGCAGTTTGTTCTCCGGCAGGCCCAGCATCAGCGACAGTGCCGGGTTGACCAGCGTCATGCGCCCATCGACGACATGGGCCAGACCCGCGCTCACGCATTGCAGCAGCGCCGCCTGGCCGGCTTCGGCCCGTTCCTGCTTGGTCAGGTCGATCAGCACCGCCAC
>JAWKYE010000078.1:0-1310 GCA_041396665.1 Burkholderiaceae bacterium
TGAACGATCCGTACGTGAAGAAGGCCCAGCAGGAGCACTACCGTTCCCGCGCGGCCTACAAGTTGCTCGAGATCGACGCGCTCGAAAGGTTGCTGCGGCCGGGCCTGGTCATCGTCGACCTCGGATGCGCGCCGGGGGCCTGGTGCCAGGTGATCCAGCGACAACTCAAGCCCGGCGGCGGGCGTTGCGAGATCATCGGCCTGGACATGCTGCCGATGGAACCGATCGAGGGGGTGAAGTTCCTGCAGGGCGATTTTCGCGAGCAGGCGGTGCTCGATTCGCTCGAGGCCGTGCTCGATGGCCGGCAGGTCGACCTGGTGCTCTCGGATATGGCGCCGAACCTGACCGGCGTCGGCGCCGCGGACCTGGCGATGATGGGGCACCTGCTCGAGTTGTCGCTGGCGTTCGCCCGCCAGCACCTGTCCGACCAGGGCGCGCTGCTGGCCAAGGGTTTCCATGGCAGCGGCTTCAGCCAGCTGGTGCGCGAATTCAAGGAAGCCTTCCACGAGGTCCGCGAGCGCAAGCCGCCGGCCTCGCGCGCCGAGAGTGCCGAGACCTACCTTGTGGGGCGAGGACCACGGCGGGGCCGCTGATGGCTCGTCAGCTTCCGTCCGTCCGTGCGACAGAGGCATGTCCGGACCTGCCGGAGCAACCTGCGATCCGTGTGCGGGCGAACGCAGCCTTTAGGAAAATCAATGACTTGCTTAGCAATAGTCAATTACTTGTCAAGGGCTTGTTTATGGTCGACCCGACACAATCTGCGTACAATGACCATAGGGCTTATCCCGGAGATTGATTCGTGAACAACATGTTCCCCAAGGCGGCCATCTGGCTTGTGATTGCGCTTGTCCTGTTTACTGTCTTCAAACAGTTCGACAGCCGCCAGGCGCGGGGTAACGACGTGCCGTACTCGCAGTTCATGTCGCAGGCTCGCGACGGCCAGATCGACAGCGTCGTCATCGACGGCCGGATCCTGCGTGGGCACACCCGGGAAGGCAGCATCGTCACGTCGTTCGCGCCATCCGATGTCTGGATGGTCGGCGACCTGATGAAATACAACGTCGAGGTGCGCGCCAAGCCCGAGGAAGAGCAGTCGCTGCTGTTCAATATCTTCGTGTCCTGGTTCCCGATGCTGCTGCTGATCGGCGTGTGGGTGTTCTTCATGCGCCAGATGCAGGGCGGTGGGCGCGGCGGTGCGTTCTCGTTCGGGAAGTCGCGTGCCCGGATGCTCGACGAGAGCAGCAACAGCATCACGTTCGCCGATGTCGCCGGTTGCGATGAGGCCAAGGAGGAAGTGCAGGAGTTGGTCG
>JAWKYE010000079.1:0-1274 GCA_041396665.1 Burkholderiaceae bacterium
GACACAGGCTGACCAGGGTCTTGGGACCGGGCCGCCAGCGCTGCGCCGGATCGAACAGGCACAGATCGGCGATCGCCCCTGGCGCCAGCGATCCGGCCGGAATCCCGAGCACGCGCGCCGCGCGGTTGGTCACCGCGCCCAGCACTCCGACCAACGGCAGGCCCGCCGACTCGGCATACGAGACGACCAACGGCAGCAGCAACTCGAGCGCGCTCGCACCCGACTCGGCCTCGGCGAACGGCAACTGCTTGCTGTCGTCATCGACCGGCGTGTGGTCCGAACAGATGACATCGATGACCCCCTCGGCCACCGCGGCCCGCAGTGCGTCGCGATCGCGCAGGCCGCGAAACGGCGGATCGACCCGGTACCGGCTGTCGAAGTGACCAATGTCCATTTCGGTCAGGTGCAGGTGATGCACCGCCACGTCGGCGGTGACCGGCAGGCCCTCGGCCTTGGCCTCGCGCACCAGCGCAACCCCGGCGGCCGACGACAGCCGGCACAGGTGGACCCGCGCGCCGGTCTGGCGCACCAGTTCGAAAATGGTGTGTAACGCCACCGTCTCGGCGATCACCGGCACGCCGGACAGGCCCAGCCGGCTGGCCACGACCCCGCTGTGAGCCACCCCGCCCAGCCCCAGGTGGGCATCCTGCGGCGGCAACCAGACCGTGAAGCCGTAGGTGTTCGCGTACTGCAGCGCCCGCAGCAGCGCCTGCGTATCGACCGGCAGCCGGCCAGGCTGGCAAAAACCGATGCAGCCGGCCTCGGCCAGTTGCGCCATCTCGGTGATGTGCTCGCCGCCCAGCCCGACGGTCAATGCGCCCAGCGGATAGAGTCGCGTGCCATCGAGCAGGCGGGCCCGGTGCTTGAGCATCTCGACCAGGCCCGGCTCGTCGAGCGGCGGATCGGTATCGGGCGGACAGCACAGGCTGGTGATGCCACCGGCCAGCGCCGCACCCAGCTCGGAATCGAGGCTGGCCCGGTACTCGTAGCCCGGCTCGCGCAAGCGCGCCGCGGTATCGACCAGTCCCGGCATCGCCCACTGGCCGCTCGCGTCGATCGTGCGATCCGCCGAAAAACCGCCCGGAGCGTCGCCCACCGCCAACACCCGCCCCTGCGCCAGGTGGATCGCCGTCACCCGGTCCGTCCCCGACCCCGGATCAATCAACCGCGCCCCAACGACGCTGATGTTCTCAAAATTCATCTGGTCTACCGCAAGAACCGAAAAGAACCCAACCCCGCGACACGCCTACGGATACACGGAGCAAAGCGACCGT
>JAWKYE010000080.1:0-1230 GCA_041396665.1 Burkholderiaceae bacterium
ACCGGCTCTGGCATACCGACAGCTCATTCAAGCCCATCGGCGCACGCTACTCGATGCTGTACGGCCACAGGGTGCCGGAGCAGGGCGGCGACACCGAGTTTGCCGACATGCGTCATGCCTGGGACAGACTTGCGCCGGCCATGCAGGCGGCCGTCCTGGACATGGTGGCCGGACACAGCCTGGTCTACTCGCGCGCCCGGCTGGGGTTCGATGGCTTCAGCGACGAGGACCGCGCCCGCTACCAACCGGTCCGGCACCGGCTGGTGCGCCGCCATCCGCGCTCGCAGCGCCTGTCCCTGTACCTGGCCGCCCACATCGGCACCATCGAGGGCCTGCCGCGGCCCGAGGCCATGGTGTTGATCGACGAGTTGATCGAGCACGCGACCCGGCGCGAGTATGTCTACCGGCACCGTTGGCAGCAGGGGGATCTCGTCATCTGGGACAATCGATGCACGATGCACCGGGCCACCGCATTCGACGATCGGCATGAACCGCGCGATCTTCGCCGGGTCACGGTACAGGACGACCTTCCGACCCTCGAGCAGCCGCGCTGACACCCTGCGGCCGCGGCCGACCAGAGTGCCCGCCATGACCCTACAGATCGTGCAGACCGCCGCGCAACTCCAGACAGTGCTGGCCGCGGCAGGGCGGCCGAGCCTGGTCCCGACCATGGGCAACCTGCACGACGGCCACCTGGCACTGGTGCGCCAGGCCCGTGCCTGGCCCGGCCCGGTGGTCGCCAGCATCTTCGTCAACCGCCTGCAGTTCGCCCCGGGTGAGGACTTCGATACCTATCCGCGCACGTTCGAGCGCGACTGCGAGTTACTCGAGACGGCCGGTTGCGATGTCGTGTTCGCACCGCGCGAGACCGACCTGTACCCACGGCCGCAGACCTACAAGGTGACACCCGACCCCGCGCTGGCCGACATCCTGGAGGGTGCCAGCCGGCCCGGATTCTTCACCGGGGTCTGCACCGTGGTAATGAAGTTGTTCATCGCCACGGCACCGGCGAGGGCGGTTTTTGGCAAGAAGGATTACCAGCAGTTGATGATCGTGCGCCGGATGGTCGAGCAGTTCGGGATGCCGATCGAGATCGTCGGACACGACACGGTTCGGGCCCCCGACGGGCTCGCGCTGTCGTCGCGCAACGGCTACCTGAGCGCCGCGCAGCGCGAGGCGGCAGGCCTGCTGTCCGGGGTGCTCAGCGAGTGCCGCGATCGCTGGCTGGCC
>JAWKYE010000081.1:0-1211 GCA_041396665.1 Burkholderiaceae bacterium
CGCCGTTGCCGAAGGTCTGCTCGATGGCCGGCATGGCCGCGCCGCCGGGCACGGTGAGCTCGTGGGCGATCAGATCGGTGTCGACGAGCACGATCCCGTGGGTCGTGAACAGGTCGGCCACCGTCGATTTGCCACTGCCGATGCCGCCGGTGAGCCCGACGATGAAGGCACCGGAGGCTGCGGATTCGAAGCTGGGAACGGAAGACTCGGCCATGGTTGGCAAGTCTATCAGGCGCGTCGGCCGCGCCGTGGCCGGACCGGCGCAGCCCGCAGGGCCGGGGCCCGTGTCAGAGCAGGTAGAGGCCCTTGATGCGGTCGCCGAAGTAGAGCATCAGCAATCCCGCGCCGGCCAGGTAGGGGCCGAACGGAATCGGCACCTGGCGACCGTGCCGGGCCAACACGATCAGGCCTATCCCCACGACGGCGCCGACCAGCGATGACAGCAGGATGATCGCCGGCAGCGCCTGCCAGCCGAACCAGGCGCCCAGCGCGGCCAGCAGCTTGAAGTCGCCGTAGCCCATGCCGTCCTTGCCGGTGAGCAGCTTGAACGCCCAGAAGATCGTCCAGAGGATCAGGTAGCCGAACGTTGCGCCCAGCACCGCGTCGGGCAGGGGCACGAACACGGTGTGCAGGTTGAGTAGCAGACCGATCCAGATCAGCGGCAGCGTCATGCTGTCGGGCAGCAGCTGGGTATCGAGATCGATGCCGGTCAGACTCACCAGGAAGAAGGTGAGCAGCACGGCGGCCGCGCCGGCCAGCGTGGCACCGAAATGCCAGATTGCCAGCGCGCTGAGCAGTCCGGTGGCCGCTTCCACCAGCGGGTAGCGGATCGAGATCGGGGTCGCGCAGCCTTTGCACCGGCCGCGTAACACCAGCCAGGAGACGATGGGGATGTTCTCGAGCACGCCGATCTTGTGCCCGCACTTGGGGCAGGCCGAGCGGGGCACGACCAGGTTGTAGGGTTCGGGATGCGGCGATTCCTCGCCACGCAGCTCGGCCGCCTGCGCCTCCCAGTCACGCTGCATCATCACCGGCACCCGGTGGATGACCACGTTCAGGAAACTCCCCACCAGCAGCCCAAAGACCAGCGCGACCCCGATCGCCAGCGGTGGGGATTGTTGAAGCAGATCAAGCATGCGTCATCACTGTGTCAAGAATCAATGAAACGGCGTATCCGAGCTGGCCGCCGGACCCAGCGGCGCGCGCCGGGT
>JAWKYE010000082.1:0-1156 GCA_041396665.1 Burkholderiaceae bacterium
CGCCGGCGACGGCTTCCTGGTGATGGATCGCAACGGCGACGGCGCGATCACCGACGGACGCGAACTGTTCGGCGGCGGAACCCAACTGGACAACGGCCTGCGGGCAGGTAACGGTTACGCCGCGCTGGCCCAGCACGACAGCAATGCCGATGGCCAGATCAGCGCCGCCGATGCCGACTTCGCCAAGATGGCGGTGTGGGTCGATGGCAACCAGGACGGCATCACCGACGCGGGCGAACTGCGCTCGCTCGATGACCTGGGCATCGTCAGTCTCGATCTCGGGGCCACGGCAACGACGGTGATGGATCACGGCAACCTGGTCGGCCTGGTGTCCACCTACACGACCGAGGATGGCGCCGAGCACCAGATGGCGGATGTCTGGATGGCCAAGGACCGATCGGTCGCCGGCATCCCGACCGACCTGTTGGTGGATCCGGGCGAGTCGGTCCTGCCTGGCGATGCCGCCGCCGATGCCCCGGTCTCGGTCGCCAGTGTCGCGGCCCCGGTGGAGGTGCCGGTGGATGTCGCCGCGGTATCCGTCAGCTGGCAGGAGACGCAGCCGCTGCTCTGATCCTGGTTGCTACCGCGTCAGTGGGGACCCGGCTGCAAGGCGGGGTCCCCATTTTTTTTCGATCACGTCGGAGAGCAAGCGGCTCGTCCTGCTTTCTCTCACGCAGATGCTCCATTGTGAGTATGAAGTCGTGGGGCTGTTCGGATAGGCTGAAGCTCGATCCTCAAGTTCACCAAATGGAGACGACATGGTCTACCTGACAATCTATCGGTGGCGCCCCGAGAACCGCAAGGCCATCGTTCAACGCTTCATGGAAACCGGCGGGGTGCCGCCGCCTGGGGTCAAGCTGCTGAGTCGCTGGACAGACGTGGCCGGCGGTCGGGGCTTCTCGCTGACCGAGGCCGACGATCCAGTCGCCGCATCGAAATTCGCTTACGCCTGGAACGACCTGATGTCGTTCGAGATGGTTCCGGTGGTCAGCGATGAGCAACTGGGCCAGGTGCTGGCCGGATAGGTTGCCGGGGTCGTTCGGGCTATTCCTTGGTCTCTGAAATATCCGGCGCGGGCGGCTCGTCCTGGCTCAGCCAGCGATCGACACCCTCGCCCAGTGACCAGAGCAGGATGTTCGCCAGCTGCCGGTCGTGC
>JAWKYE010000083.1:0-1156 GCA_041396665.1 Burkholderiaceae bacterium
TGAAACAAGTCCTTCTCGCCAAGCCAGTGATCGCCAAGGTAGTCCCCGTGATCGGCGGTGAGCGCGATCAGCGTCGAATCGAGCAGGCCGCGCGCGGCCAGGTGCGCGGTCAGGCGGCCGATCTGGTCGTCGATCTGGCCGATCATGCCCATGTAGGCCGGGACAACCGTTTCGCGGGCCTGCGGCTTGTTCCAGACCGTTGACCAACGCGACCGGGTGAAGGCCTGGTAGACCGGATGCGGATCGACCAGTTCACGGTCGTGCCGCACAACCGGCAGGATGTCCTGCGGGCCGTACATCGCGTGATAAGGATCGGGTGCCACGTAGGGCCAGTGCGGCTTGATGTACGACAAGTGCAGGCACCAACCCTCGTCACCGGACTGGTCGATGAACTCGATCGCCCGGTCGGTCATGTAGGCGGTTTCAGAGAACTCGGCGGGCAGGCGCGACGCTCGGCGCGCGTGCTGCATGAAGTTGGCGCTGAGGATCTCGCCCCGGTCCGAGTCGACCGCGTTGGCCCAGTCCTGCCAGGGGTTCGCGCCACCAAAGCCACGCTCGCGCAGCCAGTCGTGGTAGCGCGGCTCCTCGTCATGGTAGTTGCCATCGGGCCCTGTGCCATACAGGCCATCGTGCCGTTCGCCCACCGCGAAGCCGGCGCTGGCAAGGAAACGCCCGAGTTCGGATCGCGGATCGATGCCCAGCCGCTCGAGGCCGGTGCTGTCGGCGCGCATGTGGGTCTTGCCCAGCAGCACGGTCGGCAAGCCGCACGACTTCATGTAGTCGGCCAATGTCCATTCGCCCAGATCGAACGGCACATCGTTCCAGGTTGCGCCATGGGAGCGCACGTGGCGGCCGGTGTAATAGGAAGCCCGCGAGTTACCGCAACTCGTGCCCTGAACGTAAGCGCGCTCGAAGCGCAACCCCCGGGCCGCCAATGCATCGATGTGCGGTGTCCGGATCGCCGGATGGCCGTAGCAGGACAGGTGATCCCGACGCATCTGGTCGAGCATGATGAAGAGCACGCGTTTGATCATCGTTGCCTCGATTCGCCGGATGCGCCGAGCAACGGCCGCCGTCCTGCTTCAGTGTTTTCCCGATTCTATCGGGTCGGCAGGCCACACACGCAAAACCGCCCCGTGGGGCGGGCAGCTGCCCG
>JAWKYE010000084.1:0-1118 GCA_041396665.1 Burkholderiaceae bacterium
GTCCAGCGCTCGATCCACGCTCCGGGCACGTTGTCGGCGCCCGATACGGCCAGCACGCGCCAGCCGGGTGGCGTGTGCAAGGTGGCACCGACCTCACGAAAATCCGCCATCCAGCCGGGGATCGGCAGTTCGCGTATCGATCCTTCGATGCGGCCATCGGCCGTGAGGTTCAGCCGGCCACGGCGCAACTCGACGCCGTTGCCCGCGCTGGTCGGGTTCTCGGTGATGAACTGGGGCTGGCCATCGACCTGGACCTGGCCCAGCGACAACCGCTCGCCGGCGTCCAGCCGCCAGGTGCGCGTGAGAGCGCCGCGGATCTGGTCACGGACCGAGTAGCCGCCGCCGTCGCTGTCCAGCCAGAGTTCGCGGGCCAGGCTGAGCTGGTCCGGTTCCGGATCCGGATTGCCGCGCTTCTCGGTGCGCAACAACAAGGTCTGGCCGGGCTGCATCTGGTAGGCGGGCAGGTTCTGCCAGGCCTGCGGCAGGTTCGTGCGACGCGGATCGACCTGGGGCGGACCCTGCAGGTCGACGATGCGGTCGGCCGGCGACGCCTGGAACGCCCAGGTCTCCTGTTCCGGCCACGGCTCGGGTTGTGCGGCGAAGGCGATGCGCTCGGTGATCCCGATGTCCCGGCTCGTGACATTGATGAAGAAGGTGCCGGGCCTCACCTGGACACGCAGCCGCCCATCGGGATCGATGCGGGCGGGCAGCTGGGCGCTCATGGCCATCGGGGTGAAGCCCTCGTTGACCGGGTTGCCCAGCACCAGCTCGCGCGGGCTGCCGGCGACCTCGAGTTTCATGTGCGTGGTCATCGTCAGCGGATGGCCGTCGGCGATGCGCCGGCTGACCTGCAGGCGCAGGCTGTCCTCGGGGGTGGCGGCGGCCGGTTCGCTGGCGGGAGGGCGCAGCCAGATGCGGCCGTCACGCCAGGTCGGTGAGCGATCGGCCTGGCCATCGCGGCGTAGCTGCACCAGCCCGGTCTGCGGATTCACCGCCAGCGACTCGGGGGCGCGCTGCCACTCGAAACGGCCGGTGATCACGTGTTCCCCGGCGGCCAGCAACACCGTCGGCCGCCCTTCGGACTCGACCCACTGGGCCGGCTCGCCGTCGATCCGCAC
>JAWKYE010000085.1:0-1082 GCA_041396665.1 Burkholderiaceae bacterium
CGTCGCTGACCGGGCAATTTTGCCCATCGATGAACACGATCGCACGCACGGTGGTGATGCCGAGCAGGTCGTCGGCGAAACGGGTCTGGCGAAACTGCATCTGCAACGCTCCTGGGGGCACCGGGCCACTTCGATTCTGCCACCGTGCCGCCCGCCACGGATGTTGTAGCAGAATGCACGGGTGCCACGCAACCAGGATAGTCATGCGTCTGTTTTCCTATAAAGGTCGCCCCTTCCATCTCGGCCCTTATCCGCACGAGCGGCTGGCGCGGCAGACGTCGTTGCCCGACCTGGCAGCGATGCCGCCAATGCAGCGGCTGTCGTTCGACGATCCCGACCCGGAGTCGTTGTCCCACGCGATGGCCCGCTTCATCGGGATGTTCGACGTGGTCCGCGACGGGCAGGTCAATCCGGTCGCGGGGGAGATCCCGAACGATTTAGTGGCGCGCAGCCAGCACCTGAAGAGCGCCGCCTATTACTTCGATGCCACGGCGGCCGGCGTCTGCCGGGTGCCGGCGCAGGCCCGGCTCGCGGAGCCCATTCGTAACCCGATGGTGGCGGCGCTGGCGGCGGAGCTCGAGTCGGGGCAGGTCAAGACCTTTGCCGCCGGCATGGACATGATCTACGCCGACGTGCTCGATTCGGCGCGCAAGGTGCACGGCCCGATCGATTCGCACGATCACGCGCTGGTGTTCGCCGTCGAGTACTGGCGCGACCCGGGCGAGAACGAGGCCGGCTGCGACTGGATTCGCGGCACCCAGGCCCAGCGCGCGGCGATGCTGGCGGCGCAGACCGCGGTGCTGCTCAGCAGCTACCTGCGCATGCTCGGGTTCGAGTCGCGGGCGCACTCGGCCACCTGCGCCGATGTCGACCTGGGCCGGCTGGCGGTGGCCAGCGGATTGGGCCAATGGCAATCCGGGCCGGGAGCGGACGGCGGCGCCCTGGTCAACCCCTACATGGGCAGCCGCTTCGGGCTGGCCGCGGTCACGACCAATCTGACGATGGCCCCCGACCAGCCGCTGGCCGACGCGGGCCTGGCCGACAGGATCCGCTCGCACGGGCCGCGCTGGTGGCTGGGCGTG
>JAWKYE010000086.1:0-1066 GCA_041396665.1 Burkholderiaceae bacterium
GCACCGGTTCGGTCCAGGGGGCACTCAAGCACTATGTCGGCGCCGCCAACCTGCGCCACGACGGCGGTTACGGCGCCAAGGTGATCAGCATGCGCGAACGCATCTGGATCGCCTCGCAGGGCCGCAAGGTGCCGTCCAAGGTCGAATTGGCCGGCGCAATCAGGCGGGCCAACGAGGCCCATGCGGCGGCAGTGGCCAGCGTGCGTACCGCGGGCCGATCGGGCGGTGCGCTGGTCGCGGTCAACTGAGCAGCCCCGCACCTCGATCGTGACCTGGCGGTCGGCGTGCTCCAACTGCCAACGCATTGCCAACGCATCGATTCAGCAAGCGCGTTCAAGCCGGTGAAATAGGCGCTACACGGTGAAACAAGCGCTAGCGATAGTGCGCGATGGTGCGCGCCAGGCCCTCGGCCAACGAGGTGCGCGGCAGCGCGCCCAGCACCGGCTCGGTATCGCCCGGCGTGATTGCCTCGGCCATCGGCAGCGCCGGCCCCGCCCAGTCGATCGCCGCGCCGGGCGCCTGTTGGCGGATGCCCGCGACGATCTCGGGCACGTCGGCTTGTTCCCCGCAAAGCGTGAACGCATGCGCCCCCTCGAACGGCTTGATCACCGCCGCCTCGAATGCGGCGGCCACATCGTCGACGAAGATCATGTCGGATCTGCCCCGGTAGCCGATGGTGTACGGACGGCCGGCCGCCGCCTCGCGGCAGGCGATCGACGGGCCGGCGGTCAGGCCGCTCTCGCGGCCGGGGCCGTAGACGATCAGCGGCCGAAAGCCGATGCTGCTGATGCCCGATGCCTGCCAGTAGGCGCGCGCACAGCCCTCGCAGGCCAGCTTGAAGGCGCCGTAATGGGTGATCGGCCGGGGCTGGTCGCCATCGCCAGGCGCAAACACGCCGGCGCTGCTCGCGTAGGCGATGCGGGTGATGCCCGCTGACCTGGCGGCCTCGAACACGTTGAGCGTGCCGACCAGGTTCACCTGCGCACCCAGCACCGGGTTTGCCGCGCAATCGGTGGTCAGCAGCGCCGCCAGGTGCACGATGAAGTCGCATCCGTGCGCCGCCTCG
>JAWKYE010000087.1:0-1059 GCA_041396665.1 Burkholderiaceae bacterium
GGCCTGGTCCTGGCCCACCAGGCGGGCGACCTCGATCTGCTGGCCCGCAGTCTGGCGATCGCCGGGCAGGACCTGCCCGAGCGTATCCCTTAGACCGGCACGTCGCCGACGATGGTCGTGCGGTGCAGGTTGCGGGCGTGGCGCCGGTCGTAGGCGGTCGCGCAGTGCATCGTGGTGCGGTTGTCCCAGATCACCAGATCGCCAGCCTGCCAGCGATGGCGATAACGAAAGCGCTCGTCGGTACTGTGAGTGAACAACTCATCGAGCAGCGCGCGGCCCTCGTGCTGCGGCAGCCCTTCGATGGCGACGGTGAAACCTTCGTTGATGTACAGCGCCTTGCGGCCGCTCTCGGGATTGGTTCGCACCACCGGGTGGCTGACCGCCGGCACCTCGGCCAACTGCTGCGCGGTCAGCTGGGGGCGCTCCGGATCGTCGGCAGACATTGCCTCGTATCGCTGCACGTAGCTGTGCGTTGCGCGCAGACCGGCCAGGCGGGCCTTCATCTCATCGCTCAGCGCCTCGTAGGCGCCGCACATGTCTGCGTAGAGCGTGTCGCCGCCCTCGGGGGGCACTTCGATGCCGTGCAGCAGCGAGCCGATCGGCGGGCGGGCCTTGTAGCTGACATCGCTGTGCCAGTAGGCGCCGCCGTTCATGATCGGCTTGGTGCCTCGCTCGCCCCGGTTGTTCAGCGCGAGGATCTCGGGCAGGTCTGGCAGCAGCCAGGCCTTTTGCGTGTGCAACTCGATCTCGCCGAACAGCCGGCTGAAGGCAACGTGCTGGTGGTCATCGAACTGCTGACCACGGATCACGATCACGCCGTGATCGAGCAGCGCCTGGCGGGTACGGGCGACGTCTTCGGGCGCGGCGTTACCGGAGATCTCGATGCCGGAAACCATCGCGGCGAAACTGTCGGGGATAGGGGTGACCTCGATTGACATTCCATGACTCACGGTTGATGGATGACCAAAGCCAGGCGACTGAGACCAGCCCCCTGGACAAGCGATCACACATCTTAGCCGGCCGGCGGGTTTCCCGGCATTTTGGGCAATTCACTGCCCA
>JAWKYE010000088.1:0-1057 GCA_041396665.1 Burkholderiaceae bacterium
CTCAACCGCAACCACCTGGCCGTCGTGGTCGACGAGTACGGTGGTGTCTCGGGCCTGATCACCATCGAGGACGTGCTCGAGCAGATCGTCGGCGAGATCGAGGACGAATACGATTTCGACGAGGAGAGCGACCACATCGTGGCCATCGAGGAAAACGCGTCGGTCACCCGCTACCGTGTCCAGGCGATCACCGAGATCGAGCAATTCAATGAGGCATTCGGCACCGCTATCCCCGATGACGAGTTCGACACCATCGGCGGCTATGTCACCGACCAGTTCGGTCGCGTGCCGCGCCGCGGCGAGAAGGTGGTGCTCGAAGGCCTGCGCTTTGAAGTGCTTCGCACCGACCCGCGCCAGTTGCAGATGCTGCTGGTCGAGCGCGGCAAGAGCCGTCCGATCACGACCAGCGACGACGGCTGACGCCGCATCGCGTCGCCGCACTTGACGATGCCTGCCAAGGCCACGATGCGCTGGCGCGCGCCTCTGGCGCTGCTGGCCGGCCTCGTGCACGCGTCCTCGTTCGCGCCGTTCCCGACAGGCTGGGTCCAGCTGCTGGCCATGGCGGCGGCCTGGAGCCTGGTCGTCGGCCTGGGCCGCCGGCCAGGCTTGGCCCGGACCGGCCAGGCCGCCTGGGTCGGCCTGCTGTTCGGCCTGGGCACCTTCACCGCGGGGCTGTGCTGGCTGTACGTCAGCATGCACGACTTCGGCGGCATGCCGGCCCCGCTGGCGGCGCTGGCGGTGGTGTTGCTGTCGGCCTACCTGGCCCTGTTCGGGGCGCTGGCCTTTGCGTTGGCCCATCGCTGGCGCGGCAGCGGCGCCGCACCGTCCTGGCGCACCGCCGTGTTGCTGGGCGCCCTCTGGGGTGGCGGCGAAATCGTGCGCGCCTACCTGTTCACCGGGTTCCCGTGGTTGTCGATCGGCTACGCCCATGTCGAGGGGCCGTTGTTCGCGCTGGCGCCGCTGGCGGGCATCTACGGCATCGGCGTGCTGGCCGCCGCCGCGGTGGCGGCGTTCGTCGGCGCCCTGCACGCGATCCGGCCGGCCACGACGCGTGCCG
>JAWKYE010000089.1:0-1043 GCA_041396665.1 Burkholderiaceae bacterium
CTCGACGAACATGAACGCGTCGATATCCGCGGCGCTGAACGCGTCGCCGGCTAGGAACGGCTGCCCTGCGATCAGGCCATCGAGCGTGGCGAAGAAGCGTTGCGCGCGCAGCCTGCCGCGCTCGGCCAGCGCCGGGATCTGCTCGTAGTTGTGCGGGCCGGTCAACGCGCGATCCTTCATGGCCCGCGCGGAGTTGCGCAAGGCCTCGGCCACGGCCGACAGCCCGCCCGCCTCGACCTTGCCGATGAGATCGGCGATACGGCCCTTCTCGGCGTGATCGCGGCCCAGCAGCGGTGGCTCGGGGTAGCGGCTTTCGAGGTAGGCGCGACATCCGGCGGTGCTCACCAGCCGGGTGCCGTCATCGAGCGCCAGCACCGGCACCGTGGCGTCCGGGTTGATCTGCAAAAAGCCCTCGGATAGCTGTTCGTTCTCGCGCAGGTTGATCTCGACCGTGGGAATCGTCAGGCCTTTCTCGGCGATGAACATGCGCACGCGGCGCGGCGACGGGGCGGTCTGGCAATCGTAGAATTTCATGGCGCTCGTGCAGGCATAGGGTGGTGGAAAGGGTCAGGCCTTGGCGCTGGGGCGGGAGGCGATGCCTTCCATCCAGGCCGTGATGTGGGACAGTGCGGGATCGACCGGTTGGCCTACCCTGGCACCGAACACGAGAAACGCGTAGAGCAGGATGTCAGCCAGCGAGAAGCGATCGCCGCAGATGAACGGGCGCGAGCCCAGGTTGGCATCGAGCCAGGCAAGGTTATCGCGCGCGATCGCCTTCAGGCCGTCAGCCGCCTCGGGCAGCACGCGAAAGCGATCCTTGAACATCTTCAGACCTTCGGCGGCGCGGTAGCCGTTGGCCAGCGGCTCGCAGATCGACAGATCGATCCGGCGCACCCACATCCGGGTCCGGGCCCGCTCCTCGGCCGTGGCGCCGATCAGCGGGGGCGACGGATATTTTTCTTCGAGGTACTCGCAGATCGCGGTGATCTCGGTGATGTGCTGCCCGTCGTCCAGCGCCAAGGCCGGACACTGGCCGCGCGGGT
>JAWKYE010000090.1:0-1031 GCA_041396665.1 Burkholderiaceae bacterium
CGGTCCGAAGATCGACGAGCCCTGAAAGCCGATCGAGGACCACGCGATCGCCTTGGGCAGCAGGGCCGCCGGCACCAGGCCCGGGATGATCGCCTGCGAGGTCGGCATCTGGAACGCCTGCGCGGCGCCGATGAAGAACACGATCGCGAAGATCAGGTTGCGACTGACCTCGCCGCTGGCCGAGGCCAGCGCCAGGGCGCCGATCGACGCGGCCAGCGCGAGCCGCGCCCACAGGATGACGCGGCGCCGATCGTAGCGGTCGGCCACCTGCCCGACCACCAGCATCAGCAGGATCGCCGGCAGGAACTGGATCAGGCCGACAAGCCCCAGGTCGAGCGGATCGCCGGTGAGCGAGAACACCTGCCAGCCGACTGCAACCACCTGCATCTGGAAGGCCAGGTTGCCCGCGATGCGTGACAGCCAGAAGATCCGGAAAGAACGGTGGGCGAAGACCCGGGTGTCGGTGGGCAGCAAGGAATCAGGCGGCGTGCAGGGGATCAAAAAGATGCAGCGCCTACGCGCCAGCCCCTATAATGCCCGGTTTGACTTCTGTCGGGCAAAACACGCAATGAGTGACATCAAGAAAGTCGTTCTCGCCTACTCGGGAGGTCTCGATACCTCGGTCATCCTGAAATGGCTGCAGGACGAGTACCAATGCGAGGTGGTCACCTTCACGGCCGACATCGGCCAGGGTGAAGAGCTCGAACCGGCCCGCGCCAAGGCCAAGGCGGCCGGGGTCAAGAGCATCTACATCGACGATCTGCGCGAGGAATTCGTGCGCGACTTCGTGTTCCCGATGTTTCGCGCCAATACCGTCTACGAAGGCGAGTACCTGCTGGGCACCTCGATCGCCCGGCCGCTGATCGCCAAGCGCCTGGTCGAGATCGCCGCCCTCGAGAACGCCGATGCGATCTCGCACGGCGCCACCGGCAAGGGCAACGCCCAGGTCCGCTTCGAGCTGGGCGCCTACGCGCTGATGCCCGATGTCAAGGTGATCGCGCCGTGGCGCGAATGGGAC
The DNA here is from genome assembly GCA_041396665.1 of Burkholderiaceae bacterium. GTDB lineage: Bacteria > Pseudomonadota > Gammaproteobacteria > Burkholderiales > Burkholderiaceae_E > JAUIAI01. The sequence continues at coordinate 1,019 of JAWKYE010000090.1, forward strand.
CTGCTGTCGCGCG
>JAWKYE010000091.1:0-1014 GCA_041396665.1 Burkholderiaceae bacterium
TCACGATAAGGTCCGCGCGTGCGGACCCGCACGCGTGATCGATTTGGCGCCCGGCCGCCGGTCAGGCGACCGGCGTGCGCATCGTCACCAGTTCCTCGGCGGCCGACGGATGCAGCGCGACCGTTTCGTCGAACTGCGCCTTGGTCGCCCCCATCTTGAGCGCGATCGCCGCCATCTGGACGATCTCGGCGGCATCGGCGCCGCAGATATGCACCCCCAGCACCCGGTCGTTCGCCTGGTCGACGACCAGTTTCATCAGCATCCGCTCGGGTTTTTCACAAAGCACGTTGGTCATCGGCCGGAACGTCGAGCGGTAGATGTCGATCGCCCGACCGGTGGCGCGCGCCTCGGCTTCGGACAGGCCGACCGTGCCGATCTCGGGCGTGGCGAACACTGCGGCTGGCACCATCGAGTGATCGCAGATCCAGGCACGCTTGCCAAACACTGTGTCGGCAAACGCATGGCCCTCGCGGATCGCCACCGGGGTCAGCGCCAGCCGGTTCGTCACGTCGCCGACGGCCCAGATGTTGTCGACCGACGTGCGCGAATCGGCAGTCACCGCGATGGCGCCGGCGCCGTCCAGTTCTACGCCGGCCCGCTCCAGGCCGAGGCCGGCGGTATTGGGCCTGCGCCCGGTGGCCAGCATCAACTGACCCGCCTGCAGGGTCGAGCCGTCGTCCAATTCGATGACCAGGCCGTCCGCCGCCTTGGCGACGGCGCTGACCTGGCAGTTGAGTCGGATCTCGATGCCGGCCGCCAGCATTGCCGCTGTCAGGTGGTCGCGAAGGTCTTCATCGAAGCCGCGCAGAATCTTCGGGCCACGATAGAGCAGCGTGACCGCCACCCCCATGCGGGCCAGCATGCAGGCGAATTCGACGCCGATGTAGCCACCGCCCTCGATGACGAGGCTGGCCGGTAGCGCCGGCAGATCGAAGATCTCGTTCGAGGTGATCGCCAGGTCGGCGCCCGGGATGTCCGGCTTCGACGGCCACCCGCCGGTGGCAATGAGGATCT